>DATKSW010000047.1:0-3146 GCA_035531435.1 Steroidobacteraceae bacterium | reverse complement strand
GCAACTGGCGACATCGCACGATTCTTTGATCTGTTCGCACAGCACGAGCGCGTGGTCACCGCCTATTCGCAGGGCGTCAATCAGTCGAGCAGCGGCACCGACAAGGTGAACGCCATCCTCAACGTCCACTTGTCGACCGGCTGCATCGGCCGTCCGGGCATGGGGCCGTTCTCGCTCACCGGCCAGCCCAACGCGATGGGCGGGCGGGAGGTTGGCGCGCTGGCCAACCAGCTCGCGGCCCATATGGATTACGGCGATCCAGGCGCCATCGATCGCGTGCGGCGCTTCTGGCACGCTCCCGCCATCGTCACAGGTCCTGGACCGAAGGCGGTCGAACTGTTCGAGCGGGTCGCCCAGGGTACGATCAAGGCGCTGTGGATCATCGCGACCAATCCGGCGGTAAGCCTGCCGCAGTCGGATGTCGTCCGGCGTGCGCTCGATGTATGTCCACTGGTCATCGTGTCTGATGTGATGCGCTGGAGCGACACGGTCGCCCGCGCGCATATCCGCATGCCGGCGCTCGGCTGGGGCGAGAAGGACGGCACGGTGACGAACTCGGAGCGGCGCATTTCGCGGCAACGCGCCTTCCTGTCGCCGCCGGGCGAGGCGTGCGCCGATTGGTGGATTATTTCGGAAGTGGCCAAGCGCCTTGGTTTCGGCGCCGCCTTCGATTATCGCGGCCCCGGCGATATCTTCCGCGAGCATGCAGCGCTCTCAGGCTTCGAAAACGGCGGTGCGCGCGATTTCGATATCTCGGGCCTCGCCGCGCTCGACGACGCCGGTTACGCCACGTTGACGCCGGTGCAATGGCCGGTCACGACCTCCGATCACCCGGGCACCGAACGTCTGTTCGGTGCCGGCGGTTATTTCACTGATGACCGGCGGGCGCGATTCGTGCCGGTGACGCCGCGACTGCCGACACATCCCACTGATGATGATTTTCCGATTCTGCTCAATACGGGGCGCGAACGCGACCACTGGCATACCCTCAACCGCTCGGGCAAGTCGCCGCGCCTTGCGCTGTGCGCGCCCGAGCCGCAAATCGCGCTTCATCCGATGGATGCGCGGCGGGCCGCGCTCGCTGACGGCGGCTTGGTGCAACTCGAAAGCCGCTGGGGCGCGACCGTAGCCCGCGTTCGTGTGAGCGCGGACCAGAGCTGCGGCACCGCCTTCGGGCCGATGCATTGGAACGACCAGTTCTCCTCTGGCGGCCGCATCAATGCGTTGGGCCATTCGGCGGTCGATCCGGTCTCGGGACAGCCGGAGCTCAAGGCGATTCCGGTGCGCCTTAAGTCCGTCGCGATCGATTGGGAAGCGACCGCGCTGCTGCGCGACCGACTTGCCGCACCCCCGGCGTCGTATTGGGCGTTGGCGTCGGGTATCGGACATTGGCGCGTGCTTGCGGCAGGCAGTGGCGAGCCTGCCGCGGCGGTCGCCGCGTTTGCGGCAACGCTGCCGCCGGGGGAGCGGCTTGCTCTGCAGGATCGGGCCGGGCGTCGGCATCGACTGGCGGTGGTGGAGCAAGGCCGCCTGGTCGCCTGGATTGAGGTCGCGCCGCCAGGCACCCGTACCGACGTGACTTGGATTGCGAGCCTCTTTGCTAAGGCCGCCGCTTTGACTGATGCCGAGCGCCGCGCGCTGCTTGCCGCCCGCACCGGTCCGAGCACGGCACCCGAAGGCCCGATTGTCTGTGCCTGCTACGGTGTCGGACGGGCGCGCCTCCGCCGGGTTATTCGCGAGCGTGAGATCGGCGACGTGCCTGGTATCGGTGCCGCTCTGGGCGCCGGCACGGGCTGCGGCTCGTGTATCCCCGAGCTCAGGATGTTGCTGGCCGAGGCGAGCTGATTACGGTACCGGCCGACGCGCGGGCGGCTGTGCCCAAGAATTGTTGGATGACAGCTCTTTTTTGATTAATTTCTGTGCATGAATCAACGTTGCCTATGAATTAGACAATTTTGCACGACCGCGGCAGCGATTGGTGCAACGCGAACGGATGGCTTCGCTGTTTCGGCCGAAATCGGACGTGTGTCCGCTGGCACGCTCCTTGCGGAGTGTCGATCAGAGGCCGGCATTGCGCGCCGTTGCAAAGGCGTGCGGCGGCAAGCCGGCAAGCGACCACCAACCGAGCGAGGCATCAATGTATCTCGAGACCGTCGACAAGCTCGCCGCCGTCGCGGCAGCCAAGAGCGCCTTTCTCAAGCGCTCGCCGTTCGGATTCCTGCTGAGCGCGATGATGGCCGGCGCCTATGTCGGCCTCGGCATCATTTTGATCTTCAGCGTCGGCTCCGATGTCGAGCCGGCCTATCGACCGCTGATCATGGGGGTCTCGTTCGGTATCGCCCTGACGCTCGTGATCTTCGCCGGCTCCGACCTATTCACCGGCCACACCATGTTCATGCCGCTCGGCGTCCTGCGCGGCAAGGCCAAGTTCGGCGACTTGTTGGGATGCTGGACCGGCTCGTGGATCGGCAATCTGCTCGGCAGCGCACTGCTCGCCGTGATCTTCATCGCTGGCGGTGGTGGGTTGATGCTGCATTCGAAGAGCCAGTTCATCTTTGCCGTCGCTGCGGCAAAGATGCATGCGCCGGCGCTGTCGCTGTTCGCGCGGGCGATCCTCTGCAACTGGCTCGTCTGCCTGGCGATCTGGATGTCGGCGCGCATGGAAAGCGATGCGGCCAAATGCATCGCGATCTTCTGGTGCCTGTTCGGCTTCATCGGCAGCGGTTATGAGCATTCGGTCGCGAACATGACGCTGTTGCTGATCGCGCTGCTGGGGCCGCATCCCGACACCGTGACCTGGGCCGGATTCGGCTGGAACATGCTGTGGGTCTCGCTCGGCAACATCGTCGCCGGTGCCGGGTTCATGGCAGTGGGCTATTGGGCGGCTTCACGGCCGCAACTCGAGGCGGCCGGCACACTGGCGACCGCTTCCGGCGCGGCCGACTAGCTTCCGATTCGCGGAAACAGGCGCCGCGGCCATGCGGCGCCTGTTTTGCGTGCACCGGGCGTCGACAAAGTGACGCGGGTGGCCATATAACGGTCGCACCCATGAGCCTGATCGATTCACCGCCGACGCAAGCTCGCTCGTTCGACCGCATCGACACTTGGGTCTTCGATCTCGATAACACGCTCTATCCTGCGTCGTG
>DATKSW010000046.1:0-39714 GCA_035531435.1 Steroidobacteraceae bacterium | reverse complement strand
GGCGTCAGCTACGGAGCGAATTACGGCTTCAACCAGACCGTCAAGCTGCAGATCCAGGTGGAAGGCAGTCCCGCGACGCCCTGAAGACCGCGAGAGGAGCCGACCCTAGAAGGGGTTCCATCTCTTGGTCGCGGAGAAATTGATGTAGTTGAGCGCGATGCCCTGCCGCCAGCCGACGCCGAAACGCACCGGCGCGAGCGAAATATCGCCGCGCTGCAGGTAATTGACGCCGAATCCGCCGACGAAATACAGGCTGCCGTCGACACCCGGAAAGCGCTGGAAAAGCGCCGCGGCGTTCGGCAGGCCGTATACCAGTATGAATGTCTTCACGGCGTTTGCGCCGACGTCGAAGCCGATCGACGGGCCCTGCCAATAGACTTCGCGCATCGGTGCGCCCTTGAATACGAGTTCGCCATGTCCGTAGCGCAGCCCGACGCCGATCGCGCCGCCCGCCTCTTCGCCGCGGATGATCGCGACCGGATGCCCCTTTTCCTTGAGCACCTTGGCGAGCACCCGCGACAAGTCCTGCGCGCCGCTGCTGAAGAACTGCGAAGCCTGCTTGACGACTTCGTCGTCGCTGTAGGTCCGCATCGCCGGCCGCGGCGTGCCGCCCGCGGCGAACGCCGATGCCGCGCACAAGGTCCACGCGGTGGCTAGCACGATCTGCCGGATGCTGCTGCTCATGGCATCTACTCCTCGAATGTAACTAATTGATTACCAATATTAAAAATTGGTGGGACGGCCGGGGCTCGAACCCGGGACCAAAGCCTTAAAAGGGCCTTGCTCTACCAACTGAGCTACCGTCCCAAGTCGGGCGCGCATGATAGCCGAACTAGGCTTCGGCCGTCATCATCCGAGCGCGGGCGCGGCGCTTAGATAACGCGTCGGGTCGGCGAGGCCGGCGGCGGCGAAACCCTGCGCGCGTATCCGGCAGGCATCGCAAACGCCGCAGGCGCGGCCGAGCTCGTCGGCCTGGTAACAGGAAACCGTGAGGCCGTAATCGACGTTAAGCCGCGCGCCCGTGCGGATGATCTCGCTCTTCGACATCTGCACGAGCGGTGCGTTGATCGTCAGCCTGCCGCCGCCGACTCCCGCTCTGGTGGCAAGCGCCGCCAGCCGTTCGAACGCGGCGACGAACTGCGCACGGCAGTCCGGGTAACCGGAATAATCGACCGCGTTGACGCCGATGAAAATGTCCTCGGCGCAGAGCACTTCGGCCCAGGCGAGGGCGAGCGACAGCAGCAAGGTGTTGCGCGCCGGAACATAGGTCACCGGGATGCCGGCGCAGGGCGCCGTCGGCACCGCCACTTCGCGATCGGTCAGCGCCGAGCCGCCGATGCCGGCCAGGTCGACGCCCATGCGCCGGTGCTCACGGGCTCCCAAGGCCGCGGCGACCCTTCTCGCGGCGTCGAGTTCGGCGCCGTGCCGCTGTCCGTAATGCACGCTCAGCGCGTAGCAGGCGAAGCCGCGCTCGCGGGCGAGCGCGAGCACGGTGGCCGAGTCGAGTCCGCCGGAGAGCAATATGACCGCGCGCCGCAAGCCTACCTGCCCGGCGCATCGCCCCACAGAACCTTGTGAAGCTGCAGCTGAAAACGCACCGGCAGACGGTCCGCCAGGATCCACTGCGCGAGCTCGGCGGCCGCGAGCTTCGCGTAGCTCGGCGAGAATAAAATCGGGCAGCGGCCGGACAATGCATGCCTGGCGAGAAAATCCTTGCTCCATTCATAGTCGGCGCGCGAGCCGACCACGAACTTCAGCTGGTCGGCGGCCCGCAACAGCGGAAAATTCTCGAGCCGATTGCGCGCACTCTCCCCGGAATCAGGCGTCTTCACGTCGACCACGCGCACCACGCGCGCATCGACCGCGCCGATGTCGAGCGCACCGCTTGTTTCCAGCGAGACCTGCAAGCCGGCGTCGCACAGCCGGGCGAGCAATGCGAGGCAGGCGGCCTGCGCGAGCGGCTCGCCGCCGGTCACGCAGACGTGCGCCGCGCCGAACTGCAGCACCGCATCGACGATGTCGCCGATGCCCATCCAATCGCCGGCATGGAACGCATACTCGGTATCGCAATAGCGGCAGCGCAGCGGACAGCCGGTCAGGCGCACGAACGCGCTTCGATAGCCGACCGCGTCGGCTTCGCCCTGCAGCGAATGGAAGATCTCGTTGACGCGCAGACGCAAGGGGATGCTGCGCGCCCGGCGGGCGCCGCGCGCCGGCCGGGCGCTCGCCGCCTGCCCGCCCGGCGCATCTTTAGTCAATGCGGCTCGCTCTGCATTTTCTTCAGGCGCTGCACCGCCAGATGCCCGGCCGGCGTATCGGGGTATTTCGCGGCGACCTCGCCGAGCACCTGCTTCGCCTTGTCCCATTGCTTCAGGTCGTCGTCGCAATAACCGACCTTCAGCAGGGCGTCGGGCAGTTTGCGCGATTGCCCGTAATCGTCGACGACCGCCTGGAACGCCTGCAACGCATCGGCCGTGCGGCCCTTCACGTAATAGGTCTCGCCGAGCCAGTACTGCGCATTGGCGGCATATTGGCTCTGCGGATAGGCGCTCAGAAATCCCTTGAAGGCGCCGATCGCCTGGTCGTACTCGGCTTTTCGCAACAGTGTGAACGCCGCCTCGTAATGCGCCTGATCGTCGCCGGCCTGCGCCGGCGCGGCGGCTGCCGGGCCGCCGGCCGCGGCGCTCTGATCGGTCCCGGCAACGGCGCCGCTTGCCGGCGTCTGTGCGGCGCCGGCCGGCGCCGCCGCGCCGCTCGCCTCCAGCTTCTTCAGGCGCGCATCGAGATCGGCATACAGGTCCCGTTCCTGTTTGCGGTTCAGCTGCAGTTGGTGCCGCAATTGATCGACGCCGTCATGCAGCGAACGCAGGTCGGCGCGCTGCTCCTCGACTTGGCTCGCGAGATCGAGGATGCTGCGATTGGCGACGACGCGCTCTATGCGCGTCAGGCGCGTATCCAGATCGTTGAGCTTGATCTGCACCGGATCCTTGTCCGGCGGCGTCGCCGCGCAGCCGGCGAGGACGGCCGCGAGCCCGAGGCACGAAAGGGCCGCTGCCGCAGCGCGCCTCGTCACGGCATGTACACCATGTCGACGCGCCGATTCTTGGACCAGGCGGCCTCATTGTCGCCTTCGACCGCCGGCCGCTCGGCGCCGTAGCTGATCGTCGTGATCTGCGCGTCGGCGACGCCCTGCAGCATCAACGCGCTGCGCACGGCCTGCGCACGCCGCTCGCCCAAGCCGATGTTGTATTCGCGCGTGCCGCGCTCGTCGGTATTGCCCTCGAGCTTTATTCTGAGAGTCGGGTTGGCCGTGAGCGTGCGCGCGTGCGCCGTGATGACGTCGTCGTATTGCGGCTTGATCTCGGATTTGTCGAAGTCGAAATAGATCACGCGGGTATCGAGCGGCGCGTTGTTCGCCTCGTTGGCGATCGCCGCCGCCGCCGCGCTGCCGCCGGCGAGCGGCGTCATGCTGGTGCCGGATCCCGCTGCGGAGCCCGACGTGGATCCGCCGGCCGGCACGACCGACCCTGCCGTCGGCTGATTGACGACCGCTTGCTTGCCGTGGCAGGCCGCCAGCAGCAGCGCGCCGCCGATCAAAAACGTCATCGCAATGGTTCGCTTCATGATGATCTCCGTCAGAGGTTCTCGATATGAATTTCCGGTCAGTCGCTGCGGAACGGCCCCCAGGCCGGTTCCTCCACTTCGCCAACGGTCGCCATCAGGGTCTGCTGTACGCGCCCGTCGGTGCTGACCAAGGCCAATACCCCGCGCCCGCGCTCGCGGGTCGCGTAAAGAATCACCGCGCCGTTCGGCGCATAGCTCGGCGACACGTCGAATTGCCCCTTCGTCAGCACCTGCATGCCATTATGATTCTTCAGATCGAGCGTCGCTATGCGGTATGCGCCGTGCTCGCGCGTCACGAAGGCGAGTTGCGAACCGTCCGGCGAGACCCGCGGACGCGCGTTATAGGAGCCCGCGAACGTCAGGCGCAGCGCACGACCGCCGCGCGCGAGCGACTTCTCGAACACCTGCGGGCCGCCGTCGCGGTCGGACGTGAAGTATAGGCTCTTGCCATCGGGCGACCACTGCGGCTCCGTGTCGATGCCGGGATCGTGGGTGATGCGGGTCAGGCCCTTGGTCGCGAGGTCAAGCACGAAGATATCCAGGTTGCCTGCGCGGTTGGAGAGCGTCAAGGCGAGTTTCCTGCCGTCCGGCGACCAAGCCGGCGCCTGGTTGACGCCCGCCGCGTCCGAAACCAGCCGACGCGCGCCGCTCTTCAGCACCTGGACGTAAATCGACGGCTGATGGTCTTCGAACGACACGTACGCGAGGCGCGTGCCGTCCGGCGACCACGCCGGCGACATCAGCGGCTGAGCGGACTGCATGATGACCCGAGGATTGGCGCCATCCGCGTCTGCGACCACCAATTGGTAGGTGCGCCGCGGCACGTGGCCGAGGACCGAGACGTAGGCGATGCGGGTCGCGAATGCCCCGCGAATACCGACGATCGCTTGGAACACCTTGTCCGCGAGTTGATGGCTCGCGAGGCGCAATCCGGCCGTATCGGTGCTGATCTGAAAGCCGAGCAGAGGCTGCCGAGTGAGCACGTTGTAGAGCCAAAAAACGATGTCGTAGCGGTTCGCGGCGACGGCGTTCAAGCGGCCGACCAGGATGTAGTCGTTGTTCAGCCGGCGCCAGTCGTCGAAGGCGATCTCTGCCCCCGTATGCGGCTGATCGATCATGTCCTTGCGATCCATCGTCTTGAAGCGGCCGCTGCCGTCCAGATCGTGGGCGACCAGCGCGGCGACGTCGAACGGCGCGGCGGCGCCCTGCGGCGGCGCAAAGGGCACCACGGCAATCGGTATCGCGTTGTCCTGGCCGCGCGTGATCTGGACAACGAATTCGCCGTTGGCGACGGATGCGAACGAGACGCACCCGGCGGTCAGAAGCAGCAGGAACCTGAGGCGGCGGAATGCTTCATTCATCGGGTTTGAACTCGAAGACCAGCTGTCTTTGGAAGAGCGCCGGATCCGGCGGATCCGGCAGAGGCGATGCGCGGTACACGGCGTTCTCGATCGACTGGCGCACCGCGGCATCGCCATTGCACGTGGTCACGTGCGCGCTCGTGACTTCGCCGCCCGCCACTTGGGTCACCACGACGCGGCAGTCGATGCCGAGACGCGCGGACGGCGGCTTGATCCAGGCGTGCTTGATCCGATTCATCAGGCTCGCCCGGTATTGATCGGCGAGCGGCCCCTGCTCGACCGCCCGCAGATGCTCCTCGGCCGCGAGCTGGCGCTTCAGGTCGGCGCGCGCGCGCCGGTCGGCAAGCTGCTTGGCCTGCGCGGCGCGCTCGGCTTCGGCCTGCTGCAAGGCTTGCGCCGCACGCTTCGCCTGCTGCTCGCGCGCTGCGCGCTTCGCCTCCTCGGCCTGCCGCGCCTCGGCCGCGCGCATCGCCGCCGCCGCGTCGGCGGCCCGCTGCGTGGCCTGCGCACGCAAGCTCACGGCCTCGGCGGCATGCGCCTGCGCCAGCGCGCGGGCCTGCGCCGCGGCCTGCTGTTGCTGCTCCATCTGCTGTTGCTGCTGTTGCTGCTGTTGCTGCCGCTGCTGCCGCGCGGCGGCCGCGGCGGCGAGCTGTGCCTGCTGCGCGGCGCGCACCACGCTCGAATCGACGACCGTGGCGTCGATCGGCAGCGGCTGCAGGTCCGGCGAGGACAGCTGCAACGAAAAATTGGCCATCAGCACCAGCGCCGCGACGATGCCGCCGTGGAGCGCGACCGAGAGCGAGACCGGCCGGAAGTTTTCGCGCCAGTAGCCGGACATTCATCGCCCTCCCGGTGCCGCTGCCCGGGCGGCGTTCGGCGCTGGCGCTCGCGGCCTTTGCGGATCCGTCAAAAAGCCGACTTTGAGCGCGCCGGCCCGCTGCAGCAGCACCATCGCGCGGATGACCGTGCCGTAGGGCACCACCGTGTCCGCTTTGACCAGGATCGGCGTCTCGGGGTCGCGGCGCAGCACCGCGGCGGTGCGGCTGGTGACGGTCTCGGCGGCGACCGGCCGATCGGCGAAGCGGCCGATGTTGATATACATCCGGCCGCGCGCATCGACGGTGACGATCAACGGTTCATGCCTGGCGAGAAAGTTCGCGTCCAGGGGCTTCGCGCCGGCGTGCGGCAAATCGACCTTGACGCCCTGCTTCAGGAGCGGCGCCGTGATCATGAAGATGATCAACAACACCAGCATCACGTCGATGTACGGCACGACGTTGATCTCGCTCATCGCTTTGCGGCGGCGCTCGCGCAGTGCCATGGGCGTCAGGTCGGCGCGCCGCGAATCGAACCATGACGCTGCAGGATCGTGGAGAATTCCTCCATGAACGTGTCGCAGCGCAATTCCAGGCGGCTGACCTGATCGGCGAAGCGGTTGTAGGCGACGACCGCCGGAATCGCCGCGAACAAGCCCATCGCCGTCGTGATCAGCGCCTCGGATATGCCCGGTGCGACCGCCGCGAGCGTCGCCTGCTGGACGTTGCCGAGGCCGTGGAAGGCGCTCATGATCCCCCAAACGGTGCCGAACAGTCCGACATAGGGGCTGGTCGAACCGACCGTGGCGAGCGTCGACAAGCTCTTTTCCAGGCGGTCAATTTCCCGCATTTGCGCGACGCGCATCGCGCGCCGCGCTCCCTCGAGCAGCTGATCGGACTGGCTGCCGAGCTGGCGCAGGCGGCTGAATTCGCCGAACCCCGATTCGAAGATGCTCTGCAGGCCGGTGCCGGAGCGGCCCCTGGTTTCGATGCTGCGGTACAAGGCGCCGAGATCGCCGCCGGACCAAAATGAGGTTTCGAATCGGTCGGCCTCCTGTCGCGTCTTGGAGACGATGCGCCGCTTGCCGAAGATGATCGCCCAGGATGCGACCGACGCGCAGATCAGCAACAGCATCACGGCCTGCACGACCGGGCTGGCGTCGAGCACCAACTCATAGACCGACAGGTCATTGCTCATGGCGCCACTCGGAGAATAGATCTTTCGGTATGCCGCGGGCCTTCAACTCGAGGGCATCGAGGCAGGCGACGCGCACGGTCGCATCGATCAACTGCTCCCGCTCTCGCCATATGCTCTGCTTGAAGTCGATTGTCGCACCGCCCAGGCGCTGCAGTTCGGCCTTAACGGTAATTTCATCATCGAGGCGCGCCGGCTTTAGGAACGCCACGGCGACGTTGACGACGGCGAATTGCAGTCCCCGTTCCGCGCGCACTCGCGGTTGGTCGATTCCGAGATTTCGCAACCATTCGGTCCGGCATCGCTCCATGAACTTCAGGTAATTCGCGTAATAGACGACGCCGCCCGCGTCCGTGTCCTCCCAATAGACGCGACAGCGGTGCGAAAAGTTCGCCGCTTCGCCCATTATCGTTCCTCCTTCGCCGGCGGCGCGTCGCGAAACAGCGGCAGATTCTGCTCCCGATCCGCAGGCGCCGCCGCAGGCCGCGGCGTCAAGCCGAAATGCGCGTAGGCGATTCTGGTGGCGACGCGGCCGCGCGCGGTGCGCATCAGAAACCCCTGCTGGATCAGGAACGGCTCGACCACGTCCTCGATCGTGCCGCGCTCCTCGCTCATCGCCGCCGCCAAGCTGTCGACGCCCACCGGGCCGCCGTCGAACTTGTCGATCACCGTCGACAGCAGCTTGCGGTCGAGCGTATCGAAGCCCAGTGGATCGACCTCCAGCAGGTCGAGGGCGGCGACCGCGACCGCCGCGCTGATCACGCCCGCCGCCTTGACCTCGGCAAAATCGCGGACCCGGCGCAACAGGCGGTTGGCGATGCGCGGCGTGCCGCGCGAGCGCTCGGCAATGCTCGAGGCGCCCCCGGCTTCGAGCGCCACGCCGAGGATGGCGGCGCTGCGCGTGACGATGCTGCGCAATTCCTCGGTCGAATAGAAATCCAAGCGCTGTACGATGCCGAAGCGGTCGCGCAGCGGCGAGGTCAAGAGCCCGGTGCGGGTGGTCGCGCCGATCAGCGTGAACGGCGGCAGGTCGAGCTTGATGGAGCGCGCTCCCGGACCCTCGCCGATCATCAGGTCGAGTTGAAAATCCTCCATCGCCGGGTACAGAACCTCTTCGACCACCGGACTCAAGCGGTGAATCTCGTCGACGAACAGCACGTCGCGCGGCTCCAGATTCGTCAGCAGCGCGGCGAGATCGCCGGGCCGTTCGAGCACCGGGCCCGAGGTCTGGCGCAAATTGACCTTCAGCTCGTGAGCGATGATGTTCGCGAGCGTCGTCTTGCCGAGTCCCGGCGGGCCGAAGATCAGGACGTGATCCAGGGCCTCGCCGCGATTGCTCGCGGCCTGGATGAAAATCTCCATCTGCATCTTGACCTTCGGCTGGCCGACGTATTCGGCAAGGGTTTTCGGACGCACCGCGCGGTCGGCGACCTGGTCCTCGCCGCTGCCGCCCGCCGCCATCGTCCGATCCCGTTCTATGCCCATCGTTGTCGTCCCGCCGTGGCGTTCGCAGCGTCAGCTCGTGGCGGCGGTCTGCAGCGCCCGCCGGATCAATTCGGTCGTCGACAATCCCGGCGCATCCGCCGCCTTCAACAGCCGCGTCACTTCGGGCGGCTTGTAGCCGAGCGCGATCAAGGCGCCGAAGGCCTCGCTCTGTGGCGAAGCGGGCGCTGCCGCCGCCGGCGCACGCGCGCCGCCGGCCGCGGCTGCGGCCGCCGAGAGCTTGCCGGCATTGTCACGCATCTCGACGAGGATGCGCTCCGCGGTCTTGCGGCCGATCCCCGGGATGCGCGTCAGCGCCGCGGCGTCCTCGGCTTCGACCGTGCGCAGGAAATCCTCGACGCTCGCGCCGGAGAGGACGCCGAGCGCGATCTTCGGGCCGACGCCGGAGATCTTGATCAGCGCGCGAAACAAGCGCCGCTCGCTCTCCGTGCCGAAGCCGAAGAGCACGTGCGCATCGTCGCGGATGGCCAGGTGCGTGAACAGCGCCACCTGCTCGCCGGCCGCCGGCAAGCCGTAGAACGTCGACATCGGCGCCTCGAGTTCATAGCCCACGCCGTTGACGTCGATCAGCAGATACGGCGGCTGCTTGACGAACAGCCGTCCTTTCAGAAAGCCGATCATGCGCGCACCGCGGCGCGCGCGACGGCGCTGCGCGCGCGGCCGCGCAGCGCGTGGCAAACCGCGGCGGCGAGAGCATCGGCGGCGTCGGCGGCGACGCGCCGGTCGAGCCTCAAGAGATTTTTCATCATCAACTGCACCTGCGCCTTGTCGGCGTTTCCCGAGCCCACCACCGCCATTTTGATCTGCCGCGGCGCATACTCGAAAATACTCGCGTTGGAATCGACGGTGGCGCAGATCGCGGCGCCGCGGGCCTGGCCGAGCTTCAGCGCGCTGTCGACGTTGCGATTGACGAACACCCGCTCTATCGCTATTTCCTGCGGCCGGTATTCGGCGACGATCGCCTGCATGCAGCGAAAGATCTCGCAAAGGCGCGCGGCGAACTCCCCCTCATGCGTGCGGATCACGCCGCTCGCCACGTAGCGCAGCGCCGGACCGACCGCATCGAGGACGCCGAATCCGGTGCGTCCCGAACCAGGATCGATGCCGAGCACGCGCACTCTAAGGTCTGCCATCCCCGGTATGATACCGGCAATGGTTGCTTAAAAGCACCGCCGGCGGCGGCGCAACGACGTGGAAACGACCGCATCAAGCAGGACGACGGCGAGCGAACGGGTACGCGAGGCGCGCGCCGCGGTGCGTGCGCTCGATCTGCCGCCGCCGGCGCAGGCCGTGCGAAAAAGGGCGATCGAGGTCGCCGAGATCGCCGCCTCGCTCGACGCCGACGACGACGTCGTCATCGCCGCGCTGATACAGCCGCTGATCGATGCGCGCCTGATCGACCGCGAGACGGCCGCACGGCGCTTCGGCGCCCCCGCCGCGGATCTCGCCCGCGAACTCGATCAATTAGGCAGGTTTGGCTTCGCGCCGGACTGGACGCCGGACCGCGGCCTGGAGGCGGGGCAAGCCGAGGCGCTGCGCAAGATGCTGCTCGCGGTGGTGGGCGACGTGCGCCTGGTCGTCGTGCGTCTCGCGGAGCAGCTGCAGAAAATGCGCGCCGCGAAGATTGCGGACGCGCCGGCGCAGCGCAGGCTCGCGATCGAGACCCGCGAGGTCTACGCGCCGCTCGCCAACCGACTCGGCGTCTGGCAATTGAAGTGGGAGCTCGAGGATCTGGTGTTCCGCTACCTGCAGCCGCAGGACTACCGGCGCATCGCCGCCGCGCTGAAATCGCGCCGCTCGGAACGCGAGCGCTATATCGAGGAACTGAAGGCGGCGCTGCAGGGCGCGCTCGCCGCCGCCGGTGTCGCAGCGCGCATCGACGGCAGGCCGAAGCACATATTCAGCATATGGCGGAAAATGCAGGCCAAGCAGTTGGCCTTCGAACAGCTGATGGACATCCGCGCCGCACGGGTGCTGGTCGACAGCGTCGCCTCGTGCTACGCCGCGCTCGGCGTCGTGCACTCCCTGTGGCAGTTCATCCCCGGGGAGTTCGACGACTACATCGCGACTCCGAAGGATAATCTGTACCGCTCGATACACACGGCGGTGATCGGTCCCGGCGGCGAGCCGGTCGAAATACAGATACGCACCCATGAGATGCACGCCAATGCCGAACGCGGCGTGGCCGCGCACTGGCGCTACAAGGAGGGCGGGCGCGGCGATCAGGCCTACGAGCGCAAGATCAACGAGTTGCGCTCGCTGCTCGCGCCGGTCGAAGGCGGGGATGAGCGGGATTTTCTCGACCGCATGCGCGTCGATCTGTTCCAGGACCGCGTCTACGTCCTCTCGCCGCGCGGCGCCATCGTCGACGTCCCGGTCGGCGGTACGCCGCTGGATTTCGCCTATCAAGTGCACACCGACCTTGGCCACCGCACGCGCGGCGCCAAGGTCAACGGCCGCATGGTGCCGCTCGATCAAGCGCTGAAGAACGGCGACACGGTGGAAATCGTCCCCGCCAAGACGCCGCAGCCCTCGCGCGACTGGCTGTCGCCGCAATCGGGGTTTCTGGCTAGCCCGCGCCATCGCAACAAGGTGCGCGCCTGGTTCCGGCGCCAGGACGAATCGCAGAACAAGGCGGCCGGCCGGGCGATGTTCGAGCGCGAATTGCAGCGACTCGGCGTGCACGCTCTGCCGATTCCGGATCTGCTCGCCGAACTGAAGCTGCCGAGCGCAGACGCCCTGCATGAAGCCTTGGGGTTGGGCGACGTCAGCGCGGCGCAGGTGGCCGGCGCAATCCAGCGCCTGCTGCACGCGCGCGAGCCGCGCCCGGCGCAAGCGCCGCGGCCGGCGGCGGCGCGCGAGCCGCAGATCGAGGTGCAGGGCATCGGCGACCTGCTCTCCAGCATGGCGCGCTGCTGCAAGCCGGTACCCCCGGAGCCGATCGGCGGCTACGTCACGGTCGGCCGCGGCGTGAGCATTCACGCCGCATCCTGCGCGAACTTCGCGCGCCTCGGCGCCAAGGCGCCGGAGCGCGTGCTCGCCGTCGATTGGGGCGGCCGCGGCGACGGCGAATTCCCCGTCGATATCGAGGTCCTGGCCTACGACCGGCGCGGCCTGGTGCGCGACGTCAGCGGCGCGCTCGCCGATGAGAAAATCAGCATCCAGGGCATGACGACGGTCACCGATCGGCGCGACAGCGTCGCGCACATGCAAATCGGCATCACGATCACCGGCTTGCCGCAGCTGTCGCGGGTGCTCGCGCGCATCGCGCAATTGCCGAACGTCATCAAGGCCAAACGCAAGCGCTGATCGCCGCGCGCAGCCTGCCGATGATGCTCAGCGGTTGATCGAATCGATCGCCCGCTTGTCGGCGGCCAGGGCCGCTTCGTGAATCGCTTCCGACAAGGTCGGATGCGCGTGAATCGTGCGCTGCAAATCTTCGGTGCTCGCCGCATATTCCATCGCCAGCACCGCCTCGGCGAT
Source organism: Steroidobacteraceae bacterium (assembly GCA_035531435.1). Lineage (GTDB taxonomy): Bacteria > Pseudomonadota > Gammaproteobacteria > Steroidobacterales > Steroidobacteraceae > Bog-1198. Next base: position 27,733 of record DATKSW010000046.1, on the reverse strand, counting down.
CAACTCGCCGGCCATCGGTCCGATGACGTGCACGCCGAGGATCTCGTCGTCGTCGACCGCGGCGACGATTTTCGCCATTCCCTGCGCCGCTTCCATCGCGCGCGCGCGGCCGCTCGCCGCGAACGGAAAGCTGCCGACCTTGTAGGCCCGGCCGCCCTCCTTGACCTGCTCCTCGGTCTGTCCGACCCAGGCGATCTCCGGCGCGGTGTAAATCACCGACGGGATCACTTTGTAATTGACCTCGCCGAAGCGGCCGGCGATCAGATCGGCGACCATGATGCCTTCCTCCTTGCCCTTGTGCGCGAGCATCGGCCCGCGCACGACGTCGCCGACCGCCCAGACGCGCGCCGCCGGGGTGCGGCAATGCTCGTCGACGCGAATGAATCCGCGCGCATCGACCGGCACGCCGCTTTCCGGCGCGAGCAGGTTCTGCGTATAGGGGCGGCGGCCGACCGCGACGATCAACTGATCGACCTGCAGCCGCGCATCGCCGCCGGCCGTTGCATAAACTACGTCGACGGCCCCGCCCGCGGCCGCGGCACTCGAGACTTTCGCGCCCAAGCGGATGTCGAGCCCCAATTTCTTGAAATGGCGCTGCGCCTCCTTGGCGATCGCCTGATCGACCATCGGCAGAAACTCATCTAGCGCCTCCAGCATCGTCACTTCGCTGCCCAGCCGGCGCCATACGCTGCCCAATTCCAAGCCGATGACGCCCGCGCCGATGATGCCGAGACGCTTCGGCACCGCGTCGAATTCCAGCGCGTTCCAGGAATCGACGATGTACCTGCCGTCGTGCTCGACGTTCGCCAGCCGCATCGGCACGGAGCCCGTGGCGAGCACCACGTCCTTGGCCGAGAGCATGCGCTTGCTGCCGTCCGGCGCGCTCACCTCGACCTGGTTGCCGCCGAGCAAGCGGCCGTGCCCGTCGATGGCGACCACGCCGCTCGCCTTGAACAGCCCGAGAATGCCGCCGGTCATGGTCTTGACGATCGCGGCGCGGCGCTTCTGCATCGCCGCGAGGTCGACGCCGATGTCCGCGACCTTGATGCCGTGCGCGGCGAACTCATGGCGCGCGCGCTGCAGCAGTTCGGTGGACTCGAGCAGCGCCTTCGACGGAATGCAGCCGGCGTTCAGGCAGGTGCCGCCGAACGCGTGGCTGCCGTCGGTGTTGCGCCACTCGTCGATGCAGGCGACCTTCAGTTTGTTCTGCGCCGCGCGGATCGCCGCGGGATATCCGGCCGGGCCGCCGCCGATGACGACGACGTCGAAGGCCTCGCTCATACGCCGAGTACGAGCCGCGCCGGATCTTCCAGACACTGCTTGACGGTGACCAGGAACTGCACGGCCTCGCGGCCGTCGATCAGCCGGTGATCGTAGGTCAGGGCGACGTACATCATCGGCCGGATCACGATCTGGCCCTCGACGGCGACCGGCCGGTCCTGGATCTTGTGCATGCCGAGGATGGCGCTCTGCGGGGCATTGACGATCGGCGTCGACAGCAAGGAGCCGAATACGCCGCCGTTGGTGATCGTGAACGTGCCGCCGGTCAGCTCCTCGATCGTGATGGAGCCGGAGCGCGCCCGCGCGGCATATGCGGCGACCGACTTCTCGATGTCGGCGAAGTCCAACTGGTCGACGTCGCGCAAAATCGGCACTATCAGGCCGCGGTCGGTCGACACCGCGACGCCGACGTCGAAATACTCGTGGTAGACGACGTCGCCGCCTTCCATCGAGGCGTTGACCACCGGAAACTTCTTCAGCGCCTCGACGCAGGCCTTCGCAAAGAACGACATGAAGCCGAGCTTCACGCCGTGGCGTTTCTCGAAATCTGCCTTGTAGCGGGCGCGCAGCTCATTGACGGCCTGCAAATCGACCTCGTTGAACGAGGTCAGCAGCGCTTGCGTCGCCTGCGCCTGCACCATGCGCTCGGCGATGCGCGCTCGCAGGCGCGTCATCGGCACGCGCTGATCCTTGCGCGCCGTGCGCGCGACCGCCGCCGGCGGCGCCGCTGCGGGCGCAGGCGCGCTCTGCACCGCCGCTGCCGGCGCGCCCTTCACCGCCGCCGGCGCGCCCTTCACGGCGGTGGGCGCGATCTTCGCCGCCGCCGCGGGCGCGGCGGCCTTTTCGGCCAAGTAATGGGCGACGTCCGTTTTCGATACCCGTCCGTCGCGGCCCGATCCGCTGACCGCGGACGGATCGAGATTGTGCTCCAAGGCGACGCGCTTCGCCGCCGGACTGAGCTTGGCCTGTGCCGTTTCGCTCTTCGGCGCGGCGCTCGCGCCCGCTTCGATCAGCGCGAGGATTTGTCCGCTGGTGACGGTCGCGCCCTGCGCCATCCTGACTTCCGTGAGCACTCCCGTCGCCGGCGCCGGCACTTCGAGCACCACCTTGTCGGTCTCCAGGTCGACCAGATTCTCGTCGCGCGCGACGGCATCCCCCGGCTGTTTGTGCCAGGCGACCAGAGTGGCGTCGGCCACCGACTCCGGCAGATTCGGCACCCGAACTTCTATGCTCATGAGCCCGTCCTCGATTTGGCGGTGAGGCGCATCGTGTGGCGCGAGGATTCCTCCGGCGGCACGCCGAACAGCGCGGCGGTGACGAGATTCTTCTGCTGCTGTTCGTGCAAGGCCGGGATGCCGGTGGCCGGCGCCGCCGCGCCGGCGCGGCCGGCATACAGAAGCTCGTGCTTCAGAGCGAGCGGGGCCTGCAGGCGATGGCGGATCTGGTACCAGCTGCCCTGGTTCTGCGGCTCCTCCTGGCACCAGACGATTTCATGCGCATTGGCGTAGCGCTGCAGGATGGCTTCGTATTCGTCCGACGGAAACGGATACAGCTGCTCGATGCGCACGATCGCCACCTTGTCGGCATTGACGTCGCGCCGCGATTTCAGCAGGTCGAAATAGACCTTGCCGCTGCAGAGCACGACGCGCGTGACGCCCGCCGTCTTCAGCTCGTCGATCTCGTCGATCACGTTGCAGAATCTGCCGCCCGCCAGCTCTTCGAGCCGCGACACCGACAAGGGATGGCGCAACAGGCTCTTCGGCATCATGACGATCAGCGGCTTGCGCAGCGCGCGCACCATTTGACGGCGCAACATGTGGAACAACTGCGCCGGCGTCGACGGTACGCAGACTTGCATGTTGTATTCGGCGCATAGCTGCAGGAAGCGCTCCAGCCGCGCCGAGGAATGTTCCGCGCCCTGCCCTTCATAGCCGTGCGGCAGGAACAAGGTGATCCCCGACAAGCGGCCCCATTTCGCCTCGCCGGAACTGATGAACTGGTCGATGATCACCTGTGCGCCGTTGCAGAAGTCGCCGAATTGCGCCTCCCAGATCGTCAAGCAATGCGGCTCCGTGGTCGAGAATCCATACTCGAAACCCAGCACCGCTTCCTCCGACAGCACCGAATCGATGACCGTGAACTTCGGCTGATTGGGCGCCAGATTTTGCAGCGGCGCGTAGCCGCGGCCGCTCGCCTGATCGTGCAGCACCGCGTGGCGGTGAAAAAACGTGCCGCGGCTGCTGTCCTGGCCGGTCAAGCGCACCGGGTAGCCGTCCTGCACGAGGCTCGCATAGGCAAGGTTCTCGGCGCAGCCCCAGTCGAGCGCGAGAGTGCCGGCGACCATTTTCGCGCGCGCCTGCATGATCGCCAGCACCCGCGGGTGCAGCGTCCAATCCGCCGGATAGCTGGTGATCGCCTTGCCGAGCGCGCGCAGGCGCGGCATGTCGACGCCGGTCTTGACCGGCTCGGACCAGTCGGCGCCGAGATACTCGCTCCAGTCCACCGTGTACTGGTTGCCGATCAAGCCGAGCGCGGCGCGCGCCTGCGGCCTGCCCTGGTCGAGGCCGTCGCGGTATTGATCGATCATCGCCGCGGCCTCGGCGCTCGATAGCACGCCCTGCGCGACGAGTTTATCGGCGTACATCTGCCGCGCGGACCGCTGCTTGCGGATGGCCTGGTACATCAGCGGCTGGGTCGCCGCCGGCTCGTCCGCCTCGTTGTGTCCGTGGCGCCGGTAGCAGACCAGGTCGATGACGACGTCCTTGCGAAATTTCATGCGGTATTCGAGCGCAAAGCGCGCGACGAAGCAGACCGCTTCCGGATCGTCGGCGTTGACGTGAAAGATCGGCGCTTCGATCATCTTGGCGACGTCCGAGCAGTACAAGGTCGAGCGCGCATCGTGCGGATCGCTGGTCGTGAACCCCACTTGATTGTTGATGATGACGTGTACCGAGCCGCCGGTGAAAAAGCCGCGCGCCTGCGACAACTGCAGCGTCTCCATGACGACGCCCTGGCCCGCGAACGCGGCATCGCCGTGAATCTGCAGCGGCAGCACCGTGGCGCCGAGCGCGTCGCCGCGGCGCTCCTGGCGCGCGCGCGCCGAGCCCTCGACGACCGCGTTGACGACCTCGAGATGCGACGGGTTGAAGGCGAGCGCGACGTGCATGTTGCCGGCCGGCGTCTTCAAGTCGGAGGAATAGCCCTTGTGATACTTGACGTCGCCGGAGCCGCTGATTTTGGCCGGATCGTATTGACCCTCGAACTCGAAGGTCAGGTCCTTGGGCGACTTGCCGAGCAGATTGACCAGCACATTGAGGCGCCCGCGGTGCGCCATGCCGATGATCGTCTCCTCGATGCCGGCGACGCCGCCTTGCTGCACCAACTCGTCGAGCAACGGCATCAGGCTCTCGCCTCCTTCCAGCGAGAAGCGCTTCTGGCCGACGTACTTCGTATGCAGATAGCGCTCCAGGCCTTCCGCGGCCGTCAATTGCCAGAGGAGGTTCTTCTTCTCCTCGGCGTTGAAGCGGCGCTTGACGCGCGCCGACTGGAAATTATCCTGCAGCCAGAGGCGTTCGTCGGTGTCGGATACATGCGCGAACTCGGCGCCGATCGTCTCGGTGTAGATGAACTTCAGCTGCGCGAGTATCTCCCTGAGCGTCGAGCGCTGCGCGAAGTCGCTGGTGCGCGTGCCGGTGAAGAACTCGGTGTCGAGGTCGGAGTCCAGCAGTCCGAAGTAGGCGAGGTCCAGCACGTACGGCTTCGGCGGCCGGTTCAGCGCGAGCGGATCGAGATTGGCCGCGAGGTGCCCGCGGTTCGCGTACACCTGGATCAGGCGCGACACCGCGCCCTGCTTGGCGCTCGCCTGCTCGGCGGGCGCCGCCGCCGCCGGCCGCCGCAAGGCATCGATCAAGCGTTCGCGCAGCGCGCCGTGCGCGACCTCATGCGCCCCGGCGCCGAGCCGTGAGAAATATTCCCGCCACTTTGCATCGACCTGCTGCGGATCGGCGAGGAATTGCTGATAGAGATCTTCGACGTAGGCGGCATTGCCCCCGTAAAGCGGCGTGGTCGCCAACTGATCGGCAATGGATTGGCTCATGAGTGCATCGTGGAGCGGGAAATCCTAAGGAACTTCAATGCGTTGAGACGCCGGCGCCCGGTGGCAAATCAGGCGCTCAGTTTACCGCAAGGCACCATAATATGGAATGTGACCTACGGCCCGAATTTCAAAGGATCGACTGTACGCCGAGCGCGTGCAGCAACCACAGCTCATAGCCGATCAGCGCCAGGTAGCCGCTCAGCATGGCGTACAGCACATAGTCGATGCGGATCACGCGCATGAATCGATAACGCGCCGCCATCACCAGGAGGACGACGCCGACGCCGGTCAGCGCGGTCTTGCACGCGGCGAACACCGTCGCATCGCGGCCGACGATCATCGCCATGACGGGGTTGACCTCGCTAGCGCCCGCCGACAGGAGCGCAAGCGTCAGCAATGCGTCCCCCGCGCACAGCAGCAGGATGCCGGCGGCGACCGCCAACAGATGCGCGGCATGCCAGTCGAGCACCTGGTAGCTCGCATCGCCGCGGCGGCGCGGCGGACGGCGGCGGCGCGGACTGAAGCTGCCGTAGATCACCGACCAGCACGGACGGCGGCGCCGATCCGCCGCGCGCCGCTCGCCGAGCACGCCCGGCGCGGGCGACGGCAGGCCGCGCAGCTGATGGATGACCCAGTGGTGGGCCGCGTCGCCGCCGTTCCTCTCGCCGCTATGCATCGCCCTGACCGCCTTGTTCGTCGTCCGCGCCGCCTTGCAGCCCCGACACTATCGCCACAGGCGGCGCTCGCCGGCAAGGCCGATGCGCCATAATCCGCAGCCTGCAGCGAGTTTTTCATGCCGGCGCCGGGGGGCGCCATAAGCGCGGCGCAGACTGTCATAATGGCGGACATGTCCACAGCAGCCACCGGCTTTTCCGCGGCCCGCCTGCAGCGCTTGAGCGAACGCCTGCGCGCCGATGTCGAGCGCGGGGAAATCCCCGGCGCCGTGGCGCTGATCATCCATGACGGCCGCGTGGCCTATTTCGAAGCCTTCGGCTACAGCAGCCGCGCCGCACAGCGGCCGATGGCGCCGGATTGCATCTTCCGGATCGCCTCCATGACGAAACCGATCACCGTCGCCGCGGCGCTGCAGTTGATGGAGCGCGGCGAGCTCGCGCTCGCGGATCCGGTGGCGCACTTTCTGCCGTCCTTCGCCTCGCTCGGCGTCGGCCGGGAGACGGTCGATGCGGGAAGCGACGAACGCAGCCTCGCGATCGACGGCCTGCGCCGCGCGATGACCGTGCACGATCTGATGCGGCACACGGCCGGGTTCACCTACGGGCCCTTCGGCGACTCGCTGGTGCAACGCGCCTACCGCAACGCGAAATTGCTGGACGATCAGCAGACCAATGCCGAACTCGTCGAAAAACTCGCGCGGCTGCCGCTCGCGTATCAACCGGGGACGACCTTCGAGTACGGCATGTCGACCGATGTCCTCGGCCGCATCGTCGAAGTGGTCTCCGGACTGAGCCTCGATAGATTCATCGCCGAGCGCATCACCGGGCCGCTCGGAATGGCCGATACCGGCTTCGCCGTCAAGGCGGCGGCTCTCGATCGGCTCGCCGAACCGCAGGCCGAGGCCGCGCCGAGTCCGGCGGCGCCCGCGGTCGCGCCCCATAACCCGGCGAAACCCGCGCGCTGGTTCTCCGGCGGCGGCGGCTTGTTGTCGACCGCCGCCGATTACGCGCGCTTCTGCCGCATGCTGCTGAACCGGGGCGAATTGGAAGGCGTGCACATCCTGTCGCGCACGACCGTCGCCTGCATGACCAGCAACCAGTTGCCGGCGGACTTGGCCTACGGGCCGCTGACGCAGGAATTGGCTTCGGCCGCGCCGCTGCCGCAACTCGGGCAGGGCTACGGCTTGGGACTCGGCGTGCGTGTGCAGCAGGGACTTGCGAACGTGCCGGGCTCGGTCGGCGATTATTTTTGGGGCGGCGCGACCGGACCGTATTTCTGGGTCGATCCGCAGGAGCGCCTGATCGTCATCCTGATGCTGCAGGAACAGAACGCCGCGCGGCGCGCCCGCTACCGGGCGCTCCTGCGCAACCTGGTCTATCAGGCGCTCGACTGAACGGCGGCGAGGCGCGCGGCCGAGTCAGTGCTCCTCAATGAAAGGGACTGCCGCGCGGGCGACGAATACGGCTACACAAAAACAGTCGTGCCCGTCAATCTCGCGCGCTACGGAAATGAGAATCTCATTAAAGAGAAGCGGCTCAAACCTGATTTCCGGTTGTGCCATGTGGCCACGGCTGCCGGATCTTTTCCGCTTGCGGTGATATCGGGCCGCCCGGCGTCTTGCCGGCCTATCGGCGCTGCTGCATACTTCGCCCGCGAACGCGGCGCAATGCCGGGAAAATACTCCAAAAGCCGGGAACCCATGACGAACGCGGCGACGATACGCATGCCGGTCACGACACTGGACGACGACGCCTGGGAGGACCTGCTGAGCTTCATCGAGGAGCGCCGCGTCATTCCGATCCTCGGCCCCGAGTTGCTGATGGTCGCGACCGACCGCGGCCCCAGGCTGCTCTACGACTGGCTCGCCGAGAAACTCGCGGCTCGGCTCGGCGTGGATGTGTCGGCGCTGCCGCAGGCTTACTCGCTGAACGACGTCGTCTGCTGGTTCCTCGCCGCGCGCGGCCGGCGCGAAGAAGCCTACGTACGCCTGCGCGGCATATTGAAGGAGGCGGATTTCGCGCCGCCGCCGGCGCTGCGGCGCCTGGCAGCGATCGCCGATTTCGATCTGTTCGTGACCACGACCTTCGATGCGCTGCTGGAGAGCGCGATCAATCTGGAGCGCTTCGGCGGCGCGCCGGGCGCCGAGGTGATCTCCTATGCGCCGAATCGCGTCGCCGATTTGCCGTCGGAGCGCGAGCAGCTGCAGCGGCCGGTCGTCTACCACCTGTTCGGCCGCCTGTCCGCCTCGCCGACCTACGTGATCTCCGACGAGGACTTGCTGGAATTCATCTGCGCGCTGCAAAGCGAGCACCTGGCGCCGGAAAAGCTCTTCCACGAGCTCGAACACAACCACCTGCTGTTCATCGGCAGCAATTTCACCAATTGGCTCGCACGCCTGTTCCTGCGCATGGCCAAGCGCCAGCGCCTCTCCGATCCGCGCGACGTCGGCGAGGTGCTGGCCGACGATCATTCGAGCGAGGATGACAGGCTGGTCGCGTTCCTGCAGCAGGTCAGCGTGCGCACGCGCATCTACGTCGGCGCGGAACGCTTCGTCGAGGAGCTGCATGCGCGCTGGCTCGCGCGCCGCAAGCCGGCGGCCGGCGCCGCGCCGCAGGCCGCGCCGGCGCGCTTCGCGCCGCCGGCCCGCGAGATGCCGGACAACGCGGTGTTCATCAGCTATGCGCGCGAAGATCTGCCGGCCGTCCAACGCATCAAGGCCGATCTCGAAGCGGCCGGCGTCACCACTTGGTTCGACATCGACCGCCTGGAAGTCGGCGACGACTACGACCGCAAGATTCAGCGCAACATCGCCCGCTGCTCGTATTTCATCCCGGTCGTCTCGGCGGCCACGCAGCGGCGCCTGGAGGGCTATTTCCGCCGCGAATGGAGCTACGCGATCGACCGCGTCCGCAACATGGCCGACGGCGCGCTCTTCATCCTGCCGGTGACGGTCGACGCGACGCCGGTCGCCGACGCGCTGGTGCCGGACAAGTTCAAGGCGCTGCATTTCTCGCAGCTGCCGGGCGGCGCGGTGCCCGCGGAGTTCGCGCAGCGCCTCAAGGACTTCACGCGGGCGCGGCAAGCATGAATACGGCCGACGCTCAGGCGGCGCCGACGATCGACGCAAGCAATCCCTGGCTCGGACTGGCCTCGTTCACCGAGGAGACGCGCGCCTATTTCTACGGCCGAGACGAGGAAGTCGGCGAGCTCGCGCGGCGCGTGCAGCGCAAGCTCCTGACCGTGCTGTTCGGCCAGTCCGGTCTCGGCAAGACCTCGATCCTGCGCGCCGGGCTCGTGCCGCGCCTGCGCGGCCAGGGCTACTGCCCGATCTACGTGCGCATCGATTACGCCCGGGACGCGCCGGAGCCCGCCGTGCAGATCAAACAGGCGATCCAGCGCGCGGCGCAGGGCTCCGGGCAATGGACGCAAGCGGGCGTCGCGGTCGCCGGCGAGTCGCTGTGGGAATTCCTGCACCATCGCGACGACGTGCTGCGCGGCGAGTCGGGCGCGACGCTGATTCCGCTGCTGATCTTCGATCAATTCGAGGAGATCTTCACGCTCGCGCAGACCGACGAATTCGGCCGCGCGCGCGCCGCGCGCTTCATCGCCGATTTGGCCGATCTGGTCGAGAACCGCCCGCCGCAGGCCTTGGAGACGAAGCTCGAGGAGGACGATGCCAACACCGAGCGCTTCGATTTCGCGCGCAGCGACTATCGGGTGCTGATCGCGCTGCGCGAGGATTATCTGGCGCCGCTCGAGGGCTTGAAGAACGCGATGCCGAGCATCACGCAGAATCGCCTGCGCCTCGCGCCGATGAGCGGCGCGCAGGCCATGGCCGCCGTGCTCAAGCCCGGCAAAGGCCTGGTCAGCGAGGATGTCGCCGCCGCGATCGTGCGCTTCGTCGCCGGCGGCGCGGAAATCGAGCACGCCGAGGTCGAGCCCTCGCTGCTCAGCCTGATCTGCCGCGAATTGAACGATACCCGCATTGCGCAAGGCCGCGGCGAGATCTCGCTCGACCTGCTGGCGGGCTCGCACCAGAGCATCCTCGGCAATTTCTACGAACGCTCGCTCGCCGACCAGCCGGCCGCCGTCAGGCGCATCATCGAGGATGAGCTCCTCACCGAGTCCGGCTTCCGCGAGAACGTCGCCGAGGAGCGACTGCTGCATAGTTTCGCCGCCGCCGGCGCCGCCGCCGGTACGCTCGCGGTGCTCGTCAACCGGCGGCTGCTGCGCATCGAGGAGCGTCTCGACGTGCGCCGCGTCGAATTGACTCACGACGTACTCTGCGGCGTCGTCAAGGCGAGCCGCGACCTGCGCAAGGAGCGCGAGGCGCGCGAGGCGACCGAGAAACTGCTCGCCGCGCAGCGGGGCAGAGAGCTCGCCGCCAGGCGCGCGCTGGTGCGCGCCCGCCAGATCGCCACGGTCTGCGTGCTGCTCGCGGTCGGCGCGGTCGGCGCGGCCATATTCGGCTACTACAGTTCGGAGCGCGCGCGGCGCGCGGAACACGACGCGGAGCAGACGCGCGCCGCCGCGCTGCAGGCGCGCAGCCAGGCCGAACACCTCTTGGGTTATCTGTCGGATAATTTCGTCCGCGAGCTCGAGAGCTTCGGCCGCCTGAACGTGATCGCCGAATTCGCGCAGAGCCAGATCGATTATTTCCGCGAGCTGCCGCCCGCGCTGAAGGACGCGGAAACGACGCGCAACGGCGCGCTGGCGATGATTTACTACGCCAAGGCCGAGCGCCTGGCGGGCCACCTGGTCGCCGCACGCAAGAGCGCCGACGAGGCGGTCGGACTGCTCGAAGGGCTGCGCCGCGGCGGCGATCGATCGGCCGCGACGACGATCGCGTTGACTCAAGGCGTGACGGCGCAGGCGACGATTCTCGACAATGAATTCGATCCGCAGGCCGCGGCCTTCTCGCAGCGCGCCGCGGCGCTCGTCAAGCCGCTCGCGACCGGCCCGCACGCATCGCTTGCCGCCGAGCGCGCCTACGTCGATGCGCTGGTGCGCATCGGCTTCGAACACATAAACGCCAGTCAGCGGACCCTGTCGCTCGCGACGCTGGTCGAGGCAAAACGCATTGCCGTCGCCCGCGGCGCACTGACCCTCGCGAACGTCGACATGGCCGCCCAGTACGCCGAGGCGAGCGCCTGGCAGGTCGAGGACCTGCTCGGGCTCGGCCGCAATGCCGAGGCACTGCGCGTCGGCGAAGACGCCGATGGCGTCGCCGACCGGGTCATCGAGCAGCGCCCGGGGTATCGCCTCGCGCTGCACGCCGAAGAGGTCATCGACAGCAGCCTCGGCGAACTGCAGGTGAACGAGATGCGCCCGCGGCAGGGCCTGAAGTTCCAGACCCGCGCCGAGGCGACTTCGCTCACCCTCGAGCACCTCGACCCGCACAACACGATCACGCGCAACAACATGGCCGTCGTGCACCTGGACATCGCCGCGGCGCACTGGGCGACGGGTGAGCTGCGCGCGGCGATCCCGTATTACCGGCAAGCCGTCGCCGACGAGACCCTGGCGATCTCCGGCGGCATGGAGTTTGCTTTGCTGCAGCGCAGTCTTGCATTCGACGCCGCGCGCCACATCGCCGAGATCGGCGATTTCGCCGGCGCGCAATCGATCCTCGCACCCGATGCGCGCGAGCGGGCGGCTTTGGCGATCGCCGAGGCCAAGGGCGGCTTCCCGGCGGCGCTCGCATTTTGCGTTTCGGCGGCGACCAGCGCGCAATTCGCCTTGCTGCGCGGCGACGCGGCGACGGCCGCGCGGCTCGCCGCCGCGGGCGCCGCCCGCATGCGCGCGACGCATGCCGACGGCGGAACTCAGCAGAATATCCACGACGCGAACCTTTCCTTCAATCTCGACCTGCTCGGCGAAGCGCGCTACCTGCTCGGCGACTATCCGGCCGCGGAGCGGGCGCTGCGCGCCGCGCTCGCGGCAAGGCGCGCCACGGGCAACGCCGCGACCGACGATCGGCGCTATATGGCGCGCATCTCCACCTGGCTCGCGCTCGCGCTCGCGCGCCAGGGACGCAGCGCCGAGGCCAAGGCCGCGATCGATCCGGTGGTCCGGTTGCAGCGCGCGCTCGCGGCGCGCAACCACGGCGATGAATGGCAGCACGTCGAACTCGCGAGCGCGCTGTACGCGGATGCGCTGGTCGCGCCCGGCGCGCGTCCGGCGCTGCTGCGCGAGGCCGCGGCGCTGATCGACCGCGTGCCTGCAGAGATGCGCGCGACGCGACGGGTGCGCCGCTGGCGCCAATGGATCGGAGCCGCCGCGCACGCTGCGCGAGCGGCGCGCGCGCACGCCGCGAGCGCGCGCGCTCAGCCGGACCGGGGCAATGGGTGAGTCCGGCGCCGCTCAAGGTGTTCCGCTCTAGCGGCCGAGCGGGCTTTACGGCGGAAGTGGCCGGCAATCCGCGCCACGTCAAGGCGCGCAAGCTCGAGCGCGAAGTGCGGGTGCGCTTCACGGACGCCGCCTGCACCGTGCAAACGCAAGAGGGCCTGGTGCACGCGAGGCCCGGCGATGCGATCCTGAGCGGCGTCGGCGGCGAACAGTGGCGCGTCTCGCGCGTACGCTTCGCCGAGAAATACCGTCCCTGGCCGCCGACGCACGCCGGCGAACCGGGCGTCTACTTGAGCTTGCGCTATGCGATCCTCGCGCTGCAAATGCCGGAACCGTTCCAGGTGTGGCTCGCCGACGGCATGTCACGCCTCGACGGGCGCGCGGGCGACTGGCTGGTCGACTACGGCGACGGCAGCTTGGGAATAGTCGGCCCGGCGACCTTCGCGAGCACCTATGAAATCACGGACTAGGCAAGCGATCGGCCTGCATCAGGCGGTGCAGCGCGTGCTGCTGATCGGCGCGCATCTGCCGAGCGCTCCGCCGCCGCGCACGCCGCAAGCGCCGCCGCGGCTGCGGCCGTTCATCGAGGCCATCGCACCCGCCCATCGACGCTTCGATGAGCGCGCCGTGCATTTCGGGCACCGCTACCGCAGCGGCTTCTGGTCGATCTATCTGCTGAGCGCCCTCGCGGTGCTGTGCGCGGTCCTGCCGCTTGCCCTGGGTTGGGACGCCCGCCAGCACACGCTGCATTCCTTCGCGGGACGCCTGTGGACGTTCGCCGAGGTGTGCGTGATCGCCGCGGTCAGCGCGATCTACTGGCTCGGGCACCGCCGCGACTGGCAGGGCCAGTGGCTGCGCGCGCGCACCACCGCGGAGCTCACCTGGTATCTGCCCATGCTCGCGCCGCTCGTCGATTTCGAACGCCGGCAAGGCGACGGCAACTGGTACATGCGCCTGTTCGATCCCGGCGAGCAGCCGGGCGGCGCCGACGACGTCGCGGCGCTGTGCGTGCGGGTCGAACCGCTCGCGCGCCGCTCGCTCGCGGGGGCGTGGTCGGACGCCGAGTTCGTCTCGGGCTACGTGCGCTGGACGATCGACATCCTCACGCAGCAGAAGCACTATCATCTGAACGTCGCGATCCGCCAGCACGCGCTGCTGCGCCGGGTGCACGGGTTGAACAGCTGGCTCTTTGGCCTGACCGCGGTCGGCGCGCTCACGCATCTGCTCCTGCATACGCTGTGGCTGTCGCTGGTGACGACCTTCTTCCCGGCGCTCGGCGCATCGCTGCACGGCGCCCTCGCGCAATCGGAGAGCTATCGCCTGAGTGCGACGTCCGAGCGCCTCGCCGTGGACCTGCAGGCCTCCATAGAGCGCATCAGGGCGACGCTCGATGAGAGCGCGCCGCTCGCCGGCGTCGAGCGGATCAAGGAGTCGATCGAGGGCGCGCTCGCGCTGATCCTCGAGGAGCACCAGGACTGGCACATGCTCGTGCGGCCGCATCGCCTGCCGCTCGCCTGATTCAAGGATCGCGGCGCAGCGCCTGGCACATGCAATGCACCGCGCCGCCGCCATTGCCGATCATCGACACGTCCGGGTCGTAGACGGTCAGCCCCTCGGCCTTGCAGGCGGCGATCAGCCGTTTGCTCGAGGCCGGCACCAAAACGCGGCCGTCACCGAGCGCAACCACATTGGTGCCGAGCTGCATCGCATCGCCATACGGGACGGGGATCGCGCGGATCCCGCGGCCGCGCAGCCACTCGAGGAGTTCCGGTTCGACGGCTTCGACGCAGACGACCGCAAGGCCTTCGGCGAGCATGCCCATTTGCACGTCCAGATGCAGAAAATGCGCATCGAACGCATAGGTATGAAATTCCCAGCCCTCGGCCTCGAACCAGGCTTGCAGCTGGCGCACGGCGGGCTCGATCGAACGCGCGCCGGAGTAGCCGCAGGCGGCGACGCCGGGCTTCAAGACCATGAAATCGCCGCCCTCGACGTTGCCCGCGGTCACCAGATCGAAAATCGGTATGCCGGCGTCGAGATAAAAGCGCAGGCAGGCCGCGTACTCGCCGCGCCGGTACGGCTTTTCGAGCTGCATGATCACCGCGCCCCACGGGGTCATGACGCTGCTGTCGCGGGCGAAGAGTTGATACGGCAGCTCGGCTGCCGCCGGCAGCAGATGCACCTTGACCCCCGCCTGCCGGTAGACATCGAGCATCTCGGCGTATTGCCGCCGCGCGACGCCGAAATCGAACCGCAGGCCGACGCGCTCGGCGCGCAGGGCGACGGCATTGCCCGCCTGCCAGGTAAAATGTTCGATCGGCCCGACCAGCACATCGCGCAGCACGCCGTACTCGCTGTCGACGCCCCAGCCGCTCGCCCGCGGCGTGCCGCCGCCGTCAATCCGCGTGCGTAGCTTCATCGGCGCATCCTCGGTGTGTGTTCATTCAGTCGGTGTGTGTTCATTCAGCGGCGGCCGCGAGCACGGCCTGCAGCAGCACGTCGGCGCCTGCGGCCAAATCGGCCGCACTCGCCTCCTCGGCTTCATTGTGGCTCAGACCGCCTTTGCAGGGCACGAATATCATCGCGGTCGGCGCAAAGCGCGCGGTGTGCAGCGAATCGTGCCCGGCGCCGCTGACGATGGCGCGGCAGCTCTGCCCGAGCGCCTGCGCGGCGCCGGCGATCAGACCGATCAGGCGCGCATCGAAGGGCGTCGGCGGCATATGCCATATTTGCTCGATCTCGGCATCGATTTCATGCGCCGCCGCGTGCGCCGCGACCAACGCGCGAAACTGCCCGACCATCGCCTGCAGCAGGGCCGCGTCCGGATGGCGCAGGTCGACGGCGATCACCAGGCGCTCCGGTACGGTGTTGCGGGCTCCCGGCGAGATCTTGATGTCGCCGATCGTCGCCCGCGCCCAGGGCGAGTGCGCGGCCGCCAGCATGAACGCGCCGTCGATGATCGGACAGGCGGCGCGCCATGGATCGCGGCGCGCTTGCATCGGCGTCGTCCCCGCATGGCAGGCGGCGCCGCGCAGCGTGACATCCAGCCAGTACGCCCCCTGGATGCCGGTGACGGCGCCGATCGTCGTCGCCGCGGCCTCGAGGACCGGTCCTTGCTCGATATGCGCTTCGAAGGCCGCGTGCAACTTGCGCGCCCGCGCCGGCATCGTCCCGCGGTAGCCGATGCGCTCGAGTTCCTCGCCGACGGAGCGGCCCGCGCGGTCGGTGCGCGAATAGGCGTACTGCAGATCGTAGGCGCCGGCGACGACGCCCGAGCCCAGCATCGCCGGCGCGAAGCGGCAACCCTCCTCGTTGGTCCAGTTGGCGACCTCGATCGCTCGCGGCAGCTGCAGGCCGCGGCCCTGCAGCGTGCGCATCACCTCGAGGCCGGCGAGTACGCCGTAGACGCCGTCGAAGCGCCCGCCGGTCGCCTGGGTATCGAGATGGCTGCCGATCAGCACGGGCTCGGCTTCGGCCGACGTGCCTTCGCGCCGCAGGAACATGTTGCCGATCTCATCGACGGCGAGGCCGCAGCCCGCCTCGCGCCCCCAGCGCGCCAGCAAGTCGCGGCCGGCCTTATCCTCGTCGCTCAGCGCTTGACGATTGCAGCCGCCGCGCGCCGTGGCGCCGATCGCAGCCATCGACATCAGGCTCGCCCACAGCCGATCGGAGTCGATTCGCAGGTCGCGCATGGCTTTTTTTTGCACCGCAGGTCCTGAGTTCGTCTAGCCGGTCGCGAGCGCGGCCGCGAAACGATCGACCGGCATCGCCGCCAATGCGCCGTGGTCGGCGAACATCGCGACGATGGCGCGCGCTTGCGCGGCGTCGAAGTGGGCGGCGACGCTCGCCTCGAATTTCTTCACCAGCAGCGGCATGCCTTCGGCGCGGCGCTTGCGGTGGCCGATGGGAAAATCGACCTGGATGCGCGCGCTCGCGGAGCCGTCGCGAAAGAACGCCTGCACGGCGTTGCCGATATGGCGCTTGTCCGCGGCGTAGTACTCCGCGGTGAAGCGCGGATTCTCCTCGACCCGCATCTTCGCGCGCAGCGCATCGACGCGCGGGTCCGACGCGACCTCGTCCTCGTAATCCCGGGCCGTCAGGCGGCCGAACAGCAGCGCTATCGCCACCATGTATTGAATGCAGTGATCGCGGTCGGCGGGGTTGGCGAGCGGACCGGTCTTGTCGATGATGCGCACGCCGGGCTCTTGCGTCTCTATGACGATGCGCTCGACCTGCGCGAGCTTGTCCTTGATTTCTCGATGCAGCGTCATCGCCGCCTCCACCGCCGTTTGCGCGTGGAATTCCGCCGGATAGGAGATCTTGAACAGCACGTTCTCCATGACGTAGCTGCCGAGCGGCTGCGAAAGCGTCACCGGCTGGCCCTTGAAGAGCACGTCCTGAAATCCCCAGGTCTTGGCCGTCAGCGCCGAGGGGTAGCCCATCTCGCCGCGCAGCGCGAGGAGCGCGAGGCGCACCGCGCGGCTCGCCGCATCGCCCGCCGCCCAGCTCTTGCGCGAGCCGGTGTTCGGCGCGTGCCGGTAGGTGCGCAGCGCGCCGCCGTCGATCCAGGCGTTCGACACCGCGTCGATGACCTGTCCGCGCGACCCGCCGAGCATCGCCGCCGCGATCGCGGTCGAGGCGACGCGCACCAGCAGCACGTGATCCAGGCCGACGCGATTGAAGCTGTTCTGCAGCGCGAGCACCCCCTGGATCTCGTGCGCCTTGATCATGCCGGCGAGGATCTGCCCGACGCTCTGCGGCTTGCCGTTGCGGGAAAGATAATCGGCGACCGCGAAAATCGCGCCGAAATTGTCCGACGGATGCCCCCATTCGGCGGCGAGCCAGGTGTCGTTGAAATCCAGCCAGCGGATCATCGCGCCGATGTTGAACGCCGCATTGACCGGATCGAGCTCGAACGCGGTTCCCGGCACGCGCGCGCCGCCCTTCAAGCTCGCGCCGGGCACGATCGGTCCCATCAATTTGGTGCACGCCGGGTAGCGCAGCGCCTGAAATCCGCAGGCGAGCGTGTCCATCAGGCAGTAGGCCGCCGTTTCATGGGCGAGCGGACTTGCGATCTCGCCGCTTAAAACGTAATCGGCGAGCGCCGTGAGGATGGCGTCCGGCGCGGGCCGTTCGGCGGATCTGTGGTCGGGCGACATCTGTTCTGCGGCTCTGCGAGGCGGGCGCAAACCGCGCTCAAGGCCGCTCGGCGAGCGGCAGAAAGCGCAGGTTCTCCGGGCCGGTGTAGTTGGCGCTCGGCCGGATGATCTTGCCGTCGTTGCGCTGTTCGACGACGTGCGCCGCCCAGCCGCTCGTGCGGCTGATGACGAACAGCGGCGTGAACATCGCCGTCGGCACGTTCATCAAGTGGTAGGAGACCGCGGAGAACCAATCGAGGTTCGCGAACAAGCGCTTGACCGTCTGCATCGTCGCCTCGATGCGCAGCGCGATCTCGAAGCCCTTGGCATCGCCCGCTTCCTCGGCCAAGCGGCGCGCGACCTCCTTGATGATCTGGTTGCGCGGGTCCGAGAGCGTGTACACCGGATGGCCGAAACCGATGATGACTTCCTTGTTCGCGAGGCGCCTCCTGACGTCCGCGTCGGCCGCGTCCGCCGTCGCATAACGGCTCTGAATCTCGAAAGCCGCCTCGTTGGCGCCGCCGTGCTTCGGCCCGCGCAGCGCGCCGATCGCCCCGCTGATGCAGGAGTACATGTCCGCGCCGGTGCCGGCGATGACCCGCGCCGTGAACGTCGAGGCGTTGAACTCGTGCTCCGCGTAGAGAATCAGCGAGGTGTGCATGGCCCGCACCCAGCTCGCCGGCGGCTTATCCCCGTGCAGCAGGTGCAAGAAGTGCGCGCCGATGGAATCGTCGTCGGTCTGCAGATCGATGCGTCGCCGATCGTGCGCGAAATGGTGCCAGTAGCACAGCATCGATCCCAAAGAGGCGAGCAGCCGGTCGGCGATGTCGCGCGCGCCCGCCGGCGCATGGCCGCTCGCCTCCGGCGCGAGGCAGCCGAGCGCCGAGACGCCGGTGCGCAGCACGTCCATCGGATGGCTGGCCGCCGGCAGCAGTTCCAGAACGGCGAGCACCGCCGGCGGCGGCACCCGCAGCGATTTGAGCTTGGCCTTGTAGGCGGCGAGTTCGGCCGCGTTCGGCAATTTCTCGTGCACCAAGAGATGGGCGATCTCCTCGAATTCGCAGGTGGCGGCGATGTCGCCGATGTCGTAGCCGCGATAGTGCAGATCGTTGCCGGTCCTGCCGACGGTACAGAGCGCGGTATTGCCGGCCGCGACGCCCGACAGGGCGACGGACTTCTTCGTTTTGAACGCGGCCGCTGGCGCTTCGGCTTCTGGCATCGTCATCTCCTAGGATCCGTTCATTTTTCCTTGCCGGCGGCGAATAACTCGTCGAGCTTCGCCTCGTAGGCGTGATAGCCGAGGTAGCGGTACAAATCGTCGCGGGTCTGCATCAGCCCGAGCACGTTCTTCTGCGTGCCGTCGCGGCGGATCGCCTGATAGGTGGCGAGCGCCGCGGCATTCATCGCCCGATAGGCCGAACAGCAATGCAGCACCATGTCGACGCCCGCCGGGGCGAGCTCCTCGCGCGTAAAGAGCGGAGTCTGGCCGAATTCCGTGATGTTCGCGAGGATCGGCACCTTGACCGCGTCCTTGAAGCGCCGGTACTCGGCAAGCGCGGTGACCGCCTCGGGAAAGATCATGTCGGCGCCGGCTTCGACGCAGGCGACGGCGCGCTCGACCGCCCGCTCTATGCCGAGGGCGGCGAGCGCGTCGGTGCGCGCCATGATGACGAATTCGCCGTCGCCGCGCGCATCGACCGCCGCTTTGACGCGGTCGATCATCTCCTGCAGCGGGACGATTTCCTTGTTGGGCCGATGGCCGCAGCGCTTCGCCTGCACCTGGTCCTCGATGTGCAACCCGGCGGCGCCGGACTTGATCAAGGATTTCACGGTGCGCGCGATGTTGAACGCCCCGCCCCAGCCGGTGTCGGCATCGACCAGCAGCGGCAGCGGGCAGGCGTCGGTGATGCGCCGCACGTCGATCAGCACGTCGTCCATGGTGCTGATCCCCAAATCGGGAACGCCGAGGGAGTTCGCGGCGACGCCGCCGCCCGAAAGGTACAGGGCCTTAAAGCCGCACGCCGCCGCCATGCGCGCGGCGTAGGCGTTGACCGCGCCGACGATCTGCAGCGGTCGCTCCGAGGCGACGGCCTCGCGCAGGCGCGCGCCCGGCGAATGCGCCGCGGCCGTATCCCGGATCCCCGATTCATGCATGCGATTTCTCCATCCCCCGCGGGGCCGCGCGCAGCGAAAACCGCTAGCCCGTCGACGAGCGCGCTTCGCCGCCGGCGGATGGCTTGGGGAACAGGCCGGCGCGGCTCAGCAGTCCCGGCACCTGCCGCCCCATCGTCGCGCCGAGCCAGCGCGCGGACTCGATCAAGCGCGCCAGGTCGAGTCCGGTCCGATAGCCGGATCGCTGCAGCATATAGGCGACGTCTTCGGTCGGCACGTTGCCGGTGGCTTGCGGCGCAAACGGACAACCGCCGATGCCGCCGAGCGATGCGTCGATGGTTTTGGCGCCGGCGCCCACGGCCGCCCAGACGTTCGCGAGGCCGCTGTTGCGCGTATTGTGGAAATGCGCCCGCACCGGCAGCGGCGCAATTTCCGCCGCCACGCGCGCGACCAAACCGGCGACTTCACCGGGGCCCGCCGCGCCGATCGTATCGGCCAATGCGACCTCGACCGCGCCTGCGGCCGCGGCCGCGCGCGCCATCGCGACGACGCGCGCGGGCTCTACCTCGCCTTCGAACGGGCAGCCGAACGCCGCCGAGATCGTGATTTGCGCGCGCCTTCCGGCGGCACGGGCCATGCCGACGACGTCGCAGCACATCGCGAGCGATGCGTCGGCGGATTGCCCCTGGTTGCGCTCGGCGAACGTGTCCGAAGCGGCGCACACCGCGCCGAGTTCATCCATGCCGGCCGCGATCGCGCGCAGCGCGCCGCGTTTGTTCAAGACCAGGCCGATATACGCGACCTGCGCATCGCGCTGCAAGCCCGCGGCAACCGCTTCCGCATCGGCCATCTGCGGAACGAGTCTCGGGCTGACGAAACTCGCCGCCTCGATGCGCCGCGCGCCGTAGGCGACCGCGCGGCGGATGAATTCGAGCTTTTGCGCCGTGCTGAGCGGCAGCGCCTCGTTTTGCAGCCCGTCGCGCGGCCCAACCTCGACGATTTCTATGGTCGGCATGGCTCGCCGATTCTACGCGCAAAGCCGGCGCATGGCAGCGGCCGCGCAGCGCCGGGCGCGGCCCGTGCGCTCGACTGCTAGACTGCGCGCGCCGAGCCGTGTGACCACGAGCTCGCAGAGCTTCGACACTGTGTTAACTGGCCGCCACCGTATGACTTGCTGAATGGCGCAGTAGGGCAATGGGGCGGGGGTTGGGGTGATTCGGGGCGTGTCTTTTGGGGATGCGCTGCGATCGTCGTAAAATGCATGTCTTAGGCGCAGTCGGAGTCAAACGAGCATCCGACAGGGATTGGAGTCTACATCAATCAGAAAGTGAGGTGCGTGATGCGAGTTTCCAACGCGGTCGCCGGTACCTGCGCAGTTCTAGCGTGCGTTTGTGGCAACGCGACGCCCGCCCAAAGATCCCAATCGACGAACGCAGTGAAACCAGTCCCGCTAATACTCGAGAAGGAAGAAGGCGAGCGGCGAGTCGTGCGCGGTTGGCCGGGACATCCTGATCCGGGAGAGAGCTTCATCTTGAAAGTTGACCCGAAGAACGGTGGCTCCTCGCATCTGGTCTTCATGACGGCGAGCCTGGCGCCTGGAAAGCAAATCGTAGCGCATAGGCACCCGGATGCCGACGAGATCCTCTTCCTGCAGACTGGAACCGCTCGGGTGCATTTGGGAGATACGGTGAAAGACGTGCATGCTGGCGCTACGATTTTCATTCCGGCTAATACATGGGTCTCTGTCGCCAATATTGGAGGCAACGTTATCGATGTGCTCAGCGTTTTTTCCGCGCCCGGCTTTGAAGCATTCATGCGGGCAGGTTCCGTACGCGAAGGCGAAAAGAACGTCCCGCTGTCGCCGGCGGAGGACGCGGAGATCCAGAAGAAGTATTCACACGCGGTGCTATACAAGCACTAGACCGAGTAAACCCCGTCGTAGGTCGGTCAAGGGAATCGCCCGATCGTGCCCTCAATCGATGCCGTGCCGGTCGGAATCCAACCAGGGCGCCAGTTCACACCCGGGCCCTCTGATCGCATTCATCAACGCACCGGCTCTTAGCCTCCATGCACCGGCTCTTAGCCTCAATCGCTTACTGCCACAGAACGCTTTCACCTTCAGAACGGTTCGCCAGCAATGGCGGATGTTACATGTCCATTCCGCCCATGCCGCCCATGCCGCCCATGCCGCCGCCCGGCGCGCCATGCGCATGCTCATCTTCCTTCGGCGACTCGGCGATCATGACCTCTGTCGTGAGCAATAGACCCGCAACCGAAGCGGCGTTCTGCAGAGCCAGACGCGTGACCTTGGTCGGATCCAGGATGCCCATTTCGACCATATCGCCGTACTCACCCGTCGCAGCGTTGTAGCCGAAGGTGCCCTTGCCCTCACGGACTCGGTTCAGTACTACGGCGGCGTCTTCACCGGCGTTGCTCACGATCTGGCGCAACGGCTCTTCGATCGCGCGAGCGAGGATCTTGATGCCCGTCGTCTGGTCTTCGTTGACGCCGACCAGCTTCTCGATGGCCTTGAGCGCGCGCAAAAAAGCCACGCCACCGCCCGGAACGACACCCTCTTCGACGGCCGCACGAGTAGCATGCAGCGCATCTTCGACGCGGGCCTTCTTTTCCTTCATTTCGATCTCGGTGGCGGCACCGACCTTGATCAAGGCTACACCGCCGGAGAGCTTGGCTACGCGCTCCTGCAGCTTTTCCTTGTCGTAATCGGAGGTCGCTTCCTCGATCTGCTGGCGAATGTTCTCGACACGGCCTTTGATGTCCGCTGCCTTGCCGGCACCGTCGATGATCGTGGTGTTCTCTTTCTCGACCAGCACCTTCTTCGCTTCGCCGAGATCGCTTAAGGTCGCCTTCTCGAGCGACAAGCCGACTTCGTCGGAAATGACCTTGGCGCCCGTCAGAACCGCGATGTCCTCCAACATGGCCTTGCGACGATCGCCGAAGCCCGGTGCCTTGGCGGCGGCGACCTTGACGATGCCGCGGATGGTGTTGACGACGAGCGTGGCAAGCGCCTCGCCCTCAACGTCTTCCGCAACGATCAGCAACTGGCGGCCGGCCTTGGCGATGGTTTCGAGCAGCGGCAACAATTCGCGAATGTTGGAAATCTTCTTGTCCACCAACAGGATCAGCGGCTTGTCGAGCTCGGCGCTCTGGCTCTGTTGATTGGTGATGAAATAAGGTGAAAGATAGCCGCGATCGAACTGCATGCCTTCGACCACTTCCAGTTCGTTCTCGAGGCCCTGCCCCTCTTCGACGGTGATCACACCTTCCTTGCCGACCTTCGCCATGGCATCGGCGATCGTCTTGCCGACGCTCTCGTCGGCGTTCGCGGAGATCGTGCCGACCTGCGCAATCGCCTTCGGATCTTTACACGGCTTGGAGAGCTTCTTGAGCTCTTCCGTCGCCGCTAAGACTGCTTGATCGATGCCGCGCTTCAAATCCATCGGGTTCGCGCCCGCGGCGACCGATTTCAGGCCCTCGCGGATGATGGCTTGTGCAAGCACAGTGGCGGTGGTGGTGCCGTCGCCGGCTTCATCGGACGTGTTGGAGGCGACTTCCTTGACCATCTGCGCGCCCATGTTCTCGAACTTGTCCTTCAGTTCGATCTCCTTCGCCACCGACACACCGTCCTTGGTCACCGTCGGCGCGCCGTAGCTCTTGTCGAGCACCGCATTGCGGCCCTTGGGACCGAGCGTTACCTTGACGGCATTCGCCAGAACATTCACACCTCTGAACATGCGTTGCCGGGCATCGTCGCTGAAGCGTACGTCTTTTGCTGCCATTTGCTGATACCTCTAGTTGAATTCGATAACGATACGGGCGATCGAAGCGCTTACTTGCCTACGACCACAGCCATGACGTCTTCCTCACGCATGACTACCAGCTCATCGCCATCCATCTTCACTTCGGTACCGCTGAACTTACCGAATAGAATCTTGTCGCCGACCTTGAGGTCGAGCGGACGAATTTCGCCGTTTTCTAAAATCTTGCCTTTGCCGACGGCAACCACTTTGCCGAATACGGGCTTCTCAGTCGCAGTGTCCGGGATCACGATACCGCCTGAGGACTTACGCTCTTCCGCTTCTCGTTTCACGATCACACGGTCATGAAGGGGACGAATCTTCATAAAATAGGACTCCTAATGCTGGGGGCATGGGCCTGCGGGTGCGAAGGTTGTTGGCAATCTCCGCTCGTGACCCTTGATAATGGTGGCGAATTTCGCCGATTCAAGCGGCCGAGAGCGCAATTTTCACCCGCGACCATGATCTCGGGGGAGAACCGCAATCCGTTTAGGCGTTCGCGCGCCGCTGGAGCCTTACGGCATCCCGCGGCGCGGCACCCTCTTGCGCGAGCGTGTCTTGCCGATCACATCGTCTGCCCAACTCAGCGCCGCTCTGACATTCGGGAATCCGATCGTGCTTGTGATCGAAATCAGGGCATGGTGAATCTCATCTGCGGTAGCGCCCATCTCCAGCGCCCGCCTGGCATGGCTGTGAACCGCGCCTTCCGAACGAATTGCCGCCGCGGCGCCCAGCTGCACCAGCTGCGTGACCTTCTCCTCGAGCGGACCAGCCTGCCGCACCGCTGAACCCAGGGCCTCAACGGCATTGATGTAATCGGCGTGTTCGAGCTTCAAGCGCCGATACGCATCGGGAGTTTTCTTCAGTGCCATGGCGACCTCTGTCGTATTTCAAACTGTACGTCCCCGCCCGCGGCAACGATCAACGCCAGGGCGGGACTGAGCGAACCGTAGAGTTGCAAACAATTGCGCCCCGGGCAGGAATCGCGATCTCTCGAATAGCCGCAATAAATAGGGAATTGTAAAATTTACCCCGCAACTCTTACCCCGTTACCCCGCGAAAATGCACCTATCGGGAAACGAAAATGCGCCCCCGGTTTGCAGTCCCTATTCGAGCGCTCGTGCCGCCGCGTCGCGTTGATCCTTAAGGGTGCCGAGAATATCGTTTACTGCGCGCAATGGGTTGCCTAGCAACGTGTGCAAATGGGTTGTCATCACCGGGGACGCGCGCGCATCCTCGATCGCGACCCGTACCTTTTCGATTTCCGCAAAGACCGCTTCAAGCTCGGCGAGTCGTGCGCGCTTCGCGAGTAATTCCTCTTTCGTCGATATACGTTACTCCCCAATCCATTTGGGCGCCGTTTGATATTACACCGGCCACGGTCACCGTTCGGCGAATTTATCCCTCGGATCGGAAAATTGACCGCGCCAGGTGCGCTAGGGCGGGCGATCGAGACCTACCCCGCTACGCTGCTACCCCTCTGACTCTGCGCGCCGCGGGTCGTGCCATATGGTGACGGCGTCATTGCGTTCCGCGATCGACAGCAGGGCCCGGGGGTATCGGTTCAATATCGCGGCCGGAATTAGGTAGTGGGTACCCTCGGCGTCGAGCGCGATCTCGGTATGCTCGGGGATTGCCGCGCGCGGTATGTCGATCGCGAAGCATGCATCTAGCGCGTGTTCGTAGCCGTCGCGGCTACTTAGCGGCCGATCGATGCACCACACGCCCGAGTGTTTCGAGACTTCGGAAAAGTAGAAGTCCCGAAAGCCGAAAATCTGGTAGCGCTTGGCGTACTCGGCGCGTGTGCAATGGTAGAGCATATCGTCGCCTCGGCTCGATTTAAGAGGCCGTCAGACGATACCCGTGGCCTGGCGCAGTCGCAACTCGAGGGGGTTTATGTAAACTGCGCGCTCCCCGGGGCTTCCTAGGCGGGCGGTAAATTGCGGTAGCCGCGAAATAGTAGGGAGGCGCAGAATATCCAGCAAACTTCATGGAAAATGTTATGCGCTCGATCCTTGTCGCTGCTGTTACAACGCTGAATGTGGTGGCGGCGCAAGGTAGCCGCGGTCACGCAAATTAATCTCGACTACACGACGTAGCCGCAAGAATTCAGCTGCATAGGCTCAAGCTCGCTCCGGCGTGTGGTGTCTGTTGACCCGAAGGGGTCCGTTGTCATCGTCCGCTTATGGGGCTCCAGATCGCTTCAGCGTCGGCGCTTGCGATCCGCTGCCGCTGTACCGGCAAAGGAACGCGCAATTTTGCCCCAGCGATATTTGTATATAATCGCTCGAGTGCGACTTCTAATTTCCGAAAAGCCTAACAACTTTGACGCGATTCGCATTGCGATGGCTGTCTTAGTCATATGGTCGCACTCATTTGCCCTGTTTGTCGGAAGCGAAGCATCGGAACCAGTGTCACGGTTGACTCATGGCGTGGTGAACGCCGGCAATGTCGCTGTAGACGTGTTTTTCGTGGTAAGCGGTTTCTTGATTACTCAGAGTCTGCACCGCTCGCGCAGCTGGTGGTCATTTCTTCGGAAGCGCATCGCACGTATCTATCCGGGTTATCTGACGGCCACCAGCGTTTGTGCATTTGTTGTACTGCCCCTATACGCTGGCACGCACTACTCGTTTGCCGATGTTGCGAAGACCTTTGGCATGAATTTGTTGCTCCGAAATTGGTTTCTAGCTCCAAATCCATTTATTCACAATTCGGGTACTGCCTTAAATGGTTCTCTGTGGAGCATTCCGTTGGAATTTTGGTGCTACATCGGCGTGCTGCTGTTCGGACTGTTGCGAGTCCGGCGTACGGCGGTCGCCGCTGCGTTCGTCTGCACGCTCGGATTGCATGTCTGGACGGTGGCTGTGGATAAGAGTTGGGGAGGGGGCATTCTCAACGTCATATTTGGTTGGCCCAATTTCTGGTTCCGGATGGCGCCATTTTTTATGGCGGGGATGCTTTTTCATCTTTACCGTGAGAGGGTTCCGCGGTCTGGCGTTGCTGTCGCAGCAGGGGTGTTGGCATTCGTAGTTTGTAGCTGGGTGAAGCCATTAGCTGCAGTCGCGTTACTTCCTGCCGTAATGGCCTACGTAGTGTTCTATGTCGCATTCAGTCGTCAATTGTTTCGGGGGGCTAAATACGGAGATTTCTCGTACGGGACTTACTTGTATGCGTTCCCGATCCAACAGCTTCTGGTTGCTCTGACGTCGGTGACATTTCCCATTTTTGTGGCAATGTCTATGATTTTGTCAGTGGCCGCTGGCGCCGTGAGTTGGTTTGCCGTCGAACGGTGGTTCCATAAGACGCGTGAACCTGTTTCAATCGTCACGAAGGAACCGCCGATACCTACCGTCAGTGGTGCAAGTTCTTAATTCAATTCTTAGCGGACTCTGCGCGCGCTTTTCTTAAATGCTGCCGGCGTCCCTATCGTTGCGGACACCCCGACACAGCAGAGCCGTCGTTGGTTACGCGGCTGAAAGCGAGTCGGTGTGACCGGACAGCCGCCCAAATAAAGCAAGCTCTGAAGATTGTTTTTGGTCGCGCTTTATAATGCGCCGACATCGGCGCCGTATGTCCGCTTTTCCGAAGCCCAGTTAGCCCCAATACCAGCAGCTCCTGGCAGAAACCGGCGCTCGCCTTAAATTCGAATACATTCTGTCCGATTGAGTCGCAATCCATAGAGCTTAGGAATATTGACGCCAGCGGGTCCGTACGTAACAACGCACTGCGCTGTGCCATCTACCGGGCTTATTGCTTTCGGGATTCCCTTTTCTCTAAATACGTCTGAATCCTACTCAGCGAAGTCATATAACGATCGGTGAGCGTTATGCCTTTATCTTTGAACCCAAGGCCCTCCGCCAGCACGTTCGCCAGTGTGTCGATAGCGACGCGCACCGCCATCGATTCCATGTCGGATAGCTTGGCGCCGTTAATCGTAATTTCCGCTTCTTCTCGCATAGTTGGCCGCTCCCTGTCCGGGGTATTATAGGATCGGTCAGAACACCGCGCCTGAAATGGGGAGAATCGGTGAAGCGTGTTTAAAAGCTTTTTCGAGGGGATAATCAAGAAAGCAGGCGAATGGCTTTGGGCGTGGCTTTGGCCGGCGATCCTCGCTGTTGGGGCATACCTAGCCCACATTATGCGCGAAGCGGTTTGAAATACTGAAACGCGAAGGCCTCGATCGTGCTAGAAACGCTTTATCACAAGTGTTTTCTCGCACAACCAAGGCCTTTGCATGAATCACGATAGCACACGACAAAGTGTTT
>DATKSW010000045.1:0-96123 GCA_035531435.1 Steroidobacteraceae bacterium | reverse complement strand
CGCCAGCCGGAGTGCTGATCCGGGTCCTGCAGCGCATCCTGGCCCTGACCGCCGTGATCTGGCATAACGACCGCACCGGCCAGTCCATCAAGCGATCACTCCTGGCCTATGACCACTGACCCCTTGGAATAGATCATCTAGTGAGAACCTCAAAGGGCCGAACCCAGGTTGGCAGGCGAGCTGGTACCGATGTGGTGGGTAACGATCTTGAAGATAGCTTGGATCTTCTCAGCTGAACCTGCCATGCCCTGCAACTGAACCAGGTCACGTATCTGCACCAGGGGAGGCTCACCCGCGATGGTGCCTCGTTCAGGTTGACAGATTCCGCGCACGTCAGCGGCTTGCAGCCCTCAGGCATCTTCCCGGCATCGTTGCAGGTAAGCTCTGCCACTGTGAATCGTGGCGACGTCTATCTCATCAGGATGCGGCTGCCTGACCGCAATGCTAGCTCCGGTGCCGCATATCGCGACAAGTACGTAGTGCTCCTCCAGGGAGATCCGCAGTTCGCGAGTGCCACGGAAGTTGCTGTTCTGGTGGCGTCAACCCTGCGCAGCAATGCAGGTCGTCCTGCCCCAAGATCACGTCGAGCTGAGACTGACCGAAGATCGCCACATTCTCCTGCTGCTCCGGTGCGAGCTGCCTCGACGTCAGGTGTCCACAACCCGGCCACTGAGCTATGGGCTTCTGCGAGCAGCTCTACGAGCGGCGAGAAGTTCCTAAAGACGGTGGGAAGCGGCGCGTTGTAGTCCGGCGGCGCTTGCATCATACTGGGCGTCAAGATCTATGAAGATGTTACTTTTGTCAGATTGAAGCGGCTCCAGGCTCAGCGTGTAGGTCACACCGTCTCCCCTAAGAAGGTATCTCGCTACACCCTGCAAGGCCATGCCGCCCGCTAGCTGCTGCACGTCATCGTGACCTGCCAGCATCTCCGAAAGGAGTACGACATCCTCTGGGCCCCGAGCCGACGAAGGCGCCACCCGATCCGGCTGGGTTCAGTTGGAGGCCTTGATACGGATAGTCCTTGACCACATCAGACCAGATCCGGTTGATGGTGTCTCGCGTCGCGGTGGCACCGGGTGCCTGCAAGATAAGGCTAGCTGGCCCCGTCGTCACTACTTGGCTCTGTACGAACAGGCCGGAGACCACGGCCTTCGGGATGAGTTCCACAGCACGGAGTGTAGTTTCGATCTGGCCATCGCGTGCGATTCCAAGGGCGTGCCCGTTCTTCGTTGGCTCTGGGCCGTAGCCCCGCTGCCCGCTGCCAGCCGCAGCGCGAATCCGTGGCGGTCCGAGGCCCGAGAGAATGCCTCTCACGGAACTATAAAGCTGGTGTACCACGCGCCCGCGCCCGGTGGAGACGCTGTGAGCTTCTCTTCGGGGTTGTCATCGGGTGGGTTGATCCATGAGCCGACCGGCAGCTTTGGCGGGGTGGGTGGCCTGCGGACGAAGCGCTCCGGGTGCGCGCGGTAAGTCAGCACCAGTGCCCGGCCGGCCCGCACGGCCGCGGCCCGGCCGTGGTGAACGTCGGCGGCGGTGTGCAGGCCGAGGCCGCCGTGGCCCCGGTGCTCGTGGTTGTAATAAGTGAAGAACACGCGGCAGAACGCGCGGGCATCCTGAAGCGACCCGAACGTGCCGGGGAACGCCGGGCAGTGACTTCAGCGTCTTGAACTGCGCCTCGCTGTACGGGTTATCATTGCTTTAACCTTCGGCCGGGAATGCGATTTAAGGATCGCCAGGTCCGACAGCAGCGCCGACACCGGCCTGGACGTCATCGAGGTGCCCCGGTCCGCGTGGATGGCGTGCGGCGCGATGCCGCCGTTAAGGCGCACTGCCTCGCTCATGAAATCTTTCGCCAGCTCACCCAGTTCGGTGGCATGCACCTCGAAATGCACAGCGCAGCGGGAGAAAATATCAATCATCACGTACAGGTGGTAATATACGCCCCGCCGCGGGCCCGCCAGCTTGGTAATGTCCCATGACCATACCTCGTTTGGCCCGGTGGCCATGAGCTCCGGTTTCTTGCGCGCCGGATGGGCGGCCTGAGCGCGGCGCTCGCGAACCTGCCCCGCCTCGCGGAGCAGCCGGTACATCGTGGAGACCGAGGCCAGGTAGATGCCCTCATCGATGAGCACGGCCCAGGCCTGGCGCGGGGCCTTGTCCTGGGTTGGCGGAGACTCGGCCCTGGGTGACGCCCATCCGGGCGTCGGCCTGGCAATGCCCAGGCGGCGGCGCGTGTCGGCAAGGCGGTAGGCGCGCCGCCCGTTTCGCAGAATGGTGGCGTAGCAAGGCCCAGACCCTGAAATCGCGGCTGGGATCGTCCACGGTGTTCCGGCGCTTCCAGGCCTTGTACAGCAAGCCCGTCTATGAGACTCTCGCGGCAGTGCGTCAGCCACTGTCGCTTGCCACCGGCGCGCTGAAGGAGGCTCGAAAATGGCTCGTTCGGGGATGCTGGCCGCGCGCATCGGCGGGCTTGCGGTGCTCACCGCCACGAGCCTGACGGCAACGGGCGTCGCACAGGCCTCGACATCTTCGGAGAGCGCTGGGGCGGTGGCGGTGCCCCGCAGCCTGAATCCGGGCCACGATGACTATCTCCAGGCCGTGCAGTCGCTCTCACCCAGCAATGCCTGGGCGGTGGGGTATTACTGCTCCGCGAGCTGCGGGAAGTCCGCCGAGGTCGACCGTAGCCTCATCCTGCACTGGAACGGCACAGCATGGTCCAGGGTGCCCAGTCCCAACGCGGGAACCCAGGACACCCTGTTCGGTGTGACGGCGGTATCGGCCGGTGATGCCTGGGCGGCCGGCACCTCCTTTAGTTCCGCGAAAGGGTTCAGGCCGCTGATCCTGCACTGGAACGGCAAGGCCTGGTCGAACGACAGCCCGGCGGTGGCAGGTGTCTTTCAGGTGTCGGCGATATTCGCCGAATCGGCGGCTGATGCCTGGGCCGTTGGGAGCCGGATCAGCGGCCCAACCATCGCCACGCTGATCCTGCACTGGAACGGCAAGACCTGGTCGAAGGTGACAAGTCCGAGCCCGAGCAGGAGCCGCAACTCTCTCTATGGCGTGAGTGCGGTCTCGAGGACAGACGCGTGGGCGGTGGGCGGGTATTGCGCGTCGCACTGTTCAGGTCCCACGGCCCCAGTCGATCACAGCCTGATCCTGCATTGGAACGGCAAGAGCTGGTCGAAGGTGCCCAGCCCTACGATCACGGGCGCGGATCTCCACTCCGTAAGTGCGCTGTCCGCCACCAACGCCTGGGCTGCTGGGTTCGGCAATTCCGCCAACTTGATGCTGCGCTGGAATGGCACCAGGTGGTCGAAGGTCAACTTCCCCAACCAGAGCCCGGCGTTCTCGATCACCTTGAGCTCACCTACTGACGGATGGGCGGTGGGGTTCGGCGGGTTCACGCACTGGAATGGCACGAACTGGTCGCTGGTCCCAGTATCGACACCTCTGGACAGTAACCTTCAAGGAGTCAGCGCCGACGGTGCCAGCGACGCCTGGGCGGTCGGGTTCTACTGCGTATCTAAATGCGGCAGCCGATCAATTGTCTGGAACACCGAAACCATGCACTGGAACGGGAAGTCCTGGTCTCGCAAATGAGCGGGCAGGTCACCCCTGTTGACGAGGCGCGCCCGGCGGTGCGCCACCTGGTGACACGCTTTCGAAGACGGTGCATCGGCCGGTCCCGCGGCGGGCTGACCACGAACATTCACCTGGCCGCTGGCCTGCGCTGCCGGCCTGTCGCCCGGCTGGCCAGCCCGGGCCAGCACGGCGACTCGCCGTACGTCACCGCGCTGATGGACGCGATCCGCATCCGGCGGCGCGGGCAGGGCAGGCCCCGGCGCCGGCCCGGCCGCGCGATGGCGGACAAGGCCTGCTCCTGCGCCGCGAACCGCGCCTGGCTGCGGGACCACCGCATCACAGCGGTGATCCCGGTCAGGGACGACCAGAAGAAGGACCGCCGCAACCGCGGCCGGGCCGGAGGCCGGCCGCCGGCCTTCGACGCCGGCTGGTACAGGGAACACAACACCGCCGGGCGCTGCTGTCGCCGCCGCGCACGGCGAGGCTCGCTGGGCGCGCGGCTGCTGACGCCGGCCGACGATATCGAGTCGGCTGAGGGCTTGCAGCTCTACGCGGACCCAGCCGGCCACCCGTTCTGTCTCCGCTGGGGCTGACGCCGGGATCGTCGGCTGACCTGGAGTCGCAACGGCATCTGACGTCCGACGCGCCGGATGCTACCGTGGGGTCATGACCCCGCAGGAGCTCGAGAGCCTCGCTTACCTGCGCCGTGCCCGGGATCTGATCGACCGTGAGTACACGAAACCGCTCGACGTCCCGACCTTGGCCCGCAGGGCGCTCATGTCGCCCGGGCACTTCTCGCGCCGGTTCCGCGCGGCATACGGCGAGACGCCGTACAGCTACCTGATGACCCGCAGGATCGAGCGTGCGATGGCGTTGCTGCGGGCGGGCGTGAGCGTCACCGACGCGTGCATGGCGGTCGGCTGCACCTCCCTCGGCTCGTTCAGCTCGCGGTTCGCCGAGATCGTCGGGGAGACCCCGACGGCCTACCGGAGCCACGAGCACGACGCGGTCAAGGCCATGCCCGCCTGTGTCGCAAAGACGCACACGCGCCCGGTCCGGAACGCATCGAGCAGGATCGGAGAAGCGACCAGGGAGGCCGCGGCATAGAGTCACGGTTATGGCAATCGCACTCCAGTATTGCAACATCACCGTCAACGACGTCGACGAGTCGATGGCCTTCTACGGCGACGCGCTCGGCCTCCAGGTGCGCAACGACGTGGCCTCGGCCGGATTCCGCTGGGTCACGCTCGGCAGCGACGCGCAGCCCGGAGGCGAGATCGTGCTCTCCGTGCCTCATGCCGGCCGCTCGCAGGCCGACGGTGACGCGCTGCAGGAGCTCCTCACCAAGGGCGTCCTGCCGATCATCGTGTTCCGCTCCGACGACGTCGACGCGACCTTCGAGACCGTGCGCGCATCCGGCGCCGAGGTCCTCCAGGAGCCCGTCGACCAGCCCTGGGGCCCGCGCGACTGCGCGTTCCGCGACCCGTCGGGCAACACCGTCCGGATCGCGCAGGCGCCCGCGGCCTGACCGCGCAGCCGCACCTCGAGAACCCCGCCACAGATCGGAGAGACCGCACCCATGCTCGGCCGTAACCGCTCGGCGGCTTTTCCCCTCTGCAGTCCGACGTGCTGGAATCAGTCGCCAAGCGTCTCGACGCAACGCCTATGGCCGTCGCGCTGGCCTGGCTGCTACAGCGCTCCCCGAACGTTCTGCTTATCCCGGGCACCGTTCAAGGACCGGCTGGCGCAATCGCGCGAGACGGCCGGCTGCAACGGCGTGGTCGATGAGTCGCGGCACGATGTCATTATGGGCGCCGCCCCGAAGGCGCTCATGCCCGCGTCATCAGGAGCGGGGCGCCACTGACGGCGGATGCACCTCGCGGTAGTGGGCGGCGAGGATGTCGTCCCCGAAGTCGCTGCGGGGGCGGCGCAGCACCGTGTGCGCGTGGTTGCCGTCGTCGGTCGTGTTGTCGAACTCGATCAGCAGGTCGTCACCCTGGACCCGGTAGTAGTGCCGGGTGCCCGGCGTGGCCGGCCCTTCCCAGGCGAACAGAAGCTGATCGACCCGGTGCCTGGTGCCGGTGCGGATGTCGGCGTGTGCCCGGTCGGCGACGACGGCGACCGCGCGGCCCGCCGGCCCCAGTTCCAGGCCGGGTTGGCGCCCAGGAACACTGGTGCCGGAGAGACCTCGTCGCCCAGCAGCGTCAGCACCATCGCGGCCGACCGCATCTGAGCGGGAACAGAACCGGCTGTCATGATCCCGGTATATCAGGACCGGGCTGGCCCGACGCGGTGTCGATCACCTCGTCCAGGACGTTGCGGGAGCGGGCCAGGGCAGGTGGCCGTTGCTCCATTTGTCAGGCCTGCTTGCCTAGCGATCTCACGCACCTGGTTGATCCGCTCCCGCTCAGAGCGCGGCCCAACCTTCTGGATCAGCCTCTTCGCGCTTTCCACGCTACGGATGTCCTCCGTCGCAAACCGCAATCGGCGGGCCAAGCGCTCGGTCCTGCGCGGCGGGAGGAGCATTCATACCGCGGCGCTCGCGTTTTCCAGTGCGGACCGGATCAGCGAATAGGGCGCATACATGTGGATTACGTGTGCGTCTCTGAGCAACGCACGCAGGCAATTGAGATGGTCAACGGCGTGGCTCAGCGAATGCCAGGCAGCATGGCTGAGTTCGTACGGATGTCAGGCCAATACGCACCAGTTAAATTGTGGCTGTCGTGGCCAGCGCTGGTCGGTCCGTCAACCAGCCATGCGGAGTATGCGTCAATACATCGTTGGCGAAAAGGTGGATCTGGCTTGTGCCTAGCGCCGTGCTCGTTCTCGGCTGCCAGTCGAGTCAACCAGCCCACCAATCCTTGGTGGGTCAAAACCGACCCAAAGAGGGGGCAGCATGGAGTTCCGATGGAGAACGGTGCTGGCGCGCGGCTCGGCCGCGCTGCTGAGCGCCGGGCTGGCGCTGGGCGGCACGGCCGCCGCCAGCGCGAGCACGCACGCCCCGGCCGCCGGGGCACCCGGCGCTACGGTGATCAACCTGACCCAGGCGCGGGCCGCAGCCACGCCGCACGTCAAGCACGGCAAGATCGCCGGGATCATGTTCCCGACGACCAAGAAGCTGCACAAGACGGCGGCGGTCGGCTGCACCGAGCCGGACTGCAACCTGCTCGACAACGGTGGGTCGGTCCAGCACAGCCCGCACGTCTACCTGCTGTTCTGGGGCCCGAACTGGAGCAGCGAGGGGGCGTCGGCCACCTACCTGGAGCACCTGTTCCAGGGGCTCGGCGTCCAGACGCAGGACTCCTGGTCGACCACCACCGACCAGTACACCGACAGCAGCGGGCACCCGTTCTTCAGCGGCTCGGTGTATATGGGCGCGTTCTCGGACACCAGCACGCCGCCGACCGGTGTGGGTCAGAGCCAGTTCGCGGCGGAGGCGGACGCGTTCGCCTCCACGCAGGGCATTACCGATCTGACAAACGCGCAGATCGTGATCGCCACCCAGTCGGGCACCTGCCCGCAGGGGTTCTACGCGCCGACCTGCAACGGCGGCAACGGGACTTACTGCGCCTGGCACAGCAACAGCAACGAGCCCTACACCAACCTGCCGTACCTGCTGGACGCGGGCACAGGCTGCGGCGAGAACTTCGTCAACTCGGGCTCTGCCGGGACCAACGACGGCTTCTCGATCGTGGAAGGGCACGAGTACGCCGAGACGATCACCGACCCGTTCCCCGACTCGGGGTGGTTCGACGGCAACGACACGGTGTCGGGCGGCGAGATCGGCGACAAGTGCGCGTGGGGCGGCAGCCAGTGGGGCGACAGCGACCCGATCGGCAACGTGACCCTGTCCAGCGGCACATTCGCCATGCAGTCGCTGTGGAGCAACGCCAAGACCGGCTGTGTGATGTCCACCCCGCAGTCCACGGACACGGTCACGGTCACCAGCCCCGGCAACCGCAAGAACGTCGCGGGCGGCAAGTACTCGCTGGCGATTAAGGGCACCTCCAGCGGCGGCCACCCACTCGCCTGGAGTGCCACCGGGCTGCCGGCGGGCATGACGATCAGCGCCAGCACCGGGGTGATCAGCGGCAAGTTCTCCACCGCGGCGACCTACACCACCAAGGTCACGGCCAAGGACACCGCCGGGGCGTCTGGCTCGGCGACGTTCACCTGGAAGGTGAGCGCGGCGACCGGCTCGCCGATCAAGGGCTTCAACTCGATGTGCCTGGACGACGCCGGCGCATGGGAGACGGTCGGCAACCCGGTGGACCTGTACACCTGCAACGGCACCGCCGCGCAGAAGTGGTCGTACTCCAGCAGCGAGCTGCACGTCTTCGGGCTGTGCCTGTCCGACACGGGCGGCAGCGGCTCCAAGGTGTCCATCACCAACTGCAAGGGCGCGGCCACCGAGACGTGGACGCACCCGTCCAACGGGGAGTACGTGCTGAAGTCCAACGGGCTGTGCCTTACCGACCCCGGCAGCAGCAAGACGGCCGGGACCGTGCAGGTGATCCGGGCCTGCAGGGCCACCGCTAACCAGAAGTGGTCAGGCACCTGACCTGTCCGGTAAGGAAAAGAACATGCACCGACTGACCACCTGGCGGGCCCGGCTCGCCGCCCTGACCGCCGGTTCGCGGTCGAGATCGTCCGGGCCGTGGCCGACGATCCGGCCGGCCGCACCGGCAGCCTCGATGAGCCGCTGGATGTCGGCACCGTCACCGGTCAGGACATCGGCATTCAGGTCAGCAGCTGCCCGGGCCACGGCGGCATCGGCGATGTCGACGGGCTCGCCTGAGCCACGACGGGTGCGGGTACCGCGGGGATGATCCCGGCCTCCGGGCGCATCCGATGCTCGGCTCAGACGCGCCGGGTGTTGCGGTCGGCCGCGATGAGAGCGGCCGCTCCCGATAGCGCGGCCAGGTCCGCCGGGGTGAATTCCGGGTCGTACTCGTCGCCCGATGCCTCGTGCCGCTCCTTGGCGGCGCGCCCGGCCGCGGCCGCGTGCAGGGATGCCACGCCGGAGGCCGCCATGCCCGCGAACCAGTCCAGTCCCGCGGCTCCGTAGGGCGCTAGCCCGGCCCCGCTCAAGTCGACCCGCCATAGCCTGGCCGGTCATACGACACCCACCGCATGCCGTTCCGGGCCGCGGCCGGGAACAGCGGAGCTGGTGGCGTGCCGATGTTCGGCGTGCCGTGATGCCAGAAGACGGCGAGGCGGCCGTCAGCGTCATCCCCGCCGGTGTCGTAGACATGCAGCGTGCGGCTGTCGCCCAGGTTCAGGTCGGTCTCTTTCAGCACCTGTCGAGGCTAGCGGCCCGGCCTGGGCTGGGTCAGCGGGGGCGGCCACAGCTTCGGCGGGGACGCCGCTGCGTCAGTTGCCGCGGAGGCTAGCCGCGGGACCCGCAGATCCGCGCGACCCCTCGTCCGCGCGGCCCAGCTGTCCGGCGCTAAGGGCCGTTCCTCCCGGCCCTGGCGCATCGCCCGACCATCGGCTGGTGCCGGGCTCAACGCAGCGGCTGCCCTGCGGCGACCGAGACGCAGCGCGGCGCGCACCCCTAACGGCGCCTTGCGATGCCTGCCGGCGTACGGCGGGCAGCTGGGCTGGCAGTCGCTATCGAAAGCCATCATCGCGCTCCAGGCAATCGCGCCCGCATCTGATGCCACTGGTCGGCACTGTCCGTTAATGTCATGTCAGCGAACTTCCCCCAGCCGGGCGTATGGTCCGGCATGGCTTCTCCGGCGAATACAGCTAACCGTCAGTGCGCCAGCGCCGCTATCCCCGAACTCCGGGATGCGCATACGACCAGCGGAGACCCTAGAATTCGCACTACCGCACCTTCCGGGCATTGCAGGCGCGCGGACAACCCAACCTCAGATGGGCAGGCAATGGCGCTCGATTCAGCCGGCGCGATCGCGCATGTCACCATCCCGTCTGGACGCGTGATCACGGTTCACGAGGGATCCGCCCTGGTCTTCGGCCGAGGGCCGGACGCGGACCTGGTCATCCCCGCCGGGCGCGGGCTCTCCCGCCGGGCCGGGATCATCACCGCTCTGGCAGGCGGGGCTCTGGTGGCCAACATCAGCTACACGCATGCGCTGTACGCCGAAGGCGACGGATTCCGGATCCGGCTGCCGCGCATGGACCAGGGGAGCGAGCCGGCCGGCGGGTGGTTCGTGCGGCGCGGAACGGCGCTGGTCGGCTCGCGGGCGATGCTGGACGAAGGTCAGCCGCTGCGGGTGGCCGTCGTGTCGGGCAGCACCGGCCTCAGCGACGCGGATCGGATCGTTAGCGGCAAGAACGCCGGAGGTGATCCGACCCTGCTGCCGCTCTACCTCGACCCGAACACGAAGCTGTTCCTGGTGGCCCTGATCTGGTGCCGGCCATGGCTGATCGACCCGGCACGCGGCATGCCGCTGCCGCGGACACCGGAGATTGCCCGAGCCGCACTCGAGGTAACCGGCGCCCAGCATGAGATCGAGTGCTTCGATGCCGATCCGCTCTACCGCGACCGGCTGGCTGCCCGCGTCGGCGAGCATCTCAAGGTGATCCGCCGCAAGATCATCGAGCGCGGACTCGTGCGCCCCGGCATCCGGCTGTCCGACGAGGTCGCGGTCGGGGTGCTGATCGAGAACGGCATCATCTCGCCCGATGACCTGAGCCGGTTCAGCGACCCCGCCTGGTGCTCCAGGCAGGAGGACCTGTGGTGGACCCAGGTGATCTGAGGGCCGTGCCTAGCTAGCCAGGTCCGGGCGGCAGCGGGCTGGTGTTCACCGTGAACGCGGCGGTTCGCCGGAGGCCGCCCGGCGCGGTCACCACTACCCGGTAGAGCCCGGGAGGCAGCGGGCCGGGGAAGAACTCGTGGCCCTGATTGATCACGTAGTTGAAGGCCCCGGTGTTATCCGCTGGCGGATGTACGGGCGAGACGCCTATCCCGACCAGCCGGATGGTGATGCGCGCACCGGGCGTGAAGCCCGCGCCAAGAACGACGAAAGTGGTGTTGCCGTCGCCGGTGGGCTGATTAATGGCCACCGCCGGCTTCCCGGTCGCGCCTGCGATGCCCCGCACGTCGGGGCCGGGCGGCGGGAAGGCGCCGGGTGGTGGCAGGCTGATGCTGGGAGTGGCGCCGGGTGTCGCGCTCCTGGTCCCGCTCCGATTGCGGCCAGCCGGCGCGCTCGGCTTGCTGTCGGCCAGGTAGTCGCCGATGGCCGTGCCAGCGGCCAGCAGGACGATCGCTGCCAGGCAGGAGCCGAGCACGAGCAGGACTCTGCCGCGACGTCGCCTGCCGCGGACGTTCTGGCCGTTCGCCGGTGCCTGGCCGTTGCTGGCGAGGCGGTACTCAGCCGGGACGGCTGGCGGGGAACCGGCCGGTGCAGCGGGGCCGCCAAGAGAGCCCGGTGCAGGGGCACCGGGGACGCCGAGCGCCGGCAGCGAGCCCAGCGTGTCGTCGCCGCTGGCGGCCGCGTCCGGCTGTGCCAGCGGCCTGAAGTCGCGGCGGTAGCCGGCGATCAACGCGAGCGCTGGACCGGACAGTAGCGCCGGACCGAGGTCGTGCGGCTGGTTCCTATCGTTGATATCCCTGGCCAGCCGGGCCAGGAGCGAGGCCGATGTCGGCCGCTGGCACGGGTCAGGATCCAGGCACGCCGTCACGACGTCGGCCAGTTCGGCCGGCAGGTCACTCAGGTCGGGCGGCCTGGTAGCCAGCTGGGCGAGCAGGTCCATGATCGTGTCGCCCTGGTACGGCCCATGGCCCGTGGCCGCCAGCAGCATGGTCGCGCCCAGCGAGTAGACGTCGCTCGCTGCGGTCGCATGCCGGCCGTCCCTGGCCTGCTCGGGCGCCATGTACGCGGGCGTGCCGACAGCGCCGCGGGTCAGTGTGAGCTGGATCCGCTCGGCGGCCCGCGCGATGCCGAAGTCGATCACGCGGGGCCCGTCCGGCGAGACGAGCACGTTGGATGGCTTCAGATCCCGGTGCACGAGGCCGGTTCCGTGGATCGACTCAAGCGCCTCGGCACATCCGGCGGCCAGCCAGCGAACCGCCGGAACGGCCAGCGGGCCGCACGTCCGCACGAGCGTGCTCAGCGAAGGCGCCGGAACGTACGCGGTGGCCAGCCACGGCACATCAGCTTCGGGATCAGCGGCGACGACCGCTGCGGTGAAGGCACCGCTGACCCGGCGAGCGGCGGCGACCTCGTGCGAGAACCGGGTTCGGAAGTCCGTTTCCTCGGCGAGCTCGACCTTGATCGTCTTGACCGCGACGAGCCGGCCTGCCGCCGACCGGCCGAGGTAGACCTGGCCCATGGCGCCGGCTCCGAGCCGGCCAATCAGGATGTAGCCGCCGACCTGCACGGGATCCCACCGGCGCAGCGGTTCTGCTAATGCGGAATGCACCACAAGAACGTTCCCTCCTCGGATCGCACATTAGTCGGTGCGATGCGGGCATGGGACGCATTGGCGTTGACTGCTCGCAGACTAACCATTGTCGGCCGGATTAGCCGTCGTCGCTGGCCGCGGCGTCGGCGGACCCCTTGGCGGCCGCGGCGGACGGGCGGAAGCTGGACACGAGCTTGGCTACCAGGACGGAGAGGAAGATCTGGCCCGTCATCGCCTCGAGCATCGCGACCGCCCGGCCGCCGCTATGGGCGGCCGTGTAATCGCCGTATCCGAGCGTGGTCAGTGTCGTGAAGCTGAAGTACTGGAAGGTCGAGACGCTGCCGACCTGGTGGTTTGCGAAGAACTGCGCTGTGTTGAGGTAGTACGCGGCCGCGTAGAACGCCGCGAACATGAGCCCGATGATGAGGTACGCGCTGATCGCACCGTAGATGCTCTGCACGGTCACCTCCCGCAGGGAGAGGACCTGGCGCACGATCACCACGACGATGAAGAGGAGCAGCACCCCCGTCCAGATCGAAGCTACGCCCCGGCCCGTGGTTCCGCCATGGTGGATGCCGACGACGATCATCAGGACCGACATGAGGAAGCCCGCTGAGACGATGAGGCGCACGGTACGCCGGCGCAGCCGGACACTGCGAATCGCCAGGAAGCCAGCGAAGGTGAACAGCACGAGCTGGGCGTCGTTAATCCACTTGCTGTCAATCAACGCGGACAGCAGATACGAAGTGATCAGGATGATCAGGAGCAGCCCGTACCGGCCGTGAAATCTCAGTACTGGCCGGTTGGGCTGGCCCGCGGCACCCGGGCCTGGTTGCGGGTTGCTCGCGTCGCCGCTGGCCTGCTCGCTGGCCGTGGTCGTCTCCTCGATCGCAGGACCCTGAGCCCCGCCGCGGAACGTGCCCGCGGCGGGGCTGCTCGCGGTCGCTGGCCACCAGCATGGTGCGCCGGAGGCCAGCGACCGCTAGAACTCCCCTTGTACCTGACGCGGGGTGAGCAGGGCCCAGATGATGAACGCGTCGATGACGATCAGGACGATCGACCACAGCGGGGTGTACGGGATCAGCATGAAGTTGGCGATCGCGCTGATCACCGCCAGCGCGGCGCCCAGGTAGCGTGCCCAGGCCATGCCGAGGAACACGGATACGCCGACTGCGAACACGACGATGCCGAGGATGAGCATCGCCCAGCCCCAGTTGTGCACGCTCCAGTGATACGTGTAGTTGGAGTTGGGCGCCGTGATGTAGATATGGCTGCTCGACAGCGCGACGATGCCTTCTATCACGCCCCACAGTCCGCCGAGGACCATCAGTGTCCCCGCCAAGGCGGTGAAGCCTACGACGGTGCCGCGGTGCTCGGTGGTCTCGTGGCGGCCAGCAGGCGCGTAGCCCCTACCGGACGCTTGCTCCGTCTCGTACTCCCTGCCGGGAGCCTCTCCCTGCTGGCCGGGAGCCTGCCCCTGCCCCTGCTGGTACCCCATTGTGGAGCCTGACGTGCCGGCCGGCCGCTCTTGTGGACTACTCATTCAAGCGCCCCCCTTTTCGCGCAGGCCACGAGCTGTGTGCTCGTGGCCGTGGCCCCGCAGGCGCCTTGTCGTGCTTCCCCCTGGCGGCCAGCGAGTACTGCGATCGTTCTGCGTCATACCCCTCCTGCGGCATAACCCACTTCCCGTGAACTAAGCGGAAGTCAGCTGCCCCGGCTCGGCGGCAACTTCGCCATGGCGGCGAAGGCTGAATGCCATGATTGCCATGAGAAGTCCGTAAACGAGCAGCCAGATTCCGATCACCCGCACCAGGACGATCACGGTGATGGCCGGCCAGAAGAGCACGATGAGCCCCGCGAACAGGCTCAGGATCCCTGCCGCCACCGTGAGCCACCGGCCAGGGAACGGGCCGCCGAACAGCCCGATGGCGATGTCGGCGATGCCATGGATCACCCAGAACAGGCCGACGATGACGGCGAGCGCGCCGATGACGAGGTTGTAGTGCCTGATGCAGTACAGGCCCACGATGATGGCCAGCAGGCCGATCAGAACGTAGGCCACTCGCTTGCCGCCGCTGGCGTCGTGCGCGGTGAAGCCGTCGATCAGCCGCAGCAGCCCGGCAACGATCAGCGCGATCCCGATCAGGACGGCGACGATCGTCAGCGTCGCTTTCGGCCAGACCAGCAGCACCACGCCGACGGCGATGGCGCCGAAAGCAGCGGCCAGGAAGGCCGGCCAGACGCTGCTGGCGACGTCGGGCCCGAAACCGGCCCGGTCCGCCTCGGGGCCCGCCCGGTAGCCCGTCGCAGGCCCGCCGGGCGGGCTGGACCCGGTCTGCTGCGGTGCGGCTGGGCCTTGTTCCCCAGCCGCGCTGGCCCCCGGTCGGCCTGGTTCGCCCGGCCGGGTTGAGTGGGGTGTGGACATGCGGCCTCCTTCAGCTTGACCCGGTCTCCGCGGCTTGCGGCGGGTCGGGCTGCGTAACGCGTCCGCAGGCCTGGGCCTGCGCCAGACCCTCATGCTGAGGCAGCGGGCCGGGCCGATCACCACCCGTGACGGGTGAATGTTGCAACCAGGCCCTAGACTTGGCCGCCGTAGCCGCAAGCGATCTAGCCATTGACTGCGCGGCGGCAAAATGACCCCATCCGACCGGAAACGCGGTGCCTGGGACTCTGGTGCCGGATTACCCGGTCCGCCAAACACCAGTGCCGGGGGACTACGAGCCGGACGGCCAGAAGCCGGATATCCGAGGAGTGACAACGTCGTGAAGACCGACGTCGAGGAGCTGAGCCCGACCCGTGTACGCCTCACGGTCGAGGTGCCGTTTGACGAGCTCAAGCCGAGCCTGGACCATGCCTACCGCGAGGTCGGCAGGCAGGTAAGGATTCCCGGGTTCCGGCCTGGCCATGTTCCGCGCCAGGTTCTCGACCAGCGGGTGGGCCGCGGCGCCGTGCTCGAGCACGCGATCAACGAGGCCGTCCCCGAACTGTACGCCAGGGCGGTCCGCGAGGCGCAGGTGCTCGCGCTGGGCCAGCCCGATGTGGAAATCACGAAGCTCGATGACGGCACCGAGATGGCCTTCACGGCCGAGGTAGACGTCCGGCCGAGCTTCGAGATCCCCGATCTGAGTGCGCTCCAGGTCGTCGTCGACGACGCCGACGTCAGCCCGGACCAGGTGGAGGAGTACCTCGGTGCGCTCCGCGAGCGGTTCGCCTCGCTGCGGGCAGCGGCGCGCCCCGCGCAGCCAGGCGACTACGTCTCGATCGACCTGGCCGCTCAGGTCGACGGCCAGCCGGTCGAGGATGCGCAGGCAACGGGCATCTCCTACGAGGTCGGCAGCGGAACGATGCTGGACGGCCTCGACGAGGCCCTGGCGGGAATGTCGGCCGATGAGACCGCGACCTTCACCACCGAGCTCGCGGGCGGACAGCTCGAGGGCAGCCAGGCCGACGTGACCGTCACCGTGCGCAGCGTCAAGGTCAAGGACCTGCCTGAGCTGGACGACGAGTTCGCTCAGTCGGCGAGCGAGTTCAACACCGTCGGCGAGCTGCGGGCGAACACCCGCAAGCAGATGGAGGCGATGAGGGAGGCCGGCCAGGCCGGTCAGGCCCGCGACCGCGCGATCGAGGCACTGCTCACCAGGATCGAGATGCCGCTGCCGGAGTCGCTGGTCGAGCACGAGATCGAGCACCGGCGCGAGTCCCTGGAGCGCGAGCTCGAGCAGGCCGGCCTGACGATGGACACCTACGCCGAGGGCCGTCAGATTTCTGTGGCGGACATCGAGAAGGAAGTCGCGGACGAGGTGCGGCGCTCGGTCAAGGCCAGGTTCATCCTCGACCAGCTCGCCGAGCAGGAGAACCTGGGCATCGAGCAGGACGAGATCGGCCAGTACATCACCCAGCTGGCGTATCAGCAGGGTGTCTCACCCGACCAGTTCGCCCGCCAGCTCACCAGCTCGGGCCAGCTGGCCGCGGTCGTCTCCGACGTGCTCAGGTCCAAGGCGGCCGATCTGCTCGCCGAGCGGGTGAAGGTCACCGACGAGTCGGGCCGCAAGGTCGCCGTCGGCAGCCCTGAGGAGACCGGCGCAGCTGAGGGCGACGGGTCCGGCGACGACGAGGTTGCCGCCGAGCCCGCGGACGCCGCGGCCAGCCCGGCGCCCGCCAAGGGCCGGTCGTCCCGGCGCGGCGGCGCTAAGGCGGCGGAAGGCAAGGACGGCAAGGAGGCCAGGAGCGCGGCCGGCCAGGACGAGGACGCGGCCGCCAAGCCGAAGGGCCGCGCCAGGCGCAGCCGCAAGGACCAGGACCCGCAGGCCGGGGCCGCCGGCGAAGAGTAAGCCGGCCGCTCGCGCCCGGATGGCTGCCGCCACCGGGCTGGCATGCCTGCGCCCAGAGCGAACAGGCCGCAGCGGTGGACGTCGCGGCCTCGGCAGGGAGTTAGGGTCATTTTCATTGGAGCCACGACAGTCAATGGCGCGGGACATGGCACGGTGCGCGGCGCGCACGTGCCTGACGCAACAGTGAGGAGGCAACGGTGACCAGGTCGCCTGAAGATCAGTCGCCTGAGGACCAGCTGCCGGGCCGGGTGCTCGCGCGGGCGGGGGAGACCCAGATGCTGCCGATGAGCGATCAGCTCTTCCAGCGCCTGCTGCGGCACCGGATCATCTTCCTCGGCCAGCAGGTCGACGACGACCTCTCCAACCGGATCAGCGCCGAGCTCATCCTGCTGGCCGCCGAGGATCCCAAGCGTGACATCAGCATCTACATCAACTCACCTGGCGGCTCGGTCAGCGCCGGCCTGGCGA
Source organism: Steroidobacteraceae bacterium (assembly GCA_035531435.1). Taxonomy (GTDB): domain Bacteria; phylum Pseudomonadota; class Gammaproteobacteria; order Steroidobacterales; family Steroidobacteraceae; genus Bog-1198. The sequence continues at coordinate 79,369 of DATKSW010000045.1, read as the reverse complement.
TCTACGACGTGATGCAGTACGTGCCGAACGACATCCGCACCTACGCGATGGGCATGGCCGCGTCGATGGGCCAGTTCCTGCTCTGCGCCGGTACGGCGGGCAAGCGTTATGCCATGCCGCACGCGCAGATCATGCTGCACCAGCCGCACGGCGGCATCGGCGGCACGGCCTCGGACATCAGGATCCAGGCCGAGCAGATCCTGTACGTGAAGCGCATCCTGGCCGAGCGCACGGCGATGCACACCGGGCAGACCGTGGAGCAGGTCGAGACCGACTCGGACCGGGACAGGTGGTTCACCGCCGACCAGGCCAAGGAGTACGGATTCGTCGACCACGTGGTGCGCAGCGCCGTGGAGGTCCCAACGGAAGGCGCGGTCTCATGAACAACCAGCCGAGAGCCGGACACCTGAACGCGGCAACGGGACTCAGCGGGTCAGCGCGGCCCGGCCCGGCCGAGGCACGGTATGTCCTGCCGTCGTTCGTCGAGCGGACGCCGTACGGGATCAAGGAGATGAACCCGTACAACAAGCTCTTCGAGGAGCGGATCATCTTCCTCGGAGTGCAGATCGACGACGCCTCGGCGAACGACGTGATGGCCCAGCTGATCACGCTCGAGTCGATCGATCCCGACCGGGACATCCTGATCTACATCAACTCGCCCGGCGGGTCGATGACGTCGATGATGGCGATCTACGACACCATGCAGTACGTCAAGCCCGACATCCAGACGTTCTGCCTGGGCCAGGCGGCCTCGGCCGCCGCCGTCCTGCTGGCGGCCGGCACCAAGGGCAAGCGGATGGCACTGCCGAACTCGCGGATCCTGATCCATCAGCCGGCCATCGAGAGCGGTTACGGCCAGTCCAGCGACCTGGAGATCCAGGCCAGGGAGATCCAGCGGATGCGCCAGGCCATGGAGGCGGTCCTCGCCAAGCACTCCGGTCGCGACGAGGAGCAGATCCGCCATGACATCGAGCGCGACAAGTTCCTGACGGCGTTCGAAGCGAAAGAGTACGGGCTGGTTGATGACGTACTGACGATGCTGAAGCGCCAGCCCGATGTAGTGTCGTCCTAAGCGCGTGATGTGCTCGCGCGACGCGCGTGCAATGACGACCCGGAGGAAGCGACTAGGGCCTGAGACGAGGTACCGTCTAGTTCCGGTCCGCGGCAGCCGCCGCGCGGGAGCAAATGGCCGTAGCTGGTTCGAATCGCCCATATCGGCGACGGCGGGAGAGGGAGTAATGCGGTGGCACGCATTGGCGAGGGCGCTGACCTGCTGAAGTGCTCATTCTGTGGCAAGAGCCAGAAGCAGGTCAAAAAGCTGATCGCTGGTCCAGGCGTGTACATCTGCGACGAGTGCATCGACCTGTGCAACGAGATCATCGAGGAAGAGCTGGCTGAGCCGTCCGAGATCAAATGGGACAGCCTGCCCAAGCCGAGGGAGATCTACGAGTTCCTCGACTCCTACGTGATCGGCCAGGAGAAGGCCAAGAAGGGCCTGTCGGTCGCCGTCTACAACCACTACAAGCGGATCCAGTCAGGCGGCGAGCGGGTCGCCGAGGACGGCGTCGAGCTGGCGAAGTCCAACATCCTGCTGCTCGGTCCGACCGGATCAGGCAAGACGCTGCTCGCGCAGACCCTCGCCCGGCTGCTGAACGTGCCGTTCGCGATCGCCGATGCCACCGCGCTGACCGAGGCGGGCTACGTCGGCGAGGACGTCGAGAACATCCTGCTCAAGCTGATCCAGGCCGCCGACTATGACGTCAAGAAGGCCGAGACCGGGATCATCTACATCGACGAGATCGACAAGATCGCCCGCAAGAGCGAGAACCCGTCGATCACCAGGGACGTGTCGGGCGAGGGCGTGCAGCAGGCGCTGCTGAAGATCCTCGAGGGCACGACGGCCTCGGTGCCCCCGCAGGGCGGGCGCAAGCACCCGCACCAGGAGTTCATCCAGATCGACACCACCAACGTGCTGTTCATCTGCGGCGGTGCCTTCGCCGGGCTCGAGAAGATCATCGAGCAGCGGGTCGGCCGCAGCGGCATGGGCTTCGGTGCCGTGCTCCGGGTGAAGACCGACCGCGCGCCGTCGGACCAGTTCGCCGACGTGATGCCGGAGGACCTGCTCAAGTTCGGCATGATCCCCGAGTTCGTCGGCCGCCTGCCCGTCATCACGAGCGTGCACAACCTCGACCGCGAGGCGCTGATCAGGATCCTGACCGAGCCGAAGAACGCGCTGGTCCGCCAGTACCGCAGGCTGTTCGAGCTGGACGGCGTCGACCTGGAGTTCACCGACGACGCGCTGGAGGCGGTGGCCGATCAGGCGATCCTGCGCGGCACCGGCGCCCGCGGGCTGCGGGCCATCCTCGAAGAGGTACTGCTGTCGGTGATGTACGAGGTGCCCAGCCGCAAGGATGTCGAGCGGGTCGTGATCACGGCCGAGGCGGTGCTGGAGAACGTCAACCCGACGCTCGTGCCGCGCGATGTCGCGCGGCGGACACCGCGCGAGAAGTCGGCCTAGCCCGCCAGAAGCCCGGCTACAGGCCGCCGGACCCAGGAGCCCATGCGGACTAGGGCCGCTGCAGGTCGTACCTCATCTTGAGCAGCAAGGCAGCGAGCTCGCGGACGCCGGTGTCCCGCAGCGGCGACGCGACGACGCCCAACGTCCGGTCCGTCGCCCAGCCGCAGACGGCCACCGAGGTACTCGCCAGCCACGCGACCGTGCAGTTCGCGGCGCCGCCGCGGTGACCGGCCGGGACCGGCCAGGGGCCGATCTTGCTCCACCGGCCGAGTATTCCCATCATCAGGCTGGTGACGGTGGCCTGCGGCTGCCCAATCTTGCCCGTCGCGTCGAAGCCGAAGTACAGGATCCAGGCCGGCCGGTTGGTCACCGGATCGAGGTGACCAGGCTCCCCGTACATCCCCGACGGCGTGATCGCCGTGATCTTCCGGCCGCCCTGGCCGGTGCCCGCCGCGATCAACTGGGCGCCGACGGCGGCAAACCGCTGCCGCACCTGGGCGGCAATCGGCGCGGACGAGGGGTCGATGCTGGTACCGAAGCGCAGCGGCAGCAGGCCCGCGGTTCTCGGCGCGGGGACGACCAGCGGGCCACCCGACAGCCTGGCCGCTGCCTCGGTGGTCGCGAATCCCGTGCTGGCCAGGCTGATCGTCGCCCACGCCAGGAACACCGCGGCCGCCGCCATCACGGCCAGCAGCGGGACGGCCCGGCGGGCCCTGATCGGCCGCCGCGCGGGCCTGACGCCCAGCCCGGTCACGGGTCCGCCGGCTGTGCGCTGGCTGGCTGTGCGCTGGCCAGGCGTGCGCTGGGCGGGCGGCGCAGGCCGGAAAAGCACGCCGGGATTGCGGATCAGCAGCGTTCGCCGCGACCACGACCCGATCCGGCCGAGCACGGCCCCGAAGTTCGTACCGCTTTCCCCGTCGCGCCGGTCGCGACTAATGATCCACGGCCCGGCCAACGGATCATCACCTCATCTTCGTGACATAGCCAGCGAGTGGCGCTCAGCGGAAGAGCTAAGCACATGCGCGGAAGTAAGCATATGTGGTGACTGCATCCTAGCGAGGGATGTGCGCCCGGGCCCGGGCAGCGGCTCGGCCGCCCCTGCGGCGGCATTCCGGCGCCGGCGGCGATGCGCTGCCGCGCGCACTGGTGCCCGCGCTTGTCTAGACTCTGCTGACGTGACGACCGCTGACCAGACAGAGTCCGCCCGCAGTGCCGGGCCGCCGCCCGCCGGGCGGCACGAGCTACCACCGCAGTACGTGCCAGGCGAGGTCGAGTCGCGCCGGTACGAGGGCTGGGTGCAGGCTGGCTACTTCACCGCCGACGCCGATTCACCCGCACCGCCGTTCACGATCATGATTCCGCCGCCGAACGTCACCGGCTCGCTGCATATTGGTCATGCGCTCGACCACACCCTTATCGACGCACTCGTCCGGCGCCGGCGGATGCAGGGGTACAACACGCTGTGGCTGCCGGGTATGGACCACGCGGGCATCGCCACCCAGAACGTGGTCGAACGCGAACTCGCCAAGGAGGGCGCGAGCCGGCATGATCTCGGCCGGGAGGCGTTCGTCGAGCGGGTCTGGCAGTGGAAGGCCGAGTACGGCGGCCGCATTCTCGGCCAGATGCGCAAGCTCGGTGACAGCGTCGACTGGACCCGCGAGCGGTTCACGATGGACGAGGGCCTGTCCAGGGCGGTCCAGACGATCTTCAAGCGGCTCTTCGACGACGGCCTGATCTACCGGGCCGACCGGATCATCAACTGGTGCCCGCGCTGCATGACCGCGCTGTCCGACATCGAGGTGGACCACTCCGACGACGAAGGGGAACTGGTCAGCATCAGGTACGGGGACGGCGACTCCTCTGTCGTGGTGGCCACGACCAGGGTCGAGACGATGCTCGGCGACACGGCCGTGGCCGTGCACCCGGACGACCCGCGGTACACCCACCTCGTCGGCACGACTGTCGAACTGCCGCTGACCGGCAGGCACATCCCCGTCGTGGCCGACCCGCATGTCGACCCGGAGTTCGGCACCGGCGCGGTGAAGGTCACCCCGGCGCACGATCCCGATGACTTCGAGATCGGCCGCCGTCACGATCTGCCGAGCCTGACCGTCATGGATGAGCGCGGCGTCGTCACCGCGAGCGGCCCGTTCGAGGGGCTTGACCGCTTCGAGGCCCGGCCCGCCGTCCTCGCGGCACTGCGCGCGGAGGGTCGCGTTGTCGCCGAAATCCGGCCCTACGTGCACGCGGTCGGGCACTGTGACCGGTGCGGCACCACCGTGGAACCGCGGCTTTCGCTGCAGTGGTTCGTCAAGGTCGGTCCGCTGGCGAAGGCGGCCGGCGACGCCGTCAGAGACGGCCGGGTCCGGATCTACCCTGGTCAGCTCGCCGCGCGGTACTTCGACTGGGTCGATGACATGCACGACTGGTGCATCAGCCGGCAGCTGTGGTGGGGACACCGAATACCGGCCTGGTACGACGCGGCGGGCCGCGTCTACGTCGGCCGCAGCGAAGCCGAAGTGCGCGCCGCGCACGGCCTCGGCGAGGAGATCGCGCTGCGCCGCGACGAGGATGTCCTCGACACCTGGTTTTCATCGGCGCTGTGGCCGTTCTCGACGCAGGGATGGCCGCAACCGACCGCGGCGATGTCCGCTTATTATCCGACGTCGGTGCTGGTCACGGGCTTCGACATCATTTTTTTCTGGGTCGCCAGGATGATCATGATGGGCCTGAAATTCACCGGCGAGGTGCCGTTTCGCGAAATCTACGTGCACGGTTTGATCCGCGATCACGACGGCCAGAAGATGTCCAAGTCCAAGGGCAACGTCATCGATCCGCTGGACATAGTCGACGGCATAGGACTCGAGGCGCTGATCGCCAAGCGCACCGCCGGCCTGATGCAGCCGCAAATGAAGCCGGCGATCGAGCGGGCGACGCGCAAGCAATTTCCGCAAGGCATTGCGGCGTTCGGCACCGATGCCCTGCGCATGTGCTTCGCCTCGCTGGCGACGCAGAGCCGCGATCTGCGCTTCGACACGGCGCGCGTCGAAGGCTACCGGAATTTCTGCAACAAGCTCTGGAACGCGGCGCGCTACGTGACGATCAGCGTCGACGGCGCCGCGGCGGGCGGCGATGCCGTCGAGCTCGGCGTCGCCGACCGCTGGATTCGCTCGCGGCTCGGTGCCGCGCTCGCGCGCGCGCAGGCCGGCTTCGCCGACTATCGCCTGGACACGGTGGTCAACGCGCTGTACGAGTTCACCTGGCATGAATTCTGCGATTGGTACGTGGAGCTGAGCAAAACGGTGCTGCAGTCCGACGATTCGAACGCGGCGCAGAAGCATGCCGTGCGGCACACGCTCGTCGGCACGCTCGAGACGCTGCTGCGCGCGCTGCATCCGCTCGCGCCGTTCATCAGCGAGGAGATATGGCAGCGAGTGCGCGCCGCCGCCGGCGCCGCCGGCGAGACCGTCATGCTCGCGCCGTACCCGCAAGCCGCGGATTTTGCCGCAGACCCGGAGGCCGAGCGCGAGATGGCATGGGTGCGTCAGTTCATCCTCGGCGTACGGCAGATCCGCGGCGAAATGGACATCGCGCCGAGCCGCAAGATCGACGTCGTGCTGCAGGATGCCGGCGCCGCGGACCTCGCCTTCCTCGCGAGGAACATGGGGTTTGTGCGGCGGCTCGCCGGCATCGAGGTGCCGCGCATATTGGAACCCGGCCGGCCGGCGCCGGTCGGCGCGGTGGCGCTGCTCGGCAGCCTGCAGATCCTGGTGCCGATGGCCGGCCTGATCGAGCCGTCGGCCGAGAAAGAACGGCTCGCCAAGCGGCAGCGCAAGGCCGAAACGGATCTGCAGAAACTGCAGGCGAAGGCGGCGAACGCGGATTTCGCGCGCAACGCGCCCGCGGAGGTCGTCGCCCGCGATCGCGCGCGCATCGCCGAGCTGCAAACCGAGATCGGCCAATTGCAGGCCCAGGCGGCGCGGATCCGCGCACTGCTCCAGCAATGAGCGCAACGCCGGCCGAGCTGCAATCCGCGCTGCACTCCTCGCTCGCGCAGTTGAACCGCGTGATCCTCGGCAAGGAGCGGCAAATCCGCCTGTGCCTCGCCTGCCTGTTGGCGCGCGGCCATTTGTTGATCGAGGACATCCCCGGCGTAGGCAAGACCACGCTCGCCCATGCGCTTGCGAAGACGCTCGGCCTGGCGTTCCAGCGCGTGCAATTCACCAGCGACCTGCTGCCCGCCGACGTCCTCGGTGTTTCGATCTTCGACCGCGAAACCGCTTTATTTCGCTTTCAACAGGGGCCGATTTTCGCGCAACTCGTGCTCGCCGACGAAATCAACCGCGCCTCGCCAAAAGCGCAGAGCGCGCTGCTCGAGGCGATGGAGGAGCATCAGGTGACGCTCGACGGCCGCACGATGAGCCTGCCGGAGCCGTTCTTCGTCGTGGCGACGCAAAACCCGCAGGATCAGGCCGGCACCTTTCCGCTGCCCGATTCGCAGCTCGACCGCTTCTTGATGCGCGTGCACCTTGGCTACCCGGCGGCGCACGAGGAGCGCGCGCTGCTGAACGGCAGCGACCGCCGCGAACTTCTCGCCTCGCTCGTCGCCACGCTCGACGCCGGGCGGCTGCAGGCGCTGCAGCGGCGCGTCGCCGAGATCCATGCCGCTCCGGCACTGCTCGATTACCTGCAGGCGCTGGTCGCCTACTCACGCGATCGGCTGGGCTTGCCGCGCGGCTTGTCGCCGCGCGCCGCCATCGGCCTGCTGCGCGCCGCGCGCGCCTGGGCGCTGCTCGAGGGCCGAGCCGCGGTGATTCCGGAACACGTGCAGGCGGTGCTCGAGGCCGTCGTCGAACACCGGCTGCGCGAGCGCGACGGCGCCGCCGTGGCCGCCTCGCGGCTGATCGAGGCCGTCGCAATCCCTTGAGCCGATACAGGCACTGGCCGATCGCCGCCCTGCGCTCCTGGTCTGCGCGCCGGCACGGCCGCGATCTGCTGCCGCTCATCGTCGATCGGCGCCGCATCTATATCCTGCCGAGCGGCGCCGGCCTTGCGTTCGCGGCGCTGGTCGCCGTCATGTCGATCGCCGCCTTGAATTACGCGAGCAATCTCGGCCTCGCCTTCGCGTTCTTGCTCGCCGGCATCGGCCTCGTCGGCATGCATCACTGTCACCGCAATCTGCTCGGTCTGCACGTCGATGCGGATGCCGAGGCGGACGGCTTTGCCGGCGCGCCGCTGTATCGGCGCTGCACGCTCGCCAACGAGTCCGCGCTCGACCGCCATGACATCGAGATCCGCTGCGCGGCGGCGGGCGCGACGATCAGCCTGCCCGCCGGGGCGGCGCGTGCGCTGCAACTGCCATTGACGGAGTCGCGGCGCGGCATCAGGCACTACCGGCATTTCGAACTGCGCACGCGTTTTCCGTTCGGCTGGTTTCGCGCCTGGACCTACGTGCAGGCGCCGCTGACCGCATACGTCGCGCCGCGGCCCGTGGGCAGCCGCAGGCCGCCGGCCGCCGCCGCGGCTCGGTCGATGGCCGAGGCGGCGAACCGCGATCTCGCGGGCGATGCGGATTTCGCGGGTCTGCGCCCATACGCTCCGGGCATGGCGCTGAAGCACATGGCGTGGAAAGTGCTCGCCCGCGGCGGCGAAGCGGCGGTGCAGAGCTACGCCGGCGCAGCCGGCGAACCGCAATGGCTGGATTGGGACTGTCTCGGCGGGCTGCCGGCCGAAGAGCGCCTGTCTCAGCTCTGCCTGTGGGTCGTCGACAGCGACGCGCAGCGCCGCCCTTACGGTCTGCGCCTGCCCGGCCGCGAGATCGCGCCCGCCGCCGGCGCGCTGCATCGCCGCGCCTGCCTGCGTGCGCTGGCGGCGTTCGAGGACGGCGCAGAGCGGGGCATCTCTCGGCGGCCGTCGTGAGCGGCGCGCGCCCGCGCACTTTGGCACGGCGCGCCGCCGCGGCCGCGCCGCGCCTGCCGCTCGAGCGTCTGGCCTGGGCTGCCGCCTGCCTTGCGCTTGCGCTGGTTGCGCTCGCCGCGACGCTGCCCGGCTGGATTCTGATCACGATCGCGGCGGCGGCGGCGATCAGGCTGGGAGCTGCCGCCCGCGGCGGCGATGCACCGCCGGCGGCGCCGCGGGCGATCGTCGCCGTGTTTGCGATCGGCGCATTGCTCGTGCAGTTTCACACCGTCAACGGCCTTGCGGCCGGCACCGCACTGCTCGCCTTGACCGGTGGGCTGAAACTCCTCGAGACGCGCACGCGCCGCGACCTGTACGTCATCATCCTGATCGTCTACTTCCTGTGCCTCGCCGCGCTGCTCGCCGGCGAGTCATTCTGGCTGCTCGCCTATCTGCTCGGTGTCTGTTGGCTGACGACCGCGGCGGCGCTGCATCTCGCGGCGCTGCCCGGCGGACCCGCGGCGCGCGCCAGCCTGCGCTACGCGGCGAGGGCGATCGGCTATGCCGCGCCGATCGCGCTCGCGCTGTGGCTGTTCTTCCCGCGCTTCGCAGGGCCGCTGTGGCGGCTCGGCGGCGAGGCGCGCGGCGCGAGCAGCGGCCTCGGCGATACGCTCAGCCCGGGCGACATCGACGATTTGGCGATGTCGGACGACATCGCCTTTCGCGTACGCTTCCTCGGCGCCGCGCCGCCGCGGCGCGACCTGTATTGGCGTGGACCGGTACTCGACGACTTCGACGGCCGCACCTGGCGGCGCGACGATCGGAGCGCCATGGCCGCGCCGCCTGCGCTCGCCGGCGGCGCGACATACCGCTACCGCGTGAGCCTGGAGCCTTATCCGCACCGCTGGATCTATGCGCTCGACTGGCCGCTGAAATCGACTCTGGCCGGCGCGTTCTTGAGCGGCGACGACGTCTTGATGCGCCGGCTGCCGATGACCGGCCCGGTCGACGTCGTCGCGAGCTCGCGGATGCCGCTGCTCGCACAGCCGATTCTCGGCGCCGGCGCACGCCGGCGCGATAGCGCGTTGCCGGCGGGGAGCAATCCGCGCACGCGCAATCTGGCCGAGGCGCTGCGCCGCGCGCATCCTGCGGATCTTTCCCTCATCGAAGCGGTGCTCGCCATGTTTCACCGCGAGGCTTTTTTCTATACCTTGACGCCGCCGCCGCTCGGCCGCAACTCGATCGACGAATTTCTCTTCGACACGAAACGCGGCTTCTGCGGCCATTACGCATCGGCCTTCGCGGTGTTGATGCGCGCCGCGGGCATCCCGGCCCGGGTGGTCACAGGATACCTCGACGGCACGTTCAATCCCTATGCCGATTACTGGATCGTGCGCCAGAGCGACGCGCATGCCTGGGATGAAGTCTGGATCGACGGACGCGGCTGGCTGCGCGTCGATCCAACCGCCGCAATCGCGCCGCAGCGCATCGATCCGGGGCTGCGCGAAGGCTCCCTGGCGGGCGGCTCCCTCGCGCTCGCCCTGCGCCGCGATGCCCCGTGGTTCGCGGACTTGACGCTGCGCATCGACGCCCTGCGCCTGCTGTGGCGCGAGCGGGTGCTGCGCTACGACCGGGGCGCGCAGTTCGCGCTGCTCGCGCGGCTGCGGATCGGCGCGCCGGACTCCCAAAAGCTGCTGTTCGCGCTGGCCGCGGCGATGGCGCTCTGCTTCGCCTGGCTGAGCTGGCAGCTGCGACGCGCGCTCGCGCCGCGCCGGCGCCGCGACGCCCTGACGCGGAATTTCGAGATTCTCGCGGCGAAGCTCGCGGCGGTCGGCCTCGTGCGCCGTCCGCCGGAAGGCGCGGAAGCCTACGCCGAGCGCGTCGCCGCGGCGCGCCCGGATCTTGCCGCGACCGTGACTCGATTATGCCGGCAGTATTCGGCGTTGCGCTACGGCCGCGAGCGCGAGCGCGCGGCCGCGGCGCGCGGCTTGGCCGGATTCCGGGAGGCGGTGCGCGCCTTCAGGCCGAAGAAGTCTCGCGGGTCCTGAAAAATTCGATCTGCGGCCAGCGCTCCTCGATCAATTGCAAATTCACGCGTGTCGGCGCCAGATAAACCAGCTCGCCGGCATGATCCACCGCAAGGTTATCCTGCGCCCTGCCGCGAAACTCGGCCACGCGCTTCTCATCGGCGCTGCGCACCCAGCGGGCAGTGAAGACGTTGACCGGCTCGAACACGCACTGCACGCCGTATTCGTCCTGCAGCCGGAAGGCGACGACCTCGAACTGCAGCGGGCCGATCGCGCCGAGGATCAATTCGTTGTTGCGCAGCGGCTTGAACAATTGCGTCGCGCCCTCCTCGCATAACTGAGACAAGCCCTTTTGCAGAGCCTTCATGCGCAGCGGGTCCTTCAGGACGGCGCGCCGGAAGATCTCAGGCGCAAAATTCGGCACGCCGGTGAAATGCAGCGCCTCGCCTTCGCTGAAGGTATCGCCGATGTTGATGGTGCCGTGGTTGTGCAAGCCGATGATGTCGCCGGCGTACGCCTCCTCAGCGTGGCTGCGATCCGCCGCCAGGAAGGTCAGCGCGTCGGCGATCCGCACGCCCTTGGCGAGACGCACGTGATGCAGGCGCATGCCCTTGACGTAGCGGCCGGAGCAAAGGCGCATGAAGGCGATGCGGTCGCGGTGCCCGGGGTCCATGTTGGCCTGGATCTTGAAGACGAATCCGCTGAGCCGCGGCTCGTCAGCCGCAACCAGCCGCTGCAGCGCCGCGCGCGGCTGCGGCGCCGGCGCATGGGTGACGAACGCGCCGAGCAATTCGCGCACGCCGAAATTATTGACCGCCGAGCCGAACAGCACCGGGGTCTGTCGGGCGGCGCGATAGGCCGCCGGATCGAAGCTCGCGGTCGCGCCGCGCACCAAGTCGACCTCGTCGACGAACGCCGCGTAGCGCGCGCCGAGATACTGCCGCGCGGCGTCGCTCGCCAGGCCGTCGATCGTCTCGTGGCTGCCGGCGCGGCCCTTGCCGGCGGCGACGTACCGGTAGATGCGGTCTTCGAGCAGGTGGTAGACGCCCTGCAAGTCGCGGCCCATGCCGATCGGCCAGGTGAGCGGCGTGCACTCGATCTTCAGCACGCTCTCGATTTCATCAAACAACTCGATCGGCGCGCGGCCGTCGCGATCCAGCTTGTTGACGAAGGTCATGATCGGCGTTTCGCGCAGCCGGCAGACGTCCATCAGTTTGATCGTGCGCTCCTCGACGCCCTTGGCGCAGTCGATGACCATCAACGCCGAATCGACGGCCGTCAGGGTGCGATAGGTGTCCTCGGAGAAGTCCTCGTGGCCCGGCGTGTCGAGCAAATTGACGATGCAGCCGTCGAACGGAAACTGCATGACCGACGAAGTCACCGAGATGCCGCGCTGCTGCTCCAGGCGCATCCAATCGGAGGTCGCGTGGCGCGTCGCCTTGCGCCCCTTGACGGTGCCCGCCATTTGAATCGCGCCGCCGAACAGCAACAGCTTCTCGGTCAGCGTCGTCTTGCCGGCATCCGGATGCGAGATGATCGCAAACGTTCTCCGTCTGCCGATTTCCTCGGCGAGCGAGCCGCCCGGCGCGATCGCAAATCCTGCGCGCTGCGCGCCGCGCGCCGCGGGGCCTGCGGCGCTCTCTGCAAAGCGCGCCATTACACGGGTCGCCGCAGCACCGCCGCGTCTTCGCGACCGGCCGCAGCCTGGTAATAGCCGCGGCGAACGCCGACATGTTCGAAGCCGAGTGACAGGTACAGACGGCTCGCGATCGTATTCGACGGCCGCACCTCGAGGAACGCCTCGCGCATGCCCGCGGCGCTTGCCCGCTCGAGCAGATGCAGCATCAGCCGGCGTGCCAAGCCCCGGCGGCGATATTCATCGCTTATGCAGACGTTCAATATATGGGCCTCGCCGGCGCCGACCGACATGATGCCGTAGCCCGCCATGCTGCCGGCGACGTCGATCACGCGGCACACGTAGCCGACGCGCAGACAGTCGCGGAATATTCCCTCGCTCCACGGAAACTGGTATCCCGCATGCTCTATCGCGACGACGACCGGCACGTCGAGTTCATGCATCGCGCGAATCTGCGCCGCGACCGACAGTTCCTCGAGCTTGACGCTAGCCACGCGCGAGCGCCTCGCGGGCGAATTTCAAATCGTCCCAGGCCTTGCGCTTCTGGGCCGGCGTACGCAGCAGGTAAGCGGGGTGATAGGTGACGACCAGCGGCACACGCGCCTCGCCGAAGCGGTGCACCTGCTGGCGCAGACTGGCGAGCGGCGCGTCGCTGTTCAGTAAATTCTGCGCCGCGATGCGCCCGACGACCAGCACGATTTTCGGCCGCAGCAGGTCGATTTGACGGTGCAGGTACGGCAGGCATTCGGCGGCTTCCTCGCGCAGCGGATCGCGGTTTGCCGGCGGCCGGCATTTCAGCAAATTGGCGATATAGACCTGTTCGCGCGCCAAGCCGATGGCCCGCAGCATGGCGTTCAACAATTGCCCGGCGGGGCCGACGAACGGTTCGCCGCAGCGGTCCTCCTCGGCGCCCGGCGCCTCGCCGACGACCATCCATTCGGCGTGCCGGTCGCCAATGCCGAAGACCGTCTGCGTACGGCCGCGGCTCAGCGCGCAGCGCGTGCAAGTCCGCACCTGCCGTGCGAGCGTCTCCCAAGCCGCGGCGGTAACCTCGCCCGGCGGCGCGCCGGCGCCCGCCGGGCGGGCGCGCAATGCCCAGGAGTCGATTTGCATGGCCTGCAAATACGCGTTGCGCAGCGCCCGATTCATGCGCGCGTCGAGGCTCCCCGCGAGCGCCTGCGCAGCTTGCGGTACGCCCAGACCGACGGCGCCGACAAGGCGTAGCCGCCGAATCCGAGCAGCAGCGTGACCGGCGGCCAGACCGCCAGCAACACGAACGCCAAGGGCACGAACAGGATGTGCGTGAAGCGCACGCGCGCGCCAGCATCGATGTGTTTGAAGCTCTGGAACGAGAATCGGCTGATCATCAGCGCGCCGGCGCAGGCCGTGACCAGAAACGCGAACAGCAGCCCCGGCAGACCCATATTGGTGCGGTCGCTCGCAAGCCAGACGAAAGCCGCGACGATCGCCGCCGCCGAGGGGCTCGGCAGGCCCTCGAAATAGTTCTTGTCCTGAGTCGCGATCCGCGAATTGAAGCGGGCGAGGCGCAGGGCCGCCGCCGCGGCATAGAAAAAGCAGACCAGCCAGCCGAGCCGGCGCCACACGGGGCCGTATTCGGCGATGCGCGCGACGCCCCATTGATAGGTGACGATCGCCGGCGCGAGTCCGAAGGAAACCATGTCCGAGAGGCTGTCGTACTCCTTGCCGAAGGCGCTCTCGGTGTGCGTCCAGCGGGCCACCCGTCCGTCCAGGCCATCGAATATCATCGCGACGAATACCGCGACGCCGGCATTTTCGAAATGCCAATCGATCGCCGCGACGATCGCGTAGAAGCCCGCGAACAGCGCCCCGGTCGTCAGCAGATTCGGCAGCCAATAGACGCCGCGCCGCCGCCGCCGCAGCCGCGGCTGCGCCTCGCCGTCGCTGTCGTCGCTGTCGTCGCCGTCGTCGCCGTCGTCGCCGTCGTTCATGGGATCTTCGTTCATCGGCGCCCATGATACCAGGGGGCCTAATGTAAGATAGGCGGCCATGCGCCTGTCCCAATACCCGATTCTCACCCTCAAGGAGGACCCCGCCGACGCCGAGGTCGTCAGCCATCGCTTGATGCTGCGCGCCGGCATGATCCGCCGTCTGGCGGCCGGACTGTATACCTGGCTGCCGTTCGGCCTGCGAACCTTGCGCAAAGTCGAACGGATCATCCGCGAGGAGATGGACCGGGCGGGCGCGCTTGAACTGTCGATGCCCACCGTGCAGCCGGCGGAACTTTGGCAGGAATCGGGCCGCTGGAGCGAATTCGGCCCGGAATTGCTGCGCTTCAAGGATCGCCACGACCGCGATTTCGCGTATGGCCCGACCCACGAGGAAGTCATTACCGACATCGCGCGGCGCGAATTGCGCAGCTACCGCCAGTTGCCGGTGAATTTCTATCAGATCCAAGGCAAGTTCCGCGACGAGATCCGCCCGCGCTTCGGCGTCATGCGTGCGCGCGAATTCCTGATGAAGGACGCGTACTCGTTCCACATCGACGAGGCGAGCCTGGCCGAAGGCTATCGGCTGATGTTCGACGCTTACTCACGCATATTCACGCGGCTGGGATTGAAGTATCGGGCCGTGCAGGCGGACGGCGGCAGCATCGGCGGCAGCGCCTCGCAGGAGTTCCACGTGCTCGCCGACTCCGGCGAGGATGCGATCGCATTCTCGGACGGCGATGACTATGCGGCGAACCTCGAGATGGCGGCGGTGGCGGCGCCCACCGCGCCGGCGCCGGCGCCCGCCCGGGCGCTCGCCAAAGTGGCGACGCCGCAGGCGCGCACGATCGCCGATTTATCCGCCTTGCTCGGCGTCGCGCCCGCGCAATGCCTCAAGATGCTGTTGGTCGACGGCGCGGACGGCGGCGTGGTCGCGCTGCTGCTGCGCGGCGACCACGAATTGAATGCGCTTAAAGCGCAAAAACTGCCGGGCGTCGCCAGCCCCTTGCGCTTGGCGAGCGCCGAGCGCGTGCGCGCGTCCACGGGCTGCGAGCCGGGATTTCTCGGCCCGTTCGGCTTCACCGGCAAACTCTTCGCCGATCATGCGGCGGCGGCGCTCGCCGACTTCGTCTGCGGCGCCAACGAGAAGGATCAGCACTACAGCGGCGTGAACTGGGGCCGCGATCTCGCCGTGCCCGAGACGCGCGACATCCGCAATGCGGTCGCCGGCGACTTGAGCCCGACCGGCCGCGGCAGGCTGCAAATCGCCCGCGGCATCGAAGTCGGCCACATCTTCCAGCTCGGCCGCAAATACAGCGAAGCGATGCATGCCGCAGTTCTCGACGAACAGGGCAAGAGCGTGACGATGTACATGGGCTGCTACGGAATCGGCGTGACCCGCGTCGTCGCCGCGGCGATCGAACAGAATCACGACGCCAACGGCATCATTTGGCCGGAGGCGATCGCGCCGTTTCGAGCCGTGCTGGTGCCGATCAATTACCAAAAATCGCAGCGCCTTCGCGAGGCGGCGGACAGCTTGTACCGGGATTTGCTGGCAGCCGGCATCGACACGCTGCTCGACGACCGCGACCTGCGCGCCGGCGTCAAGTTCGCCGATTCGGAACTTCTCGGCATCCCGCACCGCATCGTCCTCGGCGAACGCGGGCTGGCGGAAGGCACTGTCGAGTACCGTCATCGCGGCGCGGCCGAATCGACGCAGATTCCGCTCGCCGATGCAGAGCGCTTCATCCGCGCTCGAACGGCGGCCTGAGGCGCCGCGGATGCGCCGCGCAGGGCAAGGAGGAAGCGCCGCGCATCTGGCCGGCGCTCTGCTGCTCGCGCTGGCCGCCGCCGGCGCCGCCCGCGCCGATCCAGCGAGCGATCCGGCGAGCGATCCGGCGTTGCGGGCGTTGCTGCAAAAGATCATTGCCAGTCCGCAGTGCTACACCGACCAATTCGACGCCGAGGTCTGGCACAAGAGCATGGAGCCGCGGCTACGGCCGTACGTGCGCTACTACGCCGAACGAATCAAGATTCTCGACGACGTCTACTGCGAAGCGAAGCGCGATCCGCGCCTGCCGTTACCCCCCGACTTGATTCTGGCGATGATCGCCGTGGAAAGCCGCTTCGACCGCTTCGCCGTGTCGAGCGTCGGCGCCGTCGGCTTGATGCAGGTCATGCCGTTCTGGCCGAAGAAACTCGGCGTCCAGAACCAGCTGGTGCGCGTCGATGCGAATATACGCATGGGTTGCGAAATCCTGCGCTACTACCTGCGCGCCGAGCACCGCGACTGGATCCGCGCGCTGGAGCGCTACAACGGCAGCGACGGCCGCATCGGCTATCCGCAACTGGTGATGGCGCGTTGGCGGCGCGCGTGGCGGTTCTAGTGCGGCCGGCGATGCGTCCGCGCAGCGTCGCGGCTACGGAGGCGCGGCCTGCGGAACCGCGGCGCGTTCGCTGTTCGCCAGCGCGACCGCCGCGTGCCGCTTCGCCTCGAGCGCGGCGATGCGCGCCCGCGTATACTGCTGCGCTCGCAGGTGCTCCTCGGCGTGTGCAATCGCCGCTTGCGCCGCTGCAAGATCGGCCGGCGAATGCACCGCCGCACCGGCGACGCGCGCCGCCTCGATCGCTTGGCGCGCATCGCTCATCTCTTGGACGGGCGCGCCGCGGCAGCCCGCGAGGCAGACGATACTCAGCAAAACTGCCAACAGTCGCGACATAAGCGAGGGCGACACTAACAACAGCGGCCACAGCCGTCAAACGGTCGGCCGCGACGGAATGCCGGGCGCGGCCGTCGGCAGCCGTTGCGCCGGCGCTGCAAGCGCCGCGAATGCGCCGCAAGAGGCCGAGAGATACCATGATGAACGAAATTCTGGTTCTGTATTATTCCCGCCAAGGGAGCACCGCCGCGTTGGCGCGCCAAGTCTGTCGCGGCATCGAGAGCGTGCACGGAATGCGCGCGAAACTGCGCACCGTGGCGGCTGTAAGCGCGACCATCGAACCCGCCGCCGCGAGCGTGCCGGAGGAGGGTCCGCCGTACGCGAATTACCAGGATCTCGAACAGTGCGCAGGCCTCGTGCTCGGCAGCCCGACGCGCTTCGGCCAGATGGCGGCGCCGTTGAAGTATTTCCTGGACGGCACGGGCGCCTTGTGGCTGTCGGGAGCGTTGGCGGGCAAACCGGCGGCGGTGTTCACCTCGACGCAGACCCTGCACGGCGGCCAGGAGTCGACGCTGCTCAGCATGATGCTGCCGCTGCTGCATCATGGGATGTATCTGGTCGGCCTGCCGTTCGGCGAAGCCGCTCTCGGCGCGACGCGCAGCGGCGGCACGCCGTACGGCGCGAGCCACGTCGCCGCGATCAGCGGCGTGGGCGAGCTTGCCGATGCCGAGGGCGAACTGGCGCGCGCCTTGGGTCTGCGGGTGGCCGCTTTGGCCGACCGGCTGCGCCGCAGTGCTTGATCGCGGCGCGGCGCGCGCCCGGCGCCTGACGATCGGCCTGTGGGCGGCGCTCGCCGCGAGTCTCCTCGCATGGATCGCAGCCGGCTACCCATGGCTGCTGTGCGCGCTCGCAGTACTGCCGCTGCTCGCGCCTTTGCGCGGCCTGCTGCTCGGCCGGCGCCACACCTACGCGTGGGCGACATTGTTTGCGATTCCCTATTTCGCGTTCGCCCTGACCGAACTGCTCGTCAATCCGGCCGCCCGCCTGGTCGCGGGGTTCAGCCTGTTGCTGGTATTCGCGTGGTTTTGCTCTATGGTCTTGTTTTTGCGGACTTCTCGAGCGCTTCGCGAATGAACGGCACGGTCAAGCGGCGCTGCGCGGCGAGCGAAGCGTCATCCAGCTCGTCGAGCACCGACAACAGCGAGGCCAGATCCCGCGGCGTGCGCCGCAGCAGGTACTCGGCGGTCTCCGCCGGCAGCTGCAGACCGCGGCGCAGCGCCCGCAATCGCAGCGCCTCGATGCGGCCGGCCTCGTCGAGCTCGCGGACGTGGAAGACCGCGCACGCGGCCGTGCGCGACCGCCAGTCCTCGAGGGCCCAGGCGAACCTGCGCGGCGCGGCGCGCGCCGCAAAAACCAAGCGGGTCGGTAAATCGGCGCAGGCGTTGAACAGCGCGAACAGGGTGCGCTCCCATTGGCGATCGCCGCAGACCGCATCGACGTCGTCGAGACAGAGCACGCCGGTATTCTCGAAGCCGCCGAGCACTTCCGACGGCAGCCGGCCGGCATCGCCCAGCGGCAGGTAGGCCGCGGACTTCGCGTCGGCACACATCGCCTGCAGCAAATGGGTCTTGCCGGCGCCGCGGGCGCCCCAAAGCCAGACGAGCTTGCCGCCGCCGCGCAGCGCCGACAGAATTTCCGCGTTGCCGCCGGTCACGAAGCTCGCGAAAGTCGCGCCGTCGCGCAGCTTGACGCCGAGCGCGAGCTGCCTCACGCCGCGGCGCTCATGCGGCCCCGCGCGCGCGCGCGGCGCGCCCGCCGTAGCTGAGGACGTAGTCGATGCCGCTAACGGCCGTCGTCGCCAGCACCAGCGCGCCGAGCAGCGTCTCGAACCACGCGGGCGGCAACGCGAATTCACGGCGCGCGACCACGCACAAGATGAACGTCAGCTGAAACAAGGTGTTGAGCTTGCTGACCGCCGTCGGCCGCATGCGCAGCGGACCGAACCACAATCGGTATGCGAGCGCACCGAGCACGATCGTCAGATCGCGCCCGACGACCGCCGCCGTCAACCAGAGCGGCACGCTGCCCTGGACGGTGAGCGTCACGAACACCGTCGCGACCAAGAGCTTGTCGGCGGACGGATCGAGCAGCGCGCCGAGATCGGTCTGCCAGCCGAATTGCTTGGCGAGAAAGCCGTCCGCCGCATCGGAGACCGCGGCGATGAAGAACAGCGCCAGCGCCGCCAGCCATTCGCGGTGCAGCAGCGCCGCGGCGATCGGCACGATCAGCAGGATCCTGAACAGACTGATCAGATTCGGTAATTGGCGCAGGGACACGGTCACGCGGGCAGGCGGCGCGCTAGCGGCGCAAATGAAAACGCAATATTTCGCCGGCGGCGGACGGCGTGTCCGCCGCCAGCGGTCCGTTCAGCGCGAGCGTACGCACGAGCGAAGTCGCGCCGCCGCGCACGCCGACCCGGAACGCGACCGCATCGCCGTGCAGCCCGAGCACGGCGACGCCCGCAACGATCGTCAAGGAATCCAGATAATGCTGCACCCTGGCGTAATCGCCGACGCTGCCGATGCCGCCGATCTCGACGTCGACCGGCGCGACGCCGCCGCTGACCGCGAAGACGGCGGCGTAGGTATCCGCAGCGAGGTTCACTCCACCGGCGGCGCCCGCGACCGCACCGCTCTCTGCCTGATAGAGCTGCAGCCACTGTACGCCCGCAGCCGCGCCGGACGGCGCGCCGGCGCCGACGGACGCATGGCCGATCAGAACGCCGTCGCCGCCCAGACGGTTCGCAATCGCCTGCAGCGTCGCCGGCGCCGCGTGCATGACGGCGTTGTAGTCGAGCCGGTTGTCCTGCAGCTGCTGCGCGCTCGGCCAGAGCAGTTCAATGCCGCGCAGGTCGGCCTGCGCATCGATCTGCGCTTTCAAGTCCGAGGAATCGTCGCCGGTGACGACGCTGCCGGTTTGCGCCCCGTTCTGCACGGTCAGCCAAATGAACGTCGCCGGCCGCGTACGGCCCCACACCGGCTCGCCGTTGGCACCCAGCCAGCGCTCGATGGCGGCGCCGTCGAATGCCGCCCACAGCCGGCCGTCCGGGGCATAGCGGTATTCCTGCACATAGCGCGTGGCGCCGTCGACCAGCGGGGCGAGCACCGCATCCGCGCCGGCCGATAGCTTGCCGGTCGCGCGCACCAGCACGATCTTCATCGCCGCCTGGAAGCCCGAGCCGCGATTGGCCGCGGAGCGGTCGGCGACCGGCACGGTCACCTGATAGACGTTCATGTCGCTCGCCGCGCGCAGCGGTTGTGCAGCCAGCAGAGCGCCCGCCAGGCAAGCAAAGGAGAATAAGCGCAGCGTTCGAGCCGCCAAGGGCGTTGCAGTCGGTGTCATGGCTTTCTTATCGCGCGTCAGTCTGTGAACCCTCGTGTAAAATACCACAGCCTGCCGACCCGCCGCGTCGGCCCAGCCGCTGCCGGAAGGAAATCTATGACAGAGCGATCGCCCGTGACCTATCGACAGGCCGGCGTCGACATCGATGCCGGCGAGGAACTCGTCGAGCGCATCAAACCGCGGGTGCGGCGTACGCTTCGCCCGGAAGTGCTCGGCGGTATCGGCGGCTTCGGCGCGCTCGTCGAGGTGCCGCTCGATCGATACCGCAAGCCGGTGCTGGTCGCCGGCACCGACGGCGTCGGCACCAAGCTGCGTCTGGCGATCGATTACGGCCGGCCGGATACCGTCGGCATCGATCTCGTGGCGATGTGCGCGAACGATGTCGTCGTGCAAGGCGCCGAGCCGCTGTTCTTTCTCGATTACTACGCGACCGGCAAGCTCGACGTGGACGTCGGCGAGCGGCTGATCTGCGGGATCGCCGAGGGCTGCGTGCAGGCGGGCTGCGCGCTGGTCGGCGGCGAAACCGCGGAAATGCCCGGCATGTACCGCGGCGGCGACTATGATTTGGCGGGCTTTTGCGTCGGCATCGTCGAGAAGGAGGCGATCATCGACGGCTCGTCGACGCGCGCCGGCGACGCGGTCATCGGTCTCGCCTCCTCGGGCGCGCATTCGAACGGCTTTTCGCTGATCCGCAAGATAATCGCGACCAGCGGCGCGGATCCGCAGGCGCTCCTCGACGGCATCGCCCTGATCGACCGGCTGATGACGCCGACGCGCATCTACGTCAAGCCGCTGCTCGATCTGCTCGGCCGGGTCCGCGTGCGCGGGCTCGCGCACATCACCGGCGGCGGGCTCGTCGATAACATCCCGCGCGTGATCCCGCCCGGCCTGGAAGTGATTCTCGAGCGCGCCGCGTGGCCGCGCCCGCCGCTGTTCGAATGGCTGCAGAAGAACGGCGACGTCGACGAAGCCGAGATGCTGCGCGTCTTCAACTGCGGCATCGGCATGACGGTCCAGGTCGCCGCCGGCGATGCCGACCGGACGCTCGCGGCCCTCGCGGCCACGGGCGAGACCGCCACGGTGATCGGCGCCGTGCAGAGCGGCAACCGCGGCGTCGTGATCGCATGAGCGGCGCGGCAGAGCGGCGGCCGATCGTGGTTCTGATCTCCGGACGCGGCAGCAACATGCGCGCGCTGATAGACGCCAGCGGCGCGCCGGGCTCGACCTATGCGGTCGCGGCGGTGCTCGCCGATCAGGCCGGCGCGCCCGGCCTGGCGGCGGCGCGCAATCTAGGAGTCGAGGCGCAGGCGCTCGCAGCCGACGGCGCCGGCGACCGCCTCGCCTACGACCGGCGGCTCGCCGCGGCGGTCGCCCGCTACTCGCCGACGCTGGTGGTGCTCGCGGGGTTCATGCGCATCCTCTCGGCGCCGTTCGTCGCGGCATATACCGGCCGCATCCTCAACATCCACCCGTCCTTGCTGCCGAAATACCCGGGCCTGCACACGCATCGGCGCGTGCTCGCGGCCCGCGACGGCGCGCACGGCGCGACCGTGCACTTCGTGACCTCGGATCTCGATGCGGGGCCTGCGGTGATTCAAGGACGCATCGAGGTCGCCGCCGGCGACGATGAAACGCGGCTCGGCGCGCGCGTGCGGGCGGTGGAACACCGCATCCTGCCGCTCGCCGTCGGCTGGTTCTGCGGCGGCCGCCTGGCCTGCCGCGACGGCAAGGCCTGGTTCGACGGCAAGGCGCTCGACAGCCCCCTGCTATTGCCCGCCGTCGTGAGCGCATGATGCGGCCGGCGTGCGCGCGAATTGCGACCGCGTTGCTGATCGCTGCCGGCCTCGCGTCGGCGGCCACGGGCGATGAGGCGGCCATCGAGCCGTTCTCCGCGCACTACCTGGCGCAATGGAAGGACATCAGCGTCGCCAGCAGCGATCTGGTGTTGAGGCGCGCAGCCGGCACCGACCGCTGGGTGTATACCTGGCGCACCAGCGCGCGCGGCATATTCCGCCTCTTCTACCGGCACGACGTCGTGCAGACCAGCTGGTTTAGCGTGCGCGGCGCCCTGGTCCGGCCGCGCAAATACCAGGCCGTGGACGGCGCTTCGCGCTTGAGCGTGCGCTTCGATTGGGGCGCCGGCCGGGTCCGCGGCGCGGTCGCCGGCAAGCCGCTTGATCTTGCGGTGCAGGGGGGCACGCAGGACATCATGTCGATTCAAGTGCAGGTCATGCTGGACCTGCAGCGCGGCGATCTGCCGGCGAAGTTCTGGATACTCGACAAGGACAAAATCAAGGACTTCGAATACACGCGCGAGGGCGAGGCGAGGCTGCGCACCGAACTCGGCGAACTCGACACCGTCATCGTCGCCAGCCGGCGCGTCGGCGACAGCCGCGTGCTGCGCATGTGGTTCGCGCCGTCGCTGCATTACGTGCCGGTGCAGGCCGAGCGCACACGCGACGGCAAGCTGGAATTCGCGATGCGCATACAGAAGCTGCAGCGCTGAGGGCCTCACGCCGCGCGCCGCCAAGCTCAGGTCTTCGGCAGGGTCACGCCGCGCTGGCCTTGGTATTTGCCGCCGCGGTCGCGGTACGAGGTTTCGCAGACCTCGTCGGATTCGAAAAACAGCATCTGCGCGACGCCCTCGTTCGCATAGATCTTCGCCGGCAGCGGCGTGGTATTGGAAAACTCCAGCGTCACGTGCCCCTCCCACTCCGGCTCGAGCGGCGTGACGTTGACGATGATGCCGCAGCGCGCGTACGTCGACTTGCCGAGACAGACGGTGAGCACGCTGCGCGGGATGCGCAAGAACTCGACCGTGCTCGCGAGCGCGAACGAATTCGGCGGGATGATGCAGACCGGCCCCCTGAAATCGACGAAGGATTTCTCGTCGAAGTTCTTCGGATCGACGATCGTCGAATTGATGTTCGTGAATATCTTGAATTCGTCCGCGCAACGCACGTCGTAGCCGTAGCTCGATGTGCCGTAGGAGACGATCTTGCGTCCGTCGGCGATGCGCACCTGCTGTGCACTATAGGGCTCGATCATGCCCTTCTCCGCCATGCGGCGGATCCAGCGGTCGCTCTTGATGCTCATCAGCTCGCTTCGATCGTGATCTTCGGGAAGGCCCGGCTGTAGTCTTTGTTCAGCCGCGACAGCCGCGCCGCGGTGCGGCGCGCCATTTGCAGATAGGCGAGCGCCCTCGGGCTGCCGGGTTCGGCGATCACCGTCGGCGTGCCGCCGTCGGCGTCCTCGCGGATGCGCATGTCGAGCGGCAATTCGCCGAGCAGCGTGACGCCGTAGTCCGCCGCCATCCTGGCGCCGCCGCCGCTGCCGAACAAGTGCTCCGCGTGGCCGCACTGCGTGCACACGTGAACGCTCATGTTCTCGACGACGCCGAGCACGCGGACGTCGACTTTCTCAAACATCTTCAAACCCTTACGCGCATCGAGCAGGGCAATGTCCTGCGGCGTCGTGACGATCACCGCGCCGCTGACCGGCACCCGCTGCGCGAGAGTCAGTTGAATGTCGCCGGTGCCGGGCGGCATGTCGACGACCAGATAATCGAGATCGCCCCAATCGGTGTCCGCGAGCAGCTGCGAGAGCGCCTGCGTCACCATCGGGCCGCGCCACACCATCGGCTGCTCGGCATCGATCATGAAGCCGATCGACATGACCTTGACGCCGTGCGCCGCCGGCGGGCTCAAGCGCTTGCCGTCGGTGCTGGTCGGCCGTTGCCCGACGAGGCCCATCATCAGCGGCTGGCTGGGGCCGTAGATGTCCGCATCCAGAAGCCCGACTCTGGCGCCCTGCACCGCCCAGGCGAGCGCCAGATTGGCGGCAGTGGTGGATTTGCCGACACCGCCCTTGCCGGAGGCGACCGCGACGATATTCTTGACGCCCCCCAAGGGCTTCAGGGTCTTCTGCACGGCGTGCGGCGTGACTTGCGAGTGCAGCACGAGCTCGAGCGAGGCGCCGTTCAGCGCGGGATCGAGGTGCGCGCGCAGGGCGGGCAACAGCTCCTGACGGTAATCGGCGCACGGAAAGCCGAAATTCAGCGTCACGGTCATAATACCGTCCCGGGCTTGGACCGCGCCGACCGCCCGAGCTTCGTCGAGCGTGCAGCCCAGGTAAGGGTCGGGGTAGGAGGCGAGCAAAGCGCGAGCGGCGGATTCGGCGGCGGCGGCTTGATTCATAGGGGGCGCGATTGTACCGCAGCGCGCGGACAAGCGCGTACGGTATGGCATAATTGCAAGGTGGAGCTTGAAAGTACCGAATGACCCTCTTTGCAAATTACCGTGCCGACCGGCTCATCGCCGACATCAAGTCGAGCGGCAATCCGACGGGTCCCGAGGCCCAGAAGGCCCTGGCGAAGCTCGCAACGCTCGGCGCCAACGCGATCGAGCCGCTGGTCGAGGCGCTGACCTCGGCGGACAAGCGCGAGACGCTTGCCTACGTGGAAGTGCTCTCGCAGTTGATCGACACCAAGACGCTGCCGCAGATCCTCAAGGCCATGGCGGAGGCGAACGGTCGCGCGGTCGCCGGCATCGCCTGGGCGCTGTCCTCGAGCCGCGGTTATCCACCGAGCGCGCTGCTCGACGCCCTGTCCAAATCAGCGGTGCCCAAGCAGGCGATGCTGGACGTCATCGCGGCGCAAAAAAGCCGCTTTACGGTCCGCGAGCTGTTGAATGCCGCATATACGCTCGAGCCGAGCGAACGCGCCGGCGTGTTCAAGATCATCGGCGAGATCGCCGATGCGTCGTCGGTCGACGAATTGCTGGCGCGCATCGAGGGAAAAGACCCCGTCATACGCCTGCACATCATCAACGTGCTGGCCAATTTCAACACGCCGAAGGTGCAGGCGGCGCTGCAGAATCAACTCAAGGACAGCGGCAAGTTCATCCGCTCCGCGGCGCTCTCCGCGCTTGCGCGGATGGACGGCCCGGTCGACCTGCCGCTGCTCTGCGGGATGCTGCGCGACCCGGAGATCGACGTCCAGAACAAGGCGGTCGACGTGATCGTGCGCGCCAACCACCCGGAAACGATCAAGTACCTGGTGGACGTATTGAAGGACGAGAACGAGTACGCACGCCGCGCCGCCGTCGAAGTCCTGAACGAGGTCGGCACCTCCAAGTCGGTCAAGTACCTGCTCGAGGTGATCGCCGACAGCGACTGGTGGGTGCGGACACGCGCCGCCGACGCGCTCGGCAAGATCGGCGGCCCGCGCGTCGTCGAGGCGGTGCTCGAACTGGTCAAGGACGACAATCAGGACATCCGCCGCGCTGCAATCGAGATCCTCAATCAGACCAAGGATGAGCGCGCGGTCGCGCAATTGATCGAGGCGACCCGCGACCGCGACTGGTGGGTCAGCGAGCGCGCCGTGGATGCGCTCGCCGAGATCGGCAGCACCAAGGCGGTGCCGCGCCTGGTCGAAATGTTGAGCGCCGGCGAACCGAAGAGTCTGCCGACCGTGATCCGCGCGCTCGGCAAGGTCGGCGACCAGAAGAACATCGAACACCTTCTGCCCCTGCTGCAGCGTTCCGAAGCCCAGATCAAGGTGGAGGCCGCCGCCGCTCTGGCGAAACTCTCCGATGAACGCCGTGCGAACACGATCCGCATGCGCCTGCAGGCGACCGCCAATTCCGGCGACGCCGCGGTCACCAGTGCCCTCGAGCACGCGATCACGGCGCTCGACAATCGCTTCTCCACTCAGCAGATCGCGGCCAATCAGCGCGCCGCGAAGATGCAGGAGCCGGCGAAGACGCTGCTGATCGAGAACCAGGAGATCTCGAGCATCATCAAGCAGGATGAGATGCAGTCGGCCCGCCTCGACATCGCCACCCTGACGCCCGGCGACATCATCGAGGGGCGCTACAAGTACATCGAGAAGATCGGCAAGGGCGCATTCGGCACCGTTCTGCTGATGGAGGACACCATCGTCGAGGAACGCTTGATCCTGAAGTTCCTGAACCCGAACGTCTCCACCGACGAGGAGATGATGAAGCGTTTTGTGCACGAATTGCGCTACAGCCGCAAGATCACCCATAAAAACGTCATCCGCATCTACGATTTCCTGTACATCCGCGGCAATTACGCCATTTCGATGGAGTATTTCCCCTCGCATACCCTGGGCGGCGAAATCATCAACGAAAAGCCCGTGTCGCTGAAGCGCGCGGTCAAGTTCGGCATCGATATCGCGACCGGCATGGCGGTCGCCCACCAGGTCGGTATTGTGCACCGCGACCTGAAACCGGCAAACGTCTTGATCGACGGCGAGGGCTTGCTGAAGATCGTCGACTTTGGCGTGGCCGCGGCGCAAAGCCAGGGCGATACGCAGCTGACCAAGACCGGCTACGTGATTGGCTCGCCGAAATACATGGCGCCGGAACAGATTCTCGGCAAGAAAGTCGATGCGCGCGCCGACATCTACAGTCTCGGCGTCATTCTCTACGAACTGTTCTGCGGCGTGCCCCCCTACACCCGCGGCGATCACATGTCCGTGATGTACCAGCACGTCCAAGGCAAGGCCCGCCCGCCGATCGAGCTGAACAAGGATCTGCCGCGGTCGCTCAACGATCTGGTCGTCCAATGCATGTCGCTGGACAAGAACAAGCGCGTGCAGACGATGGACGAACTGCGCACGGCCCTGGAAGCGTTCCTCTAGGGCGCCTGCGGGCCGTCCCCTTGACGGACCTCACGTTTATCGCCCTTCCCCGGGCCAAATACTCGAAAATCCAGTCGGTTACGGGTAGCCTTGCGGATTATGGCAAGAATCGACGCATTCCTGAAGCTCGGTTTGGCGCAAGGCTGTTCGGACCTGCACCTCGCGGTCGGCGTGCCGCCGATGCTGCGTATGCACGGCGACCTGCTGCCGATCAAGTTCCGCGACCTCGGCGCAGCCGAACTCGAAGCCTATGTCACCGAGGTCTTGACCGAGTCGCAACGCGCGCATCTGCAGGCGGGCAACGACCTGGATTTCTCCTATGTCTCGGGGGAAGGCGGCCGCTTTAGGGTCAACGTGTTCCGCAAGGAGACCGGCATCGGCGCGGCGTTTCGCTCCATTCCGCTGCAGATGCCGAGCATCGATCAGCTCGGCTTGCCGCCGATCGTGCGCAAATTGTGCGACTACCACCAGGGCATGATCCTGGTCACCGGCTCCACCGGAACCGGCAAGTCGACGACGCTCGCGGCGATGATCGATCATCTTAACTCGACGCGCGCGCTGAACATCATCAGCCTGGAGGATCCGATCGAGTTTGTTCACCGCAGCAAGTCGAGCCAGGTCATCCAGCGCGAGCTCGGCACGCATTTGCCCTCGTTCGCCGAAGGGGTGCGCGCGGCGATGCGCGAAGACCCCGACGTCATTCTGGTCGGCGAGCTGCGCGACGCGGAAACCATCTCGATGGCGATGACCGCGGCCGAGACCGGGCACCTCGTGCTCGGCACGCTGCACACCACCAGCGCGACCAAGACGATCGACCGCATCATCGACGCGCTGCCGACCGAGGAGCGCGAACAGACCAAGAGCTTCCTGTCGCAGAGCCTGATCGCGGTGATCACGCAGGTGCTGGTCAAGAGCCCCGACCAACGGGCGCGGCGCGCGGTGTGCGAAATCATGATCGTCACCAAGGCGATCGCCAAGCTGATCATGACGGATCAATCGCACCAGATTCCGAGCCAGCTGCAGATGGGCAGGGACTACGGCATGCAGCTGATGGACCAGGCGCTGCTCGCGGCGATCACCGCCAAGGAAGTCGACCCCGACGACGCCTACGGCTACACGCTCGACAAGCGTCAATTCCAGCGCTTCACGACCGAGGCAGCGAACATTCCGAAAGCCGAGCCGGCCGGCAGCGCCTGAAGACCGGCATGGCCGCCATCGACAGCTATTTGAAGCGGCTGCTGGAGCGTAACGGCTCCGACCTGCATTTTCTCGCCGGCGATCCGCCGCGGGTGCGCCTCTACGGCGAACTGCAATCCTTGGATTCGCAGCCGCTGGCCGCCGAATTGGTCAAGACGGCGCTCTACGAGATCATGCCGAAGCTCGCGATCCGGCGCTACGAAGCGAAGGACGGCACGGATTTCGCGTACAGCATGCCGGGCATCGCCCGCTTCCGCGTCAACGTTATGCGCCAGCTGAACGGCATGGGCGCGGTGTTCCGCGCGATCCCTTCGACCGCGCGCACCATGGACGAACTCGCGCTGCCGCCGGCGGTGCGCAGTTTGGGACAGGTGAACAACGGCCTGATCCTCGTGACCGGCAAGACCGGCTCGGGAAAATCGACGACGCTCGCGGCAATGATCGACGACGTCAATACACGCGTTAAGGGGCACATCCTGACGATCGAGGACCCGATCGAGTTCGTGCACGTGCGCAAGAGCTGTCTGATCAGCCAGCGTGAAATCGGCGTGCACGCCACTTCCTTCTCTTCGGCGCTGCTGTCGGCGTTGCGCGAAGATCCGGATGTGATCCTGGTCGGCGAATTGCGCGACCTGGAGACGATGAGCATCGCGGTCACGGCGGCGGAAATGGGCATCCTGGTCATGGGCACGCTGCACACCAACGGCGCCGCCGCCACCGTCGATCGCATGGTCAACGCCTTTCCCGCGGACAAGCAATCGCACGTGCGCACGATGCTGTCGACGAGCCTGCGCGGAGTCGTGTCGCAACAGCTGATACCGCGCGCCGACAAGCAGGGTCGCGTCGCCGCGATGGAGATTCTGATCAACACGTCGGCGGTCGCCAATTTGATCCGCCAGGGGAAAATGGATCAGCTGGAGAACGCGATGCAAAGCGGCTCCTCCTTCGGCATGCGCACGATGGACTCGGCGATTCAGCAGCTGCTCGATCAGCGCCAGATCACCGGCAAGGACGCGTTCAAGAAAGCGATCAACAAGGCGAAATTCGAGCAGTACCGCGAAGCCTCCTGAAGCCGCCTGCGACCGCCGCCGCAGGGCGCCGGCCGCGCACCGCGCGGCCGGCGCATGGCATAATTTGCGCCTATGACTCGAAAACGCCGGATTCTCGTCACCAGCGCCTTGCCGTATGCGAACGGCCCGATTCACCTCGGCTACGCCCTCGAAGCCGTGCAAACGGACATCTGGGCGCGCTTCCAAAGGCTGCGCGGCCACGAGTGCCATTACGTGTGCGCCGACGACACGCACGGTACGCCGATCATGCTCAAGGCCCAGGCAGAGGGAATCAGCGCAGAGCAGCTGATCGAGCAGGTCCACGCCGAGCACCGGCGCGATCTGGCCGGCCTGCTGATCGGCCTCGACAATTTCGGCTCGACGCACTCGCCGCAGACCCAGGCGCTGTGCGAGCGCACCTACTGCGCGCTGCAGGCCGCCGGCTACATCGCCGAGCGCAGAATTAAGCAGGCGTTCGACCTGCAGGCGAACATGTTTCTGCCGGACCGCTACGTCAGGGGCAGCTGCCCGAACTGCGGCGCCGCCGATCAGTACGGCGACAGCTGCGAGGTCTGCGGCGCCACCTACACGCCCGCGGACCTGAAGGATCCGATCTCCGTGGTCAGCGGCACGCCGCCGGTGGAACGCGAGTCGGAGCATTATTTCTTCCGCTTGAGCGCCTTCGAGGAGAGCTTGAAGTCCTGGGTGGGCGGCGGCGCGGTTCAGCAGAGCGTCGCCCACAAGCTGCAGGAGTGGTTCACGCAGGGGCTCAAGGATTGGGACATCTCCCGCGACGCCCCCTACTTCGGCTTCGAGATTCCCGGCGCGCCGGGCAAATACTTCTACGTCTGGTTCGATGCGCCGATCGGCTATCTCGGCAGCTTCACGCAGCTCTGCGCGCGCACGCCGCTGCTGTTCGACGACTTCTTCGCAGCCGACTCGCGCGCCGAGCTGCACCACTTCATCGGCAAGGACATTCTGTACTTCCACGCACTTTTCTGGCCCGCCGTCCTGCAGGGCGCCGGCATGCGCCGGCCGAGCGGCGTGCACGCGCACGGCTTCCTGACGATCAACGGTCAGAAGATGTCCAAATCCCGCGGTACGTTCATCACCGCGCAGCGCTATCTGCAGAGTTTCCCACCCGAATATCTGCGCTATTACTTCGCCGCCAAGCTCGGCCCCGGCATCGACGACATGGATTTGAATCTGGACGAATTCGCCGCCCGCCTGAACGCCGACATCGTCGGCAAGCTCGTCAACATTGCGAGCCGTTGCGCCGGCTTCGTCGCCAAGAGCGCAGCCGGCCGGCTCGCCGCGGCGCTGCCGGAGCCGCAGTTGTTCGCCGCGTTCGCGGCCGCGGGCGATGCGCTCGCCGCCGCCTACGAAGGGCGCGATTATGCCGGCGCAATGCGCGAAATCATGGCGCTCGCCGATCGGGCGAACCAGTATATCGATCGACACAAGCCCTGGCTGCTCGCCAAGCAAGCCGACCGCGCCGCCGAGGTGCAGGGGATCTGCACGCAGGGATTGAATCTGTTTCGCACGCTGATGATCTACCTGAAGCCGGTCCTGCCGGCGATGGCCGGCATGGCCGAGCGCTTCTTCGAGGAAAAGGAATGGACTTGGGACGATGCGGCCAAACCGTTGCTCGCCGCGCCGATCCGCGCCTATGAACCGCTCGCGCTGCGCTTGGACCCGGCCGCCGTCCGACGGCTCATCGAGCCCGAGGCGGCCGGCGCAGCGGCGCCAGCGCCTGCTACGGCAGCCGCGGCCACGTTGTCGATCGATGAATTTGCGCGCCTCGACCTGCGCGTCGCGCGGATCATCGCCGCCGAGCTCGTCGCCGGGGCCGACAAGCTGTTGAAGCTGCGCGTCGATCTCGGCGAACTCGGCGAGCGCGACGTGTTCGCCGGCATCCGCGCCGCATACGAGCCGCAAAACCTGCTCGGCCGACTGACCGTGGTCGCCGCCAATCTCGCGCCGCGCAAGATGCGCTTCGGCGTCTCGCAAGCCATGGTGCTCGCCGCGGGTCCCGGCGGCCGGGAGGTATTCCTGTTGTCGGCCGACGCGGGCGCCGCTCCCGGCATGCGCGTCAAATGAGATGAACGGCGTGCCGGCGGAGGTATCGGCTGCGCAAATCGACGCGTTATTGCCGCAGACGCAATGCACGCGCTGCGGCTATGCGGGATGCGCGCCGTATGCCGCGGCGATCGCCGCGCGGCAAGCGGACATCGACCGCTGTCCGCCCGGCGGCCGCGCGACGATACAGGCATTGGCGCATTTACTCGACATGGAGCCGCGACCGCTGAATCCGGCGTACGGCGTGGAGAAGCCGCCGCAGGTGGCGTTCATCGACGAAATGCGCTGCATCGGCTGCGCGAAATGCCTGCCGCCGTGCCCGGTCGATGCGATCGTCGGCGCGGCGAAATACCTGCACAGCGTATTGACCGAGCGCTGCACGGGATGCGAGCTGTGCGTCGCACCCTGCCCGGTCGACTGCATCGAGATGCGCCCGGCGCCCGCGCAGGCGGCGAACGATGCCGCGCTGAACCGCCGGCGGTTCGCCGCGCATACCGCGAGACTCGCACTGCGCAACGAGGAGAGGCTGCGGCAGATCGCCGCACAGAAGGCGCTGGCGCCGCGCTCGACGGCAGGCTCGCGATGAGCGCGGCGGCACGATGAACGCAGCCAAGCGCCACGCGATATTCACGCGCTGGCGCCGGGCGAATCCCGCGCCGCGCGGCGAACTCGTCTTCAAGACGCCGTTCGAACTGCTGATTGCGGTGATCCTCTCCGCGCAGGCGACCGACAAGAGCGTCAACAAGGCGACCGCGCGCCTGTTCCGCGATGCCGACACGCCGGCCGCGATTCTTGCGCTCGGCGTGCGCGGATTGTCGGCCTATATCCGGTCGATCGGCCTTTATAACAGCAAGGCGAAGCACATCATCGCCGCCTGCCGCATGCTGCTCGAGCGGCATGCGGGGCAGGTGCCGGCGAGCCGCGATGCGCTCGAACAATTGCCGGGCGTCGGCCGCAAAACCGCGAACGTGGTGTTGAACACGGCCTTCGGGGAGCCGGTGATCGCGGTCGATACGCACATTTTCCGCGTCGCCAACCGCACACGGCTCGCCGCCGGCCGCACGCCGCGCGCCGTCGAAGACAAGCTGTCGAAGCTCGTGCCCGCGGAATTCCGCCGCGACGCGCATCACTGGCTGATCCTGCACGGCCGCTACGTCTGCAGGGCGCGCAAACCGGATTGCCCCGTGTGCCTGATCCGCGACCTTTGCGAATATCGCGCCAAGACCCCGGGCGATGCCCCATGAATCCGTTTGCGGCCTATTCGCGCGAGCAGCTGCGCCGGGCATACACCGAGGCGTGGTCGAAGCGCCGCGCCGGCGCGCCGCTCGCACCGCTGCAGTCGATGATCGCCGACGTCGTCGAGATGCACCCGGAATATCAGGGCCTCGTCCAGGATGCCCACGCCGCGCTGACCGCGGGCGGGGACGCCGCGGGCGCGCGCGAAAACCCGTTTCTGCACATGGGCCTGCATTTGGCCGTGGGCGAACAACTGTCGATCGATCGACCGCCGGGCGTGCGCGCGCTGCACCGCCAGTTGCTCGCCGCCTGCGGCGATCCCCACGCCGCCCTGCACGCGCTGATGCAGGCGCTCGGCGAAACCTTGTGGGAGGCCGAGCGGCGCGGCGCGGCGCCGGACGAGCGGCATTACTTGGAACTCGCGCGGCGCAACCTCGGCCGGGCTCCTTCGCGGCGCGGCTAGGCCGCGCGGCGCGCCTTCAGCGCTTCGGGACGTAAAGGTCGGTCAAGGTTCCCTCGAACGCTTCGGCCGACATGGCGAGCGTTTCGGAAAGCGTCGGATGCGCGTGCACGGTCAAGGCGATGTCGGCCGCATCGGCGCCCATCTCGATCGCCAGCCCGAGCTCGGCGATCAGTTCGCCGGCGTTCGTGCCGACGATGCCGCCGCCGATCACGCGGCGCGTGGCCTTGTCGAACAATATCTTCGTGAAGCCCTCATCGCGATTGATCGCGAGCGAGCGGCCGCTCGCCGCCCACGGGAACAAGCCCTTGCCGTAGGCGAGTCCGCGCGCCTTCGCCTCGCTCTCGGTCACGCCTACCCAGGCGATTTCTGGGTCCGTGTACGCGACCGACGGAATGCAGCGCGCGTCGAACGCGGCCTTGCGGCCGGCCGCAACCTCCGCCGCCACCTTGGCTTCGTGCGTCGCCTTGTGCGCGAGCATCGGCGGTCCGGCGATGTCGCCGATCGCGAAGATATGCGCGATGTTGCTGCGCATCTGCTTGTCGACCGCGATCACTCCGCGCGCATCGACGTTTACGCCGGCGGCCGCGGCGCCGATCGCATTGCCGTTCGCGCTGCGGCCGACCGCGACCAGCACGCGGTCGAAATCCTGCGGCTGCGGCGCGCCGGGCCCCTCGAAGCTGACGCGCAGCGCCTCCGGCCGCGCCTCGAGCGCGCTCACTCTGCTGCCGAGCAGGATGGATTGGTAGCGCTTTTCGATGCGCTTGTGCAGCGGCCGCACGAGGTCCGGATCGGCGCCGGGCATCAGTACATCCGCCAGTTCGACGACGCTGACGCGAGCGCCCAATGCATCGTACACGCACGCCATCTCCAGGCCGATGATGCCGCCGCCTATGACCAGCAGGCGCCTGCAGTCGGCGGGTAATTCGAGCGCGCCGCTCGAATCGATGACGCGCGGATCCTCCGCCAAGCCGGGCAAGCGCACGGCTTCCGAACCCGCGGCGATGATGCACTGCTTGAAGTCGATGCGCCGCGCGCCCGTCTCGGTCTCGACCTGCAGGGTATGCGGTCCGACGAATTTACCGGTGCCGCGCAGAATGTCGACTTTGCGCTGCTTGGCGAGCAGCGTAAGACCGTTCGTCAATTTGCCGACGACGCGATTCTTCCACGCCCGCAGGCGATCGAAATCGATCGTCGGCGGCCCAAACGCGATCCCGCAGGCCGCCATCGATTCGGCCTCCTCGACGACCTTCGCGGCATGCAGCAACGCCTTCGACGGGATGCAGCCGACATTCAGGCAGACACCGCCCAAAACCGGCCAGCGCTCCACCAAAGTCACGGACAGACCGAGATCCGCGGCGCGGAACGCGGCGGTATAGCCGCCTGGCCCGGCACCGAGTATGACCAGATCGAGCGCTCCGGCCGGCGCCGCCGGCGCCGTCGCGCTGGGCTGCGTCGCGGCGGGCGGCGTCGCGGCGGGCGGCGTCGCGGCGGGCGGCGTCGCGGTGAGCGCCACGGCAGGCGCCGCTCGCCCCGCGCCGCTCTCATCGTCGGCGACTTGCAGCAATGCGATCAGCGTACCGCTTGCGACCCGGTCGCCTTTTTTGAGCTTGATCTCCCGCACGACGCCGGCGTGCGGCGACGGCACGTCCATCGATGCCTTCTCGCTTTCAAGCGTGAGCAGCGGATCCTCGACGCGTATCGATGCGCCGTCGGCGACGAGAACCTCGACGACATTGACGTCCTTGACGTCGCCCAGATCCGGAATCCGAACTTCGACGACGCTCACTGCAGGGTCCGCGGGTCGCCTAGTAGCTTCGCCAGATGGACGACGAAGCGCGCGGCCGCCGCGCCGTCGATGACCCGATGGTCGTACGACAGCGACAAGGGCAGCAGCAGGCGCGGCACGAACGCGCCCTCCTGATAGACCGGTTTTTGCGCCGCGCGCGAAACGCCGAGGATGGCCACCTCCGGCGCGTTGATGATCGGCGTGAACGAGGTGCCGCCGATCCCGCCTAGACTCGAAATAGTGAAGCTGCCGCCCTGCATTTCCGTGGCCGTCAATTTGCCCGCGCGCGCCTTTTCGGAGAGCGCGGCCAAGGCCCGCGCTATTTCCAACACGTTGCAGCGGTCGGCGTCGCGAATCACCGGCACCACCAGGCCGTTCGGCGTATCGGCCGCGAAGCCGATATGGAAATATCTCTTCAACACCAGATTCTCGCCGGCCGAATCCAGCGAAGCGTTGAAGCGCGGGAATTTCTGCAAGGCCGCCACGCAGGCTTTGACGATGTAGGCGAGCGTCGTCAGCCGCACGCCCTCTTGCGCCGCCTTGCCCCGCGCTTGCGCGCGCGCGGCCTCCAGGTCGGTGATGTCGGCGTCCTCATGCTGGGTGACGTGCGGCAGGTTGAGCCAACTCGCCTGCAGGCGTGCGCCGGAGATCTTCTGGATACGCGACAGCGGTTCGACGTCGATCGGTCCGAATTTGGCGAAGTCGACCTGCGGCACCTTCGGCAGCGCCGCCGCCGGCGGCGCTGCCGCCAGCAATTTCTTGACGCGCGCCTTGACGTCTTCCAGCGTGATTCGGCTCTTTGGACCGGTGCCGCCGATGCCGCCCAAGTCGACGCCGAGCTCGCGCGCGAATTTGCGCACCGATGGGCTCGCGTGCGCCTTGGAGAAACCGGCCTCGTCGATTGCCGCGGCGGGCGGCGGCGCCGAAGCCGCCGGCGCGGCTGTCGCGGCTGTCGCGGCAGCGGCCGACGCGGCTGTCGCGGCAGCGGCCGACGCGGCAGCGGCCGGCGCGGCTGTCACGCGAGTCGCTGCGGCGGGCGCCGCTTGCGTCTCGGCGGTTCGCGCCGCCGCAACCGGCGCGGCCGCGGGCTCGAGCAGCAGGATCAGCGAGCCCTCGGAAACCTTGTCGCCGCGCTTGAGCTTCACGGCGGCGACGCGGCCGGCGGCCGGCGACGGCACGTCCATCGCCGCTTTCTCCGTTTCCAGGGTGATCAGCGGCGCCTCTTTGTCGATCTGCTGGCCGTCGCCGACCAGGATGTCGATGACGCTGACATCGCTGAAGCCGCCGATATCCGGCACGCGAATTTCGATGGAAGTAGCCACGCTCCGCGCCTAGACCGTCAACGGATTCGGTTTTTCCGGATCGATGCCGAAGGCCTTCATCGCCTTGACGACGGTGTCCTTGTCGATCTTGCGGTCGTCGGCAAGCGCCTTCAGCGCGGCGACGGCGATGTAATGCCGGTCCACCTCGAAGAAGCGCCGCAGCTCGGCGCGCGAGTCGCTGCGCCCGTAGCCGTCCGTTCCCAGCACCGCGTAGCGCCCCGGCACCCATTGACGAATCTGGTCCGCCACCGTCTTCAGGTAGTCGGTCGCCGCGATGAACGGCCCCTCGTGGCCGCTGAGCGCCTGCGCGATGTACGTCTCCTTCTGCGGTTCATGCGGATGCAGCATATTCCAACGCTCTATCGAGAGCGCGTTGCGGCGCAGTTCGCTGAAGCTCGTCACCGAATAAACGTCCGCGGGCACGCCATAGCCCTTTTCCAGGATCTCGGCGGCGGCCTGCACTTCGCGCAAGATCGTGCCGGCTCCGAACAAGGTCGCGCGAACCTTGCCGCGGCCGCCGATCTGCAGCAGGTACATGCCGCTCAAGATGCCCTGCGCGACGCCGGTCGGCATCGCCGGCTGCGTGTAGTTCTCGTTCATGCAGGTGATGTAATAGAAGATCCCTTCTTTTTCCCGATACATGCGCCGCATGCCATCCTGGATGATCACGGCGAGTTCGTAGGCAAACGCCGGATCGTAGGCGACGCAATTCGGCACCGTCGTCGCCACCAGTTGACTGTGCCCGTCCTGGTGCTGCAGGCCTTCGCCGGCGAGCGTCGTACGGCCGGAGGTGGCGCCGATCAGAAAGCCGCGCGCCTGGCTGTCCCCGGACGCCCAGATGAAGTCGCCGACGCGCTGGAAGCCGAACATCGAGTAGAAGATATAAAACGGCACCATGCTGATGCCGTGGTTCGAATAGGCGGTCGCGGCCGCGAGCCAGGAGCACAAGGAACCCGCCTCGGTGATGCCTTCTTCGAGGACTTGCCCCTGTTTGTCCTCGCGGTAATACATCAGCTGATCGGCATCTTGCGGCGTGTACAGCTGGCCGACCGAGGAGTAGATGCCGAATTGGCGGAACATGCCCTCCATGCCGAAGGTGCGCGCCTCGTCCGGGACGATCGGCACGATGTGTTTGCCGATGTTCTTGTCCTTGAGAAGCGTCGTCAAGATGCGCACGAGCGCCATCGTCGTGGAAATCTCGCGCTCCCCGCTACCCTCGATCAGCGCGTTGAACGCCTCCAGCGGCGGCACGGCGAGCGGCGGCGCCTTGTCGCTGCGCGCCGGCAGATAGCCGCCGAGCGCGCCGCGCCGCGCCTGCAAATAGCGGCATTCCTCGCTGTCCGGCGCCGGCTTGCGGAACGACAGGGCTTCGATCTCGGCGTCGGTGATCGAAATGTTGAAGCGGTCGCGAAAGTCCTTCAAGGACTCGACGGTGAGCTTTTTCTGCTGATGCGCGGCATTGATGCCTTCCGCACCCTTGCCGAGGCCGAAGCCTTTGACCGTCTTGGCGAGAATCACGGTCGGTCCGCCCTTGTGCGCGACCGCGGCCGCGTACGCGGCGTACACTTTTTGCGGGTCGTGCCCGCCGCGATTCAGGCGCCAAATCTCCTCGTCGGACATATTGGCGACCATTTCGCGCAGCTCGGGATATTTCCCGAAGAAATGCTCGCGGGTATAGGCGCCGCCCTTGGATTTGAAGCTCTGGTATTCGCCGTCGACGCATTCTTCCATCAGACGCTTCAGCAAGCCCTTCTGATCGCGCGCGAGCAGCGGGTCCCAGCGCGATCCCCACAGCACCTTGATGACGTTCCAGCCGGCGCCGAGGAAGGCCGCCTCGAGTTCCTGGATGATCTTGCCGTTGCCGCGCACGGGGCCGTCGAGCCGCTGCAAGTTGCAGTTGATCACGAAGATCAGATTGTCGAGCTTCTCGCGCACCGGCATCGTCAACGCGCCCATCGACTCCGGCTCGTCCATTTCACCGTCGCCGAGGAACGCCCAAACCTTGCGGTCGGAGGCCGGCACCATGCCGCGGTGCTCCATGTAACGGACGAAGCGCGCCTGGAAGATCGCCATCATCGGCCCGAGGCCCATCGATACCGTCGGGTACTGCCAGAAGGCCGGCATCAGCCACGGATGCGGATACGAGGAGAGCCCGCCGCCGACGACCTCGCGGCGGAAGCGCAGCAGCTGTTCCTCGTCCAAGCGCCCCTCGAGGTACGCACGCGCGTAGATGCCCGGGCTCGAATGACCTTGAATGTAGATCATGTCGCCGGGGTGCGCGTCGCTTTGCGCCCGCCAGAAATGGTTGAAGCCGACTTCGTAGAGCGTCGCCGCCGAGGCGTAGGTGGCGATATGGCCGCCGTACTCGGAGTTTTCGCGGTTCGCCTGCACGACCATCGCCATCGCATTCCAGCGCATGTACGCCTCGTTGCGCCGTTCCAGCGAGCGGTCGCCGGGATATTCCGGCTCCTGTGCCTTGGCGATCGTGTTGAGGTAGGCGGTGTTCGGCTTGAACGGCAAATAGGTGCCGGAACGGCGCGAGAAGTCGACCAACTTCTCCAGCAGGAAGTGCGCGCGCTGCGGCCCTTCGCTGCGAATGACCGAGTCGATCGACTCCAGCCATTCCTGGGTTTCCAGCGGATCAATGTCCTCGAACGGCGATCGTTGCGTCATACCCGGCCTTGCGCATGGCGCGCGTCCATGCACGGCCGCGCGCGTCCTGTTAACATGGCGAGCACGTTACAGTGCCGTTGCGCGGACCGCCACATTAAGTTTCGCGCCGGCGCCATTTTCGGGGTTTGGTTTTTCATGGTCAAGCGGGGACTGGGCTCGCGTTTTGACGATATGCCGACTCGCGTGCCATTGGATCGTTTGCTCGCCGCGGTGCGCGCCGTCGCCACGCGGCCGCGCGCGGCGACGCTCGCGCGTTATCCGGCCGCATTGCTGCTGCTGCCGGCCGCGCCCGCCGCCGCGGATTGGATGGCGCTGCCGCACGGCGCCTCGCTGCGCGCCACCTTTCGGCTGAAGCCGCGCAAACCCGCGGACTTCTTTGCGCTGCGCGTCGGCGCACGCGCCGAGACGCTGGTCATCGCCGCCGTCGTCGATTCGTCGATGAGCCCGTTTGAGCGGCTGCGGGCTGCGGGCGGCGCGGCACGCGCGGCGCTCGACGCGCAGCCGCGAAGACTGCTGCTGTGCCAGCAAGGCTTGGAGGACGCCGCGGCGGCCGCGGCGTTCTGCGCGTGCATCGCTGCGCTGCAGGCGGCGGCGTTCGCGCTGCCGACGTTCAAGAGCAAGGCAGCGACGCGCAAGCGCCTGCTGCGCATCGACCTCGCCTGCGGCGCGCCGCCGGCCGACCTCGCGAGCACGCAGGCGAGCGCGGCCGGCAACAATCTTGCGCGCTGGCTGACCGCCTTGCCGCCGAACCGATTGAACGCCGCCGGCTACCGGCGGATCCTCGAGGATCTCGCGCGCCGCCTCGGCCTCGCGTACAAATTCTATGGCGAGCGGCAGCTGCGGCGCCTCGGTGCGGGCGCGTTTCTCGCGGTCGCGCGCGGCAACCCGGCGCGCGACGCCGGTATTGTGCGGCTCTCCTACCGGCCACGCCGCGCCGCCGCGCCCGAGGTCTGCCTGGTCGGCAAGGGCATCTGCTTCGACACCGGCGGTACCAACCTCAAATCGCATAAAAGCATGCTCGACATGCATACCGACATGCAAGGCAGCGCGGTGGCGGTCGGCAGCCTCTACGCCCTGCATGCGCAAGGCTCGCGCAGCGCCGTCGACTGTTGGCTCGCGATTTCGGAGAATCGGATCGGTCCGAACGCCTACCAGCCCCAGGAGATCGTGCGCGCGCACAACGGCACGACGATCCAGGTGATTCACACCGATGCGGAAGGGCGCATGGTGCTCGCGGACACGCTGAGCCTCGCCGCGGCGTCGGCGCCGCGGGCGATCATCGACTATGCGACCCTCACCGGCGCCTGCGTGCATGCGCTGACCGAACGCTACAGCGGCGCATTCACGAACCGCATGCAGACGCGCGACCTCATCGAGGCGGCGGGCGCCGCCAGCGGCGAGCGTGTATGGTGTTTCCCGATGGACGCGGATTTCGACAGCGATTTGGAGAGCGCGGTGGCCGACGTCATGCAGTGCGCGGTCGACGGCAAGGGCGACCACATCCTGGCGGCGCGCTTCTTGAGCCGCTTCGTCCCGCCAAAGATCGCCTGGCTGCACCTCGACCTCGCCGCCGGCTCGCGGCACGGCGGCCTCGCGCACATCGGCACGGACATCACCGGATTCGGCGTCCGCTACACGCTCGAGCTGCTCGCGCGCGGCTGGCCGCAAGCGGTGCGCGGCGCATGACGACGCTGGCGATCTCGCGCCCCGACGACTTGCACGTACATCTGCGCGACGGCGCGGCGCTCGCCGCGGTCGCGCATTTCACCGCGCAGCGATTCGGCCGCGCGCTCGTCATGCCGAACTTGCGGTCCCCGGTAACGACGACCGAACTCGCGCGCGCCTATCGCGGCCGCATTCTCGCGGCGCTGCCGGCGGGCAGCCGCTTCGAGCCGTTGATGACCTTGTATCTGACCGAAGCCACCGAGCCCGCGGAAATAGAGCGTGCCAAGGACTCGGGATTGGTGCGCGCCGTCAAGCTCTATCCGGCCGGCGCTACCACGCATTCTCGTTCGGGCGTCGCCGTCATGGAACGCGTCTACCCGGTACTCGCGCGCATGCAGGAACTCGGCATGCCGTTGTCGGTGCACGCCGAAACGCCGGGCGACGACATCGATCCGTTCGACCGCGAGGCGCACTTCATCGACTCCGTGCTCGCGCCGCTCGCGGAGCGATTCGCGACGCTGAAAATCGTCGTGGAGCACATCACCACCAGGCACGCCGCCGCGTTCGTCTCGCGAGCTCGCGCCGGCGTCGCCGCGACGATCACGCCCCACCATCTATTGCACAACCGCGGCGCGCTGTTCTCGGGCGGCATCCGGCCGCATTATTTCTGCCTGCCCGTCCTCAAGCGCGAAGACGACCGGCTGGCGCTGATCGAGGCCGCGACCGGCGGCAATCCGCGGTTTTTCCTCGGCACCGACAGCGCGCCGCACGAGCGCGCCGCGAAGGAAGCGGCTTGCGGCTGCGCCGGCATGTTCACGGCGCATGCCGGCATCGAGCTGTACGCCGAGGTGTTCGCGGCGGCCGGCCGTCTGCACCGCCTGGATGCCTTCGCCGGCCGGTTCGGCGCGGATTTCTACGGTCTGCCGCGGCAACGCGAGACGATTACGCTCGCCGCCGTGCCGTGGGACGTACCGCCGCATTACCCGTTCGGCGCCGGCGCCTTGGTGCCCTACCGCGCCGGCGAGCCGGTGCTGTGGCGGCTTGCCGAGCGGGAGCGGCCTTGATGAGGCGGGCCGAGATCACCATGGCGACGCGCTTTCGGGGGTTTCTGCCGGTCGTCGTCGACGTCGAAACCGGCGGCTTCAATCCGCAAACGGATGCGCTGCTGGAAATCGCCGCGGTGCTGCTCGAGATGCGCGGCGACGGCAGGCTCGCGCGCGGCGATACCTTCCGCCATCACGTCGTGCCGTTTGCGGGAGCCAAATTGGAGCCGGCCTCGCTGGCGGTCAACGGCATCGATCCGCACCACCCGCTGCGGCTCGCGATTTCGGAGCACGACGCGCTGCAGCGGATCTTTCAAGTGGTGCGCGCCGCGGTGCGCGCCGCCGACTGCACGCGCGCCGTGCTCGTCGGCCACAACGCCTTCTTCGATCTGAATTTCTTGAACGCCGCGGTGCTGCGCGCGCAAATCAAGCGCAATCCCTTTCACCCGTTCTCGAGCTTCGATACCGCAACCCTGGGCGGGGTGGCGTTCGGTCAGACCGTGTTGATGCGCGCGACGCTCGCCGCCGGCGGCGAATGGGACTCGGCGTCGGCGCACTCGGCCGCCTATGATGCCGAGCGCACCGCGGACTTGTTCTGCACGGTCTGCAACCAATTCCAAGGGGTTTTCGAAGCGAGCCGGCGCCGGCTCGAGGCGATGGGGCCGCTGCAGGTCGAGAACGGCGATGAACCCGACGCGTGACGGCCGCGGGCTTTCAGGCGGCGACGGCGCCGGCGTCGGCGAGGAGCTTCTTCAGTTCGCCGCTCTTGAACATGTCGAGCGTGATGTCGCAGCCGCCGATCAGCTCGCCGTTGACGTACAGCTGCGGAAACGTCGGCCAATTCGAATAGGTCTTCAGCGCGTCGCGCACTTCCGGATCCTCGAAGATGTTGACGTGCGTA
This sequence comes from Steroidobacteraceae bacterium, assembly GCA_035531435.1. GTDB lineage: Bacteria > Pseudomonadota > Gammaproteobacteria > Steroidobacterales > Steroidobacteraceae > Bog-1198. Next base: position 37,183 of record DATKSW010000045.1, on the reverse strand, counting down.
AAGCTCGCCTTGCAGGCGCGCAGCGCCCCCACGGTCTGCGCCGAGAACCCGCACTGTGGAAAATCCGGGGTCCCCTTCATATAAAGGACGACGGGCGCGCCCGTCAATTGGGCCTTGATGCGTTCGATGGCGTTCATGTTGCGATCTCCTGGATCGTACGATAACAGCCCTTACAATAGCCGTATGCATCCAGCGAGCAAATATTAATGCACGGCGACGCCGGCCGGGGACTTTGCGTCGCCGAATTGTTGCGAACCGGCCCCCCATGTGCCGGCCCGCCGCCCGGGCGGCTCGGCGGGGCGGCCGCCGAGCGCAGGCGCCCGCCCCTGCGCCGCGCCGCCGGCGGCGGCGGCTCATGAAGGCCGCCGACGGCGCGCCTCGCGAATTGCCGCCGATCCCCGCCGATTTGCCGGAACTGGTCGCGCGCGCATTGGCCGAGGACATCGGCAGCGGCGATTTGACGGCGCAATTGATTCCGGCGGCGCGGCGCGGCCGTGCGCGCGTGATCACGCGCGAAGCGGCGGTGCTCTGCGGACAGCCATACGTGAACGCCTGCTTCGCCGCCATCGACCCCAAGGTACGGATCGAGTGGAGTGTCGCCGAAGGCGCCGCGGTGCTGCCCGGTCAGCTGCTGTGCGAGATCGACGGGCCGGCGCGCGCGCTGTTGACCGGCGAACGCGCCGCCCTCAATTTCCTGCAACTGCTGTCGGCCACGGCAACCGCGGCGCGCGCCTTCGCGACGGCGGTTCTCGGCACCGGCTGCACCGTCCTCGATACCCGCAAGACCATTCCCGGGCTGCGCACCGCGCAAAAATACGCGGTGCGCGTCGGCGGCGCGCAAAATCACCGCATCGGCCTGTTCGACGCGGTCCTGATCAAGGAAAACCACATCATTGCGGCCGGCGGCATCGCCGCGGCGGTGGCGCGCGCGCGCGCGGCGCACGCCGCGGCGCCCGTCGAGGTCGAGGTCGAGACGATCGACGAATTGCGCCAGGCGTTGGGCGCCGGCGCGGACGCCGCGCTGCTCGACGACTTTTCTCTAGCGCAAATGCGCGAGGCGGTCGCCATCAACCGCGCCGCGCCGCGGCCGCTGAAAATCGAGGCCTCGGGCGGCATCGATGCCGACGGCATAAGGGCGATCGCGGCAACCGGCGTCGACTATGTATCGGTCGGCGCAATCACCAAGCACGTGCGTGCGGTGGACTTGTCGATGCGCTTCTCGTGGAGCGATCCGTAGGCAGCGGCGGACGGCGCCCCTTCAGGCCCCGGCGCCGGCGACCGCCTTGATGATCCGCTGCGGCTGCGAAACGCCGTAGCCTTGCGCGTAATCGACGCCGAGCGTACGCAGCATGTTGATGATCTCCATGTTCTCGGCGAATTCCGCGATCGTCTGCTTGCCGGTCAGATGCCCTATCTCGTTGATGGAACGCACCATCTCGCGGTCGATCGGGTCGTGCAGTATCTCCTTGACGAACGAGCCGTCGATCTTGAGGAAATCGACCGGGAAATGCTTCAGATAGCCGAACGAGGACAAGCCGGAACCGAAATCGTCGAGCGCGAATTTGCAGCCCTGTTCCTTCAGCGCCTGGATGAAGCGATTCGCCTGCGAGAAGCTGGCGATCGCCGCGGTTTCTGTGATCTCGAAGCAGATCTTGGTCGCGTCGAGACCGCTGCGCGTCAATTGATCGATCACGTACGGCAGGAACTTGTCGTCGCCGAGACTCAAGCCCGACAGGTTGATCGAGCACATGGCGAGCTTCTCACGCTCGTCGGCGTCCGAGACCAGCCAGCGGAACGCGTTCTCGATGACCCAACGGTCGATGTTCGGCGTGATGCCGTAGTGCTCGGCCGCGGTCATGAAGTTGTCCGGCGTGACGATCTTGCCGTTCTCGTCGCGCATGCGCAGCAGCAATTCGTAATGCGCGCCGCCCTCCTGCTCGCGCAGCGGCATGATCGACTGGCGGTACAGCTCGAAGCGGTTCTCCTCCAGCGCGCTGTTGATGCGCGCGGCCCACTGCATCTCGCGCCGCCGCCGCATCAGGTCGATGTCGTTCTCCTCGAAGCTGTGCACGCGATTACGGCCGGCTTGCTTCGCCGCCTGGCAGGCGCTGTCCGCGGCGCTCAACACGGAGGCGACGTCGGCATTGTCGACCGAGATCGGCACGACGCCGATGCTGGCGCCGAGGCGAAAAGTGCGCTCCTCCCAGGTGAATTTGAAATTGCGCACCGCCTCGCGCAGCGTTTCGGCCATGCGCATCGCTTCGTCGAGAGTGCAGCTCTCGAGCAGCACCGCGAATTCGTCGCCGCCGAGGCGCGCCAGCGTATCCCGCCAGCGAACCTTGGATTTCAGCAGCGCGCCGACCTGGCCGAGCAGGGCATCGCCGGCGCTGTGGCCGCAAGTATCGTTGACGATCTTGAACTGATCCAAATCGAGAAAGCACAAGGCGTAGGCGGTCTCGTGCGCCTTGGCGCTCTTCAGCGCGCGCTCCATGCGGTGCTCGAATTCACGGCGGTTGACGAGGCCGGTCAGCACGTCGTGGCTCGCATGGTAGCTCAGGCGGCGATTCAGCTCGCGCGCCTCGCTGACGTCGTGGAACACGAGCACGCCACCCGAAACCGCGCCGCTGCCGTCGCGGATCGGCGAAGCGGTGCTGTCGACGTAGATTTCATTGCCGTCGCGGCGGATCAGCAGCATGGGCCGCACCGATTTGATCGATCGCGTGCGGCGGATCGCCACCGCCAGCGGATTCTCGAGCGGCTCGCAGGTCTCTTCGTGAAAGGCCCGGAACACCTCTTCGATCGCCCGGCCCTGGCTGTCCTCGAGCCGCCAACCGGTCAACTGCTCGGCCACCGGATTGATGTAGTCGATGACGCCCTGCGCGTCGGTCGTGATGACGCCATCGCCGATGCTTTGCAGCGTGATTTGCGCGCTCTCCTTCTCCCGAAACAAGGCCTCCTCGTAGAGCTTGCGTTCGGTGACGTCGAGTTCCACGCCGACCAGGCGCAGCAGCCGGCCTTTATCGTCGACGCGAGCCTTCGCGCGGCTGATGACCCAACGCCACTCGCCGTTCGCGTGGCGCATGCGGTGCATGCTCTCGAACAGCGGCGTCTTGCCCGCAACGTGGTCGCGGATCGCCGCCTGCACGCGCGACATGTCGTCGGTGTGCACCAGCGTTCGCCAATCCGGGGCTTGTCCGACCTGCGTCTCGTCATAGCCCAGCATCGCTTTCCAGCGCGGCGACAAGTAGACGCGATTGTTCAAGGTGTCGAAGTCCCAGAGGCCGTCGTTGGCGCTGTGCAGGGCCAATTCGTTGCGCTCCTGCAGATCGCCCAGGCGGCTTTGTATCGCCAAGCGCTCGAGTCCGGTCGCGAGGCTGCTGCCGACCAATTTCAACAGCAGGTGCAGCTGCACGTCCCAATGTTCGCGCGGCCGCGCGCCGGCGATCGCCAGCACGCCGGCCGGCCGATTTTCGATGTAATAGGCGATCATCAGCACCGAGCCGATGCCGAGGCCGCACCACAGCGCCGCATCGATCGCCTGCTCGCCGCGCACCTGCGCCGTGTCGCGAAGTTCCGAGACGCGCAGCGGCGCGAGGCGCGAACGAAACCAGGGCAGCACGTCGAGCGTCTTGCCGCGCAACTGTTCCGGATTGCCGGTCGCAAGCATGCTGTGCACAACCGTGATGTCGCCGAAAGCGCCGTTCTCGGGATCCAAGGCGATATGAAAAGCGGCATCCGCGCGCGTCGCCTCGCGCAGCAATTGCAGGTTCACGCCGAGGCGCTCCGCGACGCCCGCCGCGGTCATCGATTGGAAATCGACGGCAATCTTGATGCAGATGACGTCCAGGCCGACGGCCGCACTCGACCCCCGGCGCGGCCAGACTTGCTCCGCCAGAATGTCCGAGGCGGTCAAATCGAGCGGCCGCGGATCCTTGGGGACTATCGCCATGCGCCTAGTGGTGCCCTAAATGTGGTGGTGCACTATTGAGAAAATATCTGTTATGGCACAACAGTTTGCCACTCCCTCGGCGGTATTTACCGAATGCGTCACACAGTTCCCAACATCCCAAAATTTATAGCTTGTGGTGCAATTTTCGCATAACTTATCAAGAATACAAGCTAAGCAATTGTATTAATGAGGTTTAAGACGATCATTCCCGCGGCGATCATCCCGGCGATCAGTCCTCCAGCTCCGCCGTCGAAGCCAGCGCGGCCGTCGTCACTTGCAGCACGCCGCCCACGACGGTGCCCTGCAAATCGACGATCGCACCCGGGGCGGCCGCGAAGAATTGCGCGCTCGTGATCGGCGCCGACGACGTGCCGATAAAGCGGGTCGATGCGCCGGTCTCGGCCGCGACGCCGAATATGCGCAAGCTCGGCGCTGCGACCGCGCCGGCCGTGCCGCGCACTTCGACCGTCCCGGCCTCGGCCTCGCGCGTCAACAGCGTCGCCGCGATGCTGTCGGCGCCGGTCGCTCGGCCGTGGATTTCGACATAATCGCCAATCGCGACGGCGGACAAATTGAACGGCGTCACCGGATTCGCGGATTGATCCTCGAAGCGCGTCTCCTCGTCGGTACTGACGGCGACGCCGAGCACGGTCAGCGAATTCGTGGCGGCGTCGACCGAGTCGACCGGCGCCTTCAGCAGCGCCGGCGCGCTTTGATCGAATTGCACCGTGGCGGCGATGAGCGTACCCGTCGCATCGAAGCTGCCCTGCACGCTGAGGTGCACGTTCGCCGCCAAATCAGCGGCCGTGCCGTCCAGATAGACGGTTTGGGCGCTGCTGGCCGCGTGCACCCCGGCGACGTCGAAATCGGTCGCCGATGCGAAGCGCGTGATGTCGCCCTCCACCTCGCCTTGCACACCTGCGCCGGCCGCGAGCGCCGACACCAACTCGATCCGCGTGGCCGCGAGCGTTGCGCTCGGGCCGCCCGGCGCGCCGGTCACTTCGACCGCCTCGCCCGCCTGCACGGAAGCGCCGGCGGGAAAGCCGACGAGCGCGGCGGACCCGAACTCGACGCTCGCGCCGTTAATCGTCAATTGAAAGGCCGCGGCGTCGACCGCACCGACGACCCCGGTGATCCGGTAGGCGTCGATGACGCCGGCGATCTCGATGCGCGTCGCGGCGATCGTACCGTCCGCCCTGGCGAAGCCGCTCACCGCGACCAGCGTCCCCGGCGTCAAGTCGGCGAAGCCCGGAGATCCGCCGGCAGCCGACGCGAGCGAGGTCTGCGGGCCGACCAACACGGTTTGTCCCAGCACCGTCAAGGAGGATGACGATGCGTTCACCGCGCCGATCGGACCCTCGGCATTGACGCGAAATGCGACCTCGGCGGCGCTGCCGGCCGTGCCGCCGGCCGCGATCGTGCCCTTGACGTCGACGACCTCGCCGGCGCTCAGCGCCGCTGCAGCGGAGGTTTGGCCGTCGATGAGAATCGTCGCGTTCGTGGTGTCGAACTCGACACCGTTGACGAAAATACTGCCGAAGCGGCTGATCGTTCCCGAGGAGACCGCCGCGACTTGCGCGCCGGTGCCTTCGATCCCCGCGCTGAGCGGCGACCCGGATCCGCAAGCAGCCAGCGCCGCGCAGCACGCCCCCGCAACGCCCGCGGCAAGACGCCGGCGGCGGCTCGCGGCGAGACCTCGGCGCCGGCGCGCGGCGCTCACGAGCGCGGACCCTTGGCGGCCGTTTCTTCGATCGAATAAACGCCGGCACCGAGCCGCACCGTCGGCGGCGCCTCGCCGGGCGCGCCCGCTTGCTCGCCGTCGATCCCGTGGCGCACGAGCCAGGCGTCGATGCGCTCCAAAAATTCCTGCCCCTCGGCCTGCAGGAAATCGCGAAACGCGGGCAGCGCCGAGCGCCGTACGTGCAGATGGATCGCGCGGCGCTCGAAGCGCGGCGCCGCCGCCGCCGGGCGCATCACGTTGTGCGCAAGCGTCGCCGCCATGTCATGCAGGATGCTGCCCCAGAGGCGCAGTTGGTTCGGATCGAAGGACTTCGGAATGTAGCCGCGCAGCAGTACCTGCAACATGCCGTCGTCGCGGATTTCGAGAGCCGCGGCCGCCGACAGCTCCTTGTACATCGCGATGTGCGGCAGGTCCGGCGCGTATTTGCGCACCAGGCTTTGGAAACTCGGCGCCTCGCCGTCGAGCGCGAGCCGCAACGGTTTGCCGTTCCCATCCAGATAGGCGCGATCCAGATGCCAGCCCGATAGGATCCGCGAACCCGGGCTCATGTAGATCTCGTTCAGCATCGCGTGCGGCGCGGCGTAGCGGATGCGGGCGACTTCACGGCGGTTCAGTCCGGTCAGAATTGCGGTTCGTGAAACGTTCGTCGGCCGGCCGCGCAGGCCGAATTCGTTGCTGGCGATCTGCACATAGGCGAATTTCGCCAATTCGCTGAATTCCCGGAACGGCACGCCGCCGCGCAACAACAAACGCACGATCGGCTGCAATGCGAGGCGCAGCGACGCCAGCAGGACGGAGTGCCCATTTTCATCCATATGTGTACTTCTCTCACACATATGGCATATTGGCAACTGGCGAACAGCGGTCTTTAGGGCGCCTCAGTCAAGCAGCGCGGCGGCGGCGGCGGCGAGATCAGCGAGGCGCGACTCCATCTCGCCTTGCAGGCGCGCGAGGCCCGCCACGTCCAAGCCCTTGGGCACGAGGAACGGCTCGCCGATCGCGACCGCGACGCGCGCGAACGGCAGAGGGATGACGAAGCGGTCCCATTGCAATCTTAAGGCACGCGAGGCGGCGAAGCTCATCGGAATGATCGGTCGCCGCGATAATTGCGAGAGCAATATCGCTCCGGGCTTGAATTTCCACCGCGGACCGCGCGGCCCGTCCGGCGTGATCGCCGGCGATATGCCGTCGTTGACCAGCGCCTGGTAGTAATCGCGCAGCGCGCGCGCACCGGTATGGGACGATGAGCCGCGTATCACCACACCGTGCAAGCGTCGCACCAGCAATGCGCCGATCTCGCCGTCGACCGACGGGCTGATCAAGAATCCGAGTTTGACGCCGGCCGCGCGCCGCTCGAGCAGGGTTTTCACGCAGAACAATTGATGCTGGTGCCAATAGACGGGAATGAACGACGGCGCCCGGCCGAGCGCCGCGTCGATGTGCTCGGCGCCGCTGACGCGCACCACGCGCGACCAGCCCCAAACCAATTTGACCAGCGCCAAAGCGATCGGCGCCAACAGCTGGTAGAGGCGCATGCGCGAAGCCGTCAGGCGCCTGCCGGAGCGCGTCCGCCGTTGGTAGATCGTGTTGCGCAGGCCGCCGTCGTCTGGATTGGTCGACACGGCTGGCATTGTCTGGAAGCTTCCGCCGCTACGCAATAGCCGCGGGCCGCGGGCGCACGCGGCTACGCTACAATGTTCGGATGCACACGCATGCCATTCCTCCGGGCCCCGCCGAAGGCTTCGACCTCGGCGGCAGCGACGAATCCTTGGCGCGCATGCGCGAATACTTCGCGCGCTACGGCGATCTTTACCGGGTTTTTGCGCCGAGCCGCGGCGTCTATTACTATGTGATCAATCACCCCGACGACATCAAGCACGTGCTGCTCGCGAACCACCGCAACTACACCAAGGGCGAAGGCATCGATCGGGTGAAGATCCTGCTGGGTAACGGCATCATGACGAGCGAGGGCGATCTGTGGCGGCGGCAGCGGCGCATGATTCAGCCCGCCTTCCACCGCCGCGTGGTAGAGCGCTTCGGCGCGTTGATCGGCGAGGTCAACGACAAATACGCCGAGCGCTGGGCGGCCAAGGGCGCGCGCGGCGAGCCGATCGACATCGCCGACGAGACCAGCGAACTGACGCTGGAGATCGTCCTGCGGTCGATCTTCGGCGCCGATCTGGCGCGCCTGGAGAGCGAACTCGGCGCGAACCCTTTCGAGGTGGTCGCCAAGGAGACGAATCGCGACCTGAATTTCGCGTTCCGGTTTCGTTCGCTCGCGAAGCTCATCGTCGAGCTCATCGAGCGCCGCCGCCGCGAGCCCGAGGAGCGCTGCGACTTCCTCGACATGCTGATGGCGACGCGCACGCGCGACACCAATCAGGGCATGAGCGATCGCGAACTGGTCGACGAAGTCATGACGCTGATCGTCGCCGGCCACGAAACCACCGCCGCGGCGCTCGCCTGGACGTGGTATCTGGTCGCCCGCCACCCGCAGGCCGCCGAACGCCTGCACGCAGAGGCACAGGGCGCGGGCGGCGTGCAGCCCTTGGGACTCGATGCCGCCGAGCGTCTCGCCTTCACGCAACAGGTGATCCAGGAGTCGCTGCGCCTGTATCCGCCGGGCTGGCTGTTCACCCGCCGCAGCATCGACGCCGACGAGCTCGGCGGCTATCCGATCGGTCCGCGCACCGATGTGTTCATCAGCCCCTTCACCGTGCACCGGCATCCGGCGTTTTGGCCGGATGCCGAGGAATTTCGCCCCGAACGGTTCGCCGGCGCCGACGCGGCGCTGCGCCATCGCTTCGCCTACATCCCTTTTTCTGTGGGGCCGCGGCATTGCATCGGCGAGAATCTGGCGATGTTCGAGATGCTGGTGCACCTGCGGACGATCTGCCGGCGTTTGCGCATTCGGCGCGCCGACGCGGCGCCCGTGGAATTCGAGGCGCAAATCAATCTGCGCCCCCGCAGCAAACTCATGATGACGGTAACGGAACGATGAGCTACCACACGCTGGTCGACATCCTGGAAATGAACCGCGGCGTCGATCGCGAAGTCTGCTACGTGGACGGTGAGAACTCAGAGAGGCGCGTCGCCTACGGCGAACTGTACGAGCGCGCGCTCGGCATCCTGCACCACTTGCAGTCGATGGGCGCGGCGCGCGGCGACACGCTGATCATTTTCCTGAGCGACAACGAGCAGTTCATCGACGGCTTCTGGGCCGCCGTCTGCGGCGGCATCCTGCCGGTGCCGCTCGCGGTCGGCATCAGCGACGAACATCGGCACAAGCTGCTGCGCGTCGCGCGCAAGCTCGGCAAACCCTGGCTGTACACGGACGCCAAGAACCTGCAGCGCCTGCAGGCGCTTGCCGCCGAGAGCGGCGAGTCGGCGCCGTTCGCCCTGCTCGAGGCGCGCGCCTTCCTGGTCGAATCGCTCACCGACATCTCGCGCCCGGGCAAGCTCAATCGGCCGACCCCGCAGGACGCGGCGTTCATACAGTTCTCCTCGGGCTCGACCAGCGAACCGAAGGGCGTCGTGCTGACGCACGGCAATATCGTCGCCAACACCCGCGGCGCGACCATGGTCGATCGGTTCAGCGACGCCGACATTTCCCTGAGCTGGATGCCGTTGACGCACGACATGGGATTGATCGGCTTTTTCCTCATGCAATTCGCCAATCGCGTGCAGATCAATTTGATGCCGACCGACTTGTTCGTGCGCCGTCCCTTGTTGTGGCTGCAAATCGCCGCGAAAAAACACGTGACCATCACCTGTTCGCCGAATTTCGGCTACCGCCATTTCTTGAAGGTCCTGGCGGGGCGGCGGCTCGAGGGGCTGGATCTGTCGCGGCTGCGCTTGATCTACAACGGCGCCGAGCCGATCTCGGTCGAACTGTGCAACGAGTTCATGGCCGCGCTCGCCTACAGCGGCCTGCGGCGGCAGGCGATGTATCCGGTCTACGGCCTCGCGGAAGCATCATTGGCGGTGACCCTGCCGCCGCTGGGCACGGAGTACCGCTGGATCCGCGTGCACCGGCAGCGCCTCAACGTCGGCATGCGCATCGAGCTCAATCCGGCCGACCCGCGCGCCGCCATGGAACTGATCGCGGTGGGGCGGCCGGTGCCGTTCACCGAGGTGCGCATCGCCGACGATGCGCGCGCGCCGCTCGCCGACGAGTGCGTCGGCCACATCCTGATCCGCGGCGAGAGCGTCACGCGCGGCTATTACGGCGACCCGCAGGCGACCGCGCAAGCGATCGACGCCGACGGCTGGCTGGATACCGGCGATCTCGGCGTGATGCACGAGCAGTCGCTCTACATCACCGGCCGCAGCAAGGAGATCATCTTCGTCAACGGCCAGAACTATTACCCCTACGACCTGGAGAACATCGCGCAGCGCGCTTCAGGCCTCGAGTTGGGCAAGGTGGTGGCCGCGGGCGTCAACCGGCCGGGCTCGCAGGGAGAGGACCTCGTGGTGTTCGTCCTGCACCGCTCCGGGATGGAGGAATTTCTGCCGACGGCGGCGGCCGTCAGCCGCTTGATCAACGAACACACCGGCCTGGAAGTCGCCCAAGTCGTGCCGGTCAAACGCATCCCGAAGACGACCAGCGGCAAAGTGCAGCGGCACTTTCTGGAGGCGGCATTGATCGACGGCGAGTTCGATCCGCAGCTCGCAGAGCTCGCGGCGCTGCGCGAAGGCCCTGCGGGCTCGCCGCAATTGCGAGGCTCCGAGCTGCAAGCGCGCCTGCGGGCGATCTGCGAGGCCGCGCTGCCCGGCAAGCGCATCGACGTCGACGACAATCTATTCGATATAGGGGCAAGCTCCCTGAAGCTGATCGAGATTCACGAGGCGATCGACCGCGATTATCCCGGTCTGATCGATCTGACCGAGCTGTTCGATCACCCGACGATCGGCAAATTGGCGGCGCACTTGCAGGGCAAGCTCGCCAAGCCCGGCGCTTGATCGAGGCCGTTCGAGGACTTCGCCCTGTCTGCGGCGAACGACAGTTCCGGTCGGAGCGCTTGATACCGCAGAATCGGCGCACGATGCACCCGCGTTTCCGTCCTCTTGCGGCTCTCCTCGCGTGCCTGATGAGCGCGCTGTGGGTCGCGCCCGCGCATGCCGCCCTCGGCGGCGGCGAGGCGAGCGTGCGCGCCGACGCTAACGAACTCGGCGGCGCCATCAGCGTCACCTTGCTGCAACAGTACGACATCCTAAAGATTGCGACCGCCGGCGGCATGCGGGTACGCGAGTTCCTGAGCCGAACCGGCGTGGTCTTTGCGGTGAGCTGGAGCGGTCCGGTGGTGCCGGATTTGCAGCGACTGCTCGGCGCGCACTATGCCTCGTACGCGCAGGCGCTGGCGGCGCTGCAACGACCGGGATTGCAGAGATCCTTGCGGATCGGCTTGCCCGACCTCATCGTCGAGGTCGGCGGGCACCTGCGCGCCTACCTGGGCCGGGCGTATTTGCCGGCGTTGATACCGGCCGGCACGTCGGCTTCGGATCTGCGCTGAACGGCGGCCCGGATGACGACGCACCGGCGCTTGAAATTTTCCGCCGCGATCGCCTTGACCGCGGGCATGCTCGCCGCCTGCGTCGGCGGCAATAACCAGTCCGGCGGCGGCGGCACACCGCCGCCGACTCTGAACGATCTGGCGGTGAGCGTCGATTCCGGACCGGCCGCCGCACCGGGACAGGTCAACCACGCCTACGTGACGATCAAGGTTTGCGCAACCGGCAGCCAGACGCAGTGCGCGACCATCGACCATGTGCTGCTGGATACCGATTCGACCGGCCTGCGGCTGGTGCGCTCCGTGTTGACCGCGGCCGGCGTGACCTTGGGCGGCGCGACCGACGCGCAAGGCCAGGCGATCGAGGAATGCGTCACCTTCGGCAGCGGTCAAGTTTGGGGGCCCGTCGCCTCCGCCGACGTCACTTTGGCCGGCGAAGTCGCGGCCGCGTTGCCGGTGCAGATCATGGACGATAGCGGCGCCGGCGCGCCGCCGCCGCCGACCTGTGGAGCCGGCGGCACGCTGATCAACGGGGTTTCCGGCATGGGCGCCAACGGCCTGCTCGGAGTGGGCGTATTCGCCCAGGACTGCGGGGCCGGCTGCGTCAATGCCGCAGCGCCGCTGCCCGTCTACTTCGGCTGCACCGCCGCCGGGGCCTGCAGCGCCGAGAACATGGCACTCGCAACGCAAGTGACCAACCCGGTGGCGATGTTTGCGACCGACAACAACGGCGTCATCGTCGACCTGCCGAACCTCATCAACGCCAACGGCGATGCCTCCGTCCAGGGCCAGCTGCTATTCGGGATCGGCACGCAAAGCGACAATATGCCGCCGGCCACCGGCCTCAACGTCCTCGGAACCGACGCGCAGGGCAACTTCACCGCAACCTACAACGGCGGCACCGGCGTCTTGCCGGCGGTGATCGATTCCGGGACCGACTCCTATGCGTTCAACGATCCAGCCATCGCCACCTGTTCCTCCGGCCCGTTCGTCGGCTATTACTGCCCCGCGGTCGCGCCGCTGAACCGCTTCGCGGTCAATATGGGGGTGGGCGCGAACAGCGCGACCAGCACGGTGAATTTCGCGATCGCCGACCCGAATTCCTTCGTGGCCAAGGCGGTTGCCTTCGCCGATCTCGCCGGCGGCGGCGGCTCGAGCACGTTCACCTGGGGCATGCCGTTTTTCTACGGCCGCATGGTCTACGTCGGCATCGAACAGCGAGCCGCCGGCGCCTACACCGGCCCGTACTTCGCCTATTGATTTCGCGGCGGCGATACCGGCGCCGGCATTCAGCCGCTGCCGGACAATTGCTTGGCAATCGCTGCGAAGCCGCGGCCGGCGGCGACGTCGCGGGCCGATAATCCGCTCGCGTTGCGCAGCGCCGCATTCGCGTCGGCCTTGAGCAGCAGGGCGCAAATGGCCGCGTATCCGCCGCGGCTCGCGGCGATCAGCGCCGTGTCGCCGGCGTCGTTTTGTGCATTCAGATTCGGCGAGCGCGCGAGCAACGCCCTGACCGCCTCCAAATGACCCGTCGCCGCGGCGATCATCAGCGGGGTGTCGCCGTGGGCGTCGCGCGCATTCAGCGCCGCCTTGCCCGATCCGAACAAAGGGGCGAAGACGCCAGCGTCGGCTTGCGCGGCGGCGGCGTGCAGCGCGGTGGCGCCGTGCGCGTCGGCCACCAGCGGATTGGCGCCCGCGGACAGCAGCAACGCCACTGCGTCGGCGGAGCCCGCGGCCGCCGCGTACCACAAGGCCGTGCGCCGATCATGATCCACGGGGTCGGTCTTGGCGTGGTGGTCGAGCAGCAGCTTGACGAGTGCGCCATCGCCGCCGGCACAAGCGAGCATCAGGGCCGTGTGCCCTTGCGAGTCGGTGGATTCGAGGCTCGCGCCGGCGGCGAGCAAGAGCCCCGCCATGGCCGCGTACTGGGCGTGCACCACCGAGAGCAGCGGCGTCTGTTCAGCGGCGGCATGCGCATCGGGCGACACACCGTCCGCGAGCAGCGCTTGGACGAGGACCACATCGTTGCGCATCGCGGCGAGCCACAGCACCCCATGCCCGGAACGGTCGGCCGCCGCGGGGTCGGCGCCGTGCGCCAACAGCAACCGCAAACTCCCCAAGGCGTGCGCGTCGGCGGCCACTTGCAACAACGGATCGCCCTGCGGCAGGCGCAGGTTGGCGTTGCCGCCCGCCGCCAGCTGCTGCTGCACGCTCGCCGTATCGTCGCGGGACACGGCGAGCGCGAGCGGCGGCCAGCCCGCGTAGATGATGCCCGGGTGCGCCGGATCGAACTTGCCGGTCTCGCGTCCTGGGGCGGCCGCGACCAGATCGGCATGCAGCCCCAAGGATTTCAGCGCCGCCGCCGCGGCGTCCGCGCCCACGGCAAGGGCGTCGTCGAGCGCGTCGTAGCCGCGGCGGTCGCGCGCATCGAGTTTGGCGCCGGCGCGCAGCAGAACCGCGATGTTTGCCGTGCTGTCGGCGCGAGCCGCGTAAAACAGCGCCGTGCGCTTCTGCCGATCCGCGGCCTGCGGATCCGCCCGGTGGCGCAACAGCAGTTCGGTCATCGACGACTCGGGCCGGGCCGCCGCGATCATCAGCGCGGTCGTACCGGCTTTGTCCACCGCATGGACGTCGGCGCCCAGCTCGAGCAGCGTCCCGGCAGCCGCCAGCGCACCGTCCGCCGCGGCGTACGAGAGCGCCGTGCGCCCGAACTCATCGTGCACGGACGCACTGACCCGTCCAATGCGGCGCAACTCGGCGACGTCGTTTCTGCGCACGCAATCGAATACCCAGGGATTCAGCAAGGCGGGATCGGAGGCGCCGACGGTTTCCCTCTGGAGCAAGGGCCGATGCGAGCGCAGCGCCTCGATCGCGCGGTAGTAGCCCAACTTCGCCGAACGCTCGAGCCACTGCTGCGCCGCGCCGGGCGGCGCGTCATGGTCGTGGGTCAACTGCGCGGCAAGCACAAAAGCCGCCGCACCCTGGCCGTGCTGGGCAGCCGACTGCAGCAGCGTGCGCGCGTGCGCGGAGTCGGCAACAACACCGACGCCATTGAGATACATCAGGCCGAGAAGATACTGCGCATCGGCGTTGCCGGCATTGCCTGCGGCGCCGAGCAGCGCGACCGCCTTGTGGAACTGCAAGGTTCGCAGAGCCGCGCGCGCCGGCTCGAGCGCATCCTGCGGCTTCATCGCCAGGGTCCGCGCCGCCGCGGCCGACAGGCCGATCGCGCAGCACAGCGCGGCCAGGACCCGGCAAGGGCCGCGGGCTGCGTACATCAAGCGGTCCCGTACTTGGTTTGCACCTCGATTCCAATCGACTTCAGGAAGTCGTTCGGCAGGATGCCGCCGGCGCTCACGATCACCGTATCGTTCGGTAATTTCAGCTCCTTGCCGGCATGAGTCAAGATCACTTCATCCGCCCGTATCTCCTTGACTTGCGAGCCCAGCAGCACCTGGAGCCGGCCCTTGGCGGCCGCCTCGTCGACGCGTTGCCGATTGCGCTGCTTGGCGCGCTGGAACGCATCCCCGCGGTAGGAGAGCGCGACCGTGGTGTCGCCTATCTCGGCGATGCTGGCCGCGGCCTCGAGCGCGCTGTCGCCGCCGCCGACGACGATGACATTCTGACCGTGATATTGCTCCGGATCGATCAGGCGATAGACCACTTTCGGCAGCTCTTCGCCCGGCACGCCGAGTTTGCGCGGTGTGCCGCGCCGGCCGATGCCGAGGAGCACGCTCGCCGCGACCAGCTGGCGCTTGCCGGTCTTGACGTGAAACAACCCGTCCTTTCTCTCGATGCTCTCCACCCGCTCCTGATAGCTGATCTTCAGGCCGCTGCAAGCTTGATTCCAGAACTCCAACAATTTTTCCTTGGAGGTATTGCGAAATTGCACCTTGCCGATGATCGGCAATTCCACCGGCGCGGTCATCACGAGCTTGCCGCGCGGATATTGGAATACCGCTCCGCCGAGAGCTTCCTGTTCGACCGTCTCGTAGTTAAGGCCGACTTTCTTCGCGGCGAGCGATGCCGCGAGCCCCGCGGGTCCCGCGCCGACGATCAGCACGTCGAGCGCGCCGCAGCGCTTCGCGCCGGACTTGGCGATCGCCTCGAGCGCCTGCTGCCCCTGGGTCAAGGCGTTCTTGATCAGGCCCATTCCGCCGAGCTCGCCGGCGACAAAGATGCCGGGTACGTTGGATTCGAAATTCGGCTTGAGCACCGGGATATCCAGGCCGCGGCGCTCGGTGCCGAACACCAAGGTAATCGCGTCGAACGGGCAGGCCGTCTTGCAGGCGCCGTGGCCGATGCAGTCGGTGGGCCCGATCAGCGCCGCCTTGCCGTCGATGAGTCCCAGTACATCGTGGTGCGAGGTCTCGGGACAGGCCGCGACACAGGTTCCGCAACCCAAGCATTTGACCGGATCGATGAGCGGATGGAGCGAGGCCGGCTCGGTCATCCCGGCCGCAACCGCCTCCTGCAGAATCCGCTGGTGCCGCCGGTGCGTGCGCCGTTTGCGCACGACGTAATAGGCGGTGATCCCCGCCAGCGGTACGGCATAAACGGCCAGCGACAGTAGATCCATTATGTCAGCTCAAATGGCGACCGGCATCGGTCGGCACAGACTAGAGGCCGGAAATTCAAGATGCTGTGAGTTTGATCACTTGTTGGTCGCCGTGAAAGTGTCGCGTTTTGCGCACAGCAAATTGCCCAAGTTGTGCATTTTTGCACAATCTCGCTGAACCCATTATGCGACAGTCGAATCGGTAATATTGCGCATGCTATGGTCACGGCGCGCGGATCAAGCGGCTTCCCGGGGGACGGCGCATCGAGATATACGCGGGAGCGGTTGAATGGCACCCATGTGGTTTCTAGGCGGTATCGTCACCGGATTGGCGGCATTGATCGTCGCGTTGCCATGGCTGCGCAAATTGCCGCGCCTCGCATCACTGCCGTCTCTCCCGTGGCAGGCGTCGCTCGCCGCGGCCGTGCTCGTGGTGGCGGTGCTCGGTATCTGCGACTGGTTGGGCCGGGCCCGGACCGCGGCCGCGACCGGCGCGTTCGCCGCAGCGCAGATGCCGGCCGGCGCCTTCAACGACTCCGTCAAGGTATTCGACCACGCCACCGACGGCTCGGCGATGCCGGGCGGCTCATCCGCCGCTGCAGCGCCCGCCGCGGCGACTGCGGGCGCCGGATCGATGGACAGCGCCATCGCGAACTTGGAAGCGCGCCTCGCCAAGAGCGGCGGCAGCGCCGATGACTGGGAGCTGCTCGCGAAGGCTTATGAATTCCTCGGCCGCCCGGCGGACGCGGCCAAGGCGCGCGCGCACCAGCTGCCGATTTTGGATGCAAATGCCGGCCGGGCGGCTGCCAGTCCGGCGAGCGGATCCGGCACCGCGGTCAGCGGCGAGATCGACCTGGCGGCAGCCCTGGCCGGCCGGGTCAAAACCGGCGAGGCCCTGTTCATCTTTGCCAAATCCTTGGCTTCGCCCGGCCCTCCGGTCGCGGTGTATCGCAGCCGCGTCGGACGCTGGCCCGTGAAATTCCGATTGGACGATTCGCAATCGATGATGCCCGGTCGGAACCTTTCGAGCGCGGGCCGCGTGACGATCGAGGCGCGAATTTCGCGCAGCGGACAGCCGCTGCCGTCCGCCGGAGACCTCGAGGGCTCGACCGGCGCGATCAATCCGGCCGACCACAAGCCTCTGAAGATCCTCATCGATCGGGTCGTGTCATGAACGCCGCAGCCAAGAAAATCGTCGCCGCCAAAGGCGCGCGCGCGCATGCGCCGAGCGCCGCACGGGCGCGGGTCAGAGCCGCGGCCGCGCCGTTCACGGCCGCGCGGGATGTGCGCCTGCGCTGGCCCCTGATATGGACCGTGGTCGTCGCCGCGGTGATTTATTGGGGCATGCATGCCCACCTCGAGCGCTACATCACGCCGCAACGGGGCATCGGTTATGCCTTGGGAATCATCGGCGGCTCGATGATGCTGTTGTTGCTGGTGTATTCGGCGCGCAAGCGCATCTCGTGGCTGCGCTGGCTCGGCGCCCTCCCCAAGTGGTTCGAGTTCCACATGTTTCTCGGCGTCGTCGGCCCGGTCCTCGTGCTGTTTCATGCCAACTTCCGATTCGGCGCCACCAACAGCAACGTCGCCCTGGTGAGCATGCTGGTGGTCGCCGCGAGCGGTGTGATCGGCCGCTACATCTACACGCGTCTGCACGCGCAGCTCGACGGCAAGGAGGACACGCTCGAGCAATTGAAAGCGGTCGGCGAGCGGCTGCGGGCGCAATCGGTTTCGATCGAATTCCTGCCCGGGCTGCTGGATGCGATCGGCGACGTGGAGAAGCGTCTGATCGAGCCGCCGAAGGGGCGCTTTGCGCGGACCGTGCATCTGTTCACCGCCGCTTTTCGCATGGCCAGGGCGCGCCATCTGGTGCGTCGGGAGATCAACATGGCCGTGCGCCGAGCGGCGACGCGCGATTCGCCCATGGTCGCGCGGCACGCACGGCGCCTCGCCGCGCTGGCACGCCGCTATGCGTATCGGCGGCTCGACGCCGGCCGGCGCGTGACGGAATACAAAGCCTATGCGCGGATGTTTTCGTGGTGGCACGTGCTGCACATCCCGCTGTTCTTCATGTTGCTGACCGCAGGTATCGTCCACGTGATTGCGATCAACCTCTACTGATCCTTACAAGGTGATGCGTGCCTACGAAAACGTCGCGACGAGCAGGGTCGGCTGGGTGGCAGCGATGTCATTGCTGAGCGTATCCAGCGCCTGCGCGACATCGGTGGAAACGCTGCTGATGCCCGGCAAAGTGATCCGCGCCCATCAAAAGTGGGAGCAGGACTGCTCGCAATGCCATGATCGCGCCAATGTCCACAAGCAGACCTCCCTGTGCCTCGCCTGTCACACGGGGATCGCCGCCGACCTGCGCCGACATCACGGCTACCACGGCCGCATGGCGAATGCCCGCAGCAGCGAGTGCCGCGCCTGCCACACCGAACACAAGGGCCGAAACGCCGATATTGTGCACTTTAGCGCTGCCAGTTTCGATCATCATCTCACCGAATTCCCGCTCGCAGGAGCGCACACGGCGCTGCAATGCGACCGCTGCCACAAGAAAGGCGAGGCGTGGCGCAAGGCGCCGACGGCCTGCGTCGCCTGCCACAAAGCGGACGACGCGCATCACGGCCAGTTCACCCGGGCGTGCGGCGAATGCCACAACACCGCGAGCTGGGGCGGCGGCAAGTTCGATCACGACAAGACCCGATTCAAGCTGACCGGCGCTCACCGCACCTTGAGGTGCGACGCCTGCCACATCGGCGGCCGCTACAGGAACACGCCCAAGAGCTGCGACGGCTGTCACGCGACCGACGATGAGCACCGCGGATCGCGCGGCGCCGATTGCGCGAAGTGCCACGTGACCTCGGGATGGAAGACCGCGAGATTCGATCATTTGAAGGAGACCGGCTACGCCTTGCAGGGCGTGCACGAAAAAATCGACTGCCTGTCCTGCCATCGCAGCGGCAACTTGAAGGAGAAGATCCCCAAGGAGTGCAACGGTTGCCATCAAGCCGACGATGCGCACGCCGGCCGCTTCGGCCCGAAGTGCGGCGACTGTCACGGCA
Organism: Steroidobacteraceae bacterium; assembly: GCA_035531435.1. Classification (GTDB taxonomy): domain Bacteria; phylum Pseudomonadota; class Gammaproteobacteria; order Steroidobacterales; family Steroidobacteraceae; genus Bog-1198. The sequence continues at coordinate 18,360 of DATKSW010000045.1, read as the reverse complement.
ACGAGCATTGGCAGGTGCGCAACTACGATCATCTGGCGCGCGATCATTTCGCGCTGCTCGGGGCGCACGCCAAGATCGACTGTTATGCCTGCCACACGGCGACCGTGGCGACGCAAAGATTGCCCAAGGACTGTGCGGGCTGCCACCGCAGCGAGGATCCGCACGGCGGCAAACTCAAGGGCGGTTGCGGCAGCTGCCACGGCCAGCAATCGTTCCGCAGCGGCATCGTCTTCGATCACGACCTGACCGATTTTCCGCTGCTCGGCCTGCATCGGGTCGCGAGCTGCGCGCAATGCCATACGAGCATGGCGTTCGCCGCGGCGCCGCTGCAGTGCGTGCAATGCCATTCGCGCGACGATGTGCACAAGGGCGGTCTGGGGAAAAAATGCGAGGCTTGCCATTCGCCGAACGGCTGGCGGCTCTGGAGTTTCGATCACGACACGCAGACGCATTTTCCGTTGCGGGGCGCGCATCGCAAGCTGCACTGCGCCGATTGCCACCACCAACCTCCCGGCACCGTGAAGACGCCCTCCGAGTGCGGCAGTTGCCACCAAAAGGACGACCGGCACCTCGGCCAATACGGGCAACGGTGCGACCGCTGCCATACGGTCGATTCCTGGAAAGGCGCAAGGATGCAATGAAATGAAACGGTGTCCCCACGGCGCACGCATCGCCCGAGCCGCATTCGCGCCGTTCGCGGCGGCGGCGATGCTGGTCGCGGCGCTGCTGATGCTCGGCGCGCCGCCGGCGGCGCTCGCCGCGGCGGCCGCGCCGCCGATCACGGTGCCGTTCGATCACCGCTCGACGGGCTTCTTGCTCGACGGCGTGCACCGCGATCTGCCGTGCGAGTCCTGCCACCTCGATGCGCTGTTCATGGGCACGCCGCGCTCTTGCGGCGTCTGCCACATCACGGGGTCCAGATACAATGCGACGCCGAAAACAGCGAACCATATCCTGACCACGAATCACTGCGCCGCGTGCCACGACACGACCTCGTTCCGGCCCGCGATTCATTTCGATCATGCGCAGGTGCTGGGTACCTGCGCCGGCTGCCACAACGGCGTGATTGCGCAGGGAGAAGGAAGGACCCATCCCTCGACCGGCCAAGCCTGCGAAGCCTGCCATACGGTGATGAGCTGGAATCCGCCGAAAGCCGTCGACCACACGCAGATCCCGCTGGCGGTCGCAGGCTTTTGCGTCATCTGCCACAACGGCGTACAGGCGAGCGGCAAGAACGCGACCCATCTGCAAACGAATCTCGAGTGCGGCGATTGCCACCTATCCAGCACGTGGCTGGGGGCCGGTTTCGATCACAGCGGCGTCGTCAGCGGCTGTTTCACCTGCCACAACGGCACCGTGGCGGTCGGCAAACAGGGCGCGCACATGCCGACGAGCAATGTCTGCGAGACCTGCCACACCACCGGCCTCGGCACCAAGACGCCGAGCTGGGCGCCGTCGCTGTTCCTGCATACGCAGATGTCGGTGAACACCTGCCAGACCTGCCACAACGGCACCGTCAAGATTTCGACCGGCTTCGTTTCCGGACAGCCGGCCAACCACGTGCCGCCGATACCCGCGGGCGTGGATTGCGGCGTATGCCACGGCAACAATCCGGCGGCGGAAACCTGGGCCGTCGTCGCGGCGAGCATTGCGACGCTGCACGCGGGACTCGCGGCCAACGATTGCGTGATGTGCCATGCCGGCCAGACCTTCGCGGGCGTCCCGGCGCCGTACGTGCCGATGGCGATTTCCGGCCTGTCGCCGATCAGATCCACGCCGCTCGCGCCGCCGCACATCCCGGTGCTCCCGGGCACCGATTGCAGCGCCTGCCACGGCGCGGTTTATCAAGCCGGCGGCTTCGGACCGGCAACCGCGATGAGCGCGGCCAAACACGCCTTCGTATCCACGACCTGCGACACCTGCCACGACACCGGCAAGAGCTTCTACGTCGGCGGCGGCACGGCGCTGCAGCTGCGGCCCGCCAATCACATCACCGCGAGCGACCCGCGGCTCGCGACCGGCGACTGCTCCGGCTGCCATGAAACCAGGGACTGGAACAGCACGGCCTTGCCGGCGGGGCACATGCCGAACCCCGCGAACCAGGCCTGCAGCGTCTGTCACACGGCGGCGCCGAACGACTACACGACTGCGACCCTGGCGGCGAACGCGGCACTGCACACCGGCATTGCCGGCGGCTGCGGCCAGTGCCACGGCGGCACGACAGCGCTGACTTGGTACAACAACTTTACGCCGAAGGACGCGCTGCTCGCGCCCGCGCATATTCCGTATCTCGCCGGCAGCGACTGCAGTTCCTGCCACTCTTCGAGCACCTATGCGGTCGGTACGTTCGGACCGATGAACATGACGCAGGCGAAGCACGCGTTCGTGCCGACGACCTGCGACACCTGCCATGAGACGGCGAACTCGTTCTACATGGGCGCGGCGAGTCCCGGGCTGCAAGGCCGCCCTGCGAATCACTCGACCGGCCTGATGGTGGCGCCGAACGACTGCAGCCTGTGTCACAACACCGCCAACTGGAACAGCACGGCCTTGCCGGCCGGCCACATGCCGAATCCCGGGAACCAGGGATGCGCCACCTGCCACACGGCGGCGCCGAGCGACTACACGGTGCTCGCCAGCATCGCCGTGCTGCACACGGGCATCACCAACGGCTGCAGCCAGTGCCACGGCGGCACGACGCAGCTGACGTTCTACAACAACATCGACAACCCGAAGGCGGCCGTGTTGACGCCCGCGCACATCCCGGCCTTGACGGGCAGCGACTGCAGTTCATGCCATGCCCCGAACTTCGTCGCCGGCGGCTTCGGGCCGATGAACATGACCCAGGCCACGCACGCCGGGGTCGGCACGACTTGCGACACCTGCCACGAGGCCGGGCTGTCGTTCTACATGGGCGCGGCGAGCCCGGGGCTGCAAGGGCGCCCGGCCAATCACTCGACCGGCCAGATGGTGGCGCCGAACGACTGCAGCATCTGCCACACGACGGCGAACTGGAACAGTACGGCGATGCCGGCCGGCCACATGCCGAACCCCGCGAACAATGCCTGCACCGTCTGTCATACGACGGCGCCGGCGGACTATTCGACGACCACCCTGGCGGCGACTACGGTATTGCACACCGGGATCTCGAGCGGCTGCCTCACCTGCCACGGTGCGCCGAACTCCTCGCCACCGGTGTTCTACAACAACTACACGCCGAAAGACGCCGTGTTGGCTCCGGTGCACATCCCGACCAGCGCGACGCCTTGCGAGGATTGCCACTCGCCCGCGGTCTTCACTAGCTTCAGCGGCACGACGATGACTTCCGCCAAGCACACGGCGATGTTCGCCGTGATCGGCACGACCTGCGATGCGTGCCACGAATCGACCACGCCGCCGTTGAGTTTCTATGGGGTGACCAATCTGACGGTGCGACCGAACGGGCACCACGTCGGCGAGGATTGCAGTCGCTGCCACAATACCAACGACTGGGGCGGCGACTCGGCGACCAGGGCCACTGCCGCGACCAAGAGCAAGGTCATGCTGGTCGTCAGTCCGGCGGCGCGCGGCACGGCGATCGGCGCCGGCGGCGCCGTTGCACCGGGCGCGGCTGGCTCGCGCACCGGCGGCCCGCGGGTTGGCACCTCGCCCATCGGCAACCCCGGCGCGGGCACGCCGGCTCGAGCGCTGGTCATGAGCGTTCCCGGTCCGACCCACGCCGGCGTGATCGGCAACTGCGCGACCTGCCACAACGGCGTGCTGGCGACGGGCAAAGCGCCGACTCACATCGCCAGCAACAATAGCTGCGATGACTGCCACACGACGATCGCGTGGCTGCCGGCCCGCTTCGACCACCGCTACATCACGCAAAGCTGCGTCAGCTGCCACAACGGCATCGTCGCGCCTGGCAAGCCGGCGCTACACGTGCAGACGTTGCGCGACTGCGGCGCGTGTCATGGCACTTTCGCCTGGCAGCCGGCGAGCTTCAGTCACACCGGCGTCATCGGCGCCTGCCAGACCTGCCACAACGGCGTCACGGCCGCCGGCAAGCAAGCCCAACACCCGGCCACCGTGCAGGACTGCGCGAGCTGCCACAACACCTTGGTTTGGACCATGACACGTTCGCCGGCACCGTTGCGACCGCTGTTGATGATTCGGCGCGGCGTTAGCGGCGGTCCGGTCAAGTGACCGGCGCCAACGGCCGAAATCCGCGCGTAAAGATGCGGCGGCTGCGGGCGATCGCCCTGCTGCTCGGATTGGCGGCCGGCGATGCCCGCGCGCTGAGCGCGCCGCTGGCGTTCCCCGCAGGCCCGCTCGTCGAGCTCATCGATACCGCCGAGAGCGGCGATCATGTCGATATCTCCGTGCAGTTTTCGTGCTCGATGCGCTACATCAGCAATACGCCGGTCAGCCACGGCGCGAACGTGACGATAAGGCTGCTGCTGGGGGCCGATTGCGGAGCGCAGTTCCGGACGATTCCTCCCGAACTGCCGCTGGTCGGCGGCGGCGGCCGACTCGTGACCGGCGCCCGCGTCGAGTCGATGTTGCCCGGCGAGATCACGCTCGAGCTGAGCTTTTCACGGGCCCTGGATTTCGTCATGGTGCCGACCGCGTCCGGCACGGGCCTGCGGGTGCGATTGCTGAACACGAACCGCCGCCAAGCGAGCGTCTTCGTCGCCCAACCGGCGCCGCCGGAAGGTTACTCCGTCAATCTCGAATCCTCGAACGTGAAAATCGAGCGTGCGACGGTGCAGGCCGCCGCCGCCAAACTGCAAGCACAGGCCTACGTATCGGAAACCCATGCCGGGCAACAAGCATGGTACCGATTGCGCGTCGGGCCGTTCGCGACGCACGCGGAAGCCGAGCGCGTGCTGAAAATCGCCTTGGCGAGCTACCCGCGGGCGTGGATCGCGCGAGGCGACGAGTTGAACGGACTGGCGGCGGTGCAACGTGCCGGCGTGCGAGCGGCGGCGGCCGGCGCGCCGACCGACCCGCCGCTGCCGGACGCCGAGCGCGCGCAGATCCTGCGCGACGCGCGCAAGGCGTTCGCCAATCATCATTATCCGCAGGCGGTGAATCTGTTGACGCGCCTGGTGCGCCAGCCCGAATACCCGGCGCGCGCCGAAGCCCAGGAATTGCTCGGCGTGGTGCGCGAGCAGGCCGGTCAATTGGCGCAGGCCGAAGCCGAATACAAGGAGTACCTCAGCCGCTACCCGAACGGCGCCGCGGCCGAGCGAGTACGCCTGCGATTGCAGACGCTGGCCGCGGCTTCGCTCGGCCCGAAATCGACCGGCCTGTGGGGCCCTGCCGCCAATCGCGGCACGATGCTCGCCGGCAGTGCCGCGATCAGCTACGAATACGGCAAGGACCAGACGACCTCGGTCGGTACCACGACCACGACCAACAGCATCGACGCGGCGCTCGTCTACGGCGATTTCTTGATGCGCGACCGCACCAAACGTTACGACTTCTCGGCGCGCGTCGACGGCGGCTATGCGAAGAGCTTTGCCGCCTCGAGTTTCGGCGGCAGCCAGGACCGCGTAACCACCGCTTACGCAGAAGCGATCGATCGCTATTGGGGCCTGACCGCACGCATCGGCCGGCAGTCGCTCGCGAGCCAAGGCGTCGTCGGGCTTTTCGACGGATTGTACGTCGGCTATCAGATCAATCCCCGCTGGTCGGTGAGCGCCGCCGGCGGCCTGCCCGCTTATACGAGTTTCTCGCCGCTCTCGGCCAAGCAGAAATTCGCGACCGTGACCGCCGAGTTCAGCCCGTCCCACAGTCCATGGGTGTTCGACGCCTACGCCTTCGATCAGACCAATGACATCGGCACGGAACGGCGTTCGCTCGGCTTGCAGACCCGCTACACGCAGTTCGGGCGCACGGCGATCATCCTGCTGGACTATGACATCGCGTTCAAACAGTTGAACTCGGCGACGCTGATCGGCAATGCCGCGATCGGCAAGCATTGGGTGCTGGGTTTCGACGCCGATCATCGCCGCAGCCCGCTGCTCGAGCTCAGCAACGCGCTGATCGGCCAAACCGCGACCGACCTGCGTACGCTCGCGATCCAGTTCACGCCCTCGCAAATCGAGCAAATGGCCGTCGATCGCACGGCGACCAGCAACACGTTCGTCATCTCCGCGAGCCGCCCCCTCGGCGAGCGCTGGCAATTCATGGTCGACCTCTCGGCGCTCGAACTCTCCGGCACCCCGGCCTCCTTCGGTGTGGTCGCGACTCAATCGACCGGGCTCGACAAGAACGCGGCCGTGCAAATGGCGGGCTCCAGCCTGCTGCAGGCGAACGATCTGCACGTCTTCGGCCTGCGTTTCGACGACTCGCCGACGGCGCGCAGCACGACCGTGTCCTGGGACGCGCGCTTCGTGGTCCACGGCGCCTGGCGGATGGGGCCGCGGTTGAGCGTCGAACAAATGAACAATCCGACCTTGGGCGGCAAGCAAATGATTTATCTGCCGCAGCTGCAGACCGATTGGACCGGCAGGACCCAATTGTTCGAGCTCACGGCGGGCTATCAGATGCTGAACCAACAGGCGGTCCTGCAGCCGACATCGCTGACCGGGCAAACACAAACCGGCGCGCTGAATCAGCGCTCCCTGTATATTTCAGCGGCATATCGGCTACGTTTCTAGGACGGCATGAATATCCGCGGGGCTTTGATCCTGGTGCTGACCGCGCTGGCGTCATGCGCGACGCAGATGCCCGCGCACCATGGCCGCGGGGGGTCGCGGATATTCTTCGACGAAACGACGGGCAGCACATTGTCGGTGGTCGACAAGCCGCTGATCTTCGCGCGAAATCGCTCCGACGTCGCGGCCTTCGCGCGCGACTATGCGACGCTGGTGGCGCTCGAAGTCGATTTGTCCGGACGGGACAGCGAATATTTGCTGCTGTACCGCTGGTCGACCGTCGATCCGCGGATGTCGCCGCCGCCGGGCCCGAACGAGGGTGAGCTGCATCTCTTCGCCGACGGCCGCTTGATCGACTTCAGGCCCCTGCCGGAGCTGCCGATCAGCCTGAGCCGCCGCCGCCTGCTGCAGGTACCGGATCACGGCGACGTCATCGCCTACGCCTACCGCGTCGATCTGGATACCTTGCGCTTCATCGCCCGGAGCCGCGATCTGCGACTGCGCATGCCGCAGGAACCGCTCGACCTGCCGTTCAAGCTCTGGGCGGACGCGCGCGGCGCGCTCGCGCAGTTCGCGGGCCCGTCGGGGACGCCGTAGGGAGCGGCTCAGGCGGCGCCGTACAGCGGTTTCTGCAGGCGCCAGCGGCGGTACGACCACAGCCAATCCGCCGGAGCCGCGAGCACGTCCCTCTCGCAGGCGCGCGCGTAGCGTTCGGTGATCTCGCCGTGCTCGGTCGGCTCGCACCCGTCCCACAGTTGCGAAAGCTCCACAGCGTAGCGGCCGCGGGCGGTGCGGCGCATCGCCAGGTAGATCACCGGCAGGCGCGTGCCGCGCGCGATCTGCTCGGCGCCGATGTAAAAGGCCGTATCCTGGCCGAGGAACGTCGTCCAATAATGCCGCTCGGTCGACGCCGGCGCCTGGTCGGCATTCATCGCGAGCGCACGCACCAGGCCGCGGCGCTGCAGATGATCGACGAGCAACTGCTTCGCCGGCACCAGCCGCGCGCCGAAGCGCGAGCGAATCCTCAACATCAGCCGCTCGCCCCAGGGGTCGCTCAGCGGCTTGTAGGCGACGTCCAGCGGATAGCCCAATTGCAGCGCGACTCCCTGCAGCAGCCATTCCCAGTTGCATAGATGCGAGGTGACCAACAGCACCGATTGGCCGGCGCGCAAATAGCCGAGCGCCGCGTCGAGGTTGACGATGCGCACGCGCGCGCGCATGTCGCCCGCCGAGATCGTCGCCGATTTCAATATTTCGACGGCGACGTCGCAAAAGTTCCTGAGGAATTGCTTGTGGATTTTCCGCCGCTCGGCCTCGCCGGCAGCCGCGAAGACCTTGGCGATCTGTTCGCCGATCACGCCGCGGCGATGGCGCACGAGGTAATAGGCGAGCAGATACGCCAAGCCGGACAGCGCATACAGCGCCCTCATCGGCAGGCGCGACAGGGAGGCGATCATGCCGTCAAATGGTGCCGCAAGAGAGATTCGAACTCCCGACCCACGCATTACGAATGCGTTGCTCTACCAGCTGAGCTATTGCGGCACTGGCGCCTAAAAGGGGTCGGCATTCTAACCTGAGGAATCCACCGATGAAAGGCTGCCGCCGTGTTTCGCGACTTCGCGCAAGGTCTTCGGCAATGCGAACATCACGTGCTCGGCGCGGCCGCTGAGTTCTTCGGCGACTTCCCCGCCCCACTCGCGCAGCTTCTCGATGACTCCCTGGACGAGCACCTCCGGCGCCGATGCGCCCGCGGTCACGCCGACTGTGTTGACGCGCTCGAACCACTCGCGCCGCAAATTCACGGGACCATCGACCAGGTAGCCGGGCTTGGCCGCCTTATCGGCAAGTTCCCGCAGCCGGTTGGAATTCGAGCTCGACGCCGAGCCGACGACGATCAGCAGGTCGCAGCGTTCGATCAGTCCCTTGACCGCGTCCTGGCGGTTTTGCGTCGCGTAGCAAATGTCCTCCTTCAGCGGCGCGTGCAGGCGCGGAAACCGGCGGCGCAGCACCTCGATGACCGAAGCGGTATCGTCCATCGACAGCGTCGTTTGCGTCACGAACGCCAGGCGATCCGGATTTGCCACGCGCACGCTCGCCGCATCCTCGACAGTTTCCACCAAAACCATGCGGCCGCCGTGCGAGGTGTCGAATCGGCCCATCGTGCCTTCGACCTCCGGGTGGCCGGCATGGCCGATCAGCAGCACTTCGCGCGCCTCGCGCGCGTAGCGCGTGACCTCGATGTGCACCTTCGCGACCAGCGGGCAGGTCGCATCGAAGACCGTCAAGCCGCGGCGCACGGCCTCGTGCTCCACCGCGCGCGAGACGCCGTGCGCGCTGAAGACCACCGTCGCGCCGTCCGGCACTTCGTGCAGTTCTTCGACGAACACCGCGCCGATCAGCCGCAGGCGGTCGACGACGTATTTGTTATGGACTATTTCGTGGCGCACGTAGATCGGCGCGCCGAACAGATCGATCGAGCGCTCGACGATGTCGATCGCCCGGTCGACCCCTGCGCAGAAGCCGCGCGGATTTGCCAAGAGAATTTGCATCAGTGTTTCCGCCCCGCATCGAGAAACGCATCCAGCAGCAACAGGCCCGCGCCGACCGTGATCGACGAATCGGCCAGGTTGAAAGCCGGAAAATACGCCTGATGCCAATGAAAGTGAATGAAATCGATCACCGATCCCAGCCGGATCCGGTCGACGACGTTGCCGAGGGCGCCGCCCAGCACGAGCGCGAGCCCCGCCCGCAGCAGTTTGCCGGCCCCGGGCGGCAGTCGGCACAGCCACACGGTGATGCCGGCGCTGACGGCGAGCGCCAGCGCGATGAAGAACCAGCGCTGCCAGCCGGAAGCCGAGGCGAGCAGGCTGAACGCCGCGCCGACATTTTGCATCCGCGTGATGTCGAGGATCGGCAACACGCGGGTGAATTCGAATTCGCCGTAATGGCGCGCGACGTACGCCTTGCTCAACTGGTCGGCGAGCACGACGGCGGCGGACAACAACAGCCAGCGCCAGCCGACGGCGCGCTTCTCGGTCGCGTTCATGCGAATTTACGCTCCTCACCGGGACCCTCGACGTTGACGACGCAGCGCGCGCACAACTCGGGATGGCGCGGGTCGCTGCCGACATCGCTGCGCAGATGCCAGCAGCGCACGCATTTCGGCCGGCTGCTGGGATGCACCCGGATCCAAACCTCGTCGAGGCCGGTGCGCACCGCGTCCGCCGGCGGCAGGTCGCAGAGCAGGACCTGCGCTTGGCTCGTGATCAGCAGGAAGTGCAGCTCGTCCTGCAATGCCGCGAGCCGCGCATACTGCGCCGCCGGCGCGTACACCGTGACTTCTGCCTCGAGCGGCGCGCCGATCGCGCCCGCGGCGCGCAGGCGCTCCAACTCGCGGGCGACGTCGGTCTTCAGCGCGATGAACGCCGGCCAGTCGACCGCCGCCGGGCGCTCGGCGCCGGCCGGGAACGCGTGCCATGCGGATAGCAGCACCGATTCGCCGCTCGCGCCGGGGAGAAATCCCCATGCCTCGTCGGCCGTAAAGCTCAGGATCGGCGCGATCCAACGCACCAGCGCATGCGCAAGATGAAAGATCGCGGTCTGCGCCGAGCGACGCGGCGCGCTCGCCGCGCCGGTGGTGTACAGGCGGTCCTTGACTATATCCAGATAGAAGCCGCCGAGTTCGACGACGCAGAAATTATGGAGCTTCTGGTAGATCTCGTGGAATTCGTAATTGCGGTACGCGTTCAGCACCGCCGTCTGCAGCGCGAACGCCTGCGCGACCGCCCAGCGGTCGATCGCGACCATTCGGTCCCAGTCGACGAGGTCGCGCTGCGGGTCGAAAGCATGCAGATTGCCGAGCAGGAAGCGCAGCGTGTTGCGGATTCGGCGGTAGGAATCGGCGGTGCGCCTCAGTATCTCGTCGGAGACGCTCATCTCGTTGGCGTAATCGGTCGCCGCGACCCACAGGCGCAGCACGTCGGCGCCCAAGGTGCTCGTCAGCTTTTGCGGCAGAAGAATGTTGCCGAGCGACTTGGACATCTTGCGGCCGTTCTCGTCGACGGTAAAGCCGTGCGTCAGCACGGCCCTATAGGGCGCGCGGCCGTGCATCGCAACCGAGGTCAGCAGCGAGCTGTGGAACCAGCCGCGGTGCTGGTCCGAGCCCTCCAAATACAAATCCGCCGGCGCGGTGACCTGTGGGCGCAACGCCGCCAGGCAATGATGCACGACGCCCGAATCGAACCAGACGTCCATGACGTCGCTCGCCTTCTCGTAAGCCGCGGCCTCGGCGCCGAGCAATTGCGCGGCGTCGAGATCGAACCAGGCGTCGATGCCGCCCTGTTCGACCCGCCCTGCAACCGCCTCGATCAGCGCCGGCGTGCGCGGATGCAGCTCGCCCGTGTCCTTGTGCACGAACAGCGGAATCGGCACTCCCCAGGTCCTCTGCCGCGACACGCACCAATCCGGGCGTCCGGCGATCATGTTCGTGATCCGCTGTTCGCCCCAGCCCGGCATCCAATCGACGTGCGCGATCGCTTCGAGCGCGCCGCGGCGAAGCCCGGCCTGCTCCATGCTGATGAACCATTGGGGCGTCGCCCGGAAGATCACCGGGGTCTTGTGACGCCAGCAATGCGGATAGGCGTGCCGGTACGGCTCGGCGAGCAGCAGGCGGCCGTGTTCCTTCAAGACCTCGATGACGTGCGGATTCGCCTCGAACACTTGTTCGCCGGCGAACAGCGGCGTCGACGGCAGGAAGCGGCCGTCGCCGTCGACCGGATTGTCGGTTTCCAGCCCGTAGCGGCGGCCGACGAGGTAATCGTCGAGACCGTGCGCGGGCGCCGTGTGCACCGCGCCACTGCCGGCCTCGAGCGTCACGTGATCGCCCAATATGACCGGCACTTCGCGCTCGTAGAACGGATGGCGCAGGCGCAGGCCCTCGAGCGCCGCGCCCTCGACGCTGGCAAGGACGTTCCAGCGCGCGGCGCCGAGCAGCGGCATGACCGCGGCGAGGCGCTCCGCGGCGAGCACCAGCCGCTCTGCGCCGAGCGCCCCTTCGCGCTCGACCAAGGCGTATTGGAATTGCGGATGCACGGCGACGGCGCGATTCGCCGGCAAGGTCCACGGCGTCGTCGTCCAGATCGCGACGGCGGCGGGCGCGCCGCCGGCCCCGACATGAAACCGCTGCGCGAGATCTTCGCTGTCGACGACCGCAAAGCGCACGTAAATGCTGGGCGAGTTCGCCTCTTCGTATTCGACTTCCGCCTCGGCGAGCGCCGAGCGGCAATTCAAACACCAATGCACCGGCTTGTAGCCCTTGTAAAGGTGGCCGTTCTCGATGATCTTCGCGAAAGCGCGCAGCTGCTCCGCTTCGAAACGCGGCATCATCGTGAAATACGGCCGCTGCCAGTCGCCGAGAACCCCAAGGCGCTTGAAGTCGGTGCGCTGCGATTCGATCTGTTCGGACGCATACTTGCGGCAAGCCGCGCGGAACGCCCTGGCATCGAGCTTCTGGCCGACGCGCCCGTAGGTCTTCTCGATCTGCATTTCGATCGGCAAGCCGTGGCAATCCCAACCCGGTATGAAGGGCGCATCGTAGCCGTCGAGGGTGCGCGATTTGACGATGATGTCCTTCAGAACCTTGTTGACGGCGTGACCCAGGTGGATCGCGCCGTTCGCATACGGCGGGCCGTCGACCAGGACGAACGGCGGCCGCCCCGCGGCGGCCGCGCGAATCTTCCCATACAGGTCGATCCGCTCCCAGGCGGCGAGCATCTTCGGCTCGCGGTTCGCGAGATCCGCCTTCATCGCAAAGCCGGTATTCGGCAAATTGATCGTGTTTTTGTAGTCCGCCACGGTCCACCTTAAGCTAACAGGAGCCGCGCTTCGGCGGCGTCGCGCCGCATCTGCGCGACCATCGAATCCAGCGACTCGAACTTCACCTCGTCGCGCAGCTTGGCGACGAACTCCACTTCCAGGACGCGGCCATACAGGTCGCCGTCGAAATCGAACACATGCACTTCGAGCAACGGTTCCGCGCCCTCGACCGTCGGCCGCGTGCCGAGGCTCGCCACCGCGGCCGACGGCCGTGCGCCGATGCCGTGCACCCGCACGGCGAGCACGCCCAGGAACGGCGGTTTGCGCCTTCCTAAACGCAGATTCGCGGTCGCGAAGCCGAGCGTGCGGCCAAGCTCGTTGCCATGCACGACGCGGCCCCGCATCCGGTACGGACGGCCGAGCAGCCGCGCCGCGCCGGCGAAATCGCCGCGCTGCAGGCGCTGCCGCACGGCCGTGCTGCTGACGCGCACCGAGTCGAAGAGGAACGGCGCGATCTGCTCCACCTCGAAACCGCGGTCGCTGCCCGCCTTCTTCAGCGTCTCGATCGTACCCGAGGCCCGGCAGCCGTAGCGGAAATCGTCGCCGACGACGATGTGCCGCGTGCCGAGCGCGCCGACGATCAGGTCGCCGACGAACTCCTCCGGACTCATCGCTCGGACACGTTCATCGAAGCGCAACGTCACCAGCCGGTCGACGCCATGGGCGGCGAGCGCCAGGAACTTTTCGCGCCAGCGCGTCAGCCGCGGCGGTGCGCCCGCCGGGTCGATGAATTCCTTCGAACTCGGCTCGAACACCAGCACCGTCGCCGCGCAGCCGCGCTGCAGCGCGCGCATCTTCAACAAGCGCAGCATCTGCTGGTGGCCGAGATGCACGCCGTCGTAATTGCCTACGGTCAACACGCAGCCCCGCTGCCGTGCCGAGAGATTGTGCAGACCGCGAACGAGTTCCATGGCGAAAAAACGCGATTATACGGGAATTTGCGCCGAATCAGTGGCGCAGATCCGCGCGGCGCGCGCCGAGCGCCAACAGGCCGCAAAAATACGCCGCCGCGCCGACCACCACGCAAAGCGACATATGCACGAGCCGATCCCAGGTATGCATCGCCAGCCAGCGCGAGGTCCCTCCCGCAAGCCAGGCGAGCGCCGCCGCCATGAGCGCGCTCGCGCCGAGTACGCGCAGGATCAAGCGGCGCCAGCCCGGCGTCGGCAGCAACACGCCGCTGCTGCGCAGGCCGCGGTACAGCAGGATCGAGTTGGTGGCGGCCGCTATGCTCGTCGACAAGGCCAAAAAAGCGTGCGGCGCCGGCAGCTTCTTGAAGTACGCGAGCGGCGCGACCACCGCCAGGTTCAAGGCGACATTCACGCCGAGCGAAATCAGGCTGATGCGCACCGGCGTGCGCGTGTCCTGGCGCGAAAAATAGCCCGGCGCCAGGACCTTGACGAAACTGAAGCCGAGCAGGCCGAACGAAAATGCCATCAAGGCGTAGGAACTCATGCGCACGTCGTGGTCGTCGAAGCGGCCGTGGCCGAACAGCGTCGCGATCAAGGGTCCGGCGAGCACGAACAAGGCGACCGCCGCCGGCGTCACCACGACCGTCACGAGCTTCAAGGCCCAGTCGAGCGTCGTCGACAGCCGTTGCGGCGCCGCCGCCGCGTGGTGCATCGACAGACTCGGCAAGATCACCGTCGCCAACGCCACCGTGAACACGCCCTGCGGGAATTCCACCAAGCGGGCGGCGAAGTACATCCAGGTGACGCTGCCGGTCGCGAGAAACGAGGCGATCTGCGTATCCAGCAACAGGCTGATCTGCGCCATCGAGGAGCCGAGGATCCCCGGACCCATCAGTTTTGCGACGCGGCGCACGCCGGCGTGATCCCAGCGCCAGCGCGGCCAGCCCAACAGGCGCAGCCGCAACACGAACGGCACGAGGTATGCGACTTGCAGCGCGCCGCCGACGAACACCGCGGCGGCGAGCACCAGTCCGGGCTGGGCGAAACGCGGCGCGATCCACACCGCGGCGACGATCAGCACCAGATTGGACAGCACTTGCGTGAACGCCGGCGGCCCGAAGCGCCCGTAGCTGTTCAACACGCCGGTGCCGAGCGCCGTCAAGGATATGAAGAAGAGGTAGGGAAAAGTCAGCCGCAGCATCTGCACCGCGATGTCGTGGCGGTTGCCGTCGGCCTTGAAGCCGGGAGCGAACGCCCAAATCACCAGCGGCGCGGCGATGACGCCGATCACCGTGACGATGAACAAGGCAAGCCCGAGAGTGCCGACGGCGCCGCTGACGAGTTCCTTGACCTCGGCGTCGCCGCTGCGCTGCTTGGTTTCCGAGACGATCGGCACGAACGACTGCGAGAACGCACCCTCGGCGAACAGGCGGCGCAGGAAATTCGGAATCTTGTAGGCGACCAGAAAGGCGTCGGCGACCGGGCCGCCGCCGAACAGATGCGCCTGCGCCACATCGCGCACCAAGCCGGTGATGCGCGACAGCAGCGTCATCAGCCCGAGGGAGGTCGTCGATTTGAAGATCGCGCGGCTCATTCTTGGGCGACACTATAGCAAGCAGGCGCGCCGCGCTGCGCCGGCGGATTGACAAGGGGGCCTGCGAACAGCAAAATACGCGGCTCTTTTGCGGCGCATTTTCAGGTGCGCAGAATCACTCAAGGAGCTCGCGCTTGGCGAATACGAAATCCGCGGAAAAAGCCGCCCACCAATCGACGGTGCACCGCGCCCGCAACGATGCCCTGACCTCGAAGCTGCGCACCGCGATCCGCAAGGCGACGCTCGCCGTCAAGGCCGGCAAGCATGCCGAAGCGATCGCCGCGCTCGCCGAAGCGACGCCGGTCATCGACGCCATGGTCAACAAGGGAATCATCCACCGCAACAAGGCGGCCCGGCACAAGAGCCGCCTGACCAAGCAGATCCGCGCGCTCGCGAAATAAAACGGCGCCTCAGCGCGCCACGTCGAGCGCGGCGCCGCGCGGCGCATGCGCCGGCCGCGGATGCTCCTCGACGTAGCGCATCACCGCTTGTGTCAGCGCCAGGGTTCCCGCGCCGGTCACCGCCGAGATCGACAAGACCTGCCCCTTCCAGCGCAGCCGCCGGACGATTTCCTTGGCGCGCTTCTTGGCCTCGGCGGGTTCCAGCAGGTCGATTTTGGTCAGAATCAGCCAGCGTTCCTTGGCGGCGAGTTCGGCCGAGAATTTCTTCAGCTCGGCGAAGATCGTGCGCGCGTCCTTGACCGCATCGGCGTGCGGATCGAGGGGCGCAATGTCGATCAGGTGCAGCAGCACGCGCGTGCGCTGCAAATGCTTCAAAAAGCGGATCCCCAGGCCGGCGCCGGCCGCCGCGCCCTCGATCAGGCCGGGAATGTCCGCCATCACGAAGCTGCGGCCGGCGCCGGCGCTGACGACGCCGAGATTCGGAATCAGCGTCGTGAACGGATAATCGGCGACTTTCGGGCGCGCCGCCGAGACCGCGCGGATCAAGGTCGATTTGCCGGCGTTCGGCAAACCGAGCAGGCCGACGTCCGCGATCAGCTTCAACTCCAGTTGCAGCTCGCGTTTCTCCCCCGGCAGGCCGAGTCCCGCCTTGCGCGGCGTGCGATTCGTGCTCGACTTGAAGCGCGTGTTGCCCCAGCCTCCCTTGCCGCCCCTGGCTACGAGCAGCGTCTCGCCCTCGCCGCTGAGATCGCCCAAGATCTCGCCGGTATCGCGCTCGGTGATCACGGTGCCGACCGGCACCGGCACGTACAGATCGTCGCCGCCATGGCCGGTGCAATCGTTGCCGCCGCCGGATTCGCCGTTTTGCGCCTTATGGGTGCGCGCGATCCGAAAGTCGGCGAGAGTATTCATGCCCTCAACCGCGCGCAGATAGACGCTGCCGCCCAAACCGCCGTCGCCGCCGTCCGGGCCGCCGAAGGGCACGAATTTCTCGCGCCGGAAACTCACGCAGCCGCGCCCGCCATTGCCGGCCTGCACGTTGAGATTGGCTTCGTCGACGAATTTCATGATTCGCTGCGCGCCCGGTCGCGGGGCGCGGGGCGCGGGCGGCGCCTACTTGGCGACGACGTTGACGACGGTGCGCTGATCGGGGCCCTTGATGCGAAACTCGACGACACCGCTCGCGGTCGCGAACAAAGTGTGGTCGGTGCCGATGCCGACATTCACGCCCGGATGGTAGACGGTGCCGCGCTGGCGGATCAGGATGTTGCCCGAGAGCACGTTCTCGCCGCCGAATTTCTTCACGCCCAACCTCTTGGAGTGCGAATCGCGGCCGTTGCGCGTGCTGCCGCCCGCTTTTTTGTGTGCCATGAGCTGTAAGTCTCCTCGAAACCTTCAGGCGACGATTTGCGTGATCTTGACGTCGGTGTACGGCTGCCGATGCGTCTTCTCGCGCTTGTAGTGCTTGCGCCGGCGAAATTTCACGATCCGTACCTTATCGCCCTTGCCGTGGCCCTCGACGGTTGCAACGACCTTCGCGCTAGCCACGTAGGGCGCGCCGATCTTGACGTCGGCGCCGGCGCCGACGAGCAGCACCTGGCCGAATTCGATGCTCGCGCCCTGGATGGCGTCGAGCTTCTCGATGCGCACCACCGCGCCTTCCTGAACGCGGTACTGTTTACCGCCCGTGGCAATCACGGCATACATCGTGGCAACTCCAAATGGGCGGCCCGCCAGGGCCAGCAAAAGAGCCGGAGAGTATACGTTTAGGGCGTCTACAGGTCAATTTCTCGGCACATCGCGCGGCCGGCGCGACACCAGCCCGGCGGGCAGCCTGGCGCATTCTTAGGTACCATACGGCCGAGCGCTTCATGACAATAGAAAAGATTCGTGGCTTAATCTCCGGCGATTTCGAGGCGGTCGATGACGTCATCAGAGCCCGACTACACAGCCAGATCGCCCTCGTCGACCAGGTCGCCAACTACATCGTGCATTCCGGCGGCAAACGCCTGCGGCCATTGCTCGTCCTGCTCGCCGCGCGTGCCTGCGGGCACGCCGGCGCACGCCACATCGAGGCCGCCGCGATCATCGAATTTATCCATACCGCGACGCTGCTGCACGACGATGTCGTCGACGGCTCTTCGCTGCGCCGCGGCCGGCAGACGGCGAACGAAGTGTTCGGCAATGCGACCAGCGTGCTGGTAGGGGATTTTCTCTACTCGCGGGCGTTTCAAATGATGGTGACCCTCGACCGCATGCCGATCATGAAAATCCTCGCTGACGCGACCAACGCGATCGCCGAGGGCGAGGTTTTGCAGTTGATGACCGCGCACGACCCATCGACGACCGAAGAGCGCTATTTCGACGTCATACACCGAAAAACCGCCCGGCTCTTCGAGGCCGGCGCGCAGATCGGCGCCGTCCTGAGCGATGCCCCGCAGGAAATCGAGTGCGCCCTCGCCCGCTACGGCAAGCACATCGGCACCGCCTTTCAGCTGGTCGACGACACGCTCGACTACCAGGGCGACGAGACCCAGTGGGGCAAGCACCTCGGCGACGACCTCGCCGAGGGAAAGCCGACGCTGCCGTTGATCCATGCGTTGCAGCATGGCAGCGGCGAACAGCGCACGATGATCGAGCAGGCGATCGAACAGGGCGGGATCGGGCGCCTCGACGAAATCACCCGCGCCGTTGCAAGCCTCGGGGGCCTTGCGTACACTGCGCGCCTCGCCCAAAACGAGGCCGATCAGGCGCTGGCCGCGTTGTCACCGCTTGCCGAGAGCGCTTTCAAGGACGGCTTGAGCGAACTCGCGAGGTTCGCGGTGGCGCGCAAGAACTGACGGTTTGTGCCGATTTCGGGGTGTAGCTCAGCCTGGTAGAGCACTACGTTCGGGACGTAGGAGTCGCAGGTTCAAATCCTGTCACCCCGACCA
>DATKSW010000044.1:0-126499 GCA_035531435.1 Steroidobacteraceae bacterium | reverse complement strand
GATCGGGCGCGAAGTGACTAACGAGCAGATGAAGCAAGTCAATCTGGAGCGAAACAAGTTCCACGGCGACTGGAACTACTTGATCAAACCAAACGCGAAGAAGAAGACTTGATACCTTTATTAATTAACAGTGCCTTAGCGGCCGGCGGTGAAGTTCTGGGTTGCGCTGCTGTCGTCACGCCACAATCTTGTTCTTGCATTCGGGGCATATATACATTTGCGGTATCGCCAGCGCACGGCTCGCAGTATTCCTAGCCTCTATTTGGAGGATAGATTTCTTCCCGCGCTGATAGCAGCCAGCGCATATCTGATGCGGCGGTTCGGTGCCTTGTGCGTCTGCCTTCAACACATAAGCAAATGACCGTTTGGAAATTGCCTTCAGCTCGTAGTGCTGTTTCTCAGCTTCCCATGCTTTGAGCTTAGTCACTTGTTCTTCAAGCTCACGTACACGCTCAACCAGCGTCGCGCGGGCCTCATTAACAGCAAAAATCTTCGTTTGGGCATCAATCAGTGCCCCATTGAATTCGAGGACCTTAAGTTGAAAGGCTTGGGTATCATGCAGACCTATCATCGCTTGCGCGATATTCTTCAACGCATTGAACGAAGACAAGGCAGCGGCAACGTCACTAAGGTCAGGCACGACTCAACTCCCTAATGCCCCTTTTGTGGACCCCATTCTATACAGTGTCCGGACCACCGACGAACTGAATAGACGCCTCGGTATTTGCTCGCGACAATCGGCCGCATGGGTCGATACCGCCATAAAGTCTACGAGCGCGACACTACGCCGCGCTGGGTGGCTGTGTTCGGCCTGTAGTGGCAAAGTGATCGAGTCCCATCGCCTGGAGCCAGCCACGGACCTATACGGCGCAATGACAGCGGCGATCGAGCGCTTGGCCGCCGAGGGTTGGCAGATTGAGGATGTACCGCGCTTCGGCTTCTCATTCATTCGACGCGACGGGGAGCGCCGGTTATTGATGCTCACGCCTCGCGATCCGCACGACACGCGGCCACAATTGTTCAATCCCTTCCGATCATCCGGCGCGTGAGGTCGATTACCAAGCTGGCGACCCGCCTTTTGAGTTGATTCCCGCCAAGATTCGCGTCGCGCGGAATCTCTACGCTTTTACCAATTGCGCCGCGATACACCTCAACCCTTCGCGTCGTCAGGCTGAATTTCCAGCGACAGAGTTGCCAGCCGTAATCGCCAAGTACTTGGCCGCCTGCCGCGACATTGTTTTCGTCTTTGAAAATCACTTTCATATGACATCTCCTGTCGTTCAATCCTTCCGCGCCGAGACATAGGTCGGGGGATTGGCGCCGCCAACTATCGTGGCTCCAATATGCGAATCTCGGCGCAAGCAAACCCGCCTGCCGCAGGTAGTACCTCGCCTTTTCCGAAGTCCGACGCCGCAATGTCCCGGCCGAGGTTGCGCACGCAGTCCTTCTTGGCGGCGTAGAGCTGCGCGGGTGAGACCGGTCGCATACTACCTGGCACTACAGTAGGCACCGGGGCGCCAGGATGATAAGCGCCTGTGAAGATTACAAACACCGCCATCCAATAGCTCATGACTTCGCGCTCCTATCGGTGGCGGACGTAGACGAGTTCCCTATTTCACCGGCTTTGAGCCTGTAAAGAGCCCCGCGCACCGCCAACACCTGCCGCTTCCGCGCATTCCGCAGCTCCGTCCAAAGCTTGTCGGCCTTCGTGACGATCTTCCGTCGCGACTTCGGATCGAACATATCGGCGTCGGCGACAACTCGGCGGACGTGATTGAGCAGACGGTCGAATCGAAGTTTGTCTGTGCGGTTAATGGGCATGTTTCACTCCTTTGAAATTGAGGCGAGCCGCGCGCCCGCTCAATCTGTCGAATCATACAGCGTTCGGCGCCTACAAAAGCTCGTGACGACGATTGCCGCGACCGGCCACGCCGACAGCGGAGCCTCACCCGTAGCGCCGCTCGGCTGTGGACATCCACGGGATAACTCGTACAGTATTGGGGCCCTGGGCCACTGGATACGAGCACAAGGGAAGGTGCGATGACCCCTGAAGATGCAGAAAAAGCGGCAGACGAGTTCCAGAAGGATCTGTCGCGCTACAAATTCGAGCAAGAGACCCAACGCGACAAGGCGCTCGTGCTGATCGCGGGGGGCGCCCTGACCGCCACGTTCGCATTCATCGCCTCCTTCACCGAAAATCACCGGCCGGTCAATATCGGATGGCTGTTTTTCGCTTGGGGCGCGTGGACGGCGACTCTTGTCTTCACGGTAGCGGGCTACTCGCTCAGTATCAAGGTTTACAATCTGGTGATTAACGCGCTCAGTGAAGCCCGATGGGCAGATGCACATAAGAGGCCCCGTGCCGCGGGCTGGATCGAGCCTGTCAATGTTGCTTCGAGTGTCTGTGCGGTCTTGGGATTTGCACTGTTCGGCTATTTTGCGTACACGAACTTAGCGGAGAGGTCCAATGGCAGCGAAAGCAAAACGCGCAAAGAAGAAAGTTTCAAAGAAGTACAACGGTCGATCGAGCGCAAACTCCCTCCCCCATTACCCACGCCCCCTGCGCAAACCTCACCATAAGCCCCCGAAGAAATAACCCCCTGCGCCATTGCAAGGATGAACACGCCAGATTCGGCGCGGTCGCCGCTGCGCCTCCCAACCGGGCTATGCCGAAGAAACGCGCACCCATTGACGTTATGATAGACACCCACGTCTGGATGCGGCGCAGGGAGGCAATGCGGTTCGCCATGAAGAGCCTGAAATCCCGAATCACTGACCTCGAAGATAATTTCGTCGAGCGCAAGGAGGGCATTCGTAGCAATGACGAGATCCGTAAGGCCGCCGTGTCGTTCGCGAACTCCCTGCTCGAAGGGCAGACGGCAGTCCTATTCATCGGAGTCAGCAACGATGGCGCAGTGACGGGTGTCTCTGAGTCAGACGCCGAGAAGTTTCAGCAACGAGTGCGCCGCATTTGCGAAGACGATTGCTTCCCGCCGATTGTCGTTCGCACGGTTGACGTAATTACTGTCGACAATAAGCACGTGCTGGCCTTTGAGTTCGGTCCAAGTCAGGCCCGGCCGCATTTCACCGGGCATGCCTTCGTGCGCGTCGGTTCGGAGAGCGTCAACGCGTCCCCGATGCTGCTCGATGAACTTATCGCGAGCAGGAACACCAAAGCGGGACAGTTGCTCGCCGCGAAGGACAAACAAGCGCTCGTGACGGTCATTATCCCTGACCGGGCGCTAATCCCTGGGAAATCCCAGTTCAGTCAGCGACGAGAGTGGACGTGCTCTGTAGATAGCTGCGATGCTCTTACGGTCAGGTTCCTTGATCACGGAGCTCAGCGGTTTTGGTCCTTACCATTGGAATTTCAGGTGTTCGGCAAGGATCCGAGCCGCGACCGACTCTTGGTCGAGTACACGCGCACTCGATAGCGGCGACGATTTAAGGAAAACCTGATGCTGAAGCCACCACGTCTCGACACCAAGCTCGAATCCGACGCGGCGGAGTTCCTCGTGCTCGGCCGCTTGCTGCTGGAACGCATCCCGACCTATAAGTCGTACGTCAATTATCCTGGGTACGACCTGGTTGCGGTGAACCCAGAGCGAAACACGTCGGCCCGTATCCAGGTTAAGAGCCGGTATAGGACCGACTGGGACGGCTTCATCATCAATAATTTCGAGTGTGATTTCGTCGTCTTCGTCACCCTAAACCGCGGATACGCAAAGGCAAAGAAGAGCGGAGACCTGGGCGTACGCGAGCCGGAGTTCTACGTGTTGCCGGTGGGCTATGTACGCAAGGTGCGGGACCCCAAAAATGCGTGGGGGAAGATAGTGAAAAATCGCCTTGTAGGAATTGGTGAATTCCAAAATCGGTGGAACGCGATAAGAGATTTCCTAGGCGCGGCGGTGAAGGCGTAGGGAGTTTCATGGCGCTGCTCGCAGAAGAAATCGTCGAGGAATGGCTCAACCGCCAAGGCTACTTCACGATCCGCGGCATTAAAGTCGGCGTGCACGAGATCGACCTGCTCGCCATTCGCCACAGCGCGGCCGGCCTTGAGTGCCGACACCTGGAGGTCCAAGCATCGGTGCGGCCAGTCAGCTACATCACCCGCGTGCCTTTGGAGGTGCAGAAATCTACGGGCCGCTCCGCGACGAGTTCCAAGACGCGGAGCGATGAAGAGCTGCGCCAGGGCATCCGTGAATGGATCGCCAAGAAGTTCGAGCGCCCTTCCAAAATTCAGATTCGCAATCAGCTAGCGCCTGGTCCGTGGTCGCGGGAGTTGGTCGTGCACAAGGTATACCACGCGCACGAGTTGGAACTGATAGCAAAAACGGGGATCACCGTGCATCAGCTAATGCATGTGGTTGCCAAATTGAATGCAGAGGGCCGAGTGATTCAGGGTGCCGCCGGGGCGCATCTGACGGATCTTGTGGCCCTAGCAATGCATGCAAAGTAGGAGCGAGGGCGCATGTCCATACCCATCCACGACGAAGCGCGATTTCGACGCACGCAAATCTCGCGGCAAGACTTTACCCAGGCGGCGGTCTTTGTCGCCGCTGCGCGAAAGTACAGCCTTGACTCAATTGAATACGAGGCGCTCATCATTGCAGCGATAATCCACTACGCGCGGCCATTTTCCAATAATGAGAAAGGGAAAGCGCCCCCGTCTGATCCAAAGGTCGCGCCGGAGCTTATGGAATTCGATGACGAGCAATTGAAATTGCACGAGCATATTTTAGCGCTCAGAAACAAGGCGGTAGCGCATGCCGAATACACCAATTATCCTATCGACGTCTCTGCGGATGGCACCAGCGGGGGTTTGGAAGTGACGAGTTACCGTTGGACCGTAGCGACTGAGAGACTTGATCCTTTCGGATTCAAGTGCTTGGCAGACGAAATGGCAAACAGGTGCGCTCTCGGCGTTTACGAGGACATCGAACTGCGTAGGTAGTGCCGATAATGAGCCGAGCGGAAAAGAGTCAAGCGATAGCCGGCGTGGCTTCAGCTGTCCTTTACGTCGCGGTGGCGCGGATCGAATCGAAGATCTTCGAATTCAACCTGTGGCAAGCGCTTGCTTCAGTCGTGACCTGACGGGGAGTCACGGCTGATCCCCCTTTGACGATGCCGTCCCTGCTATTCCCCCCCGCATTACGAAGCTCGTACAGCGACGCAAAACACCCCGTTACCCAACTAGCGGGGGCACAGCGTGCGCACGCGACAAGTGACGAGCGGCGGGAATTTAGGGCGATTTCGGCGCTTTGGGGCCCCTGACGCACACCCTAACAGGGTCCGCAGGGACAGCGTGTAGTGCTTCACCCCGACCACTGATTACAACGAGTTACGACGTACCCGTCGAATGTTGCCTACCGTTGAAAGGGCGTTGGGTCACACCTGGGTCATAAACTTGCGTCGAAAGCCGACACGATTGTAGCTATCGAGCTTCAACACCCGGTGCGCGCGACGCGCGTACGCCCGCGGGCGGTCCGACTCGGCCGTCGGCATATCCGCGGGGAACACCTCACGCGCCCCGCCAATTTGGTATTTGGCGCGGTAAACAAAAACATCTTTCGACGGAATAATCTCGCCAACCGGTAGCGCATGCGCGTCGAGACTGTCGATCGTGAATTCTCAGCAAGGAATACATTTCTCGATCATGGGGTTTGGTGAGCAATGAAGCAGTTATGCGAAGCGTGTCGTATTTTTACCATTGCGCTCCAGACGCCAGATTTCGGAAACCCCTTGGAAACAGGATTTCAGTGCGCTTATTCGAATCCTCCGTGCGCACCATCACCCAACTCGTCGCTATGCAACGTCACACCAACAAGTCTGCCGAGCCCTCGCACGCCGCACCGCCGCGCGAACTTCATTTGTCCGGATATGTGGACACGGTTTCAGTGATCGCCATCTCTACGGTCGCCACCGTTGTCGCGGCCGCCATCCCGTTCGGAAAAGTAATCGCCGCCACGGTCGGCATTGTCATCACCGCCACCATAGTAACCGGGAAAGCCGTAATACCCCGGAGAGCCGTAGAAATTACCGGGAAAGCCGTAGTAATTACCGGGAGAACCGTAGTACCCCCGAGAACCGTAGTACCCTCGAGAACCGTAGAACCCCGGAGAGACGTAGTAGCCGCCGTAACCGCCGTAGCCGCCGTAGCCGCCGTAGCCGCTTGCTACGCAGCCTGACAGTATGCCTAGAGTAAACAGCGCCATCGCGATGGAACAGATCTTGATCATGGCTCGCTCCTTGGACGACACGCCAGGCGGCTGCCTTCCACGTGGCATCTCTTGCACGCAATTATAGCCGACCGTGAAGTCCCCGACTGTAAACAGCCGTCGTGACAAAGAGTGAGCCTACGACGCCGGTGAATAATTGCTGGAGGCGACGCGATTCGCACAGCACCTTGTGCGTCGTGATGGCTCGCATAGCAGTCTCTACCGAATCACATCGGATACTCACTGATGGTATGACTGCAGGCTTCAACACAGAGGTCTTCATATGACCAGCATACTTGTTGCGTCGTGACGAACCGCGTTCGTTTCGATGTCAATTC
Organism: Steroidobacteraceae bacterium; assembly: GCA_035531435.1. Classification (GTDB taxonomy): domain Bacteria; phylum Pseudomonadota; class Gammaproteobacteria; order Steroidobacterales; family Steroidobacteraceae; genus Bog-1198. The sequence continues at coordinate 119,943 of DATKSW010000044.1, read as the reverse complement.
TGTCATCAAACGAGCGATGCAGGCGAGCGCTGCGCAGGACGCGGCGCATTTTCAGCCGTGGCGGAAGTCCGCTACGGGTTATTCCTTGTTCGTGTCAGGCCTAACCGTGCAATGCATACTCATGTCCGGGCGGCGCTTTCCCGGGCAGGTGCCGCCACTCGCGCATGATCAGGCACAGCACCATGATGTCGATGCTGGTGAGCGGGCCCAGCATCGGCAATGGCTGTTAGAAAATTCAGTAGCCCTGATAGCCGATGAAGGCCATCATCAGTACCACCGCCACCGGCTTCGACAAGAGCGCGCCGCACAACTGGAGTTGACCGACCCATGCGGAGATCTGCATAGGCGGGTCAACTCCAAACCGCGGGGGCCGGCGAGATCGACGTCCCCGTCACGTTCGGTGGCGTGACGTTCACCGTGGACAGTTACTAGTACAGCAGTCCCGAGAGAATCGTCATTTCCTTGCATCCGCGGGACCTGTGACAGGCTCGCCGGTCCACATGGCAGGCTGGCTGTAGCGCATGCATAAGCCGCCCGTCGGCCGATTCTCAAGCTCCAGTCGTCCGCCGAGATTATGCGCGATGCTGCGCATGATGGCGAGACCCAGGCCGCTTCCCAGGGACCCTGGCACGTGTTCGAGGCGCTCAAACGGTTCGAACGCGCGTTGTAAGTCTTGCGGTGGGATGCCGGGTCCGGTATCCGCGATGTCGATATGCACGCGCAGGATGCGATCATCGCCAGCCTCGGTGAATACGGCCAGATCGACGCGTCCGCCGTCAGGCGTGTAGCGCAAGGCATTGTCCAGTCCATTGCGCAGCAGCGTGTACAGCTGAGTCGAGTCCGCCAGGATGGGGACGCCTTCGTCGCGTTCCATGCCGAGATCGATGCGGCGCAGTTCGGCCACGGGCATGAGATCCTCGATCACCTGATGCAGCACCTGCGTCGGGTCGATGCGCTGCAGTGCCAAGCGCCGGCCTGATTGCGCGCGCGCGAGGCTCAGCAGTTGCTCGACGACACCACGGGTTCTTGCCAGGCCATGTTGCATGCTGCGCAGGCGAGCGCGAGTTTCGACCGGTAGGTCGGCGTGCGCGAGGTTCTCGGCTTGCAGGCTGAGCGCGGCGATGGGGGTGCGCAGTTCGTGAGCCGCGTCGGCAACGAAGCGGCGTTCGCGCTCCAACAGGACTGCGAGCCGATCGAGCAGCCGATTGATCGACGCCAAGAAGGGGCGGATTTCCTGCGGCACCGCGTGTACCGGCAAGGGATCGAGCCGCCTCTCGTCGCGCTCATCGAGTTGATCGGCCAGCATGCGTACCGGCTGCAGGGCGCGACGCACCACCCAGACGGAAAGGAGCAACAACAGCGGAATCAGCGCCAGTAGCGGGAACAGGGTGCGTTGCGCGCTGTTGATCGCCGCGTCCGCGCGCACGTCGGTGCCTTGCGCCACGGCAATTCGCCCGCCGCGGCCGGATTGCACGAACACCCGCCAGGAATGGCCGCCGGATTCGACCAGGTGCATGCCATTCGCCAAGGCGCGCGGCAAGCGCAGGCCGTCGGCGGCCGCGGATGCGTCCAGACGCTCGACGATGACGCGCGTGTCCTCGTCGACGTCGGCGCCGTGCGGCTCCAGCACGCTTTGCCGCAAATCGCCCCAGCGGTGCACGAGGCCGGCGATTTGGCGTAGCTGCACGTCCTGCATTTCTTTAGCTTCCTGGTAGCCAATTACGTAGGATATGAGCGCGGTGCTCAACCCCACGACGGTGACGATCACGGTCATCCACAACCAGAGTCTGCGCAGCAGCGACTCCGCGGCCCAGCCGCGCATCGACCGGAACGGATTCATGACGAGCGTGGGGCGGGTTCCGTGGTTTCGCGGTCCACCATCCAACCGACCCCGCGTACGTTCTTGATCGCCGCTTGACCAAACTTCTTGCGGATGCTGTGAATCAGGAATTCCACGGCATTGCTCTCGACCTCCTCGTTCCATCCGTAGATGCGCTCCTCGAGATCCTGCCGCGAGAGGATCGCACCGGGGCGCAACAGCAGGGCATGCAGCAACGCATATTCGCGTGCGGACAGCCGGGCGCTAAAGTTCCCCAGACTGGCTTCACGTGTGCTCGGGTCCAGATCTAGCGATCCGTTACTGAGCAGTGGCTGGCCTTGACCGCCCTTGCGCCGCGACACGGCGCGCAAACGCGCGAGCAATTCGTCACACTCGAACGGTTTGACCAAATAGTCGTCCGCCCCCCGGTCGAGGCCGCGGATGCGGTCGTCGACGCCGTCGCGCGCGGTGACGATGATCACCGGCAGGTTGTTGCCGCCCTGACGCAGCGTCTGCAGTACGGCCAGGCCGTCTCGTTTGGGCAGACCGAGGTCCAGCAGCATGGCCTCATATGGCGTGGATTTGATGGCCGCCAGCGCAGCCTCCCCATCCAGCACCCAGTCCACCGCATGCGTCGCGTCGCGCAATGCCTGCTGCGTGGCGGCACCCAACATGCGATCGTCTTCAACCAAAAGGATGCGCATCGGGTTCACGTCCTGAGTCGGCTTGCTTGCGCACCCTTGCGCACGGGTGCGGCCCCGGCATTGCGCCGGAACCGCCCGACGTCTCAGTCCTTGTTCGGGCCTTCTACGCTGTTTTCCAGCACCGCGCCGGTCTTGGCATCGACGCCCACCTCGCGCATGGCCTTCCCGACCGCGATGTCGAAGCTGTAGCGCAGGCCGCTGCCGCCCTTTTCAGTTTCGAGCTCTTCGGCCTTTATCCTACCGCCGGGCAGGACCTTGAGCGCGATCTGTCGCGCCTGTCGCAGAGAGACCTTGGCGTCCTTGAGGTATTGTTGCCCATCGAAGGCATGCGCGGCCACCGCCGCGCCGAGACCAACGACGATTGCGCTTGCGGCCAATAATGATGTCAGTTTCACGCTAATACTCCTGTCATGTCAATGAATTGGCTCCTGCGGAGCGGCGCAAAGCCGATTGCGCTGATGGGAGTATCGGGACTGCGGCTTAGCACACGCTGAGGGCGCATTTAGAATGAAGCACTAACCGTGACAGAACACACGTCGCGGTGCCGGCAACGCGAGCAACGACCCGGCGTCGATGGTTGCCGGGTTCGTGTTGCCACCCGCGCCGTAAAGTCCGGCGGCGGATAGATACTCGAATGCGTTGTAGCAATTATTCGGCAGGTTGTTGACGTTAATGGTCAGCTTGAAATGCTGCGCGCCAACCCAGTCGAGCGCGTGCTGCTCCAAACGCAACCAGTTCGTCACCGCGCGGCCGCAGGATTTCGGCCACGCCGGCAAGGTGACCCTGGCGTTAGTGACGGAATCGTAGCCTTTGGGTCAGCGACGCTCTCTAGCAATCGCGATCAGCGGCAAAAAAGGACGCGGCAGCAAGTCGTACATGCCAGCCGCCATCGTGCCGTTGATGAGCATCAGTCAGGTCATTATCCCCGGCAGGTAAGTTCCAATGCTTCGCCACCCGGATGCTTGCATCCATGTCGAAGTAGTCGTAGCTTCCGATCTGCGAATCCACCGCGAACACATTCGCCGGATTCGACAAATTCTGGTTGCCGGCGAGGGGGGGCCCGCGCCGGAAAAGTTCGGACTGTTGCCCCAGCCCCTGTTCCCGCAGCCGAGATTCGAGTCCAATCTGTACGGCCGCCACGATCCGCAACGCGACATCGGTGCAGGTCTGTCCGACGCGGAATTAGGCTTGCGCCTGCGCCACGAGATCCGGCACCAATTCGCGCCGCTGGCGAAGTTGCATTCGATCCGCAGCCGGTCGCCGGTCTACGCATCTGGTTCTGACGAGGGGATATGAAAAACGCATTCATTGTTCTGCTTGTGGGCGCGCTGGCGGTCGTGCTCGGCCTCTATGCCTACATGTGGCTGGGCATGTACAACATGGGCGCCGACAGCCCACACTGGAATATGACGGTGTCGATGCTGACGATGATGCGTGAGCGTTCGATCGAAAAGCATGCCGCGAACATCGTCGTGCCTGCGAACCTCGATGATCGCGCGATGATCCTCAAGGGCGCCGGTCAGTACGCGGCCATGTGCACCGGCTGTCATCTTGCTCCTGGCATGACTGACTCCGAGATCCGCCCCGGCCTATATCCGCAGCCACCCAATCTGAGCCATATGCGCGTGGATCCGCGCAGGGCGTTCTGGGTGATCAAGCACGGCATCAAGATGAGCGCGATGCCGGCATGGGGCCTCAGTCACGACGATCCAACCATTTGGAGCATGGTTGCATTCCTGCAGAAGCTGCCGGACCTGTCGCCCGCACAGTATAAGGACATCGTCGCCAAGGCGCCGCCGGATGAAGACATGGATATGGACACCCACGGCAAGCCCATGTAAGTGATGACCAATAATGGTGCATGCGATAAATCGACAACCCCGCAAGCGGGCGCCTGCCCCAAATGGAGTATGACGTTTGAGCCAAAAATACCCTCCCTCGATGAGGACGCGAAACCGAAACTCGTGAGCGTTCGCCAGCGCTTACCATTGACCTTGCCGCTGACCGTTGTTGTCACCATGCTGGCGATGGCCGATCATCACCAGCATGGGCTGCTCATACTGTCGTCGCGTTATCCACCGGCACCGGTGGAATTTTTGGTTCACGCATCCGCTCTGATCCAACCAATGATGACTGCCCTCCCCCTCTGCCATTGTGATATCTCTGCAGCATGCGAATACTAGTCGCCGAAGACGAGGCCAAGGCGCGCCGCTATCTGGCGAAGGGGCTTGGTGAGCAAGGCTTTACGGTGGAGTTGGCTGAGGATGGTCACTGTGCGCTGACGCTGCTCCGCGAGCATGTCTTCGACGTGGTCGTGCTGGATGTCATGCTACCGGGGCGTGATGGCTGGAGCATCGTCAAGACCTTGCGTGCCGAGGGTATTCGTACGCCGGTGCTGTTCCTCACCGCGCGCAATCATGTCGAGGATCGGGTGCGCGGTTTCGAGCTTGGCGGCGACGACTATCTGGTCAAGCCGTTTGCCTTCGCCGAACTTCTGGCACGACTGCAAAACCTGGTGCGCCGCTTCGAACCGGCGGCTGCCGCCGCAACGATCGAGATCGGTGATCTACTCATCGATGCGCTGCGTCACCGGGTCTCGCGCGGCGGCCAGTCGCTGCAGCTCACCCCGAAGGAATATGCACTGCTATTGCTGCTGGCACGTCATCGCGGCCGCGTGCTATCGCGCACGCTGATCGCTGAAAGTGTCTGGGGGGTATGCTTCGAGACGCAGACCAACGTCGTGGATGTAGTGATCCGGCGTTTGCGCACCAAGCTGGATGCCCCATTCGCACAACCCATGCTGCGAACCGTGCGCGGCATGGGCTACACGCTGGACTGCCAGGTTGATTAACGCCCGACAATTATTGCGGCCGCCGTCGATCGGGGCACGTTTGACGCTGCTGCATACCGGCATTGCACTGCTGGCGGTGGCCCTGTTTGCCAGCATTACCGACTGGCGTCTGTCCACCAACTTCACCAGGGAGCACGCCCGCTTTCTGCAGTCAAAGGTAGCGGAACTGCAGGTGGATCTGGACGACGCCAACGGCGATCCGCAGGCGCTGCTGGCCGAAATCGCCAAGGAAACTGAAGGCTCAAGACTGCGCCAGTACGAGGCACGCGTGCTGACCGGCGACGGCAGAACACTCGGCGAGACACCGGGCATGAGGGATGTATTGCCCAACCGGGAATTTCCGGTCCCTGGCAGTGGGCCGCCGACCCTTCTGAAAGATCTGCGCGTGGGCAAGCGGGTGTACGCACTTGCCACCGTCAAGCTAGTTGGCTCGAGGGGCGCGCCGCCGGTGCATTTGCAGTTCGCACTTGACGTGACGCGTGACGAAGCCCTTATGACGGACTTTCGTCGCGCCATGGTGCTCTCCTTTCTGCTGCTCGCGCCGCTGCTTGCGTTGGCAGGGCGCTGGATCGCCGCGCACGGTCTGGCGCCGCTGCGGCGGATCACGGGTGCAGCGCGATCGATCACACCGGCGGACCTCTCCGCACGCCTATCACTCACCCCGCCTTGGCCGGACGAGTTGAGTGACCTCGTGCTGGTATTCAACGCCATGCTCGCCCGCATCGAGGAGGCGTTTACGCGGCTGTCGCGATTTTCCGCCGACCTCGCACACGAGTTACGCACGCCGCTCGGCAACTTGAGCGGCGAACTCGAGGTGTGTCTGATGCGCCCTCGCGTCGCCGAGGACTACCGCGCCGCGCTGGAATCTGGCCTGGAAGAGTGTCGGCGCCTCCATGTGTTGATCGAGAACCTGCTGTTCGTGGCGCACGCCGAACACGCCGAGCATGCGCTGCACCGCGAACGTTTCGATGTCGGGCAGGCGTGTGGGTGGGTCGTGGCCCAGCTCGCGCCCGGCGCGGCTGCGAGGGGTATCGCGATACGGATCGAAGGCGATACCCAACTGGAGGCCGATCCGCTGCTGCTTCGGCAGGCGTTGGCCAACTTGCTGAGCAATGCGATACGGCATTCGGCCGATGCTGGCGAGATTCTGATCAGCCAGCAGGCGGATGCCGACGGAGGCGTGGAGCTGCGGGTGCGCGACCAGGGCGAAGGCATCGGCGCCGAGCACATTCCCCATCTATTCGACCGCTTCTACCAGGTCGATGCGGCGCGTCGACGCGGCGCGGGGCAAGGCACAGGGCTCGGCCTCTCGATCGTCAAGACGATTGTCGACCTGCATGGCGGTACCATCCGTCTCGAGAGTGAACCGGGCATGGGTACGACGGCGATCCTGTACTTTCCTGCAGCGGGCGACCGCCAATCGAAGTGACAACATTGTCATCCTGCCGAGCGGGTTCCATCATGGCCGCCTGGCTAGCATGCCGGAATGAAAATGCTGCTGGCCGGCTTGCTCCCGCTATGCATGATCGCGTGTGCGACGGTGCCGGCAAACTACCCGCTTGATCCCCACGCTGAAGCGAAATCCCTGACGACGCGACGACTCGACGACTCCGGCCTGGTGACCGCCGAGAGCCGTTTCGGGTTGCCGACGGATGCCGCCGCCGCATGGACGCCGGATCGCATCACGGTTGCCGCCTGGTATTTCGATCCGGCCCTCGCCGAGCAACGCGCTGCTGCCACACGCGCCGCGGCCGATGCCACACTAGCGGCGCAACGGTCCAATCCCACATTGCAAATGAGCCTGGCGAAGGCATTCAGCGGTGTCGGTACCCGTTCCCCGTGGACGATAGGCATCGCCATGCTGCTGCCGTTACTGCATCCGGGCGAGGCCGCCGCCCGTCGTGAGGTGGCGGCAGCCGACACCGCCGCCGCCCGAGACCAGGCTGCGCTTGCAGTCTGGCAGAGCCGCACGCGTGCGCTGACGGCATTGCGCAGGACGCTGCTTGCGCGCCATGCCCAATCGCTTGCCGAATCCGCGGTGCGGCATGGGCAAGCCTATTTGGAAAGTGTGCGCCAGCGTGTTCTGGCCGGTGCCGATGCACGCGACGCGCAGCTTGCCGCCGAACTCGAACTCCAGCGCGCCGAGGCCGAGCTCGCCGACCGAGACGGGCGGCGTCATGCGGCGGAACAGGCACTGGCTGCCGCGCTCGGCATACCCTGGTCGGCACTCGCCGATGCCCGCCTGGCTTGGCCGGACCTGTATGCGCCGCCCGCACCTGCAGCGTTGCCGCCCGAGGTACTGGCCGAGGATGCGGCATGGAACCGGCTCGATCTCGCGGTGCTGCTGGCACGCTACCGGGCACGTGAGGCGCAGCTGCGTCTCGCCGCCGGCACGCGCTTTCCGGCGCTCGCCGTGGCGCCGGGCTATATCTATGACCGAGGTGCGCGCAAGTTTGCCTTTGGTCTGGATGTCGAGCTGCCGCTGTTTCACGGCGCCGGCGCGCGTATTAGGGCTGCGGCGGCGGCACGCGACGAGGCCGCCGCGAGCGTGCGCGCGCGCCAGATGACGATACTCAATGCGCTGGATGCCGCCCGTGCCGACTATGCCGAGCGCTACGCTTCCTGGCAACGCATGAGGGCGGCGGCAATGACCGCCCGACTGACCGCCGAACGCGCCCGGCTGCAACGATCCTCCGGCCAGATAAGCCACGGCGCCGAATTGTCCACACAGGTCGTCGCATCGACTGCGGCACTGGCGGCCAACGACGCTCTCTCGAGCGCCGTGAGTTCGCTCGGTCAGCTGGAAGATGTATTGCAGCGCCCGATCTGGCCCGCTACCCGGCTGACGAGCATGCCGACTACCCCACTCCCGTCCGCTTCACCACCTGCCGACGAGGCTGCCCATGCGCATCGTTCCTGATTGGCGCCAAATCACCTTGACCGTGGCATACATAGCCGCGTTATCGGCATTATTCAGCCCGGCGCGGGCCGCCATGACCGGCACGGTGGTGCTGACGCCTGCCAGCGCGAGCGCCAGCGGCATTGCGGTTGCACCGCTGACGGCGGCAGAACAGACCACCCAGGCACAGGGCATTGCCATGGTGCTGGATCCACAACCCCTGCTGGCGCTCGCGGCGCACTTGCAAGCGATCCGCGCCCGGATACTTTCAGCCGACGCGGCCGCGAATGCGGCCAACGCGCAAGCAAAGCGATCGCAGTCGCTCTATCGGCATGGCGAGAATACCTCCTTGCGTGCAATGCAAGCGGCCGACGCGAATGCCGCTGCGGCCCGGACGCAGCGCATGACGGCGCGGGCCGATGCGACGGCCGCGCGCAGCGGGGCACGAACGCAATGGGGTCCGGTACTCGCAGCATTGGCAGCCAAGGGACCGCAGGCACTGAACGAATACGCCGATGGCCGCGTGGCGCTGCTTGAGGTCGTGTTGCCGAACGGCACGCGAGCACCAGCGGGAAAATTCGTCCGGGTACGGAACGCCGGCGGTCAAACGGTGACGGCCACGTTGCTCGGCCCGTCGCCCCGCGCCGACGCCATCGTGCAGGGGCCGACCTTCTTTTATCGTGCGATGGCAGGGGACCTGCGCAGTGGCCAGCGGCTTACCGTCACCGTGCCGCTGGGCGGCGCCGTGCGGCAAGGCGTAATCGTACCGGCGGCGGCGGTGATCTGGTACGCGGGACAACCGTGGGTCTATATCGAAACCGCCGCTGGCCGATTTCAGCGGCGGCCGCTGGTACCGACCCGGTCGGCACAGGATTGGTTCGAGGCGAGCGGCTTCCATGCAGGAGAAAAAATCGTCGTCCGCGGCGGCGAGCTGTTGTTGTCGCAGGAGATGCAACCGCCGCCGGGCGCCGCCAAGCCGGCCGGAGACGATGATGACTGAGGTTGCCGTTACCGCGCCTGTAGATTCATCATCATGTTGAGCGCCATTGTCCGAGCCGTCATACGTTTCCGGGGCGTGACGATCGCCTTGGCCGTCCTGGCCGTTGCCTACGGGGTTCTCGCCCTGGGGCGCGCCCGACTGGATGTGTTCCCCGAGTTTGCCCCGCCGCAGGCGATCGTGCAGACCGAGGTGCCCGGTTTCTCGCCGCAGCAGGTCGAGACCTTGATCACGCAGCCGATCGAGAATTCCCTGTCTGGCGCTAATGGCTTGGTGAACATGCGCTCCAAGTCGCTGCAGGGCTTGTCGATGATCACCCTGACCTTCCGGGCCGGAAACAACCTTTCCCAGATCCGCCAAACCGTCAGCGAACGACTGCAGCGTACCGCGGCCGAATTGCCGAACGCCGCCAAACCGCCGGTATTGCTGCCATTGTCATCGTCGGCCGGCATCGTGCTGACCATTGGCGTGACGTCATCGCAGCAGACGCCGATGCAATTGCGCACTCTGGCCGACTGGACGTTGAAACCGCAACTGCTTGGGGTACCCGGCGTCTCCGATGTGAACGTATTCGGCGGTGCACTTCGTCAGATTCAGATTCAGGTGCGACCGGATGCGTTGGCTCGCTACGGCTTGTCGTTCCAGGACGTGATCGCGGCGGCGAGGCGCGCCACTGGTCAGACAGGCGCCGGCTTCGTCTCGAATGCGAACCAGCGCATCGTGCTGGCACCGAGCGGCGCGGCGATCACTCCGGCTGAAATAGCCGCAGTGGCGCTGCGCAGCCACAACGGCGCCGTGCTGCGCCTCGGCGATGTCGCCACGGTAAGCGACGGCGCGGCGCCTGCAGTGGGCGCCGCGTCGATCATGGGAAAGACCGGCGTGATGCTGGTGATCGACGAGCAGTATGGCGCCGATACCGTGCGGGTAACCCAAGCGCTGGTGCAGGTGCTGCATGCGCTGCAGCCGGCGCTCGCCGCGCAACACGTGAAGCTTTATCCGGCTCTGTTCCGGCCCGCCAACTTTATTAGTGCTGCGGTCGGCCACCTGCGCGACGCGTTGCTGATCGGCGCGGCGATGGTGATCCTGGTGCTGTTCCTGTTCCTGCGAAATGCGCGCGCGGCGCTGATTTCGGCCGTGGCCATTCCGCTATCGCTATTGACCGCAGTGGTGGTACTGGAACACTTCGGCTTGGGCCTCAACACGATGACCCTGGGCGGACTCGCGATTGCCATCGGCGAAGTGGTCGACGATGCGATCATCGACGTCGAGAACATCGTGCGCCGATTGCGCTTGAACCACCTCGAGCCCGCGCCGCTGCCTGCCGCGCAAGTAGTGCTGGCCGCTTCGCTGGAAGTGCGCGGCGCCGTGATTTATGCCACCTTTATCGTTGCCCTGGTATTTGTGCCGGTGCTAACTTTGTCCGGTGTCGCCGGCAGCCTGTTTGCGCCGCTGGGCATCGCATATATCGCGGCAATAATGGCGTCTCTGATGGTGGCGTTGACGTTGACGCCGGCATTGACACTGATCCTGCTGCGGGGCACGGAAAATGCGCCCGAACCGCGGATACAGCTTGCGATCAAGCAGCGCTACACCCGATTGCTAACGCGCATGGAAGGCCATCCCGGCGCCGTCGCCGTAGCGGTGGCCGTGTTGTGCGTGGCATCGCTGCTGGTACTGCCGTTTCTGCAACAACAGTTTCTGCCGCAGTTGCGCGAGGGTCATTATATCGTGCACATGCGGCTCGCCCCCGGTGCTTCGCTGCGCGCGTCGCAGGATCTGGGTGCGCATGTAACTCAGTCGCTGCTGAGCATTCCGGGCGTACGCTCGGTAGCGCAACGCACCGGCCGCGCCACGCGTGTTGCCGATCCGTCACCGACGTTTGCCAACGAATTCGAAGTCGACCTGAAGCCGCTTTCCGGTTCAGGCCAGCAGCGTGTGCTCAACGCGATTCAGCAGCACCTCAACACCTTCGCCGGGGCCAGCTTTTCCGTCAACACCTTCCTGACGGAGCGCATCCACGAGACGATGTCCGGCTATACCTCGCCGGTCGTGCTGTCGATCTACGGCAACAACCTCGATCAGCTGGACCGCAAGGCGCAACAGGCGGCGGCGATCCTGTCGAAGTTGCCCGGCGCAGGGAATGTGCAGGTGCAGGCACCGCAGGGAGAGCCGCAACTGTCGATTCGCCTGCGCAACGACGCGCTGGCCGAGCGCGGCATCGCGCCGGCCGAGGTGCTGCAGACACTACAGGCCGCCTATGCGGGTCTGCGTGTGGGTCAGGTGCTCGACGGCAGTCGGGTGTTCGATGTCGATGTGATCCTGCCGCCGGCCATGCGTCAGAATCCGGCTGCGGTTGGACAATTGCCGATTGCGGCGCCGGATGGCAGGCAGTGGCCACTGTCCGACCTGGCCGATCTGTCTATGAGCCAAGGGCGCTACATGATCCTGCACGAAGGCGGCCAACGCGTGCAGGTGATCACGATCCAGTTGCAGGGCGTCAGCGCAGGGTCGTTTGCAGGCCGTGCGCAGAAAGCACTGGCGCACGGAATACGCTGGCCGCCAGGGATGTACCCAGTCTTCGGCGGCGACGCCGCGGCGCAATCCGCCGCTACCCATGAACTGTTGACGCACGGCGCGCTGGCGACGGCCGGCGTGGTGATCCTGTTGTTTCTGGCGCTGCGCAGCATGCGTACGGTGACGTTGATCCTGTTGAACCTTCCTTTTGCTCTGGTCGGTGGCGTTCTCGTGGTTCTACTGATGGGGGGCACCTTGACGCTCGGTGGCTTGGTCGGCTTTGTCACCGTATTCGGCATCAGCGTGCGAAACTCGATCATGCTGGTATCGCATTATCGGCATCTGGTCGAGGTTGAAGGCGAACCGTGGAACTTGCGGACGGTGCAGCGCGGTGCGGCCGAGCGGTTGGTACCGATCCTGATGACCGCCCTGGTGACCGCCCTTGGCCTCGCACCGTTGGCACTGACCGCCGGAGCTCCGGGCAATGAAATCGAGGGGCCGATGGCCGCGGTGATCCTGGGTGGCCTGCTCACCTCGACCGCGCTGAACCTCTTGGTGCTACCGATGCTGGCGGGACGCTGGCTGCGCTTCCCCAGCGCTGAGCATACCGATGCGATAGTTCTGACGTAGCCCACCACTCGTGTATTCGCCTTCCGCTCAAGCTCGGTCACTATGACCACTGCCGCTTGGGCCCCTCAAGGCTCGCGCGATCATTGTCCTTGGGGTTGAGGTATTTGAGCATCCGCCCCAGCCGATCGATGCGTTCTGCGTTTTCCTGATCGGTGCGGGTGGGCGCGTAGCGCCTCGGCATCGACCATCGAGATCCGGACACCGACGATCGCCGACTTGGGCTGCTTCGGCGCATGCCCTCAATCCCCCGGCCAGCAACGGCGATGCGTCCGAGAGGACTCCGACGCAGAGGCTGGCAGGGAGTCTGTACAGGCTGGCAGGGAGTCTGTACGAGGTAGGGGTTCGCTAAACGATTCCGGAACGAGTCCGGAATCGACACGAACCCAGTTGGTCAGGGCTGCGCCCCGACACCCCAGACATCCGGAACATGGCAGCCTGCTCCTTCCGTGCTCCGCGCTACGCTTGTCGCACCTTGCCGCAAGGATCCGACGACAGCAGGAAGGAGGCGGGAAAATGTGCAGACCTAATTCAGCGACAACACCGCGGCCGCCACACCGCGTGTCACCCTTCGGCGAGCAGAGCCCCAGGGATCGGACGGACTGCGCCGGCAAGCCCATCGCGCCTTCGATCGGAACTCCCGCAGCTCGCAGCGCCGCGACTGGAAGCCGCGGTGCAGATAGGGAATCTATACTGCCGCGATCACCCCGCCCTCACTTGCGGCAAGGTTTCCATTTCTCTCGCAATCTCTGGAGCGTGCTTTGCCCGACTTCGGAAAGTGCGACCGGCGCCGAGGAAGGGTGAGTGCGTTGCCTGACGGGTTGCCGCTCGCGCACTTGGGTCTCGGCCCATTGCCGCTGATGAAACGCCAGTCCGTGATTGGGTATGAACTCGCCACTCTTGGCCTTTCGCACCAAGGAGTGCAGCAGACCCAGCGGGCTTTTGACGGTCCCCTTCGCATCCATGGCGCCAATCTCATCGAGCACCGCTTGCCGTTGCTCGGCCGGACAGTCCTCGATCAGCCTTTGCGCGCAGACCAACAGCGCACCCGCCATAATCTCTGGATATTTGATCTCGGCAATGGCCGCTACGACTGCGGATTCGTCTCCCGAACCTATCGTGGCGGTAGTAGTAGGTATTGAGTTATCCACTCTTGAGTAATCTTGAGTATGTAGTATATCGACGCCGTGGCCGTCGACGGCCGAACCGTCGACGGGTGAGCCATCGACGGCTAACCCGTCCATGGTGGGAGTATCGGGGTTGTCGCTGAATTCAATGTGCCAGACCCAGCGCCCGTCGGGCTTACGGGAGCGTGTTCGAGTCAGGTAACCCGCAATCTCCAGCTCACGGAGGTAACGCCTGAGTTTGTCCCGCCCAATGCGCGCGGCCGGTCCCGCGTGATCCTTGAGTAGATGCGGCAGCACCCCGACTCGAATCTCCCAGCCCGGGGGCTTTGCGATCAGCCATTGTGCGAAGCCGCGGGTATCGAATTGAAGCCGACGATCATTGATCAAGGCACGGGAAACCTGAATCCAGCCGTGCTTGTACTTTTTGATTCGTAGTACGGAGTATTCCGTCGTAGATCCAAGCGATTTTTCTCGTTTACCGCACTCAGGAGCCGTTACAGCCGACTTGGATTCAGGTCGATGTTGGGCATTAATCAAGCGTCGAGCGTGTCGTCAGTCGCCTATGCGTCGCCTCTGCAGACAAGATTTGCCTCATCGCGAGCTCGCGATGCATTGCGGTTACCGGCCGGGATAAACGTAGCGATGCAATTCTTCGGCAGTGATGAACGTTCGGCGCCCATCTTTTTGAGTCGGGATCAGTCCGTCGCGGATGCGGTCATGCAAGTTGGCACGACTGATCCGCAGAATGCGTGCGGCTTCAGTAATTTCAAAACGCAGTTGTGGAAGGTAATCAGCGGTCGAGTTCATGGACGTCTCCGGATAGGCTTGCGTAAGCACAGATAAACGTGGTCGACGTCTGCATGAACGTACCGCCCGATGAACGTACCGCCCGCTAAAGCAGGCGGTTTCCATGAGACGACTGAAGTCGTCCTATCGACCATTCGGTCGACTGTCGCTTACGTCTGGCTTGCCATGTTCTCGCCAGCAATGGCTTCGACGATCGATGCGAACCTCAAAGGCAAAAAGAACAAGCACCCGCTGCGACCGCAGCGGCCTGCTGGCCACGGCGATACTCTGGATGGAGTCCCCCGCCGCTTGAAGGCGTGGGGTTTACGGATCCCCTATGGGAGACTCTAAAGAGCGGTAGATTGAGAAAGAGACCAATCATCGGTTGGGCATTGGCCCAGGGAGTCAGCTCGATTGCCGTCCCGGCGGCCCCCGCCGCGCGACTCGGATCCCGGTTCAGTGCCACGCGACGGGCTTGACTCGATGGCGGTCCGGTCGGGCCTCGAGGGCGGCTTCCGAACGGCAGGCGCCGCGATCGACCGTTGCCACGACCGCCGCGCACGCATCCACGCGATCTCGGCCGTGGGCGAAATGGCTAGGATGCACACTGGTGTCGCGCAACAGCCGGTAAACGGCCGCGGGAGATAGTCCCGGGCGCTTGGCGAGCACGAGCGCAACGACTCCCGTCACTTGCGCTGTCGCGAGGGAAACTCCCGACGCGAAGTCGTAGCGCCCACCCGGCAACAGCGTCAGGATTTCGCGTCCAGGCGCATTCAGGACGGCGGAACTCAACTCACGGGTCTGCGCGTCGGCGACCTCGATGACGCCGGCTTCATCAAGGAAGCTCGAATTCTCCGCCTGATCCGCCGCAGCCGCGGCACCGACGATGACGATACCGCGGCGCAATCCCGCCGTGATGAGATCGCGCAGCAGCGGATCCGCGGGACCGGCGATACTCAAATTAACCACCTGGGCGTGCGCGTCGAATGCCGCCGCCAGCGCTCTAGCCAGCGTATAGGAGTTGCAGCGCGCTGCGTCCGCATCGGGCCGCAATTGCCAGCAAGCCTTGAACACCATGATGCGCGATGCAGGGGCGATTCCAACGATTCCAATATGATTGTTGGCGACGGCGGCAATCACGCCGACAATTTCAGTCCCGTGGCGGTCGCGTCGAAATTGCCGCTCATCCGAATCGACGAGATTCTCCGCAACGACGACGGCGCCGCGCAGATCGGGGTGTTCGGTGTCGGCGCCGGTATCGATGACGGCTACGCGCACACCCTCGCCGCGCGACCATTGTTGCGCGCCACCGACGTCCATCTGACGAAAGCCTCGCTGCAGTCCGACGTACGGATCGTTGTAGCTCTCGGTGCGTGTGGCGAAGGTCTGCAGGGGTTGCGTCAATCTGATCCGCCGATCATGCGACAACGCACCGAGCAGCGCCGCACGGTCTGCGTCACCCGGCACTTCCAATACGGCGCAATACATGTGCAGCGGTTGGATCGGCCAGGCATTCACCTCCCGCAATCCATAATCATGTTCGAGGGAACGCATGACCTCCCGCGCCCGCGGCGTCGGCCCGTAAGCGGCGACGGCGTCATAGCCGCGCGGCGTACTACCGGCATGTCCCGGGAATCCGGCGCCGCCATTGTCCACCGCCGCGATGATGAACCGCTCCGGCGAGCTAGCCACATGCCGGGTGAGGTCGCTAGTCTGGCCGGCAAGCATGTGCGATTCGATCCGCACCGGCATGTGTCCGCACGCGCTCGCCGTGGCCACTGTGAGGACCAGCGCAGCCCAGCGCGTCACCGCGCGGCGTCCGCGTCGGCTGCGGGTTGGATGCGTTCGGCGAACCGCACCGCCCCGTGCTCGCGCAATTTTTTGAGGGACACGCCGACGTCGCGCGCGGTATTCGCCGCGAGGGAATACACGCCGGCCTCGGTTGGTCCCGCGACGATTCTCAGCTGTGCATCGTCGAGTATGGCTTTGAGCTCGCGCACCGTGGTCGCGGGGGCAAACACCGCGCGAATCACTTCGTGCGGCGCACGCGCCGTCGGCGTCGTGACCGTGTAATAGCTCGCCGGCGGGTACGCGCCGCGATGTATCCATTGAACCGCCGACAACAGACCGAGCGCGAACGCCAGCACGGCGATAGAGGCCGCGGTCAACCCGCGCCAAGGCAGCGGTCGCCGCCTCGGCCGCGGCGCATGCGCGCGGCCCCGCGACGCCGCGATCCGCGGGGCCGCGCGTTCAAGCGCGTCCAGCCGCCCGCGTAAACGTCTGAGCGACGGCGCAGGCATGTGTTCGACGCCATCGTCAACGGTCATGCCTTGATACAGCCGGCGCTGCCACTGCAATTCGTCGCGGCATGCAGCGCACAGGCCCAAGTGCAGCTCGACTCGTTGCCGCTCGCGCTCGCCGATGCTTGCATTGACGTACCACGGAATGAGCGCCGAGATCTCCTGATGCTCGGGCGCCTCGTCGGGACGCAGATTGTCGCTCACTCCGACCTCACCGAGGGGGGGTCCACGCCGCACCGCCGCCCAGCGTCGACAAGGAGCGCCGCAACTTTTCACGCGCGCGAAACATCCGCGCCTTGACGGTGCCGACCGGCGAATCGGTGATTGCGGCAATCTCCTCCAGAGAGTATCCCATGTGGTACGCAAGTTCGAGCGTGAGTCGCTGCTCCGGGGGCAGTCCGCTCAAGCCGTGCGCCAGCCAGTCTTGTGTCTCGGCATCTCGAGTCGGATCGATCTTATGCAGCGAAAAATCGCCGTCGCCCGCCGCCGCCGAAAAGCGCTTTTGCTCCCTCAGGGATTTTAATGCCGTGCGATATGCAATGCCGATGATCCATGTGGAGACTTGCGATGCCGAACGAAAGCCCTTGGCGTTTTGCCATACGACCATGAACGTGTCGTTGATGATCTCCTCGACGTTTTCATAGCGCGTAAACCGAGACAAATAGCGCGCGAGCCTGCGGTGATAGCTGAGATACAGTTCCTCCAGAGCCCGCCTATCCCCCGCTGCAACGCAGGACAGCAACTCGTTGTCGCGTTCGTTGGGCAACCGCTTTACCGATAGGGCCATAGGATCAGCAATCTCTTCTTCGATGGTGCGCCATCGCACGTGAGTACCGGCCGGGCTCGAAAGAGTTGCAACAAGTGCAACTTTTAGAATTGCCAGAGGACCGTGCCAATCCATCGCCCCCCGGCCGCGGCATCATAAAACAAAGACTTGGCACCCGAACCGGTGTCCACATAAGACAGCGCCAAGGTCACCGGCGCGAGATCGCACCTGGCGCCGATGCTCCAATAGGCATAGCCGGCGGCATCCGGACCGCCCAAGCGGGCATAGCCCGCGCCTCCGGTGGCGAAGATTTTATGGCGCACCGGCAGCTGCAGATTCAGTTCGGCCGCCTTGGCGGCAACATTGATGAAGCCGCGGTAGGGCACGAAGCGCGGCGAATTCGGCGAATAGATCACACTGAATTGCAGCCAATCCCGATACACGGCGTCCAGGTCGAGTTCATCGTAATCGTACTGGGAAGGGTATCGATTCCACGGATAGGCGTAGTGACTGAGGAGAACCTTGCCGCGCCAATCGCTGCCGATGTCACGTACCAGGCCGAAAAACGCCTCGATCTCGACGTCGCGTCGGTCCTCCGGATCGATTTGTGCGCTGGAGGCGGACAGCCCCGCAATCAATCCGAAACGGTTCACGATGTGAAGGTCGGCTTGCAGCGCGGCGCGATCGGCGCTGCGGGAAATGCCGCGGACCAGATAGTCGTTGGTGAGTGCGAGCGAACCACCCCATGTAACGGCGGCGATGCCGCGAGGCATTCCGGCCGCGAAGCAACTCGCGAACATCGCACCCATGATGATCAGACGCGCGGCGTCGCGACCGCCGGCAACCGTCGCGGGCACCGCATTCGCAAGCCGCGTTCGATTCATCGCGGACAGATTAAACCTTTCCTGAACGCCCGGGCACTTATCTCGTGCGCAACGACACGCTCGTTATTCAGCGAATCGCCCTGCGATGCGTGTGCCATCGGCAGCGCCGACGCGGATCGATGAGCTGGCCGATTCGACGCGTTCACGATGATCCACGCGCCTCACGGCACACTTTCCCGAATCGCTCGCGGACGCCGATCCATCAGCTGCATGGGTCGCGGGCGCGCCGATAGCCCGCCCCGCGGTTGCGAAAACCGGCATCGATGAGGTGATGCGCGCGCGTTCGCGTGCCGGGACTCGAAGTGATGTTGAACGAGCACCGAAGCCCCGGCGCCGAATCCGACAAGGCCGGTCGGGCCGCAGTCGCTGCTTTGGAACACACGCCCTCGACGCCTCCCGCCCGCTCCAGTGTGGGGACTGGGCATGTCACGCGCGGGCCCTGACGTCGTCCTCAAGACCGAGGACTCGCCCCGCTGGCTGCAACCCCGCACCGCGATGCAGTGCCCTCGGGCAGCATTGGCGCAGAGGAGGCTTTCGGACGACCTTCGGTTGCTCCAATGCCTAAAGTATTCCGCCGCCCACGAAACATAATCCGGCTGCCGAGACACTTACTGGTGGCGCACAAATTGCGCGCGCTACGCCCTTCCGGCTTTTTGGGAAGAGGATGGCGGTATACGGTTCAAACGGAGGGTTCGGCTCATGAACAACCCACTTGGCACCTACCGACCCGTGTGCAGCGCGGCGGTTACCGCGCTGATCGCCCTGCTGACGGCCTGCGGCGGTTATGGCTCCCACGGCATGAATCCGCCGACGAACGTGACGATCTCGGGCGCGATACTGCCTACGCTCAAGACGATGTCGACGATCGGCTCGACCCTCGACCCCACGGAGCACGGCGGCAATCCCTACGGCCTGACGGTGGCCACTGCCACTTCGGGGCTCATTACGATGGGCGACTTGATCATCTGCAACTTCAATGACGGCGCGACCAATACCCAAGGCATGGGGACCACGGTGGTCGGTCTGCATCCCACTGCGGGGGCGATGCCGTACCGGATCGCCCAATCCGCCCAGCTGCTCGGCTGTTCTTCGCTCACGAGCCTCGCCGACGGCAGTATCATCGCGGCGGACAGCCAGGCGAATACTGTCGACTTGATCGCCCCGAACGGCACGCCGTCCGCGCCCTTTTCGGCCGATGCGTTCGCGGAACCCTGGAGCGTGATCGCCGCGACCCACGCGAGCAACGATTTTCTATATGTGTCCGACGCGAATACCGGCGCAATCGACCGCATTGCGTTGACCAACGACGCACAGACCTCCTTTACCGAGATCGCCGCCGGCTTCAGCACTAATCATGGCGTCCCCGGTTCGATCTCGGCACCGGCCGGCCTCACCTACGATGCCACGAGCGACACCCTTTACGTCGTCGACACCAACGCTAACAGGGTCGTCGCTCTCGCCAACGTCTCGGCGATCGGCACCGATGGCGTGATCGTCTCCGGTACGAACTTCTCGGGAGCCTCGGCGGCTTCGGCCAAGGTCATCGCCACGGGCGCGCCGCTCAATGGTCCGATCAGCGGCGCATTGCTCGTCAACGGCGATCTCGTGGTAGGCAACACGCTCGATCCCAACGGCACCAATCTGTTGATCGAAATTTCACCGACCGCCGGCGTGGTCGCGAGCGCAAATGTCGATACCGGCGCGGGCGGCGCCATCTTCGGCATTTCCACGGTGCCGACGACCATCACGACCATGGGATCTTATGGTTCGACAAATACGCTGACCGATGTCATCTATTTCAACGATGACAACGACAATACCGTGAAGCTGCTTGCACAATAAACGGCGCCGGGCCGCCTATTGGCGGCCGACGCATGCGTTCCCAAGCGTCCAGACGCTCGCCAACCGCGCGACGCAGGCTGATTGAATGACACTCGACACGACGCCGCGTGCAGGAGGATGACGTGTACGCCGACTGCGGGCGCCGCGCGCAGGAGGCGCCGCCGGCGACGCCATGGGCGGGCGCACTCGCCCGCAGTTCCACGGCCAAGCGATCCATTGCGGCGTTCATTAACGGCATCGGTACCGCCGCACCCGTAACGCGCTACACCAAGATCGAGTGTTTGGCAGCGTTTCGACGGTCCGATTGGTACGCACGCCTCGATGCCCGATCACACTATATCGTCGAGACGGTACTACACCGGGACAACGGCATAGAAGCGCGCGCACTGGCGCTCGATTCGCTTGCGGAAGTCTTTCATATTGATCCGGATACCCTCGCCGCCCGCTTCCTCAAGCACGCGCCGCACCTCGCGGCGGAGGCCGGTGGACGGGCAATCCATAATGCTGGCATTTCCAGCCAGGCGATCGACGCGATCGTCATCAGTACCTGCACGGGTTACCTGTGTCCGGGACTCTCAGGGTATGTGGTGCAACTGCTCGGACTGCGCGCCGATATACAAGCATTCGATCTCGTCGGCCAGGGTTGCGCAGCGGCGCTACCCAACCTACAGATGGGTCGCGCCTTGCTCAACTCCGGCTCGGTCGATCATGTGCTGTCGATTTGTGTGGAGATCAGTAGCGCCGCCATGTACTTGGACGATGACCCGGGCGTGTTGATCAGCGCCTGCCTGTTTGGCGACGGCGCGGGTGCCGCCGTACTTTCGCGTGACCCCGCGTCGACCGGCCGTCGCATCGCGTGGACGGATCACGCATCGGTGATCGAGCCGGCACGGCGCGACGCCCTGAAGTTCGAGTTGCGCAATGGCATGCTGCGCAATGTCCTCACACGTGCGGTGCCGGCCCTGGCAGCCGATCACGCACGCCGGATCCTGGACACCGTGCTGGACCGTTCGGGGCTTACGCGCGCCAACGTAAGTACGTGGATCATGCACGCTGGCGGTCGGGATGTCCTGCTCGCTGTCGAGCGGCGCTTCGATCTCGACCCCAACGCTCTTCGTTACAGTGCTGCGACGTTGCGTGAATACGGCAATTTGTCGAGCGCATTCGTTTACTTCGTGTTGCAGGCGGCGCTCGCCGATGGTGCACCGGGTGGCTGGTGGTGGCTGTCCTCATTCGGCGCCGGCTTCAGTTGTCACGGCGCACTACTGGAGGTGCAATGATGTCGGCAGCATCGCGGCAAGGCGTCGATGGCGAGGGGCATGTTCTCGCATGACGATGCCAAGAATCGTCACTGCAGAATTGCTCGACCGCCTGTTCGCAAGCGATCCGGCGGCAATACGTTCTCGGCACGATTTACGGCGCGTGCATCGCCTCATGGGGACGCGGGGAATCGCAGTGCGCGCCCTGCGCGCGTGCGGCGTACCGCGCCGCGCTACAGGCGGCTTGCGGGTCCTCGAACTCGGAGCCGGGGACGGAAGCCTGATGCTGAGCATCGCGCGGGCTCTGCAACGGGAATGGCCGACCGTCCAATTGACGCTCCTCGATCGCTTGGATCTCGTCGATGTCGCGACGATCGCCGAATATGCGGAGCTTGGATGGCAAGCGGAGGCCGCCGTTTTAGACGCGTTGGACTGGGCAAGGTGCGATGCGGCAATCGATTCAAGGGCATCGCCGCACTGGGATCTCATCGTCGCAAACCTCTTCCTGCATCACTTTGACGATGCGCGGCTCGGGATGCTGTTGCGTGCGATTGCGGCGCATACCAACCGCTTCTTCGCCTGCGAACCGCGGCGAGGCTGGCTTGCCAGAGGCGGCAGTCATTTGATCGGCGCAGTCGGCGCCACCGCGGTGACGCGAACGGATGCGGTATCGAGTGTCCATGCCGGCTTCCGAGATAAGGAGCTTTCGGCGCTTTGGCCATCGGACACGCAACGCTTCCGCCTGAAGGAATACTCGGCGGGTCTGTTCAGCCACTGCTTGTACGTCGAACGAATTCAGCATGCGCAGTCGGCGCCGCACTGATGCAAAGTCATTTTGACGCGATTATCGCCGGCGCGGGCCCGGCAGGGGCGAGCGCTGCAATCTTGTTGGCGCGAGCCGGCTGGTCAATCGCGCTCATCGAGAAACTGGCATTTCCGCGCCGCAAGGTGTGTGGCGAATGCATCGCCGCGACCAACCTGGAGTTGCTCGACGCACTCGGTATCGGCGATGCGGTCGCTGCCGGATCCGGATCGGATTTGCGCCGAGTCGCCCTGATGCAAGGACGATCCACGACGATCGCGGATCTGCCGCAATTCGACCATTCGCATCACACATGGGGAAAAGCGCTCGGCCGTGAAACGCTCGACGCCCTACTCGTGGCGCAGGCCCGCGCAGTCGGCGTCGTGGTATTGCAACCGTGGTCCGTACATTCGGTCGATGGCGTTGCCGGCGCCTATCGCTGCATGCTGCGGGCGAGCGGCTCTCACGACGAGGCGCTCTTGCATGCGCCAATAGTAATCGCTGCATGCGGCTCCTGGGGTCGTTTGTCCGCGAGCCGCGCCTTGAAGCCGCGCAGTCGCCGATCGGGCGACTTGTTTGCCTTCAAGGCGAATTTCCGACATGCGACACTGCCAGAAGACCTGTTGCCGGTGCTGTCGTTCGATGGCGGCTACGGCGGCATGGTGCTCGCAGGCCGCGGCGTCGCGACGCTGGCATGCTGCGTTCGTGCAGATCGTGTCACCAGGCTGCGGCGCACGGCTCCCGAAAAGTCGGCGGGCGAAGTCGTCGAGGCCATGCTGCGACGCGAGTGTGCCGGTGTCGACGCAGCACTCCGCGGGGCGCGCCGAGTAGGCAACTGGCTCGCCTCAGGACCCCTGCAGCTCGGTATCCATTTGCGTCGCAGTGACGATCTGCTGCGGATCGGCAACGCGGCCGGCGAGGCGCACCCTATCATCGGCGAAGGCTTGAGCATGGCGATACAGTCGGCTTGGCTTCTTTGCGCGCACTTACTGCGCGCGAGCGCGCGGCATGATGGACTTCCAGATCGCCGACAATTGCGCGTGGTTCGCGATCGCTATGCCTCGGACTGGCGCCGTCATTTTACGCGGCGTTTGCACGTGGCGGCCGTTCTTGCGCACCTCGCGATGCATCCACGGTTCTCCGCGCGGCTCGTGCCGCTGCTCGGGCGGCGCGCGGCGCTACTCGGCCGAGCCGCCAGGTGGGGAGGCAAGGTGCGGTGCGTACCCGATCCGGCCACCATCGCATGGTTGGTTGCGCATCAAAGTCGGCAGGAGATCTCTGCAACATGAAGACTACATTCGATCGCCTCAAAGTGGTCCTATTGAGGACTTATCACGTCGATGCCGAAACAATGACGCCCGCTCTGCCGCTCGAACAATTGGACATCGATTCGCTTGGCATCGGCTTAATGCTGTTCGATGCCGAGGATGAGTTCGGAGTCAAGTTCACGGCGGCGCCGGATGGGCTACGCACCGTGGGAGACGTCGTCCGCTACATCGACGATGTCATCTCGACGCACCCAAGCTCATCGGCGGTCGCCGCGGGCGCAACCGGACCTGCGGCGCGGGGTTCGTGAAGCGCGTCGCCGTCACCGGCGTCGGCGTCCTCTCGCCGCTCGGCCACAGCGGACCTGCGGTATTCGAGGCGGCACGAACTGGGTGCTCCGCGATCCGGCGACTCGACGCTCCATTCGCGTGCCGGCTCGTCAACGCACTCGCCGCAACCGTGCAATTCGAAGGAAGCGATCATTTCGAGCCGGCGAAGTTGCGGATTCTGGATCGCATGAGTCAGTTCGCGATCGTCGCCGCCAATCGCGCTCTAGCGGATTCGAGCATTGATCTTACGGTGCTCGATCGCGACCGCGCCGGCGTTTTCGTGGGGACCGGTATGGGGGCGTCGCATACCTTGGATGATGGCTACCGGATCCTGTATGGAGAGAACTCCGATCGCATCAAGCCGCTCACCGTTCTGATGGCCATGCATAACGCCGCTGCCGCATGGATCGGTATGGAGAACCAATTGCGGGGGCCGAATCTGACTTATTCGACCGCCTGCTCCTCGTCGGCGGTTGCCATCGGTGAAGCGTGGCTGCGTGTCGCGCACGGCGAACTGGAATTGGCGATCGCCGGCGGAGCTGAAGCGCCCCTGTCGCTTGGATCGCTGCTCGCGTGGGCATCATTGCATACGTTGGCGAGTGAAGATCCGAACGACGTGTCGGCTTCCTGCAAACCATTTGCGCGGAACCGCAGCGGAATGGTTCTCGGCGAAGGCGCCGCCATGCTTGTCCTCGAGTCCTGGGATCGGGCGGTCGATAGAGGCGCGGTGATCCACGGCGAGATCATAGGCTACGGCGTGGCCATGGATGTCGGCCACATCGCCCGGCCGAGCGTCGCCGGTCAAGCCGCGGCGATCCGTGCAGCGTTGCGTGCCGCGCGATTGGACATATCGGAGGTCGATGCAATTAACGCGCACGGCACCGGTACACAAGCAAATGACGGCGTGGAAACCGCCGCGATCAAATCCGTATTCGGCGTCCACGCCAAGCGTATTCCGATCAGTGCAACGAAGGCCCTGCACGGTCATCTGCTCGGCGCGAGCGGCGCGCTCGAGTGCGTGCTGTCGCTGTGGGCGATGCAGAATCGCGTCGCGCTGCCGACGATGCACTTGCATCTTTCCGATCCAGAATGCGACCTCGATTACGTGGCCAATGTAGCGCGCGAAGGCCTGCCGATACGCACAATGTTGTCGAATTCGTTCGCATTCGGCGGAACGGATGCCGTGCTCGCCATGCGTGCGGCTGTTTAGCGCCGGAAAGAGTTCTGGTGCATCGGCGGGCTTCCCATATGATGCGGGCTCCAGAATAGGGGATCCGAATGACCAAACCGATCGCCCGCGATCCGATCTACCGCCGACGGGTGTTCGACGCGAAAATCATCGAGCTCCGCGTTCGCTGGTACATCACCTACCGGCTGAGCTATCGCGATTTTGTAGGGGTGATGGCGGTGCGCGGAGTCACGGTGGACCACAGTACTATCCTGCGATGGGTTACTCGGTACGTGCCGGAATAGGAGAAGCGCTGGAACCGATTCTCTTGACCCGTCGGGACCTCGTGGCGCGTAGATGAGACGCACATTTTCGTTCGAGGCAAATGGCATTACCTCTACTGAGCGGCCGACAAGCAGGGCAAGACGGTCGACTTTCTCCTTCGCCGTGACCCCTGTGGTCCAAAAAAATCAGTCACGGGCTTGCAGACGCGAGGACGTATTCTAGTTGGAGTCCGCCAAGTATCTAATTGGCTCGGACGACGATGGCTCGTTGCCGCGATGACGCCAAGCGGCATACCGGTGGTTGACATTGATGAGCGGCGGACCAGAGATACCGCGACCCGACGCCCAGTTCGGGTCACCTCGCAGGCCTGCGCCGTTTGAGTCGTGCGGGACTTTTGCGTGTTTGGTTATGCTCTGTTGTGCTTCGTCGTGACAAATGCAACGGGCGTCACGGGAAATTCATTAATGAAATCAAAGGGCCGCCGACGAAGGGACCAACTCCGAACCAGGTGGTCGGCGGTTCGAATCCGTCCGGGCGCGCACCAACACAACTTTCTAAATCAATGACTTCGCGCTACGCGAACCGCGTCAGACCGCCGCCAAGAGACCACCTGGAAAACAGCCAGGTGCTCGATGGAGTCGCAAATGGCCGGCCAAATGAGCGATTTGGCGCGCAACCAATAAAATCAGAGCCCGAATTTCTGCGGTTTTGCCAAAAGGACTGTCGCGCTGCGTGAGTAGTGCGGGAATCTGTACCGCTCTATTGGCTTGGTCTAGGGGATACGCCGAAAATATACGCTCGCCATTTCCGCCAGAGTGGCTCAGTGCCAACACCGGTCCCTCACGGCCTTGATATGGCTGCGAGGAAGCGGTCGTTCGCAGTTTTCGCTACGCTATCTAGCTCAGGAACGATCGCAACGATGCGCCCTTGGGCTTTACCAGGACGACGGAATTCACTTGATATTGAACCCGCAGGCTTTAAAGACCGCTCGAACCGAAGTTGGCCTCTGCAGTGCCGCCGGATTGATCGGAGCTGCTCCAGCGTTCCCGTCGACCACCCGCGTCTTTAACTTGCAGACGGTCGCCTGGGCATCCCAGGAGAATCCCGCACAAAAGCGGGTCGTCGCCAAATTCGGTGAGATCTATGGCTTCGTCCCCAGTACGATCGTCGTCAATCAAGGCGACCATGTCGTGCTGCATATCCGCAACCTCGACGGCGGCGGCGACGACGAGCACACGCTCACCATCCCGGGTTACCGCATTAACCAGTCGCTACCGCCATTTGCCACGGTAACGGTCTCCTTCACAGCCGACAAAGCCGGTGTGTTCCCGTTTCACTGCGAGTTCCACAAGCCTTGGATGAGTGGTGAGCTGGTGGTGCTGCCGACAAAATGAGAAGCCGCGCCGCGCATTTTGCGATTCCACGACTAGCCCTGGCAGCGCTCGCGTTCGTCCTGAATGCGGGCGCTGCCGCGGGCGCGCCTGCCGTGCCGCTCAAGGTGGTTCACCCGGACGTTCCGCTGGCGGGCAAGCCCAACCGCTTCGACTATGTGACGATCGATGCGCAGCGGCGGCTGCTGTTCATCGCGCATTTAGGCTCCGGCATCGTTACCGCGGTCGATCTGCGCAGCGAGCGCGTGATTGCGAACGTGGAAAACATCCCCGGCGTGCACGGGGTGCTGGCGGTGCCGGCGCTGGGGGAAGTATTCGCGACGGCAACCGACCGCAACCGGCTCGACGTGATATCCGAACAGACATTTCGCGTCATCACCCATGCGCCCGCCGGCGTTTATCCCGACGGCATGGCCTATGCGCCGGACGTGCACGAACTGTTCATCTCCGACGAGGCGGGCCAGACCGAAACGGTCGTCGACACGCACAGCAACCGGCGAATTGCGACCATCGCCATAGGCGGCGAGGTGGGTAATTCCCGTTACGACCCTGTCAGCCATCGGGTGTTTGTCGATGTGCAGACGCGCGACGAGATCGTGGCGATCGATCCGCACACTAACGCGATCGTGCAGCGCTATCGGCTGCCGGATACCTGCAACGACGATCACAGCCTGCTGCTCGACGCGCCGGCGCGCCTCGCCTTCGTCGCCTGCGACGGCAATGCCAAGTTACTGCTCGTGGACATGACTGACATGCACGTTCTGTCCGTGCACAGAACCGGACGTGACCCCGACGTACTCGCCTTCGATACAGGGTTGAAACGGCTCTACGTCGCCAGCGAGAGCGGCGTGGTCGCGGTGTTCCAGCTGGTGGGCCGGCAACTACACATGCTGGGCCGCGGCTATCTCGCCTACGAAGCGCACTCTGTCGCCGTCGATCTGCTGACTCACCACGTCTACTTCCCGTTGCAGGACGTGGGCGGTCGCGGCGTCCTGCGCATCATGGCGCCGATTCCATAGGCACCGGGAACTGGCCTTTCCACGGTGAACTTTCGAGTTCATTATGGGCACCTCGATGACCCCGCTTAGCTTCGATGCGCGCGAAAACAGCGTTACCAACATTTCATGGCCACCGCGCTCAATGCCCTTTGGCGATCGTGTAAATCTCACCGCGCCGGGGGTCCCCTAATTCCCCCGCCGCCGCTTCCACGGGCACGCACAGCCGATTCCTCTGACCGGGGTCACCGCACTCATTGAGTTGGATGCGCCCGACTGGACTCGAACCAGTGACCTTTGGCTTCCAAGCGCCGAGTGGCAGCGGAGCGATTATTGACGCGGCTGAAAGCTATCGATACCGCACAGCAGGCGTTGAGATCGCGTGCCAACGTGAATCACTACCTCCGGGAACGAGCGCCAGCAAACCGCCAATCTCTCGACTCGTCGGACCGGCGACCAACACTGCATCTCGGTCTCCGCGCGCCATCGGCGCTAGCAACGATCGGTTATCCTATGGCCGCCGGTGACGCCACCCTTCGAGCAGCCAGGTGTTCAGATCAATCATCGGCTTGTCGAGCCAGGCCTTGAAATCCGCCTCGATGCGTTCGAGCTGAAACGTCCCCGACTTCAGATGGCCGAGTGCCCACGGTCGATAGCGCGATTCGATGAAATTCCTGAGTGTCCCTTCTCGTTTCCGGACTCCTTCGTCGCGCAGCGCCTTCTTGCACTCCTGCACGACTTTGCCGCTGGCCACATCGACTGCGAGCGCAAGCGCCAGCTGGCGTGCAGCGGTCGCGTTCAGACCGGGGAAGCGGCCGATGATGTAGCGGCGTTGCCAACCTTCGGTGTTACGGTATCGGTGTGTCCAGATCCTGGTGCCCGACCGCCGCACACGAAACTCGAATCGGGGAATCTGCGTGTCTGCGATGACGACATCCGTACCATTGGCGCGTACACTTCGCGCGACGTTCCGAGAGAGTTTCTTGCGCATCGCTGTGGCTTCCAACTCCTTCCACTTGTGACCCAGTCTGCGCAGGTCACACGGGGGTCACAATAGTTCGCCAATGAGGGCGAACTCGGGTGGAGCGAAGCGTACATGCGAGAACCTGAATCCGCATGCGAATCAGCCAGTTACTTGGGTTTCTCTTGACAGTTCAAAATCTTAGGAAGCGCATCAATTTCACTTTCGGGACCTAGGAGTCGCAGATTCAAATCCTGTCACCCCGACCACTGATTACAAGCGCTTAGGTTGGATAGGGTGCACTCCGAACAGGCAGTTGCGGGTGCGACGTTTCGACGACGCATTGCCTGTGACTTCATGAAATTGGCCCTCTCAACGGGATTAATGCCCAAATTTCAGGTTATTGCCTGATATCCATATTGTGCGCGATCTACACGTTTGCAGTTAGGGCGACAAACTCGGGAATGTTCCGAGCGGCGTTAGGAGCACCTATCGCGCTTCCGCCGGGAAACTGTGCCGCTCCTGGCGTTGTTTGCTACCTGCTTGACCTCGGCATGAACTTGCCAAAAATTAGTTTTGTTAGCTGAGTATTAGTTTGATATAATTGGAATTATGAAATCTAAAGATGCTGTCGCGGGCCTTTCCGCTTTGGCCCAAGAATCGCGCCTGGCGCTCTTTCGGTTACTCGTGAAGCGGGGCCCCGAGGGCTATGCGCCAGGCCACATTACCGAGAAGCTCGGCGTACCGGCACCGACGTTGTCGTTTCATTTGAAGGAGCTGCAGCGAGCCGGGCTCATCGAAGCTCGCCGCGAAGGGCGTTTTATATTCTACAGCCCGAACTTCGCACACATGAATCAATTGCTCGAATTCTTGACCGATCACTGCTGCAGCGTGGCCGACAAAGACTGTGGTCCAGCATGCGGCATACCCGCGGTCACGGTCGCCGAACCCAAAAGGAAGCGCGCATGAAAAGGTTCCACGTCAACGTGTCCGTTCAAGATATTGCCGAAGGCATCCGCTTCTATTCTGCTCTGTTCGCCGTGGAGCCGACGGTTCAGAAGGATGATTACGCCAAGTGGATGCTCGATGATCCGCGGATGAACTTTGCCATCACGCAGCGCGGTTACCCCATCGGAGTCAATCATCTGGGGTTCCAGGTCGACTCGGCCGGCGAATTGACGGCCATGCGCGCCCAGCTCGCGCGGGCGGACCGCGCATTGATCGAACAGGCTGATGCCGCCTGCTGTTACGCGAAGTCGGACAAGGTCTGGATCACCGATCCCGCCGGCGTCGCGTGGGAGACCTTCCATACGCAGGGTGTGATCCCGATTTACGGTGCGGACTCGGAAATCGCGCCGAAGACCGGTGGGTGCTGCGTGCCGCCGAAAGCGACGGACGAAGCATGCTGTGAGCCCGCGGTCGCGGCAACGTCCGGGACATGCTGTGCAACCTGACACGACGCCGCGATCCCAGCAGTTGACGCCGCAGCCGTCGTCGGTTGGGCATCCCTCGACGCCGTCTCCCGCCGCTACTCGAATGCGGCAGCGCGCGCCTCTCGCATGGTGATGACCGGATTCGGGCCGCTACACGTACGGCGAGACCGGCGGCAAGCTGATGCTGCCGGTGGCGTAGTGCATGCCCATGCAGGCACCCGTGTAATGCGCGCCCGTGCTCCAGGCAAAGGCCAGGGCCAACATCAGCAATATAATTACGCTTTGATCCATTCAGCCTGGCGATCCCCAGGTCCAGTACAGCCCCAGGTAAGCTACGGTGTGTCGCTCACCGGTGGCGCTACGGCCGCCCGAAAACAGCAGACTGAAGTCGCGAGTGAAGTTGTAGTATCCGCCCAGATTGAGGAGCGTGTAACCGCGCGCGCCCATGACTTGCGCATTTTGACGAAACAATTCGCCGCCGAGCGTCAGGCGCGGACTCAGGTCGCGCTGGATCAACAGTCCGCCGAACGTGGAGTCGCGCATTCCCGGCGCATGATTGATGTCGATACCGGCACCGCCGTAGGACGTCCACGGTCCCCAGCTTTTCTGAATCCACAGCGGCAGCCGATACCAGGTGTGCCCGTTGCCGAGGCCGCGCGCGGCGCTCCCCGTGGCAATTTCCGCCATCGGGAAAAATCCGATCTGCGGTCGATCGCAGCTCTCCTCGATAAAGCGGTACTTGATGCCAACCTCCACATCGCCGAAGCCGAACGCGCCGGCGGCGCCGGCGGGCGAAAAGTAGCTGAACGGCAAAACGACGTGGAACTGGGTGTTGCGGGCGATGCCGCGGTTGTATTCGATCGCCGGGCCCTGGATCGCATCGGATCCATAGGATCGATCGAGCGTGGAGAAAACGTAGAACTCGTTGTGCCGGTAGTCGACCGGCTCGGGGTCGTCGGTGTAGAACGGCGGCCCGGCGTGGACCTTCGCGGTGTTCAGTAAAGCGATCAGCGGCACGGCCGGCAATAGTCGTCGCAACACTGGTCGCATGAGTTGGGCTCCTCGCCAGAAGCGCTTCCCTGCTGATCGGATTTGCACGGTGCTGTTCGTGTTCACGCATGACATGAGTGGTTATAGCGGGTGAAATCGGCTCGACCTCGTGACGCGTCCAACCACACCGCATGCAAACCGCAGAGTATGAGCAGCCGAACCAGCACGATCCATCCACCGTCTCTGGTATCGTGAAATAGCTCGCCGCCGGCATCGATGTCGACGAGGCACTCACCAACCCCTACCGGGAGCGATCGCATCAAAAGCGAGCGAATCCGTACTGCAGCGCACCCTCGCCGAGAACAAGAAACTCCGGGTCGAAGAACGTTCATAAGGGCGTCGTGTTTACACCGGCTGGCGCGGCGCGACTAAGCAGCCAGAGCAATCCGCGCAGCAAGTCCGTCGGAGTCGGTGGGCAGCCCCGAATCACGAGGTCGACTGGAATCACTTTCGAGACCGCGCCCACACAGGCATAGCTGTCTGCAAACACACCGCAGCCGGCCCCGCAGTCTCCGGCCGCAACCACCCACTTGGGCGCCGGCGTTGCCGCGTAGGTACGTTCAAGGGCCTCGCGCATGTTGCACGTGACAGGACCCGTCACGAGCAGCAGGTCGGCATGGCGCGGCGAGGCCACAAAGCGAATACCGAATCGTTCGACATCGTAAAACGCGTTGCCGAGCGCATGGATCTCGAGCTCGCAGCCATTGCACGAGCCGGCATCGACTTCGCGAATCGCTAGACTCCGTCCAAGACGACGCGCGATAACACCACGCAGCGTCGTACCCGCGGCCTCGAGATCGACGGTCCCTTCGCTCACGGGTTCGGTGCACGGTGCCGTTATCAGATTTTTGAACAGGCGCCTGCGCATAGCGGGTTACCGAGCGTGAGCGCAACTACAGATCATGGCCGGAATAGGAGCAATTGAACGACTTGTTGCACAACGGGAAATCCGCAACGATGTTGCCCTCGATGGCAGCCTCCAGCAGCGGCCACAGAAACCATGATGGATCGCGTAAATGGCAGCGCTCTAACCGCCGATCCGGGCCGATTCGCACATACGCGAGAATATCACCCCGAAACCCCTCGACGAGGGCCGAGCCTTCAATGGCCGCACGGGGCGCGGCAATGACCGGCAGATGCACGGGGCCCGGAGGAAGGGGGGATGCGAGCGCCGCCTCGAGCCAACCGACGCTGTGCTGGATCTCCCGGATACGCACCCACACGCGCGCATCGACATCGCCTTCGGGCCGCACGACGATCTCGATGGGCGCCAGATCGTACGGCGGGTAGGGCCGGCAGATTCGGGCATCGAACGAGCGCCCGGAGGCCCGACCGACATAGCCGGGCGCCGCAAACTCCGCGGCAAGCGAAGCGAGCACCACCCCGGCGCCGACCGTGCGATCCTGGAGCGAGGCCGTGTGATCATAGAGCTCGATCAGCTCCGGGAATTGCCGCCGAAGTTTTCGAGTGAAAGAGAGTATCGCGTCGCGTCCAGCCGGCTCGAGATCCGCGGCGACTCCGCCCGGGACGATACGGTCCATCATCAGACGATGGCCGAAGGCGACGGTACACGCACGCAACACCTCTTCGCGCAGGATCGCGCATTCCGCATGCATCATCGAGAACGACGCGTCGTTGCAAATCGCACCGATGTCGCCCAAGTGATTCGCGATCCGTTCGAGCTCCGCCATCACCGCACGCAGCCATACCGCGCGCGGCGGAGGGCGGCACTCGAGCGCCGCCTCCACCGCGAGAGCGAAGACCAACGAATACGCCACCGTACTGTCGCCGGACGTGCGCGCGGCGATTCGTCCGGCTTCGTCGATCGATTTGCCGCGCAGCAGCTTTTCGATGCCTTTGTGGGTATAACCGAGGCGTTCTTCGAGTCGGACAATCGTCTCGCCGCTCGCCGTGAACCGGAAGTGCCCGGGCTCGATGATCCCCGCATGCACCGGACCTACCGGAATCTGATGCAGACTCGGGCCGTCCGCCTCGAGGAACCGGTAGGGCGGCAACGGCGCTTGAGGTCGCGGCTGGTCGGCCAATGGCTGATGAATTGGCCAGCATCCGTGATCGAGCCACGGCCGCGGATCTGGCAGAGCCCGAAAATCGATCCCATATAAATCGTGGATCGTCCGCTCGAGGCGGGATGCGGGCGCGTGGAAGACAGCGAGCGACGGCGCCTTGCCGTCCTGAACATCGATGGAAGCGCTGGCGATTTGCCGCGTCGAGGGTTCGTAAAGCGCGCAGTGGACCGCCGCTGCATCGCCCCATAGTCCGAGCAGGTCGAGTTTGCCTTCGCGGAGCGCCTCGCCGATGCCCCGCCACGTGTCTGCGTCGCCCACCACGCGAGGCCAGCCGCGATGGCTCGCGGTGGGTGTGAGGTGTCCAAACAGTGCTTTTAACATCGAAGCGCTTACCCGAGGAGGATTGCCGCGTGACGGAACCACGCGACGATGGCGCCCGGCAGATAAACCCCCGCGATTGCAACCAGGGTCAAGTGCAATGCCATCGGCGCAAGACGGTACGCGCCGAGTGAATAGTGCTTGTCGGTCGCTCCGAATGCCATGCCGTGAATTCGCAGCATGAGCGCGCTGAAGGCGATCATGAGGCCGACCACCAGCAGAATGGCGAGCCACGGTGCGACTGCGAAGGTCGACGTCACGAGCAAAAACTCGCTCGTGAATATGCCAAACGGCGGCAGTCCCGCGATCGCGATGACGCTGAGTAGCAACAGCCAGCCGAGCAGCGGCTGACTGTGTGTGAGGCCCCGGATATCCGCGATTTGCTGCGTGCCCTCGAGTTGGCACACGTATCCGACTCCGAAAAAGATGCCGGATTTCGTCAAGCTATGCATCGCCATCTGCAGCAGTCCCGCAAAATTCGCGAACGGTCCGCCGAGTCCGAACGCGAACGTAATGATTCCCATGTGCTCGATCGAGGAATAGGCAAACATTCGCTTGATGTCGCGCCGACGGTAGATCATCAGGCCCGCGAATATCAGCGAGGCCAGTCCCATCGTGACCATCATCGGACCGGGTGAGATGACGCCAGGATTGCCGGCCATGATCATCTTGAACCGCAGCAGCGCAAAGAGCGCCACATTGAGGAGCAACCCGGACAGTACGGCGGAAATTGGCGTCGGGCCTTCCGCATGCGCATCCGGCAGCCAGGCATGCACCGGAACGAGACCCACCTTGGTGCCGTAGCCGAGCAGCAGGAATACGAACGACAGGTTGAGAAGCGCGGGGTCGAAGCCCGCTGAATGGGCCGCGAGTCGGTCCCAGGCCATGGCCGGCATGCCTTCGCCCAGACGTCCCTCGGCTGCGACATAGACGAGGATAGTGCCAAAGAGGGCAAGGGCGATGCCGACCGAACCCAGAATAAAGTACTTCCAGGCCGCCTCCAGCGCGGCGCTGGTGCGGTAAATGCCCACCATCATGACGGTCGTGAGCGTCGCCAGCTCGATGGCCACCCACATGAGCCCGATGTTGTTCGACACCAGCGCAAGATTCAGCGCAAACATCAGCAACTGGTACATGGCGTGATAAAAGCGCACATCCCGCGATCTGAGCCGGCGAGTCTGTAATTCGTGCGCGATATATCCGGCGCTGAAGACGCTGGTCGTGAAACCCACGAGCGCACCGACGATGAGAAAGACCGTGTTGACGTCATCGACGATGAGATAGAGCGACGGTTCCGGTCGGTGCGAATAAAGTGCGCCGGCGCTCACGAGAGTAACAGCGCACAGGATCACGTTGAGGGGCGCCGCAATTCTGTAATTGGGGATCACCGCGAGGAGCACGATGCCGAGCGAGGGAATGGCGAGAAGTCCGGCCAGCGCCACCGTTCCGACAGACACGTTCACGTCGATTCGCCTCGCGCCATATCGAGCGCCTGCAGATCGACCGTGTCGAATCGCTCGCGGATACGGAACAAGAAAATGCCGACCACAAAGAATGCGATGAGCACCGAGAAGCCGACACTGATCTCGACGACGAGCGGCATTCCGCGAGCGCCGCTCGCGGCAAGCACCAAGCCGTTCTCGAGCGACATGAAGCCGATCACCTGACTCACGGCATTGCGCCGCATGACCATCATCAGGAAACCGAGCAGTACGACGGACAATGCGAAAGCCAGGTCCTCACGCACGAACGTGTCTGCGGATTGGGTCACCGGCAACATGACGATGATGGATAACCCCACCAGCGCGATCCCGAACAGCATCGTCGGTCCGATACTCACGACGTTCTCGATCGTGCGGTGAATCCCGAGACGCACGACGATTCGGCGCAAGGCGATCGGAATCATCACGCCCTTGAACAGCAGTGCGATCAGCGCCGTGATGAATAGATGCGGCGCGCGCTGCACGTAGGCCTGCCAGCCGACCGAGCATGCCAGCACGCAAGCGTGGATCGCAAAGATATTGAGCAGCGGCAACATCCGGTCCTGATAAAGGAGCAGAAAGCTGACCAGGACCATCGAACCGGCGAGGAGATGGGCGATATTGGTATCGAACGGATTCATCGCGGTACCTTCGAGACGAACATCAAAATTGTCGCGAGCAGGCCGAGCATGAGCGCTATCCCCAGGAAATCGGGCACGCGAAACACTCGCATCTTGGCGACGGCGGTTTCAAACAGAACCAGGAGGAACGCAAATACCGCAAGCTTGGCCGCATACGCGCCAAGTCCTACGGCATAGGCGACGGCACCAGCACCGTCCCCGGCCGTCCCCCAAGGAACGAACACGCACGCGATCAGCGAGATGTACAGCAGCAGCTTCAGTGACGCCGCGGCCTCGATCACCGCCAGATGCCGGCCGGAATATTCCAAAATCATCGCCTCGTGCACCATCGTCAGCTCGAGATGAGTGGCGGGATTGTCGACCGGAATACGGGAGTTTTCTCCGAGCGCCACGATGATGAGCGCAACCAACGCGAGCGCGATCGAGATGTTGAGACCGCCGTTGGGTCCCAGCATGAACGCGGAGATCGCGGAGAGCTGGGTGGACCCTGCGATCAGCGAGAGTGTGAATACCGCCATCAGCATCGCGGGCTCCGCGAGCGACGCGAACATCATTTCACGGCTCGAGCCGATACCGCCAAAACTCGTGCCTACATCGAGTCCGGCGAGCGCGAGCAGAAAACGCGCGGTACCGAGGAGCGCGACGATTACGATCACATCGCCGTCCCCGCTCAGGGAAAGGCCGGTGGCGAACGTGGGTACCAACGTCGCAGCAACCCATGTCGTGGCAAAGATGGCGTAAGGCGCAGCGCGAAAAAGCCACGACGCATTCTCAGCAACCACCGTCTCCTTGCGGATCAGTTTCAGGAGGTCACGGTATGGCTGAAACACCGACGGACCCCGTCGGCGCAGAAGTCGAGCCCTGATCTTGCGCGTCGCGCCGGATAGAAGTGGCGCGAGCCCGAGCACCAGGGCCGCCTGCAATAGCTGCCTGAACCATTCCTGAGTCATCACAAGGTCCCTACAACGATCAGCAAGATAACCAACGCGGCGAATACCAGCATCAGGTAGTTGCGGATGGTCAGGAATTGCAGCTTGTTGAGGCGATCGGCCGCTCCCTCGACGAGGCGGATCACCGGCGCATAGAAGGCCTCCCAGATCGTGTCGTGCAGGTCGACGCGCAGCTTGGCCACGGCGGTGTCGCCGGGTTTCGGCATCGTAACGTGTTCGCGTGCGCGAAATACGACACTTCCGAACACTCGGCGAATGGGCTGCGCGAAACTGCCGGCGGTGTACTGCGTCGCGGGACTCGCGTCCGGAAATCCGCAATCCCACGCCGGGGACCGCCGCACGCTATGCGCGGCGAACCGACGTACGATGAAGGCGGTCGCGGCGGTGGCGATCAGGATCATGACAAATAGGAGCAGGCCGCCGTAGGCACTGCGTGCGGGGTTGATTGGAATGATACGAAACCAAGGCAGCGCCGCCTGCGGCGAAAGCCGCGAGCCGACGACCATCTGGGTGACCGAGCCGATGCTATCGATGACGAAGCCCGGCAACACCCCGGCGAGCAGGCACAACGCCGCGAACACCAGCATGGCGCTTCGCGACCAGCGATCCGTCTCGCGCGCCGCAGTTGCCGCGCCGGAACGCGGGCGGCCCAGGAACGTCATGCCGAACGCTTTGACGAAGCAGCCAGCGGCAAGCGCCGCCGAACAGGCGAGCATGGCGCCGATCGCGGGAACCAGGAGTCTCTGGATCCACTGTGGCAGTTGCGGGCTGAGGAGAATGGCCTGGAACGTGAGCCACTCGGACACGAAGCCGTTGAATGGCGGAAGCGCAGAAATGGCGATGCATCCAACGAGGAACGCGACCGCCGTTACGGGCATCCGATGGATCAACCCGCCCAGATGTTCCATATCCCGCTCCCCCGTCGCGGTGAGAACGGAGCCGGAGCCGAGGAACAGCAAACTCTTGAAGAGTGAATGGTTG
This sequence comes from Steroidobacteraceae bacterium, assembly GCA_035531435.1. GTDB lineage: Bacteria > Pseudomonadota > Gammaproteobacteria > Steroidobacterales > Steroidobacteraceae > Bog-1198. Next base: position 82,430 of record DATKSW010000044.1, on the reverse strand, counting down.
AACACGTGGAAGATCGCCGCCACGAGAGCCAGCGCGGCCGCCGCGCCCAAGCCGCCCGCCTTGAACGCGAGCGACAGGCCCAGCCCGATGAAGATGATGCCGATGTTTTCGACCGTGTGGTACGCGAGCAGTCGCTTCAAGTCGTGTTCCATCAATGCGTAAAGAACACCGAGAAGAGTCGTGATACCGGCTACCAGTAACACCGGAATGCTCCACCACCATAATGGCGGGCCGGCGAGGTCGAAGATGAGCCGCACGAATCCATATACGGCGACCTTCGTCATGACCCCGCTCATCAATGCCGAGACGTGGCTCGGCGCTGCCGGATGCGCCAGCGGCAGCCATGCGTGCAGCGGAACGAGACCGGCTTTGGACCCCGCACCGGCCAGCGCGAGGATCAGAACGATCGAGCCGACGCCGGAGGACGCGGCCAGTCGGATCTGATCGAACGCATAACCGCCCCCGGGACCGGCGAGCAGGCCGAACGCCAGCAGCAGTGCCAGCCCTCCACCGGTGGCCATGATGAGGTACACGAGAGCTGCGCGCCGGTTCTCCGCGGAATTGTGCTCGCTGACCACGAGTGCCCAGGACGCGAGCGACATGAATTCCCAGCCGACGAGAAATGAAAACGCATCCTGCGCGAGCAGCACCAGATTCATGCCCGCGATGAACGCTGGGTAGAACGGCATGATCCGCAGCGGCTCGCGGGCGTGTGCACCATGGCCGATCGCGTAGCCACTTATGATCGCGGTCGCCAGGTTGATAATGACGGCGAACGCGGCGCTCAACGGATCGAACCCGAGGACGGTTCGACCGAGCGGCAGTCCGACGGGGATATGGATGAACCCCAGTTTCGAAGCTGGCGTAAGCAGGACGAGCAGTGCAACACCCGCGAGCCCTGCACAGATCAGCATGCAGGCCGCGTAGGTGAGCCGGATTCCTAGCGGGCGTCGCGCAGCGAAAATCCCGATCGGCGCGAGCGCGAACAACAGCCCCACACCGCTCGCCGCCAGTTGACTCAGGCAGTGAGGCGTCGACAGCGGCATCACCGATCGGGCACCGAATGGCTCAAATCGCGTCCCTCACAGCCGGCCTTAAGGCGCCGCCCTGGAAATCCGTCGGCCGAGATCCGAGCTGGCAGGAAAAACCCGCCGACGTATCTCGATGCGGGTACTTGCGCGATGATTCCACTCGGATTATCGTTCTATTATCATACAACGCAATTTGCATGTAAACGAAGAGTTCCGGCGGCGGCCCTATCGAACGAAGAGCGCACCGCTCATCTGACGATTTTGATCAACCCGCAAAAGAAAGCGCTGTTCGAGCGGTTGATGGCGGCGGGTCGATTGGGCGCGGCGTGCCCAGCCGCCGAATCTCACGGGCCTGACCTGCGCTGCGGTCGCGCCCACGTATCAACTGGCCTGGCGCCAACCGGTTGTCGATATTTCCGCGAACCAGTGTCTCCTCGGTTAATGCCTCGATGTAATTTTACTCCCGGACAGCCTCGTTGAGAATTGCCCGGCCGACATTTCAATACGCTGCCTGCAAGAATCTCGAACCCACATGCCGACGCTAACGGGCGCTTCAGCCTCACCCCGGTCGGCGAATGTCCTCGCTCGGATGTTGGCGAGTCGATGCGCTCGTTGCCAATTGCCGAGATGGCACCAAGTCATTGGCATCCATGAGGAAACCTTGAGGATCGCGTGCGCAGGGAAAAGGCTGCCTTCAAGAGCGCGCTCAGTACGCCAGTGCCGGACAGGAGAAACGCTCAAGAACAGCAATACTTTGCGGAGGCCATGAGCGGCGGCCCTACGATGGCGATACAGACGGTACTTGCTTTCTACTCGTTCGCGGGAGCGCGCAAAGTGATCGACCTAGGCGGATCGCACGGAGCCTTCCTCGCAGCAGTGCTACTACGAGAGCGGGCAGCGAGCGCGGTTCTCTTTGATCTGCCCGACGTAATAACCGCTGCCGGGCCCACTCTCAATACGGCCGGCGTAGCCGATCGCGTCGAGATGCTGATTGTCGATGCCGGACCGCCAAGGAGTACGGCGCACTCTGCTCCTGCAGTCCGAGAGACCGGCCGCCACTCTCGTGCAAGACGGCTGCTAGGAAGTTATTCAGTGTGAACCGCTTCGATCAGGAGACGGACCGCGAACGGACCGTCACGTCTGCTGGCGGCAATTCAGACGTGCTGTTTTGCAGGTCGCGATGGGCTACTAGCCGCTGCGAAACCCGACTTCGCGGTGACTGCCGTCGCAATACGGCTTCTTTTTTGATTGTCCACAACGACAAAGCCAGGTGTCCGTCACGCGATTGACGGTCTTCCCGGTGCCCGTCACGACTTCGAGATTGCCGGTCACGTGCAAAGGCCCGTCTGGTGTGGGCTCGATGCTCAGCGGCCCGTCACGTTGGACAAGGGGTTTCGAGTCCACCGCCGCAACCTCGCCGCTGGCAACAAAATTGACGGTTGCATGGTTCCCGTCGCAAAAGGGCTTGTGTGTCGATGCTCCACATCGGCACAGCGTGAGCCGAAATCCTTCCGCACGACCCTGCATGAGAATGGGCGCGCGCACGGCAAGTGGTCCGTTCTCCCTGATTCTTACGGTGTTGACGCACGGTGCGGATTCCAACGCTGTTCCATCCGCAGCCTCGCACCGAATGGCTCCCGAGGGGCAATTGTGAGCGAGCTCCTGGAGTTCTGCGGGGGAGGCCCGATCGGGATGAATCCACTCCCCCTGCACATTCGGCACAAACACATCCGGTCGATCGAGCACGCAATGGCGCGAGTGCACGCAGCGCTGCTCCTCGAAGTGAACCACCACCTCTTTGCCTCGAACCACTTCCTCGCCCATAACGTCCCTAGCGCAATCCCCAAGGTAACAATCAAACTACCCGCAATTACGACACTCTTCAATGAGCCGGAAACCAGTCCGATCAAAATGCCGCCGATTCGCTTTGGGCGCCGGAGCATCTGCTGCGGCGAAGCGGGCGGCCTAGCCGCGATATTGCGCGCGGAATCTGTCTTGAATCTCGGCGATGGCCGCGGACGCATCGGCCGGCAGCGCCGCGGTGCGATGGCTTGCGAGGATGCCGCGCAGATCCTCGTCGACTCGCTCGAGCAATTCGCGGTCCGGCCGCAGGTTCATGTTGAGCGGCATGTGCGGGCCGAAATAGCGCGCGCGCCAGGGCTGATCGCGGCAATGCGCGACGGTGTGGCTTTGCGCGAGGTAATTGCCACGGGGTCCGACTTCGTGCGCGAGGTCGAGTGCCATCGTTTCGGCGCTGACTGCAATGCCTTGCCACATGCTGCGAAGCATGCCGGCGAGCTCGTCGCACAGGCACAGGGCATGCATGGAAAACGTAATGCCCTCGTCCAGGGAACCGAGATAGTCGAGGGTCGCGGGCCGACTGAAGAAGGCTTGCATCATGCTCGCGCTGATTTCCCAAACCGCATCCTGATTGAATCGCCGCGCCGACGACTGGCCGGCGAACCCCGTCAACGACGGGATCCCGAGGCGGCGGCGCACCTGGTGCATGGCGATGTCGGCGAGCGATGCGTGCGTGAAATTGCCGATTCCACCGGTCGCCGGCTCCATGAAACAGACGTCGGAACTGCCGATCACGAACGAGCCGCGCCGCGCGAGCTGGCCGAGCACCATGGCGGCAAAATCGGTTGCCAGACTGTTGACGATCGACCCCGCCAGCGTGATCGGCGTGGAGGCACCGCCGATCGGTATCGTACCGACGCTGATCGGTATGCCGGCGCGCGCGCCGCTGATGATTTGCTCGCTGTGAGTGCGCCAATAGGCGAGCGGCAGCGGCGTGACGATCTGCAGAAAATAGGGCTTTTCCTCGAGTGCGCGCCGCGATCCGCGCACGGCGGCCGCCATTTCGACGGCTACGGCAAGGGATTGCGCGTTCTCGCACAAATACTCGAGCGGCTTGGTCGTGTTGTGGATCAAGGTCGCGAATTCGTTGATTTCGCCGTGGATGTCGGAATGCGGCACGTCCTTGCAAGACACGCAGACGCCGTCGATGTTCGGCAGCGCGTCGGCGACGCGCGTGATCATCGCCAGATCCTCCGCGGTGCTGGGTCGGCGCTCGCCGCTCGCGAGGTCGTAGACCTTGATGCAGGTCATGCCCGGCATGAACCAGGTGTGAGTCGTGTCCAACTCGAGATATTTCCCGGCGTCGCGATCCCACAGGCGCACGCTCTTCGCGCAACCCTCGATCGCGTCGCGCACCAGCGCCGGGTCGAATCGCACCACGCCGTCGCCGCTCACCGGGCAGCCCGCCGCGCGCAACAGATCGATCGCCTCCGTACCGGGCTCGAACACGCAGCCGGTATCGCGCAGCAAGGCGCATGCGGATTCGATCAGCCGGTCGACCTCTTGCGCCGGCAGCAACTCGTAGGGACGCGTAAGTCCGCCGTGCAGGCCTCGATCGATGGGCGCCGGCGCCGCCGCGGCCGGCTGCGGGCGTCTATTTCGCGTTGATCGGTGCGTCATGGCCATAATCTCCCAAGCTCCGCTGTTTTCTATACCGATATATAATTATAATATACGATCATATAGCGACGCTTCGATTACTCGGCTACGCCGGGGCGCGCGGGGAGAAGGCAATGAGAATCGAATCCCGTTACGCGCCGCTGTTCGAACCTCTGCGCATTGGCCCGGTCACGGCGCCGAATCGCTTCTATCAAGTGCCGCATTGCAGCGGCATGGGCCATGCGCTGCCGCGGACGCTTGCGGCCATGCGTGAGGTCAAGGCCGAGGGCGGCTGGGGCGTGGTCTGCACCGAATATTGTTCCATCCACCCGAGCTCGGACGATCATCCGTACCCCTTTGCGTCGATTTGGGACGACGGCGACGCCGCCAACCTCGCCGTGATTGCCGATGCGGTCCATGCCCATGGCGCGCTCGCCGGCATAGAACTGTGGCATGGGGGCAGCTATGTCGCGAATCTGGCGACGCGCATGCCGACGCTCGGAGTCCGCTCGATGCCCGCACGCGGCGACCCGGTCCAATCGCAACGCATGGACCGGGCGGACATTCGGCGCCTGAAATCGTGGCATCGTCAGGCGGCGCTGCGGGCCCGCGACGCGGGCTTCGACATCATTTACGTCTACCCGACGCATGGCTACCTCGTTTGGGAGTTTCTATCGCGCAGCCTCAACGACCGCACCGACGAGTACGGCGGCTCGCTCACGAACCGCGCCCGCTTGTTTCGGGAACTGCTCGAAGAAACCAAGGAGGCCGTCGGCGATCGCTGCGCGGTCGCGGCGCGCTTCAGCGCCGACGGCCACGGCGCGACGCACCTCGGAGCCGATGAGGCGCGCGACCTGCTCGGCGTGCTCGGCCCGCTGCCGGATTTGTGGGACCTGGTGACCCAGGATTACGAGGAAGAAATGGGCTCCTCGCGCTTCGTCGAGGCTGCGGCGTTCGAGAGCCGCGTGCGTTACGCCCGAGCGCTGACCGGGCGGCCGGTCGTCGGCGTCGGTCGCTTCACCTCGCCGGACACGATGCTCAGTCAAGTGACGCGCGGCGTCCTCGATTTCATCGGCGCGGCGCGGCCGTCGATCGCAGACCCCTTCCTGCCGGAGAAAATTCGCAGCGGCCGCGTCGAGGATATCCGCGAATGTATCGGCTGCAACATCTGCTACGCCTACGACACGCGCGGCTCCGCGCTGCGCTGTACGCAAAACCCGACGATCGGCGAGGAGTGGCGCAGCGGCTGGCATCCCGAGCGCGTGCCCGCCGGCCGCGGATCCGCGCTGATCGTCGGCGCAGGCCCCGCGGGACTCGAGGCGGCGCACGTGCTCGGCAAGCGCGGCTTCACCGTCGCGCTCGCGGACGCCGCCGATGCGCCGGGCGGTCGGGTTGCCCGCGAGAGCCGTCTGCCGGGCCTCGCGGAGTGGGCACGCGTGCGCGATTACCGCACCGGGCAAATCGCGCGCATGCCGAACGTCGAGCTATATCTCGGAAATCGCCTTACGGGCGCCGAGGTGCGCGAGTTCGGCGCCGATTACGTGCTGCTCGCGACCGGTGCGCGCTGGCGCCGCAACGGCATCGGCCGCTGGCACGCCGCCGCGCTGCAGTCGCTCGCCGGCGACGTACTCACGCCCGATGACATCATGGACGGCGCGCGGCCCCAAGAGCGCGTCCTCGTATTCGACGACGACAACTACTACATGGGGCCGGTGGTTGCGCTCGCGCTCGCGCGCGACGGCGCCGAAGTCTGCTATGCGACGACCGAGAGCAAAGCCGGGGAATGGAGCGCCCACACGGCCGAGCAGGCGCGCACGCAGCGCGCTTTGCTCGAAGCCGGCGTGGAAATAGTCGTTTCGCACGCGCTTTGTGCGTTCGACGGCTCGAGCGCGACGCTCGCCTGCGTTTTCACGGGCCGCGAACTGTCGCGCCGCGCCGCGCATCTCGTGCTCGTCACGTCGCGCGAACCCGAAGAGGCGCTCGCCGATGAACTGCTGGGCGGCGACGGCGAAGCGGACGGCTCGCGGATCGTGCGCATCGGCGATTGTCGCCAGCCGGCGATCATCGCGGCGGCGGTCTATTCGGGCCACAAGGCCGCCCGTGAACTTGGCGGGCATCTGCACGCGCCGCCCGCTTCGCGCGACCGCGTCGTCATCGCCGGGCCATGAAGAATTGGCGCATGCCGCTCGCCGCGATCCTGCTCGGCGCTGCGCTGCGGGTCACGGGCGCCGCAGCCCCCGCTGCGCTCACGGTGGGTTCGCTGACCTTGACCGCGTGCCGCGGCGTCGCCGCCTATTGCGGCAGCCTCGATCGGCCGCTCGATCCGAGCGCAGCGGTCGCCGGCCGGATCGCGATCCACTTCGAATACTATCCGCCGAGGCGCTCGGGCAAGCCGCTCGGCACCTTGGTCGCGACCGAAGGTGGCCCCGGGTATCCCGCGACGCTTTCGCGCGACGACTATCTCGCGCTGTTTCGTCCGCTGCGCGCGAGGCGCGCCGTGGTGCTGATGGATAATCGCGGCACCGGCCGGTCGGCGGCGCTCGACTGCGCCGCTCTGCAGAGCGCGCCTCGTTGGACGGTAGCCGGAGTCGCCGCCTGCGGGCGCTCCCTCGGGGACACGGCGGCGCTCTACAGTACGGCGTACGCGGCGGACGATTTGGCCGCGATACTCGAGGCGCTCGGCATCCGGCGCATCGATCTGTACGGCGATTCCTACGGTACGTACTTCGAACAGGTATTCGCGGTCCGCCACCCTGGCGTGCTGCGCTCGATCGTCCTCGACGGGGCGTATCCGCTCAACGGTCCGGACTATGCCTGGGTTCCGAACTACGCGCCGGCGATGCGCGATAAATTCGACATTCTGTGCCGGCGTTTCCCGCCCTGCGCGCGTCTGCCCGGAAGTTCGATCGACCATGTTCGCCAAGCGCTCGCGCGCTTGCGCGCCGCGCCGTTCGCGGCCGCCGCTTTCGACGCCAACGGCCGGAAACGGCGCTTCATCGCCGATGCCGCCGAACTCGCGACCGTGACGTTCGCGAGCGCACCGGCGATCGCGAGCGCGCGCGAGACGGATGCGGCGGCGCGCGCCTTCGTGGCCGGCGACGCCGCGCCGCTCCTGCGGCTGATGGCCGAGACCGACAGCAGCGTCGATTCGCGCGATCCGGCCGACGACCCCAAGAAGTGGAGCGCCGGCCTGGCGGCGGCGGTCATGTGTCAGGATCCGCCGCAGATATTCGACATGCGCCTCGCGCCCGCACTGCGTGCGCGGGACCGCGATGCGGCCATCGCGCGGCGCGAGCGCGAATTTCCCGACAGCTACGCGCCGTTCACCATCGATGAGTACCGCGCGATGCCACTCGACTATAGTTATCTCGATGAATGCGTCGGCTGGCCCGTGGCTCCGGCCGGCCATGCGGCCTCCCACGTCGTGCCGCGCGACGCGATCTATCCGCGCGTACCGGCGCTGATCGTTTCCGGCGAGCTCGACGACATCACCCCCGTTGCCGACGGTGCGGCCGTCGCGCGGGCGTTCCCGCACGGCCGGCAAGTGGTGATCGCCAACAGCTTCCACGTCAATGCGCTGCCGCGCGCGCGCAGCGGCTGCGCCGCACGGATCGTGCGCCACTTCATCGTCTCGCTCGCCCCGGGGGACACGCGCTGCGCGGCGCGCGTGCCACCGCTCGTACTGGTGGCGAGATTCGCCGAACGCAGCGCCGATCTTGCGCCGGCGAGTGCGCTGCCCGGCAATCGGGCGGACGCGCCGCGGCTGCGCGCCGCGGCGGCGGCCGTCATGACGCTCGGCGATGTTCTCGTGCGCGCGGCGGAGAATTCGACGGGCCGAGGCCCGGGACTGCGCGGCGGAAGCTTTCATGTCTTGCGCCGCGCGCCGACGATCCGCGTGGACCTCGAGAAGATACGCTGGACCGAAGATCTGGCGGTCAGCGGCGTTATCGATGCGCCGGCGGCGCGCGCAGGCGCCGTGCGCGCGAGAATCCGTCTCTATGGGCCCGATCAGCTGCGGGGCGTTCTACGAATGCGCTGGAGACAGGGAGCCGCCGGCGCGCGCGCCGCGATCAGCGGCACTCTCGGCGGCGAAGCGCTGCGCGCCGCGGCGCCGGCGCCCTGAGGGCGGCGCTGCGCGCGGATCCTTACTGCGGGCCGCCGTTCATTGCGGCAACAGGACCGCTGAATCGGCGCCCCAGCTCAAATACACCTCGTCGCTCCAGTCGATCGACCACTCCGTGCTGCGCTTCTCGTTTTGCGCGAACACGGTGACCAGCTTGCCGGACTCCGTCTTGATCCGATAAGTGGATCTGTTGCCGAGATAGCCCAGCTCCCAGACCATCCCCTTGAGTTGATTGAGGCGCGCGCCGGCCACCGGCGCCTTGCTCAAGCGGACCTTCTCCGGCCGCAGCGCCAGCCACACGCGCTGGCCGCCGCCGAAGCGCCCGGCGTCCTCGACGTACAACACGCACGCGGTCTCGGCGCAACGGATCGTGATCAGGCCCTGATCGCTACGCTCCACCGTGCCTTCGAACAGATTGGTCGTGCCGACGAAATCGGCGACGAAGCGGCTCTGCGGAAATTCATAGATTTCCGCGGGCGTGCCCACTTGCACGACTTGGCCGCGGTTCATCACCGCGATGCGCGTCGCCAGGGCCATCGCCTCGTCTTGATCATGCGTGACGAAGACGAAGGTGATGCCGACCTGATGTTGGATGTTCATCAATTCGAATTGCGTCTGTTCACGCAGCTTTTTGTCGAGCGCGCTCAGGGGCTCATCGAGCAGCAGCACTTTCGGCCTGCGGATCAGCGCGCGCGCGAGCGCCACGCGCTGGCGCTGGCCGCCCGACAGCTGGTGCGGCTTGCGTTTGCCGAGCGGCCCCATCTGCACCATCTCCAGCGCAGCCTGCACGCGCTTGGTCCTCTCGGCGCCGTTCAGGCGCAAGCGCCGCAGTCCGTAGCCGACGTTTTCGTCGACGCTCATGTGCGGAAACAACGCGTAGGACTGGAACATCATATTGACCGGACGCAGGTGCGGCGGCACGCCGCTCATATCAGCCTCTTCGATCAATATCCGCCCCGCGCTGGGATTGGCGAATCCTGCCAGCATGCGCAGCAGGGTCGTCTTGCCGCACCCGGACGCCCCGACCAAGGCGAACATCTCGCCGCGGTAGATGCGTAAATTGACGTGGTCGACCGCCGTGAAGGCGCCGAAGGTCTTGGTGGCGCTCTCTATGACGATTTGCGGTTTGGCGCCCGGGTCGAGCCAGGGGCGGTCGGCGAGCGTTTTTTGTTGATCGACAATCATCCGGCTAATAGTCGGCCGGCGGCGTGCTGCGCCGTCTGACGGGCGCGAAGAACGCCCGCTCCACGACTCGGGCTTGCATCATCCGCCGCTCCCAAACCAGCTCCCGGTTCAGATAGATTTCCACCCAGACGGTCGATCCCATGGCGAAATACGGCGCGTCGACCATAGCAAGGGCGATGTTGCGCTTGCAAGTCGGCGACCAAACGGCGGAGCTTACACTGCCGATCTCGCGTTTGCCGGACCGCGTGCAATAGACGAGGGCGTTGTGGGCGGCCTTGCTGCCCGCCACATCGAGACCGACCAGCCGGCGCCTATGACCCCGGCGGCGCTCCGCGAGCAGCGCGCGCCGCCCCGTGAAGTGCCCCTTATCGAAGTCCAGCAGCCACGCCAGACCGAGTTCGAACGGTGAACGGTCGCGGCCGACGCGCAGGCTGTGTTCCGCCGACACGAAATCTACATTCGGACTGATGAATCCGGCCTCGATGCGCGCAACGTTGAGCGCCTGCGAACCGATCGCGCGGATGCCGCGCGATCGGCCCGAACTCATCAGTGCGTCCCAAATCGTCTCCGCGGCCGCGGGCTCCATCCACAATTCGTACCCCAAATCGCCGGTGAATCCCGTGCGCGAAACCGTGATCGGCGCGCCGCCGACGGCGAAGCGGCCGATCTCGAAGGGCTTCAGTCTCTCGATCCCCTCGAACCCGGCGGCCTTCAACACGGCGCAGGAGGTCGGGCCCTGCAGGGCGAGCGCCGCGATCCGATCGGTCACCTCCTCGATCGTCACGTCGAAGCCGACCGCGGAAGCCATCAGCCAGTCGATCTGGCGCATCGCCGTGCAGAGCCGGAACTCGGTATCGCCGAGGCGGAACACCGTGCCGTCGTCGATGATGTGGCCGGCATCGTTGCACCAGACACAATAGGCCACGCGATCTCGTCCGAGCTTGCCAATGTCGCGGGTGACCAGACGGTTCAAGTAGTCGGGCGCATCGGCTCCCGCGATCCGGTACTTCACCATCGGCGTGAGATCGTAGAGCGTCGCGGCGTTGCGTATCGCGAAATACTCGTGCTCGACGCTGGTGAACACATCGACGGTCGAGTATCCGGCCCAGGGGATATAGCTGTCCACCTCGCACAAGGCGCGTGCGCGCGCGTGAAACGGCGTCCTCAGCAGAGGCTGCTGGTAGTGGGGTGCGGCTGCCTCGGTGATCGGCATCTCAGGCGGCCTGTTGCAGAACCTGCCGTGCGGCGTTGCGGCCGGCGGCGCCGACGACTCCGCCTCCCGGGTGGCAGCCGGCACCGCATAGGAACAAACCGTCGAGCGGCGTGCGGTACTGCGCGGCGCCCGGTACCGGGCGAACCATCCAGAACTGATCGAGCGCCATGTCGCCATGGTGCCAGTGGCCGCCGCTGATACGAAATTCCCGCTCCAGGTCGGGCGGGCTCAACAGCTCCGATGCGACGATCGAGCGGCGCAGGCCCGGCGCGTAGCGCGCGATCGTGTCGATCGCGAGGTCGGCGAAGCCCCCGCGCTGCAGCTCCCATCCCCCTTTCAGCGAATACGGCGCATATTGCACGATCGCCGACAACACGTGCCCGCCCGCGGGAGCGAGTCCGGGATCGTTGATCGTCGGCACGGTGATTTCCATGACGGGCGCCTGCGAATACTCGCCGTACTTCGCATGGTTGTAGGCGCGTTCGATGTATTGCAGCGACGGCGCGATCAGCAGCCTGCCGGCCTCCCGCCCGGGAATCAAGCCCGTGAATTGCGGAGCCCGATCCAGCGCCAAATGCAGTTTCGCAGCGAGGCCCCGCGAGCGGAAATGCGTCACCCGGCGCACGAAGCCGGCATCGAGATGGCGTGCGCCGAGCAAATGCAGAAACGTCGTCTTGGGGTCGGCGCTGGAAATCACGGCGCCCGCGGCGATCCGCTCGCCGCCCTCGAGCACGACGCCGCTCGCCCGATCCGCTTCGACCTCGATCCGCGCGACCGGCGAGGATGTGCGTATCGTCACGCCGGCCGCGCGCGCGGCCCGCGCCAGCGCATCGCATAGGCCGCCCATGCCTCCGAGCGGCTGCGTCAGGCCGGCCGCGCCGGCGGCGCACTCTCCGGCCAGGCGATGCAGCAGCGTCAATACGGACCCCGGCGAGCGCGGTCCGAGATTCGCGCCGAGCACGGCGTCGAGTGCCAAGGCGCCCTTCAGCGCGGCCGACTCGAAGTTCTCCTCCAGCAGGTCGTAGACGTTCATGCCGGCGATCCGCAGCAGTTCGCGCATATCCCGGGCCCCCAGCCTGCGCACCCTCCAGCCGAGCTCGAGCAAGGGCGCCAATTCGGACCAGCGGCGCGTGCCGAGGCGCGGCGGTGCGCGCGAGAGCATCGGCGCGAGCGCCGCGGCCAAGCGGCGCATGCGCGCATCGTAGCGCGCGTACGCGGCCGCATCGGCGGCTGCGAGATCCGCCGCGCCGATCGCGAGCGCGGCGCCGTCCGCGACCAGCGCGGTGCTCGCCATGCCGGTGGCCGCCGTCGCGAATCCGTAGCTCTGCAAGCGCAGTTCGCGCTGCAGCGCCGCCGGCATCGAATGCAGCAAATGCGCGCACGCCGAAACCCGGAAGCCGGCGGCGAATTCCCGCGTCGCCGCGGCGCCGCCGAGCAGGTCATTGGCCTCGAACAGAGCGACGCTGCGGCCGCCGCGCGCCAGCAGCGTCGCGCAGACCAGGCCGTTGTGACCGCCGCCGATCACGATGCAATCGAAACCCCCGCCCGCGTCCGCCGCCGCCATGATCAGTGCGCCCGGCCGAGATCTTCGAGCACGGTGCGCGCCGCGTTCGCGCCGGGCGCGCCCATGACGCCGCCGCCCGGGTGAGTGCTCGAGCCGCACAGGTACACGCCGCGGACCGGCGTACGGTACTGCGCGTATCCGGGTATCGGCCGGTTGAACAGCAGCTGATCCATCGTCAATTCGCCCTGGAAAATATTTCCCTCCGTCAGGCCCACCTCGTTCTCGATGTCCCAAGGCGTGCGAATCTCCGCGTGCAGGATCAGGTCCTTGAAATTGGGACTGTGCCGCGCGATGGTCTCGATCACGGTGTCGCCGAATTGGCGCCGCTTGGCGTCGGTCCAAGCGCCGTCGGCAAGCGCATAGGGGCAGTACTGCACGAACACCGACATGTAGTGCTTGCCGTCCGGCGCCATCGTCGGGTCGAGTTGCGAGGGTATCAGCATGTCGATGTACGGCGCGCGCGACCAGCGCCCTTCCTTCCAATCGTCATAGGCGCGCTCCATCATCTCGAGCGTGTCGGTGACGTGCATGTCCCCGCGGCTGCACGGCGCGCCCGCGGGGATCGCCGGGAACCTCGGCAAGCCGTCGAGCGCGATGTTCAGTTTGCCGGACGAGCCGCGGATCTTGAAGTTCCTGACCTGCCGCAGGAACTCATCCGGCAGATCCTCGGCGCTCATCGTCTCCAGGAACGTGCGCCGCACATCCAAATTGGAGATCACCAACGGGGCCGCGATTTGCTCGCCGTCGGCGAGCACGACGCCGCCGGCCCGGCCGCCGCGGACCAGGATCCGCGCCACCGCAGCCGAGCTGCGTATGCTGCCGCCGCTCGCCTGCAGCGAGGCGCCGAGCGCGTTGCTGACCGCGCCCATGCCGCCGCGCGCGAACCCCCAAGCGCCCACCGTGTCGTCGATGTCGCCCATGTAATGGTGCAGCAGCACGTAGGCGCTGCCGGGCGAGCGCGGGCCGAGCGCCGTGCCGATGATCGAACTGCCGGCGAAATGTGCCTTGACGATTTCGCTCTCGAAATATTCGTCGAGAAAGTCGGCCGCGCTCATCGTCCAGAAGCGCAGCGTGTCGTACATGCGCTCCTCGCCCAGGCCGTGAAAGCGCCGCGCGAGAAACAGCAACTCGCGGATGTCGCGCGGCCTGAACGATGCCGGATCCGGCGGCGTGCGCATCAGCAGCGGTTTGATGAACTTGCATTGGCGCATCACGTCGCGCGAATAGCGCTCGTAGGCCTCCGCGTCGCGCTTCGAGTGCCTGGCGATCTCGCGGCGCAGAGCATCGTGATTTTCGTATATCGCGAGATGATCGCCGTTGCCCATCAGCGTACAGCCGCCCTCGTACGGAATGATCTGCAGACCGAATCGCGGCAGTTCCAGGGCGCGGATGATTTCCGGACGCAGCAGGCTGCACACGTAGGAACAGTTCGAATAGGTGAAATCCCGGTAGAGGCGCCGGCTGACCGCCGCGCCGCCGATGTACGCGTTGCGCTCGAGCACCAGCACCTTGAGCCCGGTGCGCGCCAGGTAGCATGCCGCCACCAGGCCGTTGTGGCCCGCGCCGACGACGATCGCATCGTGCTCCTCGGGGCGCGCCACGGCGGTCTCAGCTCACGCGTTCGCTTTGCGCGTCGCGCCGCCGGTCGCCTGCAGCGTGGCATCGACGGCCGTCTCGAACGCCCGCAGCGTATCGGCAAGACAGGACGCATCGTGCGCCGCCGACACGAACCATGGCTCGCGCGAATCCGGCTCGCAGAGCACGCCCTCGTCATGCAGGACCTTGGCCATCGCGTCGTAGAACGTATAGTCGCTGCCCTTCCAAGCCCGGTAATTGCGCGGCGGCTCGTGCGCGAAATACAGACCGCTCATCGACGGATGGCCGACGAAGCTGTGGGCGATGCCGCGCGCCGCGAGGACGCCGCGCATCGCATTGCGCAGCCGGGTGCCGTAATCCGCGACGCGTTCGAGGGCGTCGGTCTCGTCGAGTATTTCCAAGGTCTTTTCGGCCGCCGCCAGCGATACCGAATGCGCCGTGTAGGTACCGCCGTGGGCGACGCCGTTGCCGATCTTGCGCATGATCCGTTCGCGCCCGGCGAGCACCGAGATCGGATAGCCGTTGGCGAGGGCCTTTGCGAACGTGCAGAGGTCGGCGTGGATTCCGTACAGTTCCTGAACGCCGCCGCGGGCGACACGAAAGCCGGTCTTCACCTCGTCGATCAGCAGCACGACCCCGTAACGGTCGCAAAGCGCGCGCGCCACCCGCAAGTATTCGGGCTCGGCGGCTATGCCTAGACAGTTGCCCATGATCGGCTCGATCAGCAGGCAGGCGAGCCGATCGGCGTGGCGCTTGAAGACGTCCTCCAGCTGGTTGGCGTCATTGGCCTGCACGAAATGCGCAAAGCTGCGCGTGCTGATCGGCACGCCTTGGCTGTAGGGGCGCACTTCAGGGTCGCCGACCTCGGACCATTTGTCCATCGGCGTGAACCACATCGCCGCATCGAATAGACCGTGATAGCTGCCCTCGAGAATCACGTAGTCGTCCCTTCCCGTAAAGGCGCGCGCGAGCCGCAATCCGGCCATCACCGCTTCGGTGCCGGAATTCGAGAAACGCACCAATTCGGCGGCCGGCACCATTTTTGCGATGCGCTCCGCGACCGCCAATTCCCGCTCGGTGGACAACGCAAAGACGCCGCCGACTTCCATGCCCTCGCGCGCGGCCTGGTCGACGCGCGGCTCCGCGTAGCCGAGGATCCCCGGTCCGTAGCCCATGCGGTAGTCGACGTAAACGTTGTCGTCGAGGTCGACGATGCGCGCGCCTCGACCGCGCTTGACGTAAATGGTGCGCGTGTCGCCCCAATAGCGGAAATTCGATGCAACGCCGAGCGGCAGCCGCTTCACGGCGCGTTGGAAATGCGCGTTGCTCTTGGTCAGTTTTCTGGACATGGCGTGCCCTCGAGGATCTTGCGGATTCGGTTGCGACGACTCCTTGGGATGCGAAGCTACCACCCCGCACAGGCCTCGTCCACGCCTATTATATACACATATAGCATGGGCTCCGGAAGACTCGCGGGCGGCCGCCGGGGCGCCGCTGCCTTTTGGATGATGTTCGCTGAATTGCCGCTTATTGCACTGCAGCCGCTTGCCAGGAGCGGGGCTCGAGCGTAGATTAAATATCCATTTAACAAGTTGACGACGGCCGGGAGGCACTGATGGTCGAGTTAGCGGTGGCCAATTCCGACAGCGACGCCGGCGCCGCCCTGCCGCGCGCGCTTCCGGCCTGGGTTTACGACAACGGCGAGCTGAATCGGCTGGAACTGCAGCGCCTCCTGCTGCCGAGCTGGCAAATCGCCTGTCACGTCAATTCCATTGCGCAGAGCGGCGACTACGTCACCTTCGACCTCGGCCCGGAGAGCGTGTTCGTGTGGCGGGACCGGGATCGCACGATACGCGCCTTCCACAACGTCTGCCGGCACCGCGGCGCGCGCCTGCTCGACGATTCCGGAAATTGCCCGGGCACGCTGACCTGCCCCTATCACGGCTGGACCTATCGCCAGGACGGCGCGCTGATCGGCGTTCCCTCGCGCGAGGGCTTCCCCGGCCTGGACCGCGCGGAATTCGGCTTGAAGAGCGTGCGCGTCGAAGTCGCATTCGGCTTCGTGTTCGTGGCGATCAGCGGCAATCCGCCGCCGGTCGCCGACACCTGGGGCCCGCTGCTCGAGGATTTTTCGGCGTACCGGTTCGAGGAGATGGTGCCGCTCGGGCCGATCCGCTACGAGACCTGGGACGTCGACTGGAAAATCGCCATCGACAACTACCTCGAATCCTACCACGTGCCGATCGGCCATCCCGGCCTCAACCGCATGTTCACGCCGGACTACGAGGACCAAGCGGCGGTGCCGACGATTGCACGCGGCATCAGTTGGCTGCGCGAACGGGAATCCTCGCACTGGTCCGAGCGCATGTATCAGCGGCTGGTCGGCAAAATCGTCACGCATTTGCCCGAACGGCAGCGCCGCAGCTGGCGCTTTTACAGCGCGCTGCCAAATTTGGGGATCGACGTGTTTCCGGAACAGATGGACTTCTTTCAAGTCCTGCCGCGAGGCCCCGGCAAATGCGTGATTCGCAGCGGCGTGTTCGGGCTGCCGGATGAGCGCCCGCAGATGCGCGCGATCCGCTTTCTCGGCAACCGCATCAACACACAGGTCAACAGTGAAGATCGTTCGCTCTGCGCACGCGTGCAGCGCGGCCTCGCCTCCGGCAGCTACCAGCCCGGCCCGCTATCGGCACTGGAACGCTGGATGCTGGAATTCCACAATCTGCTGCGCGAACGAATCCCGGAAGTGCGTCTCGCGAATGCTCCGGCGCAGTTTCATGGCGGCCAATGACGAACATCATGCGCCGTCAAAGGGCGCGTGCATCCGCCTGAGGGCCGGAATCCGGCTCTTGATCCATTGCCGGAACGCGTCCGCGGCGCGCACCGTCGCCAAGCCCGCCGCCGATTGGTAGCCGAACGTGACCACGCCCCGCTGAATCGATTCGGCGAGTTGCGCCGCGCGCCGGCCGCAGCGCGGCTCCAGCCGATCGGCGAGGTAGGAGGTCGCGCGCGCGCCGGCGACCACGCATGTCGAGGAGAATGCATGGCGCAGCAAGCGGCTGCGGCCGGCCGCGAGCGGCATGACCTGGAAAATCGTCGTGCCGTCCGGGCGCAGTTCCGCGAGCTGGTTCGGCGGCAGGAATACTCGCCGCCAAGGCGATCCCGCACCCTTGCCGAGCAGCGTCCGGTAGCGCTCTGCGGACCAGCGGCCGGTTTGCGGCGTCAAGCAGGCGCTCCAGGCGATCCGCTCCATGTGGTTTGCCGCCTGCAGCTCGGTCGCCGTCCAAATCGCCCCGACGGATTCCGGCGCGATTTCCGGCATCGCCAATTCCAGCCATTGCTCCACCACCACCTTCCAATCGGCGGCGAACTCGGCCGACTGCGGCGGCGCCAGCGGCGCGAGGGTACCGGCCTTTATTGCGCGCAGCCAGGGATCGATCGACGACTCCGGCGACTTGCCGCGGCCGGCGCGCGCGAATATCAGGTCGCCCGCAAGTTCGAGGTCGAGCGGCTGCAAAGCGGCGGCGGACTCCATGGCGCCGTCGGCCGCCGCCGCGCCGCCGTCGAATCCGAAGCGCAGTGAGTGGATTCGGCAGACGATCGCGCCGTCGAAGCGGCCGGCGTCGCGCTCGACCAACCGATGCGGCCGCGCGGGACAACAGTCGCGAAACGCGCGCAGAATGCCGGCGGCATCGCGCACGATCAACGCCCGTTCGCTGCCGAGGTCGACGGCCATATACGCGCCCGTCGCGGCTGCCTGCGTCTGGTGCCCGCAGAATTGCCAGGAACCGCGGTACAGCTCGTCGATCTCCAGCGCGTTCAGGCGCGCGTTGTGGTAGCTCCAGCGAGGCAAGCCGGCGCCGCTCGGCGGCGGCGGCCCCTGCGCCGCGCGCCCGGCGCGACTCGAGGCAAACCGCCCCGGGAAAACCGAGCGCAGATAGGCCATGCAGCGATGCTTGGCCGCCGTCCGGTCGATGGCGATTTCCGATTGAAAGGCGTATCCCTGCCAGAGCATTTCGAGCACGCCGATCAGTCCGAGCGCAATGGCGTCGGGATCGAGCTCCGGCTGTGCGCCGTCGATGATCATCGTCGCGATCAACTCACGCACCACGCCCGCGAACTGATCGTCTTTCTGGCCGCAGATATCGTAGTATTCCTGCCGTGAACTCGCTTCGCCCCAAAAGGCATACCAGACGGAAACCTTGCGCGCGCTCGCGAGTTCGGGGCCGAGATACAAATCCACCATCAATTCCAAGGCCGCGACGGGGTCATTCTTGAGAGCGCTCACGGGAACCAATAATCGCTCCTCGAACTCGGTGGCGAGGAATTGCAGCGATGCGACCATCATCGCAGCCTTGGAATCGAAGTAGAATCGCACGATGCCGGGCGACATCTTGGCGATTGCCACCACCTTTTCCACCGTCGTCCGCGACGGGCCGTAGATATGCAGCGCCGAAATGCACGCCTCGATCAGATGTTGGCGCTGCCGGCTGTGCGCCGTACGCGCGCGCCGGATCGGCGCCGCGGGTTTCTTCCTGCGTTTGTTCACGCGCGAGATTGAGCCGTGACGCACAGCGCCATGCCGGATGAGCCGCAGAACCCGGCCGGCACCCGCGGTTCGCCGCTCGCCGCTTGGCTGATGCGCCACGGCAAGTGGCTCATCATCCTGCCGCCGCTCGGGTACCTGTTCGTTTTTTTTCTCATACCGTTCGCCTTCGCGTTGAAAATCAGCCTAGCCGACATGGCGCTGCGCGTGCCCCCGTTCACCGACATTCTATCCGTCACGCCGGATTCCCACATCCACCTGACGCTGAATCTGGGCAATTTCAAGTACCTGTTCCGCGACGAATTGTATGGGCTTTCCTATCTTTATTCGCTGCGAACGGCGTTTTTCTCGACCGTGATCTGCCTGGCGATAGGCTATCCGATGGCCTACGCGATTGCGCGGACCTCGAAGAGCGCGCAAAGCCTCCTGCTGCTCGTCATCATTCTGCCGTTTTGGACGTCCTTTCTGCTGCGCGTCTATGCGTTGGAAGGGATCATCCGCGAGAACGGCCTGCTTAATACCGCGCTTCTGTGGCTCGGGATCATCCATCGCCCGCTGCAGATCATGGGCACCACCTTGGCGGTCTATCTCGGCATCATCTATTCGTACCTGCCCTTCATGGTCCTGCCGCTGTTCGCAACCCTCGAAAAGCTCGACTACACGCTGCTGGAAGCGGCGGCGGACCTCGGCAGCCCGCCGTGGCGGACCTTCGTCGACATCACGCTGCCGCTGTCGGTGCCCGGCGTGATCGCCGGCTCGATGCTGGTCTTCATACCGGCGATCGGTGAATTCGTGATCCCTTCGCTGCTCGGCGGCCCGAACAACTTGATGATCGGCCGCGTTCTATGGGACGAGTTCTTCGGCAATCGGGATTGGCCGGTCGCCGCCGCCGTGTCGATCGCCTTCCTGGTCTTTCTCGTGGGCCCGATAGCCGTTTACCAGCACTACAGCGCCAAACAGATGGAATCCTGAACGTGGAGCATCGCGTATCGCCCCTGTTGATCACGATTCTCTGCCTCGGTATCGCGGCACTCTACCTGCCGATCGCGGTGATGATCGGCTACTCGTTCAATGCCTCGGCACTGGTGAGCGTTTGGGGGGGCTTCTCAACGAGTTGGTACGCGCGCCTGCTGCACAACGATGAAATTCTCGACGCCGCCCGGCTGTCGCTGCAGATCGGCGTCGTCGTTTCCACCGCTGCGGTGATCTTGGGAACATTGGCGGCCATCGCCCTGGCCCGATTCCGGCGCTTCGGCGGACGGTTGCTGCTGGTCGGCATGGTCAACGCGCCGCTCGTGATGCCGGAAATCATCACCGGCATCACGCAGCTGCTGCTGTTCATCTCCATGCTGCATCTATTCGGCTGGCCGCACCGCGGCGCCCTGACGATCATCATCGCACACATCGCGTTTTGCACCTCCTATGTGACGATTACCGTGCAGTCCCGGCTGCAGACGGCCGATCGTTCTCTGGAAGAGGCGGCGATGGATCTCGGCGCCGGGCCGGTCGGCGCCTTCATGGACACGACGCTGCCGCTGATCGTGCCCGCGCTCGTCTCCAGCTGGCTGCTCAGCATGACGCTGTCGCTCGACGATTTGGTGATATCGAGCCTGGTCTCGGGACCCGGGGCCAGCACGCTGCCGATGGTCATCTATTCCAAGGTCAAGCTCGGCGTCAGTCCCGACATCAACGCGCTCGCCACCTTGATCATTTGCATCGTCGGCGCCGGCGTCATATTCGCCGGCACCTTGATGCGCCGCACCGAACGACAGCGGCTGCAAGATGTGCAAATCGCCGAGCGCTGAAGGCGCCGCGCAGACCGCTATTTGCCGGTCTTGATGCGCGTCCAGGTGCGCGTCAGCAGCCGCTCGGTGGCCGCATCGAGTTCGGTGGAGCGGTACAGCCGCGCCTCGATTGCCGGCGTCGGATATAGCGTAGGATCGGCAAGGATGCGCGGATTGACGAGGGGCCGCGCCGCGAGATTGTCGTTGCCGTAGTAGATCTGGTTGGTGACTTCGGCGATGACGTCCGGCCGCAGCATGTAATTGAGGAACTTGTACGCCGCCGCGAGGTGCGGCGCGCCCACCGGAATCAAGAACGAGGAAAACGTCAGGTTCGCGCCCTCCTTCGGCACGGTGAACGCCAGGTTCAATTTGACGCCGACCGCGAGCGCCCGCTGGCGGGCCTCCGCATAATCGCTGGACCAGGACATCGCGATGCAAATGTCCCGGTTGGCGAGCCCGTTCATATACTCGGTCGAATCGAACGCCCGCACGTAGGGACGAACCTTGAGCAGCAGGCGCTCGGCGGCCGCGAAGTCCTGCGCTCTGTGCGAGTTCGGATCAAGCTTCAAGTAACGCAGCGCCAGGTCGATCACGTCCTCCGGCGAATCGAGAAACGTCACGCCGCAATCGGCGAATTTCGAAATCACCTTCGGATCGAAGATCATGTCGAGACTGTCGACCGGCGCGTTCGGCATGCGCGCCTCGATCATGTCGACGTTGTAGGCGAAGCCGTTGATCGAATGCAGGTACGGCACGGCGTGCGCGTTGCCGGGATCGTAGGCCGCTTGGATCGCGAGAACGTGCGGATCCAGATTCTTCCAGTTGCTGAGCTTGGACTTGTCCAGCCTCTGGTAGACTCCCGCCCGAATCTCGCGGCCGAAGAAATCCGTCGATGCACTGACGACGTCGTAGCCGGAGCTGCCGGCCATCAACCTCGCCTCCATGGTTTCCTCCGCATCGTAGGTGTCGTAGGTCACCTGGATGCCGGTGGCGTGCTCGAATTCCGCGATCGTGTGGTGGCCGATGAAGTCGGCCCAATTGTAGATGTAGAGGCGATTCTGCCCCTGCGATTGCATGCTCCAGAAGCTGAAGAACGCGACGATGACCAGCGCGAGAACCGCCACGGTGATGAAGCGCCGCT
Organism: Steroidobacteraceae bacterium; assembly: GCA_035531435.1. GTDB lineage: Bacteria > Pseudomonadota > Gammaproteobacteria > Steroidobacterales > Steroidobacteraceae > Bog-1198. Next base: position 60,788 of record DATKSW010000044.1, on the reverse strand, counting down.
TGTTCATGGGTCAATGGACCGCGGGTTCGTCGAGCAACGCGCGCCAGTTGATGATCGCATTCCAGAGCATGCGCTGATCGCCGCGATTGAGGTCGCGATGCATCGGGTCGAAATCGAAAGCGACCACGCGGCCTTTGCCGACCGGCATGTCGAAAATCGCCGGCCGGCCGATCAAGTTCGCGGCGCCCCAGGCTTGGCCGCTGACGACGAATGGCTTATTCGCCGGGCCGCCCCAAACCAGGACCACATGGCTGGTATCGACCGGGCCGTCGAGGCAGGTCGTGCAGTACGCCGCACGCAGCCAGCGCATCGGCATGGAATAGAGCGCCTCGTTCTCCCGGAACACGAAGGTGCTCCTGGGGTAGCCGTAGGCGATCGGGTTGTGCGGGGCGAGGAAGGTCGCGCGCAGGTGCGCGCCCGGCGTTCGCGTGATCGCGTTTTGCGCCGCCGCCGCGGCGGCGGCGCCGCCGCCTTGCGCGCTGCGCGCCACGCCGCCTGAATCGCGGCGTATGCCGCGCACGATGCCGCCCTCGATCGGCAGCAAGGATGCGCTGCTCAGCGTGATCATCAGGCCGCCGCCGTCGATGAAGCGTTGGATCCGTTCCATGCCGCGCCAGCCGATGCCGCCGGTGATGTCGTCGGATGCGGCGGGCGTGCCGAAACTCGGTGTCCGCTTGGTCTTCTTGAACGGCATCGGGCCCCATTTCGTCGGGATGCCGTGGATTTGTTCCGCGAGCGCCAGATCGACGCGTCCATAAAGAAGTATGTCGATCTTGCTGCGCAAGTGGCCGGCGCGGATGTCCTCGTCGCGAACGTATCTATACGGGATATGGCGGCGATCGAGGGAATAGCGAATCCAGCCGATCGAATCGGTATCGGCCCAGGGCACCCATAGTCCGAGGCGCGGCACCGGCGCCGCATGCCGGCGAACTTCGGGAATGCCGGCCGCGCTCGTGAAATCGAGATCCAAGGCCGCAGCCAAGCGGCCGACCGCGGCGCCCACGCCGGGCTGTGCCGGGATGATCCAGGAACCCTGCGGGTAGCGCGCACCGGCGACCGTGAAGCCGCGCTCCGCGATGTCGACCTTGAAGCGCGCCAGTGCGTAACGGGCCTCGAGCAAGCTTTCCTGCCCCGTGTCCTTCAACAGGTACGCAGGACCCGCCCCCTGCACGGCCCCCCGCAGCCGCGGCGCGCCCGTCAACGGCACGAGCTGGGCGCGGCGTATCGCCGGATCGGCGGTTGCGAACGCCTGGAGATGATAGTTCGCCGGCAGCTCCCAAGAAACGTCGTCGTACGGTGCGGTGGCGTCCTTCGGGTAGTGCTGCGGCATCAATAAATCCACGGCGTAGTTGCGGTAAGGCTGGTCGGCGCGCACCACGTAGCTGCCCGCGGGGAAACGCCCATCGTTCAGCACGATCGGAGCCTCGGCAACGCATACTTCGATGTGCTGCGCCTGCAGCCTTTCGATCATCTGCGCCACGCGCCGCGGATCGCCCTGGCCGGCCGGTATGACGAAGCCGTACGGCGGCTCATGCAGGCCGTTTTGCCAACTGTGGTAGCTCTTCAAATAAAATTCGCGAAGCAACGCGTGTGCATTCTTCGCCGAATAATCCAATGCCGACAGGATGCCGGTTTCGGCGTAGTTCACATTGTCGCGAGCCGACCACAAAAAATCTCCCCGCGGCGGCGGCAGCACCCGCCACCACTCGCGCGAGGTGTCTTCAGGGCCCAAAGAGCGTACCAGCGTCTCTGCCGTACTATTGCCGAAGGTTTCGTAGCCGCGCCCTATCGCATTGTGATTGGTCGCGATGGATTCGAGAAACAGGTGCGCGAACCCTTCGCCGAAGTTCCATGTGGAGACGCCCGGCATGCCGAGCCCGGTCATGGCCTCGACCTCATGGAAGCCCATCGCCAGATTCTCGGCGTAGGTGATCGGGTCGACGTTTTCGTTGAAGGGCCCGGTGCCGTTCCAGGTCATCAGCAAGGCCACGCTTTCGTGCAAATCGTGAATGACGATCGGATGCCATTCCAAGAACATACGGGCGACGGCCTTGGTTGCCGCTTGGGTCAACTGAATCGCATCGCGATTGACGTCGACGAAAACGTATTTTCCCCAATACGGCGGCGACTGGCGCGGCAGCGTCGCCAAATCCGTCTTGCCCTTCAGGTATCGATAGAACCAATCGACTTGCTTGTCGCGTCCGTCCGGATTGGAGACCGGATTGATCAGTACCACCATCTTGGCGCGTATCCGCCGGATCATCGGCGCATCCGACACCGCAAGGCGATATGCGAGCTCCAGGACCGCTTCCGTGGAGCCGGTTTCGTCCGAATGCAGTCCGGCATTCAGATAATAAAACGGCCTCGACTTGTCGATCAGTCGCGTGGCCGCGGCCGAGTCGAGCTTGCGCGGATCCGCGAGTTCGGCGTTGCGCGCCTTCAATGCGTCGAGGTGCCGGATGCCTGCCGTATCCGCTATCGCGATCATCATGATGTCGCGGCCTTCCTCGGAACGCCCGATCTTGAACACGCGGACGCGCGGCGACGCCGCAGCGAGAGCTTCGGCATAGCGGTAGGCCTGCTCTGCGTTGAGCAGTTCGCCGCGCGCGCCCATGATGCGCCCGAAGAATTTGAGCGGCGACGGCACCGCCGAGGATGCCGGCAGATACGAGACCCACGGCGACAAAAACTGCGGCTCCGTGGTCGCCTTGGAAATCGCTTCGATGGATCCCGGCTCCGCCGCGTCGGGTGCGATGGCCGATTGCGCAAGCACGAGCGGACACAGCGCCCGCAGAACCAATACGGTGAATACCAGCTGGCGCAGCATGCGGCGATCGTTCCGATTCGGGCAGAGTGGCGCTAGTTTACACGCGAGCCAACGGCATGATCAAAATCGCCGCGCCGCTCAGTGCAACGGCACGCTGTACGCCAACATCACGCCGCGGTCGATCGGCAGCAACGTCCATGCGGCCGCCGGCTCCCGCCGGTATTCGCGGTGCAGGACGAAGTGCGCGCTGGCCATGCCGAGCGCCGCGCCGGCAACGGTATCCGACAGCCAGTGTGCGTTGTGCTTGAGGCGCTCGTAACCGGTCGCGGCGGCGATGCCGTAACCGAGAAACCGCCGAATCCAGCGGTACCTGTCGTTGCCGGACTCGGCGAGCACCGTGCCGATCGCGAATGCCGCCGTCACGTGCAGGGAAGGGAACGAGCCGCCGTTCGCTCGCCAGCGATTCGGATCGACGGTCTGATCGGGGCGCTGACGGCCCGCCGCTATTTTGAGCATCAAGCCGGTGGTCGACGCGAGCGCCCCCGCTTCCAGCATCGACCAGGTCTCCGCCCGTCCCGCGGCGTCGTCGATCAGCGTCGCGTACAGCCCCGTGGCGAGCACGGCCGCGGCCGCCGGCAGGGCATCTTGCAGACTATGGGTATCCTTGCCGTTCAATGCCGCGGGCGAGCCGGCCGTGAATTGGCGGCGCACCCGCACATCGAATTGACGGGCCGCCTCGACGGCGACCAGCGTTCCGCCAAAATACATCCAGTCCGTGCCGTCCCAGCGCAGCGGCGCGGTGGCATAGTCCTTGATGTCGCGGATGATCCTCTTCGGCCCGTAGCTCACGGCGTAGTCGCCGGATTCGCCGGAGTCGCCGCCGGCCGCGCCTTGCGCCCATGCGTGCCACGGCAATAACAGCGCCGCGGCGGCCGTGAACGCCGCAAGCCGGGTTCGCTCAGCTCTCAAGGGTGCGGTTCCCAGAACACCGATGGCACAAAGATACCGCCCGCATGAGCATCCCCCGGCAGCCCCCCTGCTACAATTTGCGCCGACGCCTGCGGCGGCGGCGCGGCGCCAATCCCCTCGGCCGCCAGTATCTCATCGATGCAAGTCCGGCGCCGCTCAATCGAGCAGCGGGTGGCCTTTGGGTAATTGGTGGGCGTACCAGGCGGCAAGCCGGTGCCGCACCGACTTCTCGCCGACTTGCTCTTCGGGCATCGGCGCGATCAGCTTGTCGTGCACCAGCAGGCGATACACGTACAGGGCCTTGTCGCTCGCCGAATCGGTCGCTTCGAATTCCACCGCGCCGCGGCCCTCGGCGTATTGCACGCCGGCGAGCAGCGCAGCCTTGAACAATTCCGCCTCGTGTTTCATCCTCTTCATCGACCTCTCCGCCGTGCAAGCAACCACGCGCCGGCCATTGCGGGCCTCAAGTGCCGCAAAATGTCCGCAGCACGCGCTCCGCGGGCAGCGGCGGCTGCGCATACGCCGCGAAGCGCGGCTGCTCCTGGTACGGCCGCGACAGCACCGCCGTGAACTCCTCGAACGGCGAATAGTCGCCGCGCTCGACGGCCGCGTCGATCACCTGTTCGACGCGATGGTTGCGCGCGATGAACGCCGGATTGACGCCGCGCATCGCGGCCGCGCGCACCGCCGCGGCGACCGGCTCGCGCGCGAGACGCAGCCGCCAGTCGCGGGCCCAGCGGTCGAAATCCGCGGGATCGGCGAACAAGGCGCGCACGCCCTCATCGCCGTCCTCGCCGTGCGCGGCGTCGGCGAGCCGCCGGAAGCTCAACGTGAAATCCACCTGGTTGCGCTGCATGGCATCGAGCCACGATTCGACCAGGCGCCGATCGCCGGCTTCCTCGGTCGTCAACCCCAGCTTGCGGCGCATGCCGGCGAGCCAGTGCTCCTCGAAGCACGGCGCGAACGCCGCCAGCACCTCATTGGCGAGCAGCACCGCGCGCTCCGCGGACGGGTCGATCAAGGGCACCAAGGTCTCGGCAAAGCGCGCAAGATTCCATTGCGCGGCCTGCGGCTGGTTGGCGTACGCATAGCGGCCCAAGCCGTCGATCGAACTGAATACGGTCGCCGGATCGTAAGCGTCCATGAACGCGCAGGGCCCAAAATCTATGGTTTCGCCGGCAATGCTCATGTTGTCCGTGTTCATGACCCCGTGGATGAAGCCGACCTGCATCCAGCGGGCGACCAACCGCGCTTGCCGGCGCGCGACCGCCTCGAGCAGCGCCAGATAGCGCCGCTCGTCGGGCGGTATTTGCTCGTAGTGGCGCAGGGTGACGTGGTCGGCAAGTATGCGCAGCGCATCGCGGTCGCCGCGCGCCGCGAAATATTCGAAGGTACCGACGCGCACGTGGCTCGCCGCCACGCGCGTGAGAATCGCCCCCGGCAACGAGCGATCGCGCATCACGCTCTCGCCGGTCGCGACCGCCGCCAGGGCGCGGGTCGTCGGAATGCCGAGCGCGTGCATCGCTTCGCTGACCAGATACTCGCGCAGCACCGATCCTACGGCCGCGCGCCCGTCGCCGCCGCGCGAATACGGGGTGCGGCCGCTGCCCTTCAGCTGGATTTCGCGCAGCACGCCCGATCGATCGCGCACCTCGCCGAGAAGGATCGCGCGTCCGTCGCCGAGCTGCGGCACGAATTGGCCGAATTGGTGCCCCGCGTACGCCGCCGCGATCGCCTCGGCGCCGGGCAGCGGGCAATTGCCGGAAAAGATCGCCGCAAGCGTATCCTCCTGCAGCGTATCCAGCGCAAAACCCAACTGCGCCGCCAACGGCCTGTTGACGGCGATTACGCGCGGCTGGGCGACCGGCACCGGTTGCAGGCGCGCGTAAAATCGTTCCGGCAAGCGTGCGTAGCCGCTTGCCAGCGAGAGTCCGCCCTGATGCAGGCGCAAGGAGTCGTGTTTCGCGTTCATGGGCCGATCGTGCGTTCAATGCCCGCGGGCGGTTCTCGGCGCACCGCCGCGCAATGCGCCCGAACTAGGTATCACCCCTTACGCCGCCGCGTCAAATGCAATATTGCACAGATGAGGAATTGTAACTATGTTTGGCAATGCCGCCGCAGGGCAGGGAGCGGCAGGGAGCGCCGTTCCGCCGTGTTTGACTTCCGCCGAACGTTTTTGCGATCGCCGCAGCCGCGGACGGCGCGCGAGCTGCTCCTCGCGTTGACCTTGAAGGCCTTGCTGCTCGCCGCCATTTACCTGCTCTTCTTCGGCCCGGACCAGCGGCCGCGGTCCGACGCCGCAGCCACCGCGAGCGCACTGATCGGCCGCGCCGGCCCGGGGTATTCGCGATGAATGCATCCCCCGCGTTGCTGGATCTGTCGCGGCTGCAGTTCGCCGTCACCGCGATGTACCACTTCTTGTTCGTACCGCTGACGCTCGGACTGTCGGTGCTGATCGCGATCATGGAGAGCGTCTACGTGATGACCGCGCGACCGATCTGGCGCGACATGACGCAGTTCTGGGGGATCTTGTTCGGCATCAATTTCGCGATGGGCGTCGCCACCGGCATCACCATGGAGTTCCAGTTCGGCACCAACTGGGCGTACTACTCGCATTACGTCGGCGATATTTTCGGCGTGCCGCTCGCGATCGAGGGCCTGATGGCGTTCTTTCTCGAAGCGACCTTCATCGGACTCTTTTTTTTCGGCTGGCACCGCCTCAGCCGTCTTCAGCATCTGATCGTCACCTGGCTGGTGGCGATCGGCAGCAACCTCTCGGCGCTCTGGATCCTGATCGCCAACGCCTGGATGCAGAACCCGACGGGCGCGCACTTCAACCCCGATACGATGCGCATGGAGCTCGACTCGATCGGCGCCGTGATCTTCAATCCGGTCGCGCAGGCGAAGTTCGTGCACACGGTCAGCGCCGGCTATGTCACCGGCGCCGTATTCGTGCTGGCCATCAGCGCCTGGTATCTGCTGAAGGGCCGGCATCTCGAGGTCGCGAAGCGTTCGGCGACCGTCGCCATCAGTTTCGGCCTGGCGGCCGCCTTGTCGGTCGTCGTGCTGGGGGATGAGAGCGGCTACATGCTGACCGCGCATCAGAAAATGAAGATCGCCGCGATCGAGAGCATGTGGCACACCGAGCCGGCGCCGGCCTCGTTCACGCTCTTCGGGATCCCGGACTCGGCCGCGCACGCGACCTACGCGCAGGTGAAGATCCCCTGGCTGCTCGGACTGATCGCAACCCGCTCGATCGACGAACCGGTGCAGGGGATCGATGAACTGGTCGCGGACGCGCGGCGGCGCATCGTCGACGGCATACCCGCGTACGGCGCGCTGCGCGAGCTGCGCAGGAACCCCGCGGATGCCGCGGCACGCGCGACGCTGGCAGCGCACGTCGGCGACCTCGGCTACGCGCTGTTGCTGCGCAAGTATGTCGACGACCCGGCGCAGGCGACGCCGGCCGAGATCACGCGGGCGTCATGGGATACGGTGCCGCCGGTCGGCTCGATGTTCTGGTCGTTCCGCCTGATGGTCGGCCTCGGCTTTTTCTTCATCGGCCTGTTCGCCGTCGGATTCTACCTCGCAGCGCGGCGCAAGCTCCTCGCCAGCCGGCGGTTTCTGCGCGTGGCGCTGTGGACGCTGCCGTTGCCGTGGATCGCCGCCGAGATAGGCTGGTTCGTCGCCGAGCACGGCCGCCAGCCGTGGGCGATCGACGGCGTGCTGCCGACGTTCCTGGCGGTCTCTTCGGTGCCGACGGCGAACGTCGCCTTGAGCCTCGCCGGATTCGTGATCTTCTATTCGGTGCTCGCGGTCATCGACGTGATCCTCTTGAAGAAATACGTGCGGATCGGACCTGCGGGCGATGCGCCCGCGGCGGATCGCCCGGCCTAGGAGCCGCCATGTTCGCGTACGCAACCTTGAAGGTCATCTGGTGGGCGCTGCTCGGCGCCTTGTTGATCGGCTTCGCGATCATGGACGGATTCGATCTCGGCGTCGGCATGCTGCTGCCCTTCATCGCGCACGGCGACACCGAGCGGCGCGTCGTCATCAACACCGTCGGCCCGGTCTGGGAAGGCAATCAGGTTTGGCTGATCCTGGGCGGCGGCGCCATATTCGCGGCGTGGCCGTCGCTCTACGCGGCCAGCTTCTCGGGCTTTTATCTGGCCATGATGGCGGTGCTCGCGGCGCTGATCTTGCGGCCCGTCGGCTTCAAATTCCGCAGCAAGATGCCGGGCGTTCGCTGGCGCGCGAACTGGGATCTGGCGCTGTTCGTCGGCGGCGCCGTGCCGGCGCTGGTCTTCGGCGTCGCCTGCGGAAACCTGTTTCGCGGTGTGCCGTTCCGCTTCGACGGCGATTTGCGAGCCCATTACGCGTTCGGCTTCTTCGATCTGTTGAATCCGTTCTCGGTGTTCTGCGGACTGGTCAGCGTGGCGATGCTGACGACCCACGGCGCCGTGTATCTCGCCATCAAGACCGACGGCGCGCTCGCGCAGCGGGCGAGGCGCGTATCGCGCTTCGCCGCACTGGCGTGGGCGATTCTGTTCGCGCTCGCCGGCGTCTGGCTCTGGAGCAGCGGTTACGGCCTCGCCATCAAGAGCGGCGCGGCGCCGGGCGGCGAGTCCGATCCGCTCGCCAAAATCGCCGTGCTGCAAAGCGGCGCATGGTTCGCCAACTATGCTCGTTGGCCGTCGGCGATGCTGGTTCCGGCGCTCGGCCTCGCGGCGCCGCTGCTGGTCGCGGCGCTCGCGGGGATACGGCAAAGGCTCGTGGTGTTCGCCGTCAGCGGCCTCGGCATCGCCGGCGTGATCGGCACGATGGGCGCGAGCCTGTTCCCGTTCCTGCTGCCCTCCTCGTCGCACCCCGGCAGCAGCCTGACGGTCTGGGACGCGTCGAGCAGCGAGCGGACGCTCAACATCATGCTGATCGCCGTGGTCGTTCTCCTGCCGATCGTCATCGGCTATACCGCATGGGTCTACCACGTATTGCGCGGGCCGGTGACGAGCGCCCATATCGAATCCAATCGCGACACGAGTTATTGAGCTATTGAGCCATCGGCCTATTGAGCCATCGGGGAGATCGCCATGTGGTATTTCAGCTGGATTTTGGGTCTCGGACTCGCCTGCGCCTTCGCGATCTTGAACGCGATGTGGTTTGAGCTCGACGCCGATCGGCATGTGACCGAGCGGCCGGCCGGGCCGCCCGGGCCGGCGAATATTCCTTAAGCGCCGCGGCGGCGGCAAAGCCCATCGAAACCCCGGAGTCCGTATGCAAGCCTATCCGCATCATTACCAGGCAAGCGCGCAAGGCGCCGCCGAGGGCATCGTCGAGGTCGGCGCCCACGATCTAGCGCCGCTGCCGACCGCGGCACCGCCGGAATTCGACGGTCCCGGCGGCGCCTGGTCGCCGGAGACCCTGCTGCTCGCCGCCCTCGCCGACTGCTTCGTCCTGACGTTGCGCAGCGTCTCACGGGCGGCGCGCTTCGAATGGCGGACGGTGCAATGCCGGGTCGAGGGCGTGCTCGATCGAGTCGCCGGGGTCGCGCAATTTTGCCGCTTTACGACCCGCGCAAAACTCGCCGTGCCGCCCGGCGCGAACCGCGAAAAGGCCCGCGAATTGCTCGAGCGCGCCGAAAAATTCTGCCTGATCGGCAATTCGCTGCGCGGCGAGCGCCTGCTTCAGATCGAGATCGTCGAGAGCGACGCGTGAAGCGGCCGCCGGCGGCCGCGCGGCGAGCGCCGCGGCACATGCTTCGCCTCAGTGTCCCGCGGCGCGGCGGCCCCGCCGCTCGGGCGCGGACTTTGGCGCGCAGAAACGCGCATGCAGGATTTCCACGATGTCGAGCGCCGGGCCGGCCGCGAGCGCGTAGTAAACCGTCTGCGATTGCCTCTTGGTCCCCACCAGGCCGGCCGCGCGCAGCACTCCGAGGTGCTGCGACAGGGCCGACTGGCTGAGCGGCACGCGCGCATTGATCTCGCCGACCGACAGCGGGCCGCCGAGCAAATGACACAGTACCGTCAAGCGCCGATCGCTCGCCAACGCCTTCAACAGCGCCGCCGCCTCGCCGGCGTGGTGGCGCACCGCAGCGAGCCGCCGCGGACTTTTGCATGCGCTATTCATCTGTATTTGCTACTTTAGCAACTATTGATATAATACGCCAAGAGAATGGAAAATATCGGCCGACGGGCCTTGCGAAGGAGATCTGAGATGTGCATCGACCGCTTGGTTATGCGATTTGCCGGCAGCGTCGTTCTCTTGAGCCTCGCGCTCGCGCATTACGTCGGCATCGATTGGCTGTGGCTGACGGCGTTCGTCGGCGCGAATCTGCTGCAATCCTCGTTTACCGGCTTCTGCCCTCTCGCGATCGTGCTGAAGCGCGTCGGCGTCAAACCCGGCCGCGCCTTCGGCTGAAGCGCGGCGGCGCCGATGCGCACTTTGCAGTCGACCGGCCTCGCCATTGCCCTCGCCGGCGCGTTTTCGTTGCTGGCCGCCTGCGGCGCCAAACCGCCGGCCGCGCGGCGCGCCCCGGCGCCGCCGCTGGCGAGCGTGGTCGTGCGCAGCGAGTCCGTGCCCCGCGAACGCTTCGTCGACGGCACGGTCGAGGCGGTCAATCAGGCGACGCTGTCGGCGCAAACCAGCGGCCGGGTCGCGGCGATTTTCTACGACGTCGGCGACGTCGTGCCGGCCGGCGCCGTACTGATGCGCCTGCAGGGCACGGAGCAGCGCGCCGGCCTGCAGGCGGCGCAGGCCGGACTGGCCGAGGCCCGGGCGCGCGACGCCGAGGCGGCGGCCGCTTATCGGCGGATCGCCGGGATGTTCCAGCGCCACGTGGTCTCGAAGGCGCAATTCGACCAAGCGAGCGCCAACCGCGCCGCCGCTGCGGCGCGCATGCAGTCCGCGCTCGCCGGACGCGCCGCGGCGCGCGAGGGCGTCGGCTACACCGAAATTCGCGCTCCATACGCCGGCGTGATCGGCAAGCGCCTCGTCGAGGTCGGCGAAGCGGTGCGGCCGGGCACGCCCCTGATGAGCGGGTTGTCGCTGCAGAACCTGCGCGTCGACACCCATGTGCCGCAAAGCGTCGTCATGCAGGTCCGCCGCCTGAAGCGCGCCGCGGTCTACGTGGGCAACCGGCGCATCGAGGCCACCCGCATCACGATTTTTCCGGAGGCGGCGGCGACTTCGAGCACCTTCAAGGCGCATCTCGATCTGCCGTCCGGCGCGTTCGGTCTCGCGCCCGGCATGTACGTCAAGGTCGCTCTGGTGATCGGCACGGCCGACCGCCTGCTGATCCCCGCGTCCGCGCTGGTGGTGCGCAGCGAGGTGACGGGCGTCTACGTGATCGGCGTTGATGGGCAAGTGTCCCTGCGCTACGTGCGGGCCGGCCGCCGCTTCGGCGCAAGGATCGAGATCCTCGCCGGACTCGCGCCCGGCGAGCGGATTGCGCTGGACGTGATCGCCGCCGGCGCGCGCGTTGCCGCCGCGGAATCCGCCCCGTGACGCCACCGCTCGGCTTCAGCGGGCGGATCGCGCGGTTCTTTCTCGAGAACCAGTTGACGCCGCTGCTCGCGTTGACCGCACTGTTGATGGGCGTTTTCGCGGTGCTGGTGACGCCGCGCGAGGAAGAGCCGCAGATCGACGTCACCTTCGCCAACATCATGATTCCGTTCCCCGGCGCGAGCGCGCAGCAGGTCGAGAACCTGGTGGCGACGCCGATGGAAAAGGTGCTCGGCGAGATTTCCGGCGTCAAGCACATCTATTCGGTGTCGCGCCCGGGACTCGCGGTGCTGACCGTGCAATACCAGGTCGGCGTGCATCGCAACGATGCGATCATACGGCTCTACAATGCGGTCTATTCGAACCGCGATTGGCGCCCACCGGGCACCGGCATCCTGCAGCCCCTGATCAAGCCGAAAGGCATCGACGACGTGCCGATCGTGACGCTGACGCTGTGGAGCCGCGATGCCGCGCTCGGCGGCCGCGAACTCGGTCAAGTCGCGCGCGCGATCGAAACCGAGATCAAGCGCGTGCCGAATACGCGCAACGTCTACACCGTCGGCGACACCAAGCCCGAGATCCAAGTCGAATTGAATCCCGAACGTCTGGCCGCCGCCGGTCTGACGGCGGCGGATCTCATTGCATCGCTGCAGGCCGCCAATCTCGTGCGCCAGGCCGGAGATGTGATCAGCGGCGGCCGCGACGCGCCGGTACAGGCGGGCACGTTCCTCGCCGACCGCGACGAGGTCGGCGGCCTGATCGTCTCGGCCCGCGACGGCAAGCCGGTCTACCTCGACGACCTCGCGACCGTCACCGACGTCCCGCGGACGCCGTCCGAATATGCCTGGTTCGGCAGCGGACCGGCGGCGGTCAAGGCCGGCGCGCCTGCGGTCGCACAGGCGCCCGCGGTGACGATCGCGGTCGCCAAGAAGGCCGGCAGCAATGCGATCGACGTCGCCACCGCCGTCATCGCCCGGGTCGATCAATTGAAGGGCCTCACGATTCCCAAGGGCGTCGAGGTCACGGTCACCCGCAATTACGGCGTCACCGCGAACGACAAGGCCAAGAAGCTCATCGAGAAGCTGCTGTTCGCGACGACCTCGGTGGTCATACTGGTGCTGCTGACGATGGGCAAACGCGAGGCGGCGGTCGTCGGCACGGCCGTCGTCGTGACGCTGGCGGCAACCTTGTTCGCCTCCTGGGCGTGGGGCTTCACGATCAACCGCGTCTCGCTGTTTGCGCTGATATTCGCGATCGGCATCCTCGTCGACGACGCGATCGTCATCGTCGAGAACGTCCACCGGCATCGGTCGTTCGACGATCGGCCGCTGGCCGAGGTCATCCCGCGCGCGGTCGACGAAGTCGGCGGTCCGACCATTCTCGCGACCTTTACCGTCATCGCCGCACTGCTGCCGATGGCCTTCGTTTCGGGTCTGATGGGGCCCTACATGAGCCCGATCCCGATCAACGCCAGCATGGGCATGATGATCTCGCTCGCGGTGGCGCTCTCTTTCACTCCGTGGCTGTGCCGCAAACTGTTCGCGAGCCAAGCCGCGCACGGCGCCCCCGCAGCGTCCCCCGCAGCGTCCCCCGCAGCGTCCGCCGCCGCGGCCGCCGCCGCGGCCGCCGCCAGCGCGGTTCGCGAAACCGACGAGCTCGCGCCGGAAAGCAAGCTGCACCGGATCTTCGCGCGGCTGATGACTCCGTTCCTATCGGGCAATCACGCGCGGCGCAACCGCCACCGCCTGTATTGGGGCACGGCGGGGGCGATTCTCGTCGCGGTGCTGCTCGTCGTGGTGCAGCTCGTCGTGCTTAAAATGCTGCCGTTCGACGACAAGTCGGAGTTTCAAGTCGTCGTCGACATGCCCGCAGGCACGCCGCTCGAAGACACCGCCCGCGTGCTGTCGGCGCTCGGCGGCATCGTCCGGCGCATACCCGAAGTGACGAATTACCAGGCCTACGTGGGCACTGCGGCGCCGATCAACTTCAACGGCCTGGTGCGCCAATACTACCTGCGCAGCGACCCGAGCCAGGGCGACCTGCAGGTCAACCTGGTCGACAAGCACGCGCGCAGCCGCAAGAGCCACGAGATCGCGCTCGCCGCGCGGCCCGCGCTCGCGGCGATGGGCAAGCGCCTCGGCGCCTCTTCCGTGCAAGTCGTCGAAGTGCCGCCGGGACCGCCGGTGCAGGCGCCGATCGTTGCCGAGATCTACGGTCCGGTGTACGCCGTGCAGCGGCAAATAGGCCGCGCCCTGCGCGTCCTGTTCGATTCCACGCCGGACATCGTCGATACCGACGACACCGTGGCGGCGACGGTGCCGCGCTTCGAGATCGAACTCGACCGCGCGAAATCCGCGCTGCTCGGCGTCTCGCAGGCGCAGGTCGCCGCCGCGCTGACGACCGCCATCGGCGGCAGCGATCCGACCTACGTGCACGCGGGTTCCGAGCGCGATCCGATCGCCGTGCACCTGCAGCTCAAGCCGGCCGACGAGGACGGCCTCGAACAGGCGCTGGCGATGCCGGTGCGCGCCGCCGGCGGCGCGCTGCTGCCGCTCTCCGAAGTGGTCAAGGTCGTCAAGAAGCCGTGGGACGGGCCGATCTATCACAAGGACTTGTCGCCGGTGGTGTTCGTCACCGGCGACATGGCCGGCAAACTCGACAGCCCGCTGTACGGCATGTTCGACCTGGTCTCGCGGATCGACCGGACGACGCTCGCCGGGCGCCGCGTGACGCAACGGTTCGTCGGTGCGCCGAACCGGCTCGACGGCTTCAGCATCAAGTGGGACGGCGAGTGGACGATCACTTATGAGACGTTCCGCGATATGGGAATAGCCTACGCGGTCGGGTTGATTTTCATCTACTTGCTGGTGGTCGCGCAGTTCCGCTCCTACGCGGTTCCGCTGATCATCATGGCGCCGATCCCGCTGACCATCATCGGCGTGATGCCCGGACACGCGCTGCTGCACGCGCAGTTCACCGCGACCTCGATGATCGGCATGATCGCGCTCGCCGGCATCATCGTGCGCAACTCGATATTGCTGGTCGACTTCATCAATACCGAGCTCGCCGCCGGCAAGCCGCCCGCGCAAGCGGTGGTGCGCGCAGCGTCGATCCGCGCGCGGCCGATCGTCTTGACGGGCCTCGCGGCGATGATCGGCGCGTTTTTCATCATCGACGACCCGATCTTCAACGGTCTGGCGATTTCCTTGATCTTCGGCATCTTGATATCGACGGCGCTGACGCTTCTGCTCATTCCATTGCTTTATTACGGCTTCATCTCGCGCCAACGCGCGAAGGCCGCGCACTAACGAGGGGGACTCATGGCACACGTAGTGGTTATCGGCGCCGGTCTCGGCGGCATTCCGGCGGCATTCGATTTACGCAAACGCCTGGCGAAGGAGCACCGCGTGACGCTGATCGGCGAACGCCCGTACTTCGAATTCACGCCCTCCAATCCATGGATCGCGGTCGGCTGGCGTACGCCCGAACAGACGCGCGTGACGATGCAGACGCCCCTGGAGCGCAAAGGGGTCGACTGGTTGGTCGGCCGCGTCGCGCGCATCGATGCCGATAAGGGCGCCGTCGCGCTCGCCGACGGCAAGCAATTGAATTACGACTACCTGGTGATCGCGACCGGACCGCGCCTCGCGTTCGAGGAAGTGCCCGGTCTCGGCCCCGAGGGCTTCACGCAGTCGGTCTGCAGTCAGGATCACTCGGCGCAGGCGTGGCAGCACTACCGGCAATTCCTGGAAAACCCAGGGCCCGTGGTGATCGGCGCGGCGCCCGGCGCCAGCTGTTTCGGGCCGGCCTATGAGACCGCAATGATCATCGATACCGATCTGCGCAGGCGAAAGCTGCGCGACCGAGTGCCGATGACCTACGTGACCTGCGAACCGTACATTGGCCACATGGGCCTCGGCGGCGTCGGTGACAGCAAGGGGCTGATGGAGTCGGAGCTGCGCGAACGGCATATCAAGTGGATCACGAACGCCAAAATCACCGCGGTCGCCGCCGGTGAAATGACCGTCCAGGAACTCGACGACGGCGGCGCCGTGAAAAAGGAGCACAAACTGCCGTTCTCCTACGGCGCGGTGATTCCGGCGTTCAAGGGCGTCGACGCGGTCGCGGCCGTCCCCGGATTGTGCAATCCGCGCGGCTTCGTGCTGATCGACAAGCACCAGCGCAATCCGAAATACTCCAACATCTATTCGGTCGGTGTCTGCGTTGCGATCCCGCCGGTCGAGACGACGCCTGTACCGACCGGCGCGCCGAAGACCGGCTACATGATCGAATCGATGGTGTCGGCCGCGGCGCAGAACATCGCCGCCGCGATCGCCGGCGAGCCGGCGGCCGCGCAAGCGACCTGGAACGCGATCTGCATCGCCGATTTCGGCGATACCGGCGCGGCGTTCGTCGCACTGCCGCAGATTCCGCCGCGCAACCTCACGTGGTCGAAGAAGGGCAGGTGGGCGCATCTGGCGAAGATCGTCTTCGAAAAGTACTTCCTGCGCAAGGTGCGCACCGGCTCGCTGACGCCGGTCTACGAGACCTACGTGTTGAAGGCGCTCGGCATTTTGTCCGTCAAGAGCGGCGCGCCGTGAACGCCCGCGCCGCGTGGTGCGCGAAGTGCGCGAAGTGCGCGAAGTGCGCGAAGTGCGCGGGATGCTCGAGGTGCGCGAGGTGCGCTAGGTCCGCGGTTGCGCCGGCGGTAGCGGCTGCGGCTGCGTTGCTGCTCGGCGCGCAGCTCGCGCTGCCCCGCGCGGCGCGCGCCGAATCGCTGACCGACGCTTGGCAAATGGCGCTGCGGCGCGACGGCACGGTCGCGGCTATGCACAGCGAGCGCCGCGCGGCCGATGCCGATCGCACCGCGGCCGAGCGCCAGCGCTGGCCGTCGCTCGACGTCGACGGCGGCTACACGCAGCTCGAGCGGGCGCCGATCCTCGACATCGCGACGCCGGCGGGCCAGCTGCAATCGCCGAAGATTTGGAAGCACGATGCCTACGGGACGGCGGCGGCGGACCTGTCGGTGCCGCTGTGGACTTCGGGACGGATTCGCGGCTCGATCGGCGCGGCCGCGGCCGGCGCGCGCGGCGCCGCCGCCGCGGAAAGGCGGACCGCCGCCGACGTCAAACTGATCGTCGCCGAAGCGTACGTCGGCGTGTTCCGCGCGCGCAGCGCGCTCGCAATCGCCGCTTCCAGCCTGGCGAGCCTCAAGGCCCATGCGGCCGACGTACAGGTGATGTACGACCAGCAATCCGTGGCGAAATCCGATCTGCTGGCGGCGCAGGTCGCGCTCGCCAATGCCACGCTGCTGCGGCTGCGCGCGGCCAACGCGTTGCAAATAGCCGTCGCGACCTACAATCGCTGGGTCGGTGAGCCGCTCGACCGCACCCCCGACCTCGCCCAGCCTGCGCCGCTGCCGGACCTCGCGGCGGGCGAATCGCGCCGGCAATTGCTCGCCGAGGCGATCGCGCATCGTCCGGAACTGGCGGCGCTCGGCGATCAGCGGGAGGGCTTCGAGGAAGCCGCACGCGCGGAGCGTGCCGAGGCCTTGCCGCAAATCGCGCTGCACGCCGATTACAACCATTTCGACAATCAGATCCTCGATCGGGAGAACTTCGCGTCGGTCGGCGTCTCCTTCCGATGGCGGCTGTTCGACAGCGGCCAGATCCGCGAGCGCACGGCGGCGCTGCACCGCCGTGCCCGCGCCGCCCTGCAGCAGCTCGACGACTTGCGCTCGAAAATTGCGCTGGACGTGCAGACCAGCGTGCTGAATCGCGAGGACGCGGCGGCGCGCGTGCGCGCGGCGGCGGTCGCGGTGGCGCAGGCCGAGGAGAACGTGCGGGTCGCCGACGAACTCTACCGCAGCGGACTCGGCACCAACACGCAGGTACTGGAGGCCGAGGCGCTGCGTACCACGGCATTGACGAACCGCGACAGCGCCAAATACGACCTGATCGTCTCCGGCTACCGGCTCGAACGGGCGCTCGGCGAGCTGTAGGGGCGGCGCTTGCGCGGGCGGGCGGGGACGCCGGCGCCGCTCAACTGACCGGCGGCGAGCCGCCGGCTTGCGTACGGCGCGTGACGAATTCGTTCAATGCCTCGACGATGCCCGGATCGCGCGCCGGCGCGACGTAGCGCGCGAGCGTCTCGCGCCATAGGCCGCTCGCCCGTTCGGTGGCGGTCTTGGCGCCGTCGCCTTGCCAGGTTCCGTAGTTGCGCCAGTCGGAGACCAGCGGCGCGTAGAAGGCGCTGCGGTAACGCTCCATCGTGTGCGCACAGCCGAAGAAGTGTCCGCCGGCGCCGACCTCGGCGACCGCCTCGAGCGCGAGATCCGAGGGCGCCGCGCCGACCGGCTGGAAGATTTCGGCGAACATCTGCAGCATCTCTATGTCGAGAATGAATTTCTCGTAGGAGGTCGTCAGCCCGCTCTCGAGCCAGCCGGCGGCGTGCAGAATGAAGTTGCAGCCGCCGAACAGCGCACCCCACAGGCTCATCTGCGATTCGTACACGGCTTGCGCGTCGGGCGCATTCGAGGCCGTCGCGTTCGACGAACGCCAGGGCAGCCCGAGGTGGCGGGCGAGCTGGCCGGCGCCGAACGCAGCCTTGACGTATTCCGGCGTGCCGAACGCCGGCGAGCCGGATTTCATGTCGACGTTCGAGGTGAAGCTGCCGTAGACGACCGGCGCCCCCGGGCGCACGATCTGCGCAAGGGTGAGCCCGGCGAGCGCCTCGGCGTGCGCGAGGGTGAGCGCGCCGGCAATCGTCACCGGCGCCATCGCGCCGGCGAGAGTGAACGGCGTGATGATCAGCACTTGGCCGGCGGCCGCGAAATCGACGATGCCGTCGGCCATCGGAACGTCGAGCTGCAGCGGCGAATTGGTGTTGATGACCGTATAGGTATAGGGCCGCGAACGGAACTCCTCGGCCGATATGCCGTGCGCCAGGCGAATCAATTCGAAGCAGTCGGCGACCTGGCCGTGGCCGCGCGAGAAGACCGACGGGATCTTGTCGCAGAGCATCAGCTGCGAGCGGGTGAATTCGAGGTGCCGGACATTTACCGGCAGGTCCTGCGGCTCGGTCGCGCCTCCGAGCACGTGGATCACCTCGAAACTCTGGCAGAGCTTGATAAGATTGCGAAAATCCTCGAGCGTGCCGGCACGCCGCCCGCCCGCGGTGTCCATGATGTTGGGCGGTCCGGAGGTCGGCGCAAAGGCGACGTGCCGGTCGGCGAGCGGCACGTGCCGCTCGGGATCCAGCGCGTGCAGCGTGATCTCGCGCGGCGCGCTCGCGAGCGCGCCGGCGATCAGGCCGCGGTCGATGCGCACGATCAGCGTCGACTCATCGACGAGCGCGCCGGCTTTACGATAGCGCTCGCGCGCATCGGCGGACAGCACCTTCATTCCCTGGCTCTCGAGCATGCCGAGCGCCGCGTCGTGAATCGCCGCGACCTGGTCCTCGGAGAAGACCTTCGCGGGTTCGAACGGGTTGCGCAGCCGCCGATAGGAGCGCGTGCGGTCGAACACGGCATGGCTGTCCTCGGCGGGGGCGGGGCGCCGCCGGCGGCGCAGGCCGGCGCTTGGAATCTCGCGTTCGCTCATCGAAAATTCACTCCTTGGCACGATCTTGGGCGATGCAAACCGGCGCCGCTCGCGGCGCTTCGGCGCATTCTACGCCCCGCCGGCGGCCGTCCGCCGGCGCCGCGGCCGTTCCCGAACCTCGACGGCGGCCAGCGTGAGGCAATCGGGGCACCGCCGCGGGCCGCACGCGCGGACTGCGGCTTGCGGAGCATTACATTGCATTAATCGGGGAACTTGCGCGTCGCCGGCGGGTCAGTCGCCCCTATCAACGGGGAAATGGTCGTCGCCGCAACGCTCGCCGGACAACCTATGACTAGAAGCGGATATGCTCTTGGCAATCGCGGCGGCTGCGGCATTTCTTTCTGTGCCGTTCGATCTACACGCTCCGCCGTAACGGCGCGGCCGGCGCGGGCCGGCACCCGAATTCAACGTTCCGAGGACAAAGCGAGATGATCAAGCTGACCAATCTGACACGCCGCTACGGCGATTTCGTCGCGGTGGACGACGTGAGCTTCACGATCAACCGCGGCGAAGTCGTCGGCTTGCTCGGCCACAACGGCGCCGGCAAGACGACGATCATGAAGATGCTGACCGGCTTCCTCGAGCCGACCGCCGGCTCCATCCGCATCGACCAGCTGGAGATCGGCGCCGATACGGCGGCGATTCAGCGGCGCATAGGCTATCTGCCGGAGAACTGCCCGGCCTGGCCGGAGATGGCGGTCATCGAATTCCTCGAATACCAGGCGGCCCTGCACGACGTGCCGGTCGAGCGGCGCGGGCGGGCGATCGCCGAGGCGATCAGGCGCACCGAGCTCAAGGACAAGGCGACGCAATCCATCCAGACCCTGTCGCGCGGCTACCGGCAGCGGGTCGGCGTCGCGCAGGCCATTTTGCACCAGCCGGACATCGTCATCCTCGACGAGCCGACCAACGGACTCGACCCGACGCAGATTCTGCACATGCGCGCGCTGATCGGCGAGCTCGCCAAGTCGGCGACGGTCATCGTCTCGACGCACATTCTGCAGGAGGTGCAAGCGGTTTGCGAGCGGGTGCTGATATTGCGCGGCGGCCGCAAAGTGATCGATGCGCGGCTCGACGAGCTGCAGCACGGCGCGCGACTGCTGCTGACCGTGGATCGCGACGAGGCGGCGGCGCGCGCGGTGCTCGCGGCGGTCGAGGGCGTACGCTCCGTCGATTTGTTGGACGCCCGCGACGGACGCTACCGCTACGCGCTCGCGGCCGACGTCGCGCTCGCCCCCGCCGTCGGCGCGGCGGCTTATCGCGCCGGCTTCGCGGTCCACGAATTGGTGCGCGAACGGCGCACGCTCGAAGCGCTGTTCGCCGACGTCAATACCGCGCCGCCGGCGGAGGTGCGCCGTGCTGCGTAAGACACTGACGATCGCCGCCAAGGAAATCAGCGGATTTTTCGCCTCGCTCGCGGCGCTGCTGTTCTTCAGCGCGTTCCTCGGCGTGACCTTGTTCGTCTTCTTCTGGGTGGCGACCTTCTTCGCCCGCAATATCGCCGACGTCCGGCCGCTGTTCCAATCGATGCCGGTGCTGCTGATATTCCTGGTGGCCGCGTTGACGATGCGCGCCTGGGCCGAAGAGCGGCGCGCCGGCACGCTCGAACTGCTGTTGACCTCGCCCACCGGGCTCGGCGAACACGTGCTCGGCAAGTTCCTCGGCATCATGGGTTTGGTGCTGATCGCACTCGCCTTGACGCTGCCGCTGCCGATCACCGTGTCCTTCATGGGCTCGCTCGACTGGGGCCCGGTCGTCGGCGGCTATATCGCCGCGCTGGTGCTCGCCGCCGCCTACGTTTCGATCGGCCTGTGGGTCTCCTCGCGCACCGACAATCAAGTCGTCAGCCTGATCGTCACCGTGGTCATCGCCGGCGCGTTCTACCTGATCGGCTCGAGCGCATTGACCTCGCTGGTCGGCTACCGGGCCGGCGAATGGCTGCACCTGCTCGGCGCCGGTTCGCGCTTCGCCTCGATCACCCGCGGCGTGCTCGATCTGCGCGACCTCTATTACTACCTGTCGATCACGGCGGTGTTCCTCGCCTTGAACCGGCTGTCGCTGGAAAAATTGCGCTGGTCCGGCAACACGCCCCTGCCGAGCCATCGGCGCTGGTATCTGGCGACGCTGCTGCTCGCCGCGAACGTGCTGGCGGCCAACTTGTGGCTGGGCGGGATCGCCTGGGCGCGCGTCGATTTGACGCACGATCACCTCTACACGCTCTCGCCGGCGACCCGCAGCTACTTAGGCCAGCTGCGCGAGCCGCTGTTGATCCGCGGCTATTTCAGCGCCGCGACGCATCCCCTGCTCGCGCCCTTGGTGCCGCAGCTGCACGACCTGCTGGCCGAATATGCGATCGCCGGCGGCAACAAGGTGCACGTCGAATTCGTCGATCCGCACGAGCATCCGAAAATGGCGGCCGAGGCGGGCAACCGCTACGGCATCCGGCCGACGCCGTTTCAGGTCACGAGCAAATACCGGACCTCGGTCGTCAATTCTTATTTCGACATACTGATCGCCTACGGCGACCAGTACCAGGTCTTGGACTTCCGCAACCTGATCGACGTCAAGCAGCGCTCCGAGTCGAACATCCGCGTGGTCCTGAAGAATCCGGAATATGAAATCACCGATGCGATCCGCAAGGTGCTGGTCAGCTATCAGGGCAGCGGCGGCCTGTTCGACACGCTGCAGCGGCCGGTGACTTTCAACGGCTATATCTCCGCCGACGACAAGCTGCCGGCAAGCCTGAAAAAAGCGCGTACCGCCCTCGGCGCCGCGCTCGAGCAGATCGCCAAGCAAGCCGGCGGAAAATTCAAGGTGGCCATGCAGGATCCGGACGGCAATCCGGCGCTCGCGGCCCATTTGACGCAGAAATACGGCTTCAGGCCGATGGTCGTCAGTCTCCTCGACGACAATCCGTTCTGGTTCTACATGACGGCGAGCGACGGCAAGCAGAGCGAACCGGTGCCGCTGCCCGCGGACTTCACGCAACAGGGCTTCGAGAAAACCGTGGAGGCGGCCGTCAAGCGCTTCTCCCCCGGCTTCCTGAAGACGGTCGCCGTGCTGGAAGCGAACAACGGCCGCGACTATTCGATGCTGCACAGCATGCTCGCCACCTCGGTGCGCTGGCAGGATACCGGCTTGAAGAGCGGGCGCGTGCCCGACAACGCCGACATGCTGATCGTGCTCGGCCCGCAAACGCTCGACGCCAAACAAGTGTTCGCGATCGATCAGTTCCTGATGGAGGGCGGCACCGTCATGGTCGCGACTGCGCCGCAGGACGTCGCCATCCGGCAAGGCATCGTCGGCACGCCGAACGACAGCGGCCTTCAGGATTGGCTCAAGGGCTACGGCTTGACGATCGGCAAGGGCCTCGTGCTCGACACCAAGAGCGGTTCGCTGCCGATTCCGGAGGAGCGCAACATCGGCGGCATCGTGCTGAACGAGATTCAGCTGGTCAAATATCCCTACATCGTCGATCTGCGCGGTGCCGATCTGAACCGCAAGTCGCCGATCACGCGCAGCCTCGGCCAGGTGTACGCGCCGTGGGCGGGCGCGATCGACGTCGACGCGAAGGCCAACCAGGGCCGCAAGCTCACCGTGCTCCTGCATTCCTCTTCCTCCAGCTGGCTCGCGGACTCGCCGACCTTGATGCCGGATTACACGCAGTACCCGAATCTCGGATTCCCGCCGGGCACGGCGCAGGAGCCGCATGCGCTCGCCGTCATGCTGCAGGGCCGCTTCGAATCGGCGTTCAAGGGCAAGCCGTCGCCGCTCGAAGCGCCGCCGCCACCGCCCGCAGCGGCGCCCGCGAAGACGCCCAAGGGCGCCGGCGCGGCCAAGGGCAGCGGCGCGGCCAAGCCCGCGGCGCCGCCGCCGGCCGCACCGATCACCGGCATCATCGATCATTCGCCGGACTCGGCGCGGCTGATTCTGGTCGCCTCGACCACGATGTTCGACGACCAGATCGGCAACCTGATCAGTCAGACGCTCGGCACCCGCTATCTGAAGGGCCAGCAGTTCGTGCAAAACGTCGTCGACTGGTCGCTCGAAGACCAGGGGCTATTGAGCATCCGCAGCCGCGACCGCTTCGCGCGCACCTTGGTGCCGATGAGCCGCAATACCGAGGAGCTCTGGGAGTACCTGAACTACGGTCTTGCGCTCGGCGGCCTGGTGTTGATCTGGCTGTTCTCGCGGCGTCGGCGCCGGCGGATGGTCGCGCATCATCTCGCACTCCTGGCCGAGGTCTGAAATATGCAGCGTTGGATACCGATATTGGCGGCGCTCCTTGGCGTACAACTGTTGCTGGCGGGCGCGCTCGCGCTGCGCAGGGGCAGCGTCGCGGGCAGCCCGCCCGACTCGCCCCTGCTCGCGGCGCCGATCGGCACCGCCGACCGCATCGTCATCGACGGGCAAAGCGCATCCGGCGCGGCACCGGCCTCGGCGCACGTCGAATTGCTGAAGCGCAACGGCGCCTGGGTCGTGCACAGCGCCTACGACATGCCGGTCGCGGCCGCGAAGATCGATCACCTGATGGCGCGCCTGACCTCGTTGCGGCACGGCCTGGCGATCGCCGAAACGGCGAATGCGCAGAAGCGCTTCAAGGTGTCCAGTGGCGGCTTCGAACGGCGCATCACCTTGAGCCGCGGCGGCAAGACACTCGCGCAGGTCTACTTCGGCGAATCGGCGGGGCTGCGCAAGTCCGACGCTCGCGTCGGCGGCGAACGGGCGATTTATGCGGTCGGTCTGCCCTCCTACCAGCTGCCGACCGACGCCAGCGACTGGTTTGACGATGAATTGCTGCAAGTACCCGCCGATCTGCTCGCCGAAATCGACGTCGGCGGCGCGCAGCGCCCGAACGTGACCTTGACTCGCGTGCTCGCGGCGGGCAAGGCGCCGGGACCCTGGAGCGCGGCACCTCTCGCGCGCGGCAAGCAAGTCGATACGGCGCAAGTGGAGGCGCTTGCGCGCGCGATCGGCGAACTGCGGGTCGATAAAGTCCTGGGCGAGCAGCCGGACCCGGATTGGCAGCTCGCCGATCCGCTGCTGCTGCTGACCGTCAAGAGCAGCGACGGCAAGGCGGCAACCTGGACGCTGGCGAAACCGAAGAGCGGCGATTTCGACGTCCTGAAGAGTTCCGCTCACCCGTGGTACTTCTCGCTCGGCGCAGCGCAGGCAAAGCCCTTCCTCGATGCGGCCGCGCCCGGCGGCCTGATCGCCGCAATCCCCCCGGCGGCCAAACGGACCGCGGCGGCCAAACGGACCCCGGCGCACAAACCGGCCCGCAAGAGCAAAACCGCCCATAGCGCAGGTTGAGCCGCCGCTCTGCGGTTACCCCCTAGTGCCGCCGTGCCGGCGGCGGCGTAGAATATGCCGCATTGCAGTCCGGCGGCGCCGTCAGAAGACCAAGAAGGCACCGGCAGGCTCTGGGCCGCCGTCACGCGCGGCGTCGATGCGGGGAGATCGCCATGGCGAGATTTTATTCCGGATTGGGGGCCGCGGCCGCGGCGATGCTGCTCTCGGCCTGCGGCGGCTCGAGCACCCAGACCTCGATGCACAGCACAGTTCAGGCGCGCGGCGCACTGGTCGAAAATCCGCCGCTGCGCATCGCCTCGCTCGATGCCGCGACGCTGCAGGCGGACCTGTCGAGCACCGCGAGCGGCGCACAGCTGCTGCAGTTGACCGGCGCGCCGACCTGCGGCGTCGATTTCTATTACCTCAAATTCTGGACCGTCGGCGGCGCAAACGAGGCGACCGAGTCGTCCGGCGCGCTGATGGTGCCGACCGGCAGCGCGGCGGTCTGCGCGGGTCCGCGGCCGATCGTGCTGTACGCGCACGGCACGCAGACGAACAAAGCCGCCAATATCGCCGACATCACCGACCCCGCGAACACCGAGGGAGCGCTGATCGCCGCCATGTTCGCAGCCCAAGGGTACATCGTGGTCGCGCCGAACTACGCGGGCTACGATATTTCGACGCTCGGCTACCATCCGTATCTGGACGCCGCGCAACAGTCGGATGAAATGATCGACAGCCTCGCCGCGGCGCGCGCCGCGCTGCCGAACACCTTGGCGACTGCATCCAGCGACAACGGCAAGGTGTTCGTGACCGGCTATTCGGAGGGCGGCTACGTCGCCATGGCGACGCAGCGCGCGATGATCGCGGCCGGCGATACGGTGACCGCGGCGGCGCCGATGTCCGGACCGTACGCGCTCGAGGCGTTCGGCGACGCGATTTTCTTCGGCAGCGTCGACCTCGGCTCGACCGTGTTCACGCCGCTGCTGACGACGGCCTATCAGCACGCCTACGGCAACATCTACACCGCGACGACCGACGTCTACGCGCCGGCCTATGCATCCGGCATCGATACCCTGCTGCCGTCGACGACACCGCTGTCGACGATCTTCTCGAGCGGCCTGTTGCCGGAAACGGCGCTGTTCGACAGCGCCACGCCGACCGTGACGGTGCCCGGCAACCCGGCTTTGTCGGCCATATTGACGGCGGCGCTCGCGGTACCGAGCAATCCGAACAATCCGCAGACGCCGCTGTTCGCGGCGGGCTTCGGGCCGAATTATCTGGTCACCAACAATTATCGCGTCAGCTACGCGATAGACGCAGCCACGGATCCGGACGGCGCGGTGCCGACACCCACCGCCGGCGTGCCGCTCGCGGCCGCCCTGCCTACCCAGACCTTGCGCCGGGCGTTCTATTTGAACGACATGCGCAACGGCCCATGGGCGCCGAACTCGCCGACGCTGCTGTGCGGCGGCGACCAGGATCCGACGGTCTTCTTCAGCGTCAATACCGGCACCATGGCGGCATTCTGGAGCGCCCTGCCGGCAGGCCTCGTGACGGTGCTCGACGTCAACGCAGCGCCTGCCGGCCCGTTCGCCGCGGTGCAGACCGCGTTCCAGACGAGCGAGGCCGCCCAGCTCGCCTTCTACGAATCGGCCGCCGGCGGCGGCAATTCCGCGGCCGCCGCGGAGCAATTGCTGGTGCAGAGCTATCACACCTCGGTGGCGCCGTTCTGCAGTCTCGCCGCCCGCTCCTTCTTCAGCCAGTTTTGAGGGAATCGGCGATGAATAAACTCAATACCCGGACGATGCCCGCCGCGCTCGCGGCCCTGCTGTCGATCGCTTGCGCGGCGCCGGCCGCGGCGGCCGAGGATGCGCCGAGCAACAGCGTGCGGCTGGGTCTTTATTCGGTGTTCTATCACGCGAGCGCCGACGATCTGTCGGGCCCGTACGTGCCGCCGGGCGTCAATTTCAAGTTTCAGAATCTGGAGACCCTGTACGCCGCCTACGTCAGGCGCCTGTCGACGCACTTCGAACTCGAGCTTGCCCTCGGGCTGCCGCCGGTCACCAAGACCCTGGGCAGGGGCCCGGCGACGCTCGGCTCCGTGCCGTACAACGGCGTCGTGATCTCCACCGCCCGCTGGTTCGCGCCGACGCTGCTGCTGAACTACAAGTTCTTCAGCGAGAATTCACCGCTGCGCCCGTACATCGGCATCGGCGTCAATTACACCAGCTTCTACGAGCGCAATTCGACGGCGGCCGGCGACGCGGCGAGCGGCGGACCGACCAAGCTCTCCTTGACCTCCTCCGTGGGGCCGGCGGCGACCGTCGGCCTCGCCTACCACATCGCCGGGCATTGGAACGCGTATGCCTCGTACTCGATATCGCGGGTCGACTCGAATTTGACCGCGGACACCGCGGGCGTGATCCGCAGGACGAGTATCCGCTTCGGACCGCAGGCGCTGGTGGTCGCCGTCGGCTACTCGTTCTAGGATTGCCGACCGGCGTTTGGGCGGTTCCGGCGAGACTACTCACCCGCGTCGGCGCGGGCCCACGGTGGAATCGAGGGCGGCAAGGTCTGACCCGCCGGCGGTTGTCCGGTGATGCGCCGTTTCGGCGGCAGCATCGGCCGCTTCTCGATCACCAGCACGCTGTCGTAGAAATGCAGCGATTGGGCCGAGCGCGTAAAATCGGTGACCCGCGGCTTGCGCGGGCGCTTCGCGTACCAGGGCGTCTTCGAATGCCAGGCGTTGAGGCTATCGATGAAATTCTTGCTGTATTCGACGAAGGTGCTGCGCCGCTTGTATTTGCCGCCCCAGCTGCTCCGATATGACGTATGCAGGTCTTCGCAAAGATAGACGCCGGTCGGATCGATGTGCGGGAAAAGCTCCTCAAAGGTGTTGATCTGCTCCCTCATCTTGTGGCCGCCGTCGTCGAGCAAGATATCGATGCGCGGTACCGTGCGCACCAGCGAGCGCAGGAACTGCCGATCTGCTTGATCGCCGATCAATATCGTGATGCGATCCTCCTCGAATTCCTTGCAAGCGGGATTGACGTCGACTCCGAAAATCCGGGCTTGCGGACCAAAGTACTCTTTCCACATCTGCAGCGACCCGCCTTGATAGACGCCGATTTCCATCATGTTGACCGCGGTGCCGCGAAAGCGCGAAAAATGCCGATCATAGATCTCCAAGTAATGTTCCCACTTGTCGATCACGCGTCCCGTATTCTGCGAAAAATAGCGCTGCAGATCGTTCATGCACCGTTTCCGGGCGGCGCGGCCGCCTTGCTTGTCGCGATCAGGCAATGATATCGCAACGGCGGCGATGCGCGGTATTGCCATGGGCGCGCGCCGTGCCGGGCCGATCCGTTGGTGCGCCCGCGTTTCCTTTTCGTCAAGCGGGTTCGCCTTCGCCGAGGGCGAACATCGCCTCGAAGAATCGCGTTTGCACGGCGCACTCGCGCCAGAAAATTTTCCGCCATCGGCAATTGACCGGGTAATCGCGCTCGCCGATCACCAGGTGATCCTCGGGATTGGTCCAGGTTTTCCACTGCTTGAAATAAAAATACCGCCTCGTCAGCCGATCGACCTCGGCGAAATAATAGGAAATTGCCGCAGGCTTCATCTCGTGCAGCGACGAAATATTGATGAACAGGTCGCAGACGCCGGCCGGCAGCAGCTCGAGTTGGCTGGGAAGCAGGAAGATCAGGTTCGCCGCCTCGATCTCGGCGCGCACCTCGGCATAATCGGCGAAAGGCCGGTAGCGGAAGATTCGCCGCTCGGCGAATTGATTGCTCAGGTACCTCTCGGAGATATACAGCGCCGGCGGAATGTCGACGACGAAATATCTCACCGCAGGCGCCAGTTTGCAGATCAGATATGCCGTGCGACCGTAGCCCGCGCCGAGTTCGATGACCGAGCGCGCCTGCGAAAGGTCCGCGTGCGCCGCGATGGCATTGTATTCCATGAACGAGTGGCAAATGTCCTGGGAGATCAGCCGCCCGTGCCGGTAAACCTGCGGTGGATTGCCCTCCATCGGCTCCGGCAGGCGGGCGAGTTCGCCGCGCTGGTCGAGCCGCGAGACGTATTCCCACAGCAGATGGGTCAGCAGGTTGTAATTGAAGGAGTGCCGCCAGCGCCGAAAATATCGGTGGCGTGCCGAAAGCAGCGCACTGAGCACGCAGCCGGCGACCGTCGCGCCCGGCAACGATCGCATCAAGAACAAGGTCTGCGGATCTTTTCGCGGCGAAACGACCCAGGTGTAGTAATTCCGGGCGACGGTCTGTTTGAAGTAGTCATAGCCGGGCCCGTCGTTGAGCTGTTCGGTATTGCGTTTGTTCAACGTGATCCAAAACGCGGAAGGCAGCACTTCGGCCCGCGCGCCGGCCAGGCCGTCGATCATTTCCTGAATTCGGGCTGCGCTGTTCGGCGGCGCCGGCGCCGGCGGTGAGTGCATGGGCGCCCCATGATACACAGTCGGGGGCGCTCGGGCGACGCCGTCCGGCCCCTACTTGAGGAATGCCCCCGTGGCTCGCCGCCGCGCGGGCGGGGGCGTAACTCGCGCACACTTTTGCGCCAATTTGCGGCATTTCCCCGCATTGCACGGCCCCGCGGGCGGCGATCGTCGCGGAATTGTGACGCCATCGCCGGCAATCGGCCGCCGCCCGCCGGCATCATCGGCCGCGATGGCTTCGCCCGGCGCGATCGGCGTACTTAGGGAGCGGGCCATCGAACGGCATCAAGCCTACGGAGCAGGCCCACGGACATCTTCCTGGAAACGCTGGCGATAGACCTCAAGTGCGAGCACATGGTTCTGCATGCGCCGGCCTTGTTCGCGCAGCGCGTGCAGCCCGCCGCGAAAGCGGTCGAGGCGCGCAGCGTCGACTCGATCGTCAAGCAGTTTCTCTGGCCGATGCTGCGCGAAGGCGGCGGCCCGCGGATCTTGAATCGCGTGCGCTTGAAGCGCGACGCGCCGGTGCTGCCGTACCGCATCGTCGTCTGCCCGCTGTCCGCGACCGAGCCCGCGGCCGGATACATCGCCGCGCTGCGGCCGCAAACCGCGGAGCCTTTCGGCGACGCCGATCTTGCCGCCTTGGCCGCCGAGGCGCCGCGGATGCTGCGCCGGCTGCAGGGGCGCCTCGACGCGGCCACGGGACTGCTCAGCTGGCCGGCATTCGAGACGGAGATGTCGCTGCGTCTGCCGGCCTGGGGCAACGCCAGCATCGTCTATGCGAACCTCGACCAAGTGCACGTGATCAACGGCTTGGCCGGGTTCGCGGCCGGCGATCAAGTCATCCGCCGCGTCGGCCGATTATGGCGCACGCAGCTGCCGGCCAACTCGGTGGCGACGCACGTCTCCGGCGACCGCTATGCCGCGGTGCTCTTCAATCACACGCTGAATCAAGCGCGAAACTGGGCCGAGCAGGCGCGCGAAGCGCTGGCACAGTTGAAATTCGACGATGCGCAGACGGTGGTCACGGGCAGCTTCGGGGTGGTCGCGCTCGCCGACGGCAGCGCCTATCAGCACGCGTTCGCGGCGGCCGAGACCGCCTGCCGGGTGGCGAAGGACCGCGGCCGCAACCGCGTCGAGATCTACGATAGCGGCGATCAGACGATCATGCGCCGCCACGAGGCGGTGCGCGAATCGCGCGTGCTCGCCGACGCGCTGGACGAAGACCGCCTGGTGCTGCACGCGCAGCCGATCGTCGCGCTGGCGCCGCAGGCGACGCCCTACCATTACGAAATCCTGGTGCGCATCCAGCACCCGGACGGCAACTGCGTCTCGCTCGCCGGCTATCTCGCCGCCGCCGAACGCTATCAGCTCCTCGAGCGGCTGGACCGCTGGGTCATCGAGCGCGTGGTGCGCACGCTCGCGCCCACGGCGGCCCAATTGCACGCGCTGGGCGCGAGTTTCTCCGTCAACATCACCGGCCAGTCGTTGAGCCAGCCGGAATTCGCCGATTACGTGCGCACCGCAATCAAGAGCCACGACATTCCCAGCGGCCTGTTGGATTTTGAGCTGACCGAAACCGCGGCGGCGCGCAATCTTGCCGCCACGCGCCGCTTCATCGCGCGCATGGCGGAAATCGGCTCGCGCGTCGCGCTCGACGATTTCGGCACCGGCGTCTCCTCGCTGGTGCACTTGAAGGATTTCGACGTGTTTCGGATCAAGATCGACGGCAAATTCGTCAGCGACGTATTGCACAACGCGCGCTCGCGCGCGCTGATCCGCGCGCTGGTGCAGATCGCCGAGGAGCTCGGCCTCGACACGGTCGCCGAATTCGTCGAGAACGCGGAAATCGCCGCAAGCGTGCGCGACCTCGGCGTGCACTACGCGCAGGGCTATTTTTACGATCGCGCGCAACTCTTGAGCGAGATCTTGAGCGAGCTGTGCGCGCGCAGCGCGCCCACGGAATCCGCGCCGGCCGCCGCCGCCACGCTCTGAAGGCGCGCCCCCGGGCGGACGCAGGCGCCGCGTTTCGGTAATATGCTACTCTCGCACCGGCCGTCGGGAGAGTATCGATGCAACGAATCCTCGCAAGCTGCTTCGGGCTGGCGCTTTTCTTGGTCGCGGCGAGCGGCGATGCCGGCGGCGGAACGCTGCGCATATTGACCTGGGCGGATTATGTGCCGCGCGACGTCGTCGCGGAGTTCGAGAAGCAGACCGGCATCGACGTCGAAGTGACCGTGTCGAACAACGAGGAGATGATTTCCAAGCTGCGCGCGACCGGCGGCGCCGGCTACGACCTCGCGCAGCCCTCGCAGGACCGCATCCTCGGGCCGCAGCGCGAATTCGGAATCTACAAGCCGCTCGACTTGAGCCGCGTCAACCTCAAGCTATTTCGGCCTTCGCTGCTCGCGATCACCCGCAAGAACACGACGATCGGCGGCCAGGTCTATGCCCTGCCGTATTTGTGGGGCACGGACGGCCTGGTCGTCAACACCGCGAAAGCGAGCGCCGCCGACTATCCGGATCTGTGCAATCCGGCGCTGAAGGGAAAGACCGCGGTGCGGCTGAAGCGGCCGACGCTGATGGCGTTCGCGTTCGCCGCCGGGCAGGATCCGTTCGCGCTCTACGGCAATCCGCCGGCCTACACGGCGCTGATGAACAAGGTCGGCGCGACGCTGATCGCCTGCAAGGCGAATTTCAGGTTCTTCTACAGCAACAAGGACCAGCTGTTGAACGCCTTTCGCAGCGGCGAGGTGGTCGCCGCGATGATGTGGGACACCGGCGGCTGGACGCTGAACCGGGAAAACCCGCGCATCAAATTCATCGTGCCGCGCTCCGGCGCGCTCGGCTGGCTCGACACGTTCGCCCTGCCGGCGCGCGGCCGCAACGATGCCGCCGCCTACGCGTGGATCAATTTCACGATGCAGCCGCACATCGCCGCGCAGATCGTCAAATCGGTGGGCAGCTATTCGGCGGCGAACGGCGTCGAGCCGTTCATCGATCCGCGCCTGAAGGCGCAGTTCGCGGCGGCGTTTCCGAATGAACAGGCGCTCGCGCGGATCCATTGGTATCCGGCTATACCGCCGGGTCTGGAACTGATCGAGGGTCGCGTGCTGGATCGCATTCAGGCTGCGGACTGAGCGTCGCCGCGGCCGGCCGGCGCGCACGCCAGAACCTGCCGATGCGCACCGCGATGGGACGCAGCGCCGGATACAGGGCCGCAAACCGCAGGCCGATGCGCAGCACCCGCCGCGGGCGCCTGAACAACAGCAGCGCGGCGGCCGCCGCGACCAACATCCGGATCCACGGCGAGCGGCCGAGCGCGAACAGGCGGTCGGCGACGTAAAGTCGCCGCGACAGCCGGCCGGCTTCGGCGCCCAGCTCGCGGCGCAGATGCGCGCTGCGCGCGAGCAGCCGCTGGCGCCGCCCGGCCAAAGGCGTGGCGTGCGGCGTCACGGCGAATCGCCGTTAAGCGCCGCGGCGTCCCGCTTCAGCTCGCCGCTGGTCGCCGCGAGAAACCGCGGCCGGCGCCGCAAGCCTCTGCGCAGGCCCCAGGCGGCACCGACGGCGGCGAGCGCGAACGTGCAGGTGACGGCGAGCGCGGCGAGCAGGCGGTGCGAATCCCAGCAGGCGATGATGATCGACGCCGCGAGGAACAGTACGGCCAAGGACGCGAAATAAATCGCGGCTGCGCCCCACAGCAACAGTTTCGCGATGGCGCCGATCTGCTCTTCGACCTCGACCGCAACCAGTTCCACCCGGGTGTGCGCAAGCTCGACCAGCGTCGTGCAAACCCGCCGCAGCGATTCGATCAGGCCCGCGTCGGGGGCGGCGTCGGCCATGAGCCTAGCGGCGACCGAGCAGTACGCCGATGACGACGCCGACCGCAGCGGCGATTCCGACCGACTGCCACGGGTTGTCGTGGACGTATTGGGTGGCATCGTCGGCGATCGCTTTGGCGCGTTCCTGCAGATCCGCCTCCATGTCGGACAGGCGCGCGCGCGCGTTCTCGACGGAATGGGCGGCCCGCTGATGCGCGCTTTTCGCGCGGTCGCTGACGTCGCCCGCCGTCGCCGCGAGCAGCGCCTCGGCGTCGGCGACGACGGCGCGCAGATCGTCCATCAATGTCCGGCCGCTGGCTTCGCGCATGACCTGCTCTCCTCGGGGTTCGATTCGACCCGCTCCCTCGGCATATTAACCCCGCGCGCTGCCCTTGCGCAGGCGTCGCGGTATGATATCCGCCTGGTGCGTTGCGCTCGGCGGTCGGGCGCCGCGGGGGGCCCTTTTGAGCATAACGAGCAAGGTCCTGTTCGCCGCGATCGGCGGCGCGTCGCTCGCCGCGGCCGCCCTCTGGGCAAGGCCGCCGGAGCTCTTTCGGGTCGGCGCCAATTACGCGGCGAAGATCGTCTGTTCGAACGTCTTCCTGGCACACCGCGATCCAGCCGAGATATTGCGGAGCGACGTGCAAGCGCCCGGCAATCCGCTGCTCGAGCTCATGCGGGTCCGGGTGGATCGGGGCCGCGGAATCGTCCGCGCCGGTCTTTTCGGCTTCATCGGCGGCGGGCTCGCCGTCGACAGGCCCGGCAGCGGTTGCACGGTGCTGCCCGACGGCAAACTCGCCGGCATCGACCGCATGCCCCGAGGCCGCGCGATCGCGAGCGGCGCGATCGCGAGCCGCGCGATCGCGAAGCGCCCCGACCCGGGGCTCGATCGCATACTCGACGACGCCGCGCTCGCCGGCCCCGGCATGCGCGCGATCGTCGTCATGCAGCACGGCCGGGTCGTCGGCGAGCGCTACGGCCGCGGATTCGACGCATCGACGCCGCTGCTCGGCTGGTCGATGACCAAGTCGGTGGTCGCCGGGTTGATCGGGCTGCTCGTCGAGGACGGCCGCCTGACGCTCGACCAATCGGCCGGCTGGCCGGCGGCGGTCGGCGATCCGCGCGCCGCGATCCGCATCGCCGACCTCCTGTCGATGACCAGCGGCCTGCACTTCAACGAGGACTACGGCGACGTCTCGGACGTCACGCGCATGCTGTTTCTCGAGCCGGACATGGCGGCTTTCGCGCGCGCGCAACCGCTCGAGCATCCGGTCGGCACAGTCTGGAGCTACGCGAGCGGCACGGCGGTCATTCTCTCGCGGATTTTCCAGGACGCGGTCGGGCCCGGCGCGCAACGCTTCGTGCGCGAGCGACTGTTCGATCCGCTCGGCATGCACGGCGCGACGATCGAAACCGATGCGCGCGGCACGCTGGTCGGCAGCTCTTATATGTATGCGACGGCTCGCGACTGGGCGCGCTACGCCGAATTGCTGTTGCAGGACGGCGTCTGGCGCGGCGAACGGCTGCTGCCCCAGGGCTACGTCGCGATGATGGCCTCGCCGGTTGCGGCGTCCGGCGGCCAATACGGCCGCGGGCTGCTCTGGCGCTTCGGCTCCTCGCCGGCGGCGCCGGGGGTCGATCCGGACCGCGCGTTCGGCATTCCGGCCGATACGTTCTGGATGGAGGGTCACGACGGCCAGAGCATCGCGATCGTTCCTTCGCGAACGCTGGTCGTGCTGCGCATGGGGCTCACGCCTGCGCGCGATAACTACCAACCGCAGCCGCTCGTCCATGCGCTGCTCGAAGCACTGAGGTCCTGATGAGCACAGCCGATCTGACCGCCGAGGCGGTCGTCAAGCGCTTCGGCGATCACCTCGCCGTCGATTCCCTGTCGTTCATCGTCGAGCACGGCAGCTTCTTTTCGATACTCGGCCCCTCCGGCTGCGGCAAGACGACGCTGCTGCGCATGATCGCCGGCTTCACCGCTCCGGACAGCGGCGCCATCGCGATCGGCGGCAGGAACATGGCGGGGGTCGCGCCGAACCGGCGCCCGGTCAACATGGTGTTCCAACAGCTCGCGCTGTTCCCGATGATGTCGGTCGGCGAGAACGTCGCCTTCGGCCTCGCGCGCCGCGGCATCGGCCACGCCGAGCGGCGCAAGAAGGCCGAGGCGATGCTGGCGCGCGTCGGTCTCGCCAATGCCGCCGACAAGCGCGTCGATCAGCTCTCGGGCGGCCAGCGCCAGCGCGTGGCGATCGCCCGCAGCCTGGTGCTCGAGCCGACGCTGCTGCTGCTCGATGAGCCGCTCGGCGCCCTCGATCTGAAGCTGCGCGAACACATGAAAATCGAGCTGAAGCAGTTGCAGGCGGAGTTCGCCACGACCTTCGTCTACATCACCCACGACCAATCGGAGGCCCTGGTGCTCTCCGATTGCGTCGGCGTCATGAACCAGGGGCGCTTCGAACAGCTCGGTACGCCGCAGGATTTGTATTACCGGCCGGCGACGCCGTTCGTCGCCGCGTTCGTCGGCGACAACAACCGCATCGTCGGCCGCGCGGCCGAGGTCGACGGCGCCATGGTGCAGATCGCCACCGAGGACGGCTGGGTGATCCGCGCACGGCGTCATGCGGCGGTCGCGGCCGGCGATGCCGTCGAAGCCTTCATACGCCCGGAAGCGGCGACTCTCGGCCGCGAGGCGGGCCAGCTGCCGCCCGGCCAGCCCGTGCACGAAGGCCTCGTCGAGAGCCTGCTGTTCGACGGCGCGAATTCGGCGGTGCTGCTGCGCGAGACGCGCTCGCGGCGCGAATTTCGCATCGCGTTGCCGCAGACCGGGCAATTCGCCGATCTGCGGCCGGCGGAAAAAGTGGTGTTCAGCTTCGATCCCGAGCGCGCGACCTGTTTCGCGGCGCGCGCCGGCGCGGCGGGCCGCCCGTGAACGGCGCCGCGGCGGGGTCGCGGCGCCAGGCGCTGCTGCGCCAGGGCCTGCTGATGGCGCCCGCGCTGCTCTGGCTCGGCCTGCTGATCGTGCTGCCGCACGTCGAACTCGCGGTGCTCTCCTTGCGCGAGCAAGTCGGGCCGCGCCACTACGTGCCGAGCCTCGCGCAGTACCGCACGTTCTTCGCCGAGCCGGAGTATTGGCACGTATTTCTGCGCACTGCCTGGATGTCGGCGGCGGCGACGCTGATCACCCTGCTGATCGCCTTTCCGATCGCCTGGGTGATCGCGAAAATCGCGCGTGGGCGGGCCGCCACCCTGCTGTTCCTCGCCTGCCTGATCCCATTCTGGATCAGCGAGACGGTGCGCACGCTCGGCTGGATGATCTTGCTGCGCCAGTCGGGCGTGCTGCCCGCGCTGCTCGTCAAACTCGGCATCACCGCGGCGCCGATCGAAATGCTCTACCACGACTCGACGATCATGGTGGGCCTCGTCTACACCTCGATGCTGTTCATGATCGTGCCGCTGGTCTCGAGCCTCGAGAGCCTGGATAACTCGCTGATCGAGGCCGCTTACGATCTCGGCGCCGGCGGCTTTGCCGTGCTGCGCAGGATCGTGATCCCGCACGCCGCTCCCGGCATCACCGCAGGCTGCATCGTCGTCTTCATGCTGACGCTCGGCAACTACATCACGCCGACCCTGCTCGGCGGCAAGAATTCCGGCTGGTTCACCGAGCAGATCTATACGCAGTTCATCACCCGCTTCAACTGGGAACAGGGCGCCGCGTTCGGCTTCCTGCTGCTCGCCCTGTCCACCGCAATGGTCGTGATCGGCCTCAGGCTCGCCGGCCAGCGCTTCGGCGACGTGATGGGCAGCCGATGATTCCCTCGCTCCCGCGCCCCGCCTGGCTGCGCGGCGCGACCGCGCTCTACGTCGCGGCGTTTCTCGCCTTCCTGTTCCTGCCGCTGGTGATCGTGTCGGTGTTCGCGTTCAACAATGCGCCCTATCCGGCGCCGCCCTGGCAGGGCTTCACGCTCGACTGGTTCTTCGGCAACGATGCCAGCGGGCGCGTCGGGCTCTTCCAAGACGGCGAACTGCTCGGCAGCATCTGGACGAGCTGCGTCGTCGCCGTCTGGGTCACGCTGCTATCCGTGCTGGCGGGGTTCGCGAACGCGCTGCTGATCGAGCGCTGCGAGTTTCGCGGCAAGCAGGCCTTGTCGGTCATGATGCTCGTGCCGCTGGTCATTCCCGGGGTCATCCTCGGCATTTCGATCCTCTCCTTCGCGAGCCAGATCGCGCAGTTCGCGCAGGATCATCTGCATCTCGATCTGCGCATGCTGCGCCCCGGATTGCCGCTGGTGGTTCTCGGGCAGTTCTCCTACATCGCGACCATCGCGACGCTCACCCTGCGCGCTCGCCTGAGCCGCTTCGACCGCACGCTCGAGGAAGCCGCGCAGAACTTGGGCGCATCGCGCGCGGCGGTGCTGCGCACGATCCTGCTGCCGTACATGCGCCCGGCGCTGATCGGCAGCGCCGCGATCGCCTTCCTGATGTCGTTCGCGGATTTCAATACGACGCTGATGCTGGTCGGCGGCAGGGCGCCGCTGACGGTGCTGATGTACGGGCGCATGCATGAAGGCGCGACGCCGGTGCTGAACGCGGTCAGCCTGTTCCTGATGATCGGCTCGGCGCTGCTCGCGCTCGCGATGCTGCGCGGACGCGCGCCGCGCCGCTGAAGGGCCCCGCCGTCAGCGCGCCGCGGGCTCGGCCTGCAGCAGCTCGAGGCCGATCGCGTGCCGGCGCTGGAATCCCTTCCAGACCGTGATGTCGCCGCGGTCCGGACTGTAGGCATCGTAGGCGTCGTGATGCCCCGCCGGCCACACGCCCTGCGAGGATTCGGCGACGCGCACGTTCAAATAGGCCGCGCGGCTCCGATCGCCCTTGACGAACAAATCGAGGAAGGCCGTGATGAAATGCGCGTTGATCGCGTTCATCCGCTCCTTGCTCCACACCTGATCCTGGAACCAGTCCTGATTCCACAGATTGCCGCGCATCGCCGCAGGGATCGGATTCAAGCCGACGTTGTGGCCGCCCTGCTTGAAGGTCAGCAGATAGCGGTGCGAGCCGGTCGCCTGATCGAACATCGCGCGCGCCGCGTGCAGGTACCCGACGGTTTGATCCTGATCGCCGGCGATCAGCAGCAAGGGCGCGGTGATCGCGGCAAGGCCGTCGCGGCCCCAGGCGTCGAAGGGGTCGCCGCCGAACGGCGCGATCGCGACGATGGCGCGCAGCGACTTGACCTTGAGCGCATTTGCCAGCGCGCCGCCGCGGGCATACGGCAGCAGCAGCCCTCCGGGGACCCCTTTGGCGAGCGCCCCGTCGGGATCGAGAATGCCCCCGGCCGCGGTCAGCACGCCGTAGCCGCCCATCGAATAGCCGAGCAACGCCGTGCGCGCGGGATCGATCCAGTGTTTCGCGGCGAGGCTGCGCTGCAGTGTCGCCGTCACGAACGCAATGTCCAGCGGCCGGCGCAGCACCGGC
The DNA here is from genome assembly GCA_035531435.1 of Steroidobacteraceae bacterium. Lineage (GTDB taxonomy): Bacteria > Pseudomonadota > Gammaproteobacteria > Steroidobacterales > Steroidobacteraceae > Bog-1198. Next base: position 22,916 of record DATKSW010000044.1, on the reverse strand, counting down.
TCCGGAAAAGCCGCCTGGTCCGTGATCGGCGGATCGTCGTGGTGAATCGCCGCGACCACGTAGCCCTTCGAGGCGAGGTTCTCGGTGATCCAGGTCATCGCCGCCGGTTCGTTGCTGTAGCCGTGCGAGACGACGACCAGCGGGTAGCCGCCGCCCTCGAAGGCCGCGTTGCGCACGGCGATCCCCGGCACCGTGTAGCGCGCCGGCGGCGCCGGCGGCAAGGACGGGAAATGCCCCGTGTAGAGCACGCGCGGCGCGTGTGCGCCGGCGTGCGCCGGGTACCAGATGTCCACGGTCAACGCACGATCGCGCTTCGGCGCCGTGCGGGTCGCCTTGTCGTAGGAAAGGACGTCGACCTGGGCGCGATCGACGAGCTCGATCGTCTCGACGCCGACGGCGTAAGGGCCGAGGCGCGCGAGTTGCGGCGCATCGACGCCGAATACGCTCGGCGTGCGCTGCGCCAATGCCGGCGCCGCGAGCGCCGCCGCAAACGCCGCCGCGAGTGCGGCCGCCGCGCCGATGTGCGCCGCCACGCCAGTGCGCGCCGCCACGCCAATACGCGCCGCCGCGCCAATACGCGCCGCCGCGCCGATACGCGCCGCCACGCCGATGCGCGCCGCCACGCAGGCAGCGCGCACGCGCCCGTTCGCCGCAGCCATTCTCAGTGATACCTTCGCGCCAGGCTCTCGAGCGGTATCGGTTTGATCTTCGGCGCCTGGCCCGCGCAGCCGAACGCTTCGAAGCGCGCCTTGCAAATGGCGCGGGCGGCCTTGCGGGCCTCGGCGAGCGCTTTGCGCGGATCGAACTCGCTGGGTTTCTCCGCGAAGACCTTGCGCATCGCGCCGGTCATCGACAGGCGGATATCCGTATCGATGTTGATCTTGCGCACGCCGCACTGGATGCCGCGCTGGATCTCCTCGACCGGCACGCCGTAGGTCTCCTTGATGTCGCCGCCGTATTTGCGGATGATCGCCAGCCACTCCTGCGGCACGCTCGAGGAGCCGTGCATCACCAGATGCGTCGACGGCAGCGCGGCGTGAATCTCGGCGATGCGCCCTATGGCGAGGATGTCGCCGGTCGGCTTGCGCGTGAATTTGTAGGCGCCGTGGCTGGTGCCGATCGCGATCGCGAGCGCGTCGACACCAGTGCGCGCGACGAAGTCCTTCGCCTGCTGCGGATCGGTCAGCAGCATATCTTGGGTAAGCTTGCCTTCGGCGCCGACGCCGTCCTCTTCGCCGGCGGTGCCGGTCTCGAGCGAGCCGAGACAGCCGAGCTCGCCCTCCACCGAAACGCCCAGGGAGTGCGCCAGAATGCAGACCTTGTGCGTGATGTCGACGTTGTAGTCGTAGGTCGACGGCGTCTTCGCATCCTCGAGCAGCGATCCATCCATCATCACGCTGCTGAATCCCGAGCGGATCGCCTGCAGGCAAACCGACGCCGACGGCCCGTGATCCTGATGCAACACCAGCGGGATATCCGGGTGCGTCTCGATCGCGGCCAGCACCATGTGCCGCAGATACGCCTCGCCCGCATATTTGCGCGCCCCGGCCGAAGCCTGCAGGATCACCGGCGCCTGGGTTTCTTGCGCCGCTTCCATGATCGCCTGGATCTGCTCGAGATTGTTGACGTTGAATGCCGGCAGCCCATAGCTGTTGTCGGCGGCGTGGTCGAGCAATTGGCGCAGCGAAACGAGTGCCATGGATATCCTCCCGGAAGCGTAGGCGCGATTATGCATCAAGCGCCGCGCAAACTGGAATGCCGCCGCGAGCGCGCTGCCGTGCCCGCTGCGAGCGCGCTGCCGTGCGCGCCCGCCGTGCGTGCCGCCGCTCAGACCGGCGCGAGCGCTTCCTCCAGCGCCTCCACCCAATGCCTGACGGGTGTGGCGGTGCCCGCCTGCAGATGCAGGATGCAGCCGATGTTCGCCGAGAGGATGCAGTTCGCGCCGATTTCGCCGAGCGCCCGCAGCTTGGCGTCGCGCAATTCGCCGGCGAGCCCGGGCTGCAGCAGCGAGTAGCTGCCGGCCGAGCCGCAGCAAAGATTGGCATCGTAAGGCGCCGGCCGGATATCGAACCCCAGCGCGCCAAGATGCGTCTCGACGCCGCCCGCGAGCCGCTGGCCGTGCTGCAGCGTGCAAGGCGCGTGGTAGGCGAAGGTGGTCGCGGGCGGCGCCGGCAGGCGCGCCCGCAGCGCCGGCAGCAGTTCCGGCAGCAGTTCGCTCAAGTCGCGCGCCGCCGCGCTGACTGCCGCCGCCTTGGCCGCGTAGGCCGGATCGCCGGCGAGCGCATGCGCGTAATCCTTGACCGTGACGGCGCAGCCGGAGGCGTTGACGACGATCGCATCGACGGCGCCGGCGGCGAGCGGCGGCCACCAGGCGTCGATATTGCGGCGCATGTCGGCGAGGGCGCCGTCGCCATCGTTGAGGTGCTTGCGCAAGGCACCGCAACAGCCGGCGCCGGCCGCGTACTCGGCGTCGATGCCGGCCGCCGCGAGCACGCCCTGCGTCGCCCGGTCGATGTTCGGCAGCAGCGCGGGCTGCACGCAGCCGGCGAGCAGCAGCACGCGGCGCGACGCCGCCTGCCGCCGCGCGGCGGGCCGCGGCCGCGCCGCCGGCCTTACCGGCAACCGGTCGCGCAAACTCTGCGGCAGCAGCGGCCGCAGCGCCCGTCCAAGCGCCGCCGCGGATGCGAACCAGCGCGACGGCAGGCCTTGCGCGAGCAGCCGGCGCAGCAGCCGTTCGCGCCACGGCCGCGCAACCTTCGCATCGACGAGGCGCCGGCCGATGTCGAGCAAACGGCCGTATTCGACGCCGCTCGGACAGGTCGTCTCGCAGTTCAAGCAGCCGAGACAGCGGTCGAGATGCAGCTGCGTGGTGCGCGTGACCGCGGCGCCTTCCAGCGCCTGTTTGACGAGGTAGATCCGGCCGCGCGGCCCGTCGAGTTCATCGCCGAGCAGGCGGTACGTCGGACAGGTGGCGTTGCAGAGCCCGCAGTGCACGCACTTGCCTATAATCGCATCGGCCGCCTCCCCGTCCGGCGTGCCTTGCAGGGCCTTGCTCAACTGTGTGCGCACGTGCCGCTCCCTACAGCTCGGGGTACAAGCGGCCGGGATTGAAGATAGCGAGCGGATCGAAGGCCTCTTTCAAGCGCCGGTGAATGCGCAGCAGAGGCTCGCCAAGCGGCGCGAACGCTCCCGCCGATTTGTCGGCGGTGCGCACCAGGGTCGCATGGCCGCCCGCCTGCGCGGCAGCGGCGCGCAGCGCCGCGGCCGTCGCGACCCCGCGCCACCAGAGGAGCGCGCCGCCCCATTCGATGAAACGCTCGCCGCCGAAATCCGCAATGACCGCGGTCGCGGGCCGCGACAAGCGCCACAACGATTCGCCGCGCGCGAGCGCGGCCTCGTTCAACTGAAAGAACGCGTGGCGATGATCGCGCACCTCCTGCCACCAGGCGGCGGCGGCGCCTGCGGCGAGCCGCTCTCCTTTGAGTTCGGCGCAGGCGGCGTCGACCGCAGCGCAGGCGCCCGCGAACCGCAGCGACAGCCGGCCGCGGTGCCAGGCGCTCGCCGTCAGCGGCAGCGGCCGGGGCGCAAGGAGCGCCAGCCGGCGCATCGCTTCGGCCTCGTCGCAGTCGAAGCACAGCGTCGCCGTCGCGGGCCGGACGGCCGTGACCTTCAAGCTGACCTCGAGAATGAGGCCCAAGATACCCCAGGATCCGCACAGCAGACGCGCGACGTCGTAGCCGGCGACGTTCTTGATCACTTGGCCGCCGAAGCTCTGGATTTCGCCGCGGCCCGTGAGCAGCGTCGCACCGAGCAGATGGTCGCGCACCGCGCCCGCGGCCGCGCGCGCAGGTCCGGAGAGGCCGGCGGCGACCATGCCGCCGACCGTGCCGCCGGGCGCGAAGCGCGGCGCCTCGAACGGCAGGCATTGACCGCGCTCGGCGAGCGCCTCTTCCAGCTGCGCGAGCGGCGTGCCGGCGCGCGCCGTGACCACGAGTTCGCTCGGCTCGTAGCTGCTGATGCCCGCGAGGGCCGCAACCGGCAAGGGCCGGCCGCGCGGCGCTTCGCCGTAGAACGCCTTGGTGCCGCCGCCGCGGATTTCGAGCGCGGTGTGCGCGGCGCGCGCCGCCTGCACCGCATCGACCAGCCGCACCAGCGGCGCATCGCGCGCATCGATAGCTTGCACGGCCATCAGAACCTCGCCAGCTCGGCGAAGCGCAGCAGACCGCGGTGCACGTGCATCTTGCCGTACTCGGCGCAGCGTGCCAGGGTCGGAATCGCCTTGCCGGGATTCAAGAGCTCCTGCGGATCGAACGCGCGCTTGACGGCGAGGAACTGGGCGCGCTCCGCGGCCGAGAACTGCACGCACATAGAGTTCAGCTTCTCGACGCCGACGCCGTGCTCGCCGGTGATCGTTCCGCCGAGGCGCACGCTGGTCTCGAGGATGTCGGCGCCGAACAGTTCCGCGCGGCGCATCTGCTCGGGGTCGGCGGCATCGAAGAGGATCAGCGGATGCAGGTTGCCGTCGCCGGCATGAAAGACGTTGACGCAGCCGAGGCCGTAGGTCGACTCCATCGCCTGGATCGAAAGCAGCATCTCGGCGAGCCGTTTGCGCGGAATCGTCGAATCCATGCAAAGGTAATCCGGACAAATGCCGCCGGTCGCGGCAAAGGCGTTTTTTCGGCCGCTCCAGAAGCGCAGGCGCTCGGCCTCGTCGCGGCTCGCCTCGATGCGCGTCGCGCCGCTCGCGGCGAGCACCGCCGTCATGCGCGCGATCTCCTCGTCGACTTCGGCGGCGCTGCCGTCGCTCTCGCACAACAGGATCGCGGCGGCCTCGAGATCGTAGCCCGCATGCACGAAGTTCTCCGCGGCCGCCGTCATGCGCTTATCCATCAACTCGAGGCCGGCCGGGACGATGCCCGCGGCGATGACCTCGGCGACCGCGCGGCCGGCAGATTCGATATTGGCGAAGCTCGCGATGATGCAGCGGGCGAGCGGCGGCTTCGCCGTCAATTTGACCGTCACTTCGGTGATCACCGCGAGCATGCCCTCGCTGCCGACGATGACCGCCAGCAAATCGAGGCCGGCGGCATCCAGCGCGCTGCCGCCGAACCGCACCGCGTCGCCCTCGGCCGTGAAGCCGCGCACGCCCAGCACATTGTGCAGCGTCATGCCATATTTCAGGCAGTGCACGCCGCCGGAGTTCTCGGCGACGTTGCCGCCGATCGTGCAGGCGATCTGGCTGCTCGGGTCCGGCGCGTAATACAGGCCGAACGGCGCCGCCGCCTCGCTGATCGCCAGATTGCGCACGCCCGACTGCACCGTGGCGGTGCACGCGGCGGCATCGACGGCGAGGATTTTCGTGAACTTGGCGAGCGACAGCGTCACGCCGCGCGGATTCGGCAGTGCGCCGCCCGACAAGCCGGTGCCGGCGCCGCGCGCCACGACCGGCACGCGCCGCGCATGACAGGCGCGCAGCGTCGCCGCCACCTGCTCCTCCGAGGACGGCAGCACCACCGCGAGCGGCACGGCGCGGTAGGCGGTCAGTGCGTCGCATTCGTACGGCGCGGTCTGCTCGCGGCCCGCGAGAATCGCCTCCGGCGGCAGGATCGCGGCGAGGGCGGCGAACAGCTCGCGCTCATCGACGGCGGCGGCTTGGGAGTTCATCGCACCGACATTAAGCGAAGCGGCACCGCGTGCGCAATGCTCTGCCTGACAAGGCGCGGCGCTATCATGCTCCGCATGCCGAGCGAACGATCCGCCGAAGGCGACCAACAGCAAAGCGCGCGAGCGGCGCGCGAGCGGCTGCTGCGCCTGTTCCGAGCGGCGGTCGACGCGGCGCAGCCTGCGAGCCTGATCGGCGCGCATCTGCCAAAGCCGCCGCGCGGCCGCTGCCTCGTGCTCGGCGCCGGCAAGGCCGCGGCGGCCATGGCGCGCGCGGTCGAAGCGCACTGGCCGGGGCCGCTCTCGGGCCTCGTCGTCACCGCCTACGGCCACGGCGCGGCCTGCGAGCGCATCGAAGTCGTCGAGGCGGCGCATCCCGAGCCCGACCTCGCCGGCTTCGCCGCGGCCTCGCGCATGCTCGATCTGGCGGCCGGTCTCGGCAGCGACGATCTCGTGCTCGGCTTGTTTTCCGGAGGCGGCTCGGCGCTGCTGCCGATGCCGGCCGGGCTGTCCCTGCAGCAGTTGCGGGCGCTCAACCGCCGGCTGCTCGCCTGCGGCGCGACGATCGCCGAGATCAATTGCGTGCGCCGGCATTTCTCGGCGATCAACGGCGGCCGGCTCGGCGCCGCCTGCCACCCGGCCGAAGTCCGGGCCTTGCTGGTTTCCGACGTGCCCGGCGACCGGCCGGCCGACATCGCCTCCGGGCCGACGGTGGCCGACCCGACGAGCTCGGCCGATGCGCTGGCGATTCTCGAGCGCCGGCATATCGGCGAAGACGACGCGCTGCGCTCGTGGCTGCAAAGCGGCCGCAGCGAATCGATCAAACCCGGCGATCCGCGCCTCGAGCGCTCCTCGGCGCACCTGGTCGCGACGCCGCAAATGGCGCTGGAAGCCGCCGCCGCCTGCGCGCGCGCCCAAGGCCTCGAGGCGCATATCCTCGGCGATGCGATCGAAGGCGAAGCGCGCGAGGTCGCCCGCGTGCACGGCGCGATCGCACGCCAGGTCGCCGCCCGCGGGCAACCGTTCGCGGCGCCCTGCGTCCTGCTCTCGGGCGGCGAGACGACGGTCAGCGTGCGCGGCGCCGGGCGCGGCGGACGCAATGTGGAATTTCTCCTCGCCCTCGCGCAAAGCCTCGACGCTCATCCGCGCATTCACGCGCTCGCCGCCGACACCGACGGCATCGACGGCCAAGAACCCGTCGCCGGCGCCGTGATCGCGCCGGATACGCTCGCCCGCGGCCGCGCGCTCGGCCTCATCGCCGAAGATCTGCTCGCCGACAACGATGCGCACCGCTTCTTCCGCGCGCTTGGCGATTCGATCGAGACCGGCCCGACGCGCACCAACGTCAACGATTTTCGGGCGATTCTGATCCTCTAGCGCCGCGGCGCGGCGGCCGGCAGCAGCATCGCCGGCAGATCGGCGAGCGATTCGATCAGCGCATCGCAGGGAAGTTCGCGGGCATCGCGGCCCTCGTTGTAGCCGTACGGCACGCAAACGACGGGGATCTGCGCGGCGCGCGCCGCCTGCACGTCGTTGCCCGAATCGCCGACCATCAGCGCCTCTTGCGGCGCCGCGCCGAGCCTCGCGCAGGCGTACAGCAGGGGTTCGGGGTCCGGCTTGCGGCGCGCGCAGGCATCGCCGCCGACGACCAGGTCGATCCAGCCGGCAAGACCCAAATTACCGAGCAGCGAATCGGCGAATCGCTGCTGTTTATTGGTGACGACCGCGATCTTTAGCCCCGCACCGTGCAGCTGCCGCAGCGCCTCGGCGGCGCCCGCGAACGGCTGCGCCGCGGATTCGCGCCGCTCCTCGAGCGCGCCGTAATGGCGCAGGAACCCCTCGAGCATCGCCGCCAACAGCGCTTCGTCCGGGTGGCGCCCCTGCAGCGCCGCCGCGCGGCGCAGCAGCATCGGCGCGCCGCGGCCGATCAGCGCACGCACCTCGGCCGGCGCGATCGGCGTCCAGCCGTATTCGCCGATGGCGCGGTTCAGCGCGAGCGCGATGTCCGCCGCGGTGTCGAGCAGAGTGCCGTCGAGATCGAACAGCACCGCGGCGAGCGAACGCCCCCGCCATTCGGCGGCCGCGCGCCGCTCGCGGGCGGCCTGACCGTGCTTCAAGTCGGCCATGGACGCTTCATAGTTTGTGCGTCGACAGCAACAGGCTCGTCTCGGTGCGCGCGATGCTCTCCAGCGAGCGGATACGGCTGATCACCTGATCGAACGCCTCCAGGCTGTCGGCGCGCAATTCCGCGACCAGATCCCAGCGGCCGTTGGTGGTATGCAGCGCATCGACGGCCGGATCGCCGCGCAGCGTGCGCAGCACCTTGTCGAGATTATTGCCTTCGACCTCGATCGTCATCAACGCGGTGATGCGCTGCACGTCCGTCTGCGGCTTCAGGCGCACGGTATAGCCCGCGATCGTGCCGTTCGCCTCGAGTTTGGCGATGTGGTTTTGCACCGTGCCGCGCGCCGCGCCGAGCGCCTTTGCGAGCGCGGCGACGGTGGCGCGCGCATCGCTGCGCAACAGCGCGATCAGACGCCGGTCGAAGTCATCCACGGGCGCGGCCAAAATCTATCAAAACGCCATTTTCGTCTGCCATAGTGATCATATTACATCAATTTATGAGCGCTTATAGACCTTCCTGTTGGCTGCGAAACGGTGAATCATGGGGGCTCCGCCACGGAGTGCTTAGAGATGGTCGACTATATTGGCGTCGCCGACGTCGCACGCTTGATTGAATCGCTCGGCCCCGGCGAATTCATCGAGCGCTTGGCCGGGCAAATCCTCGCCGACTACCGGCGCTGGGGCGAATTCGAGAAATCCGCCCGGCTGGCGAGCCATTCGCCGGGCGGCGTCATCGAATTGATGCCGACCAGCGACGGCCGGCTGTTCTCGTTCAAATATGTCAACGGGCATCCCAAGAACACCGCGGCCGGCCTGCTCACGGTCACGGCGTTCGGCGTACTCGCCGACGTCGCGACCGGCTACCCACTGCTCTTGTCGGAACTGACGGTGACGACGGCGCTGCGCACCGCGGCGATGTCGGCGCTCGCCGCCCGCTGGCTCGCGCGCAAGGACAGCCGCGTGATGGCTTTGATCGGCAACGGCGCACAGAGCGAGTTCCAGGCGATCGCCTTTCAGCGCATGCTGGGTATCCGCGAACTGCGCCTGTTCGATGTCGACCCGCTCGCCACCGCCAAGCTCGAGCGCAATCTGCGCGGGCTGCAGGAGTTCGCGGATGTGCTCCTGGTGCGCACGGCGAGCGCCGCCGAGGCGTGCCGCGGCGCCGACATCGTCACCACGGCGACCGCCGACAAACGCAACGCCGTGATCCTGACGCCGCCGATGCTCGGCGCCGGAATGCACGTCAACGCGGTCGGCGGCGATTGTCCGGGCAAGACCGAACTGCACGCCGACGTGCTGCGCATGCCGAACGTGCGCGTCGTCGTCGAATACGAACCGCAATCGCGGATCGAAGGCGAGATACAGCAAATGCCGGCGCAATTCCCGGTCACCGAGTTCGCCGCGCTCATCGCCGGCACGGCGCCGGGCCGCAGCAGCGAGCGCGACCTGACGATCTTCGATTCCGTGGGTTTTGCGCTCGAGGATTACTCGGCGCTGCGCTTACTCCATGCGCTGCTCGAGGAGAAGCGCATCGAACGGCGGCGCATCGATCTCGTGCCGGCGCTCGAGAATCCCAAGGACCTGTTCGGCGGCGCGCTCGGCGCGGGCAAGCGGCGCGCGCCTTGGCGCCGCAGCGCCTGAGCGGACCCGACGCCGTGGCCGCCCGCATCTCGCTGATCGGCGCGCCGACCGACGTCGGCGCCGGCTCGCGCGGCGCCTCGATGGGCCCGGAATCGCTGCGCGTCGCCGGCCTGAAGGCGGCGCTCGAAGCGCAAGGCGCGGAAGTTCTCGATCGCGGCGATCTGCCGGGCCCCGCGAATCCCGTGCGCGCCGCCGAGAACGGCTACCGGCATCTTGCCGAGGTGCGCCGCTGGAGCCAGAGCGCCCATGATGCGGTGCTCGCGGAGCTCAAGGCGGCGCGCCTGCCGATACTGCTCGGCGGCGATCACAGCCTCAGCATCGGCTCGATCAGCGCGGTTGCACGCCACTGCCGGGATGCGCGCCAGGCGCTGCGCGTTCTGTGGCTCGATGCGCATGCGGATTTCAATACCAGCCTGCTCACGCCGAGCGGCAACATCCACGGCATGCCGGTCGCCTGCCTGTGCGGCTACGGCCCCAAGGAACTCATCGGCCTGAGCGGCCGCGAGCCCGCGCTCGAGCCAGAGGCGATCCGCCAGATCGGCATACGCAGCGTCGATCGCGGCGAAAAGCGCCTGGTGCATGAGGTGGGTCTCGAGGTCTTCGATATGCGCTACGTCGACGAGGTCGGCATGCGGCGCACTCTCGAGGCGGCGCTCGAAGGGATGGCGCCGCAGACGCACGTGCACGTCAGCTTCGACGTCGATTTTCTCGATCCGGATATCGCTCCCGGCGTCGCCACGACCGTGCCGGGCGGGCCGTCCTACCGCGAAGCGCAGCTTTGCATGGAGATGATCGCCGACACCGGCGCGATGGGCTCGCTCGACATCATGGAGCTCAACCCTGCGCTCGACGTCAGGAGCCGCACCGCCGAAATCGCCGTCGATTTGACCGCTTCGCTGTTCGGCAAGAGCACCTTGATGCGCCGCTGACGGCTATTGAATCGCGCCGAGAAAGTCGCGCTTGCCGATTTCCAAACCGCCCTCGCGCAGCAGCGCGTAGGTCATGGTGAGGTGAAAATAGAAATTCGGCAGCACGAACAGGTTGACGTAGGAAATCCCGTTGAAGGTGAGCGTGTTGGTCGGGAATTTCAGCTCTATGGCGCGGCTTTCGGCATTGGTAAGCTGCCCGGGCTTGATGCTCTTCAGGAAATCCTTGGTCTTGCCGATGCGCGCCTGCAGCTCGGCGATCGTCGTTTCCGTGTCCTCGTGCTTCGGGATGTCGATTCCCGCGAGGCGCGCGGCACCGCCCTTGGCGGTGTCGCAGGCGATTTGCACCTGGCGCGACAGCGGCAGCATGTCCGGGAACAGGCGGGCCTGCACGTAGACCGCCGGATCGATCTTCTTGGCCGCCGCGTGCGCGGCCGCCTTGTCGAGCCAGGCCGAGAGGTTCGTCAAGCCGTGAACCATGACCGGAATGGATACTTCGAACAGTGAAACGCTCATCCAGGATCTCCTCAATGGATTGGGCCGGCGCTGCGCGCAGCCGCCGGCGCGAATTTACCCATGCTGCGGCCCGGACAATGATACCGTGTCAGCACCTTTTCCGGAGTATAAACCGATGCAAGATAAGCTCTTTCAACCGATCGATCGCTTTCCTTCGCTACACGGCGACGATCCGTCGATGGATTTTCGGGCGCGCCTCCTGCATCAGCAAACCGAGCTCGCGGCCCGCCGCAGGCTCGGTTTGGCCGAACAATGCTCGGCTCAAAAAACGGGGGAGGAACGGATCCGCATCTGGGAGCGACTGCACGCGGTCACCTTGCCACGCGACCCTGCGCACCGGCTCGTGGAAATCGTCGCCACCGACACCGGCTTGAGCGGCGAGGACGTGCGCGGCGAGCAGCAGCGGCGCGCCGCATTGCGGCTCGCGAAATAGCGGCGCGGCGCCGCTCAGCGGCGCAGCCAGAACGGCACGGCACCGATCAGGACGCCGATCGCGACCAGCAAATAGGCGTTGCTGACGAAGAACGGATAGACGATCAGCGCCAGCCCGCAGATGAGCGGCACCAACGAGCCTTGTCTTTTCCCATAGATGAAATAGCCGGTTCCCACCGAACCGAACACCAGCCCCCACAAGAGCTGCGCTTGCATGGCTAAATGTCCCGGCCGAAGTCGGCATCGACGATGCCGGCGGCGCGCAGCCGCTCGATGATCCGCTCGGCCGCCGCTTCCGCGGACAGCAGCGTCGTGTCGAGGCGGATCTCCGGGTTCTCGGGCGCCTCGTAGGGCGAATCGATGCCGGTGAAATTTGCCAGTTCGCCGCGGCGCGCCTTCTTGTACAAGCCTTTGACGTCGCGGGACTCGGCCTGCGCCAAGGGCGTGTCGACGAAGATCTCGAGGAATTCACCCGCGGCGACCAGCGCGCGCGCCATGCGCCGCTCGGCCCTGAACGGCGATATGAAGGATACCAGGACGATCAATCCGGCATCGAGCATGAGGCGCGCCACTTCGGCGACGCGGCGGATGTTTTCGACGCGGTCGGCGTCGGTGAATCCCAGATCCTTGTTGAGGCCGTGGCGCACGTTGTCGCCGTCCAGCAAATAGGTCTGCCGCCCGTCGGCGTGCAGCTTCTTCTCCACCAGATTCGCGATCGTCGACTTGCCGGCGCCCGACAAGCCGGTGAACCACAGGATGCACGGCCGCTGATGCGCAAGCTGCGCGCGCGCCCGCTTGTTGACGTCGAGCGCCTGCCAGTGCACGTTCTGCGAACGGCGCAAGGCGTGGTGCAGAAGTCCCGCGCCGACCGTGTCGTTGCTGATGCGGTCGATCAAGATGAAGCCGCCGAGCGTGCGGCTCTGGGCGTACGGCTCGAAGGAGATCGGCGCGGACAACTCCAGCCCGCAGACGCCGATGTCGTTCAAATCCAGTTTGCGCGTCGGCTGATGATCGAGCGTGTTGACGTCGATCCGGTATTTCACCGGACTCACCGTCGCGGTCACCGTCTTCGCGCCGTGCTTCAGGATATAGGCGCGTCCCTGCAGCAGCGGCTCCTCGTGCATCCAGACGACGGTCGCCTCGAACTGGTTGGCGAGCGCCGGCGCATCTTGCGCGGCGCACAGCAGATCGCCGCGGCTGACGTCGATTTCGTCCGCCAGCGTCAAGGTCACCGATTCGCCGGCACGCGCCTGCACGGCATCCGCCCCGGCGCTCAAGATGCGCGCGACCTTGCTCGTTTGCCCGGACGGCAGTACCCGCAGCGCATCGCCGATGGCGACTGTGCCGCTGCAGATCGATCCGGAGAAGCCGCGGAACTCGTGGTTCGGCCGGTTGACCCACTGCACCGGCATGCGAAACGCCCTGCCGGCGGCGTCGTCCGCGAGCGGCACCGTCTCCAGATGATGCAGCAGCGAGGCGCCGCGGTACCACGGGGTGCGCGCGCTCGAGGCGCGAATGTTGTCGCCGGCGACGGCCGACACCGGTATGCAGCAAATCTCGGTCAAATGGATCTTCGCGGCGAATTCGCGGTACTCGGCCTCGATCCGGCGGAATACCGCCTCCGAATAGTCCACCAGGTCCATCTTGTTGACCGCAAGGAGGACCTGCCGGATGCCGAGCAGCGCAGCCAGATGGCTGTGGCGGCGGGTTTGCGTCAACACGCCCTTGCGCGCATCGATGAGGATGACGGCAAGCTCCGCGGTCGATGCGCCGGTCACCATGTTGCGGGTGTATTGCTCGTGGCCGGGCGTGTCGGCAACGATGAATTTGCGCTTCTCGGTCGAGAAGAACCGGTAGGCGACGTCGATCGTGATGCCCTGTTCGCGCTCGGCCTCGAGGCCGTCGACGAGCAGCGCAAAATCGATCTCGCCGTTTCGCGTGCCGACTTTGCGCGAATCCGCCTGCAGCGCCGCCAGCTGGTCGGCGAAGATCATCTTCGACTCGTACAACAGGCGGCCGATCAGCGAGGACTTGCCGTCATCGACCGACCCGCAGGTGATGAAGCGCAGCAGGCCCTTGTGGCCCTGGCGCGCCAGATACGCATCGATATCGCCGCCGATCTGCGCAGAGTCCACGGCCATCAGAAATAGCCCTCCCGTTTCTTCCTCTCCATGGACGCGGCGGCGTCGTTGTCGATCGCGCGGCCCTGCCGTTCCGAGGTGTCGCTCAACAACATCTCTTCGATGATCGCCGCGTAGCTGTCCGCGCCGCTTTCGATCGCGCCCGTCAGGGGATAACAGCCGAGCGTGCGAAAGCGCACTTTTTTGCGCATCGGCCGCTCGCCCGCGGCGAGCGGCATGCGCTCGTCGTCGACCATGATCAAGAGCCCGTCGCGCTCGACGACCGGCCGCACGGCGGCAAAATACAGCGGCACTATGCGGATTTTCTGCCAATACAGATATTGCCAGACGTCGAGTTCCGTCCAATTCGACAGCGGGAACACCCGCAAGCTCTCGCCCTTTCCTATGCGGGCATTGTACAAGCTCCACAATTCGGGCCGCTGGCGTTTCGGATCCCAGCGGTGCTGTGCGCCGCGGAACGAGAAGATGCGCTCTTTGGCGCGCGACTTCTCCTCGTCGCGGCGCGCGCCGCCGAAGGCGGCGTCGAATCCGTATTTGTCCAGCGCCTGCCTGAGCGCCTGGGTCTTCATGACGTCGGTGTGCACGGCCGAGCCGTGCGTGAACGGGTTGATGCCCCGGGCGAGGCCTTCCTGATTGACGTGCACCAATATTTCCACGCCGAATTCCCGGGCGATCGAATCGCGAAACTCGATCATCTCGCGGAATTTCCAGGTGGTGTCGACGTGCAGCAGCGGAAACGGCGGTTTCGCCGGGAAAAACGCCTTCAGCGCCAGGTGCAGCATCACCGCGCTGTCCTTGCCGATCGAATACAGCAGCACCGGCCGCGCGCATTCGGCAGCCACCTCGCGAAAGATCTGGATGCTCTCGGCTTCCAGGCGCTGCAAATGAGTCAATCCGTCGGCGAGGCGCATCATTCCAGGTAATGCGCGGGAGTCTTGGCGCGGATCTCGGCAGCGGCAACGCCCGGGGCGCGTTCGATCAAGCGAAACGGCGCACGCCGCGACTCCCGGGCAAATACCGCAAGATCGGTGATCAGCAGATCGACGACGTTCGCGCCGGTCAACGGCAGTTCGCAGCGCGCCTTGAATTTCGCAGCGCCGTCCTTGGCGGTATGCTCCATGACGACCACCACCCGCTTGACGCCGGCGACCAGATCCATCGCCCCGCCCATGCCCTTGACCACCTTGCCGGGCACCATCCAATTGGCGAGGTCGCCGGATTCGGACACTTGCATCGCGCCGAGCACGGACAGGTCGATGTGGCCGCCGCGGATCATCGCGAAGCTGTCGGCGGAGGAGAAATACGAGGTCGTCGGCAGCGCCGTGACGGTCTGCTTGCCGGCATTGATCAAATCCGCATCCTCCTCGCCCTCGTAGGGAAACGGACCCATGCCGAGCATGCCGTTCTCCGACTGCAGCACGACCTTCACGCCGGCGGCGATGTAATTCGCGACCAGCGTCGGAATGCCGATGCCGAGGTTGACGTAGTAACCGTCCTTCAGTTCCCGCGCGGCGCGCGCCGCCAAACCTTCACGCGACCACGGCATCGCCCGCCTCCCCGCGCTTGCGCAACGTGCGTTTCTCGATCAGCCGCGAATACTTCCTGCCGGCGACGATGCGCTTGACATAGATGCCGGGCGTATGAATCTGATCCCCATCGAGCTCGCCGGGCTCGACCAGGTGCTCCACTTCGGCCACCGTGATGCGCGCGGCGGTCGCCATCGGCGGATTGAAATTGCGCGCGGTCTTGCGGTATACCAAGTTGCCCTCGGTATCGCCCTTCCAGGCGCGCACCAGCGCGAGATCGGCGACCAGGCCTTTCTCGAGCACGTAGGTGTCGCCGTCGACGAGGCGCTGCTCCTTGCCCTCGGCGACCAGCGTGCCGGCGCCGGTGCGGGTATAGAAGGCGTAGATGCCCGCGCCGCCGGCGCGGATCCGCTCGGCGAGCGTGCCTTGCGGGTTGAATTCGAGTTCGATCTCGCCGGCCAAGTATTGCCGCTCGAATTCCCTGTTTTCACCGACGTACGAAGAGATCATCTTGCGGATCTGGCGCGTCTGCAACAGCAATCCCAAACCGAAGCCGTCGAGGCCGGCATTGTTCGACACCACGGTCAGATCGCGCACGCCGAGCTCGCGCACCGCATCGATCAGGTTTTCCGGCACGCCGCAGGTGCCGAAGCCGCCGGACATCAGCGTCATGCCGTCCCGCAAAATGTCGCGCAGCGCGCCGAGCGCATCGGCGTACACCTTGCTGTTCGAGGTCTGCGTCATCGGCTCACTCCTGCGGCGGCGGCTGGCACGCCCGGCAGTATACCGAAGGCCATGCCCACAGGCCGCCCGTCAAGCCGCGGCGGCGGCGTCCAGCGTGTTCGAGAGCAGCATGGCGATCGTCATCGGCCCGATCCCGCCCGGCACCGGCGTGATGAAGCCGGCGCGCGGCAACGCCGCGGCATAGTCGACGTCGCCGACCAGGCGGCCGGACTCGGTGCGGTTGATGCCGACGTCGAAGACCGCCGCACCCTCGCGGATCCACTCGCCGGGCACCATGCCCGGCCTGCCGACGGCGGCGACCAGAAGTTCGGCCCGCTCGACCTCGGCGCGCAAATCGCGCGTGCCGGTATGACAGACGGTGACGGTGCAGCCGGCGAGCAGCAGTTCGAGAGCCATCGGCCGGCCGACGATGTTCGAGGCGCCGACCACGGTCGCGCGCATGCCGCGCAACTTGAGCCCGTATTCCTGCGCGAGCCGGATCACGCCGAACGGCGTGCAGGGACGCAGGCGCGGCCGCTTCTGCGCGAGCAGCCCGGTATTTTGCGGATGGAATCCGTCGACGTCCTTGGCCGGATCGACCGCGTCCATGATCTCGGTGGCGTTCAAGCCCGCGGGCAGCGGCAGCTGGATCAAAATCCCGTCGACCGCCGGGTCGCGGTTCAGGACGCCGACCAGCTCGAGGATTTCCCCGCGCGCCGCGCTCGCCGGCAGATCGAACGCGAAGGAGCGGATGCCGGCCTCGGCGCAGGCCGTGCGCTTGTTGCGCACGTAGACGGTCGAGGCCGGATCCGCGCCCACCTGCACGACGCTGAGTCCGGGCGGCCGCCCGCGCGCGGCCAGGAATGCCGCGGCCCGCTCCTTGACTTGCGCTCTGACCTTGGCCGCGACGGCCTTGCCGTCGAGCAGCGTTGCGGTGTGCGCCACGGCCTCAGTACCGGTACTGGTCGGCCTTGAACGGGCCCTGCTTGGCGACGCCGATGTAGCGGGCTTGGGTTTCGGTCAACTCCGTCAGCTGCGCGCCGAGCTTCGTCAATTGCAGGCGCGCGACCTTCTCGTCGAGGTGTTTCGGCAGCACGTGGACGCCGAGCGGATAATCCTGCGCGTTGGTGAACAACTCGATCTGCGCGAGCACCTGGTTCGCGAACGAGGAACTCATCACGTAGGAAGGATGGCCCGTGCCGCAGCCGAGGTTCACCAGGCGCCCTTCGGCGAGGAGAATGATGCGTTTGCCGTCCGGAAAGATGACGTGATCGACCTGCGGTTTGATGTTTTCCCAGGCGTAGCGGCGCAGCGCCGCCACTTCGATTTCGTTGTCGAAATGGCCGATGTTGCAGACGATCGCCTGATGCTTCATGCGCCGCATGTGATCGTGCGTGATGACGTGGAAATTGCCGGTCGCGGTCACGAAGATGTCCGCTTGGTCGGCGGCGTAATCCATCGTCACGACGCGGTAGCCTTCCATCGCCGCCTGCAGCGCGCAGATCGGATCGATTTCCGTGACCCACACCTGCGCCGAGAGCGCGCGCAGCGCCTGCGCGCAGCCCTTGCCGACGTCGCCGTAGCCGGCAACGACCGCGATCTTGCCCGCGATCATGACGTCGGTCGCACGCTTGATGCCGTCCACCAGCGATTCGCGGCAACCGTACAGATTGTCGAATTTCGACTTGGTCACCGAATCGTTGACGTTGATCGCCGCAAAGGCGAGCCGGCCTTCCCGTGCCATCTGATACAGCCGCTTGACGCCGGTCGTGGTCTCCTCGGTGACGCCCTTGATCTTCGCGAGGCGCGTCGAATACCACCTCGGATCCGCCTTCAGCTTCGCCTTGATCGCCGCAAACAGGAATTCCTCCTCTTCGCTCGCCGGCTTGGCGAGCGGCGTCGCGTCCTTCTCGGCGTTGGCGCCGAGATGCAGCAACAAGGTCGCGTCGCCGCCATCGTCGAGAATCATGTTCGAGTGGCCGCCGTCCGGCCAGTCGAAGATCCGGTGCGTGTAATCCCAGTAGTCGGCGAGCGACTCGCCTTTGACGGCGAACACCGCGGTGCCGCCGGCGGCGATCGCCGCGGCCGCGTGATCCTGCGTCGAATAGATGTTGCAGGACGCCCAACGCAGTTGCGCGCCGAGCGCGTTCAGCGTCTCGATCAGCACGGCGGTCTGGATCGTCATGTGCAGGGAGCCGGTGATGCGCGCGCCGCGCAGCGGCTGTTGCTGCGCGAACTCCTCGCGTATCGCCATCAGGCCCGGCATTTCGGTTTCGGCGATCTTGATCTCCTTGCGGCCCCAGTCGGCGAGCGCGAGGTCCTTGACGACGAAATCCGCTTTGCTTTTGACGACTGCATTCATCGATCGAAACTCCTGATTAAGGTGGGCTCAGGCGGCGCGCGTTGACTTCAATTCGGCGGCGAGCATGTCCGCTTTGTCGGTCCGCTCCCAGGTGAACTCCTCTTCCTTGCGGCCGAAATGCCCGTAGGAAGCGGTCTTTTGGTAGATCGGCCGCGCAAGATCGAGCATCTCGCGCAGGCCGAACGGCGTCAAATCGAAATGCGCGCGCACGATCTGCGTGAGGCGCGCATCGTCGAGCTTGCCGGTGCCGAAGGTCTCGATCATGACCGAGGTCGGTTCGGCGACGCCGATCGCGTAGGAGAGCTGCACTTCGCAGCGCTCGGCGAGGCCGGCGGCGACGATGTTCTTGGCGACGTAGCGCGCCGCGTAGGCCGCCGAGCGGTCGACTTTCGACGGATCCTTGCCGGAAAACGCGCCGCCGCCGTGGCGGGCGAAGCCGCCGTAGGTATCGACGATGATCTTGCGTCCCGTCAGCCCGCAATCGCCGACCGGGCCGCCGATCACGAAGCGCCCCGTCGGATTGATGTGGAACTTCGTATGCTTGTCGACCCATTTGCGCGGCAGCACCGGCTTCAGGATCTCCTCCATGACCGCCTCGCGCAATTGTTTGGTGCCCATCTCCTCGGCGTGCTGGGTCGACAGCACGACCGCTTCCAGGCCGACCGGACGGTCGTTCTCGTAGCGCAGCGTCACCTGACTCTTCGCGTCCGGGCGCAGCCACGGCAGCTTGCCGCTCTTGCGCACCTGCGCCTGGCGCTTCACCAGCCGGTGCGCCAAGGTGATCGGCGCCGGCATCAACACGTCGGTCTCGTTGCTCGCGTAGCCGAACATCAGCCCCTGATCGCCCGCACCCTGCTTGCGCTCGTCCTTGCGGTCGATGCCCTGGGCGATATCCGGGGACTGCTTGCCGATGACGTTGAGGACGCCGCAGCTCGCGCCGTCGAATCCCATGTCCGA
Source organism: Steroidobacteraceae bacterium (assembly GCA_035531435.1). Lineage (GTDB taxonomy): Bacteria > Pseudomonadota > Gammaproteobacteria > Steroidobacterales > Steroidobacteraceae > Bog-1198. The sequence goes on along the minus strand of DATKSW010000044.1, from coordinate 3,907 downwards.
GGTGTTGTAGCCGATGTCGAGCACGGTCTTGCGTACGATCGCCTCGACGTCGACCCAGGCGCTGGTCGTCACTTCGCCGGCGACGATGACGACGCCGGTCTTGACGAGGGTCTCGCAGGCGACGCGGCCGCGCGGATCGGCGGCGATGATCGCGTCGAGCACCGCATCGGAAATCTGGTCGGCCACCTTGTCGGGGTGGCCTTCGGAGACCGACTCGGAGGTGAAGGAGAATTGTTTGCTCATATGATTGTTCCCGGTGCCGGTTGTCCGAAACTTTGCGTATATCGCCGCTCGAATTCCGCTTTCGTGAAGCGGTAATTTTGCGGTCCGCGCGACTCGATCTTCAGCGCGCCCATCAACGAAGCGACGCGCCCGGTGCTCTCCCACGGCAGGTCCCGCAGCAAACCGTGGATTAGACCAGCGCGGTAGGCGTCTCCGCAACCCGTGGGGTCGACGACCGTGCGCGCTGCGGCGCAAGGTATCTCAAAGGTCCGCTCCTTGGTATGAATCACGGAGCCTGCGGCCGCCCCGGTGACGATCAGGGCGTCGACCTTTTCCAGCAAATCCGCGGCCGTCCAGCCGGTTCTCTGTTGCAGCATACCCCATTCGTAGTCGTTGACGGCGACCCATCGCGCCTGGCCGATGAACCTCTTCAATTCGTCGGCGCCGAACATCGGCAGGCCCTGCCCGGGGTCGAAGAGGAAGGGAATGCCCGCGGCGGCGAATTCGGCCGCGTGCTCGACCATCGCCTGGCGGCCGTCCGGGGCGACGATGCCGAGCGCGATGCCGGCGCCGGCGGCGGCCACGTGATTGATATGCGCGAATTGCATCGCCCCCGGGTGAAACGCCGTGATCTGGTTGTCGTCGAGATCGGTCGTGATATACGCCTGGGCCGTGTAGGCGTCCGGCACCACGGTGATGTAGTCGACCGCGATGCCGAGTCCCTGCAGGCGTTCGGCGTACGGCCCGAAATCGTTGCCGGCGGTCGCCATCGGCAGGCCGCGGTCGCCGAGCAGCTTCAGCCCGTAGGCGATGTTCGCGGCGCAGCCGCCGAATTCGCGGCGCATCTCGGGAACCAGGAAGGAGACGTTCAGGATATGAATCTTCTCGGGCAATATGTGCGCTTGGAAGCGGTCCGGGAAGATTAAAATCGTGTCATAGGCCACTGATCCGCAAATCAGCGCGCTTAATTGTCCGCTCGATGCCCGCCTCATCCACCCGTCCTTTGAACGCAAACCGGTATTCTACAGGCAAACCCATGCGGCCCGCCGCATCGATTCATAACGATCGCTGATGACGAGCAAACCGCCCGGCATGTCCAAGCTGCTGGTGCTGCTCGGCGCCATTTCCCTTCTGGCGCCGTTCTCGATCGACATGTATCTACCGGCGTTGCCGGCGATCGCCCGCAGCCTGCACGCGAGCGCCGCCGCCGTGCAATTGACGCTGCCGGCGTTCTTCGTCGGCCTGGCGATCAGCCAATTTCTGTTCGGCTCGCTCGCCGATCGCTTCGGCCGGCGGCCGCCCCTGCTCGCCGGACTTGCGGTCGTCGCCGTCGCCTCGGTCGGTTGCGCGCTCGCGCAAAGCGCTGCGGCGCTCACCCTCTGGCGGGTGATGCAGGCCTTGGGCGTCGGCAGCGCGACCGTGATCCCGCGCACGGTGGTGCGCGACCGCTTCGAGATCGTGCACGTGGCGCGCGCACTGTCGCTGCTCGGCGTGATCAGCGGCTTGGGGCCGATTCTCGCGCCGCAAGTCGGCGGCCTGCTGCTGTGGATCGCGAACTGGCGCCTGTTGTTCTGGCTGCTGGCGGCGATGGCGGTCGGCTCCTTCGCCGCCGCGTCCGTCATGCTGGACGAGTCGATGCCGGACCAGCGGCCGGCGTCGATCGGCCCGCGCTTGTGGCTCAGCGTCATCACCGACGGGCGCTTCCTGCGCTTCGCGCTGCCCGCGAACCTGATCTCGGCGAGCGTCTTCGCGTACATCGCCGGCGCGCCGTTCGTATTCATCAATCAACTGCACTTGTCGCCGCAGCGCTTTGCGTGGCTGTTCGGCGTCAACGCGCTCGGCCTGATGGCGGGCGGTCGCATCAACGCGCATCTGGTGGCGCGTCTCGGCCCCGATTACATCTTCCGCCGCGCGATGCTCTGCACCGCCGCCGCCGCGCTCGTGCTGCAAGGCGTCGTGCTGCTCGGCCGCGGCGGATTTTGGGCGTTGGCGGTGCCGCTGTTCGTGTACGTCGCGACGCTCGGCTTCAATTTCGCCAACGGCTTCGCTCTTGCGCTCACGCCCTTCGGCGCCGTCGCCGGCACCGCCTCGGCGCTCTATGGGACGATGCAGTTCACGTTCGCCGGCCTCGCCGGGGCCGCCGTCAGCGCCTTGTACGACGGCAGTCCGCGCTCGATGGCGGGCGTGATGAGCGCGCTCACCGTCGGCGCGGTCGCGCTGTACCGCGCAATGAACCGCGACAAGCGCTAAGATCGGCGCATGGCACAGCGCTTTTACGTCGCGCGGGCGCAGATTGCGCCCGGCGATCCATCTGCCGACGGGCTGCAGCCCTGATTCTCGGCCGCGCCCTCTGCGGCGACTGGAGCACGGCCAGCCGCTACGAATGGCTCGTGACCAACGGCCTGGGCGGCTTCGCCTGCGGCACGGTCGCCGGCGCCAACACGCGCCGCTACCACGGTTTCCTGACCGCAAGCCTCGCCCCGCCGCTCGAGCGCACGCTGCTGGTCGCCAAATTCGACATCGCCGCGCTGTACCTCGGCCGGCGCTACGATCTGTCGGCGAACGAATTCGCCGGCGGCGCCGTAGCGCCGCAGGGCTTCGTCCATCTGCAGTCCTTCGAGGTGCGCGACGGCATTCCGACCTGGCGGTATGCGATCGCCGACGCGCTGCTCGAAATGCGCATCTTCATGGCGCCGCTCGCCAACACGGCCTACCTCAAGCTCGAGCTGGTGTCGGCGTCCGCCGCGCTCGCCATCGAATTGAAGCCCTTCGTCACCTATCGCGGCTACCACTCCCAGGCGCGCGGCGCGGCGAATTTTCGCATCGACGCCGGCGCCGACGGCTTCGCGGTGCGCGCCGCCGACAGCGCGCGCCCCTACCGGGTCGCGATCAGCGGCGGCCGTTTCACGGCGGGCGGCGTCTGTTACTGGAATTTCTATCACCGCGAAGAGGCCGAGCGCGGCCTCGACGCGCTCGAAGACCTGTGGATGCCGGGATGCTTGCGCGGCGAGCTCGCGGCCGGCGGCCGTCTGTTCGTCAGCGCGACCGCCGAGGCCGCGGCGGCGGCGGATGGCGCCGATGTCGAACGGCAGGTCGAGCGCGAGGCGCGGCAGCTCGCCGCCGCGGCGCCCAAAAGCGCGCCGGCCTGGGTGCGCGAACTCGCCGTCGCCTCGAACCAGTTCATCGTCCGCCGCGGCGCCGCGGCCGACGCGGACAGCGGCATCATCGCCGGCTACCCCTGGTTCGGCGAATGGGGCCGCGACGCCATGATCTCGCTGCCGGGGCTCGCGACGATCCTCGGCCGCCACGAGATCGCGGCGGGGGTACTCTCGACCTATGCGCGTTATGTCGATGGCGGGATGCTGCCGAACCGCCTGCCCGAGGGCAACGGCGCCTGCGAGTACAACACGGCCGACGCGACCTTGTGGCTGTTCCATGCGCTCGATGAGCACCTTGCCGCGCACGCGGATCGCAAACTCGAGGACCGGCTGTTCCCGGTCCTGATCGGCATCGTCAAGGCGCACGTCGAAGGCACGCGCTATTCGATTCGCGTCGACCGCGGCGACGGCCTGCTGCACGCCGGAGAGCCCGGCAGTCAATTGACGTGGATGGATGCGAAACAGGGGGCGCGCGCCTTCACCCCGCGCGTCGGCAAGCCGGTCGAGATCAACGCGCTGTGGCTGAA
>DATKSW010000043.1:0-11810 GCA_035531435.1 Steroidobacteraceae bacterium | reverse complement strand
GATGTCGTTGATGATCGTCAGCAGATGCTCGCCGCTCCGCCGGATCAGCGTCGCATACTCCCGGTACCGCGCCGGCTGCGGACCAAACATCCCCTGCTCAATGATCTGCGAAAACCCAATCACCGCATTCAACGGCGTGCGCAATTCGTGGCTCATCGTCGCCAGGGAAGGAGCTCTTGGCCCGGTCGGCGCGCTCGGCGGTCTCGCGCGCCTGCCGCTCGAGCTGTTCGCTGCGCCGCAGAACCTCTTCCTGCTCCTTGATGCGGGTGATGTCGGTATAGAAGCAGGCGATGCCGCCGTCCGCGATACGGCGCTCGCGGGTCAGCAGCCAGCGGCCGTCGCGCAGCCGTTGCAGCAGCTCGGCGTTGGCCTCGCGATGCGCGGTGACGCGTCGCGCAACCAGAGCCGCGCGCGACTTTTCATCGATGCCATCCGCCCAGCCGCCGCTTTCGGCGACCAACGATATGATCGTTTCGAACCGCGCGCCGGGCACGACCAGCGGCTGCACCGCCGGCGTGTAGTATTCGACGTAGGTGCGGTTGCACAGCACCAGACGATCATCCGGGTCGTAGAGCGCGAAACCGCCGGGCGTGCTCTCGATCGCGTCGCGCAGGTGGTTTTCGGCCGTGCTGCGCGCGCGTTCCTCGGCGCCGAGCCGCCAGGCGAGCCCCAGCGCGACCAACGTCACGACCGCCATGATCATGACGTCGAAGACGACGAAGTTGCGGAAGGCGGGCGACGAGCCGGGCGGCAGCCCGGCGACGACCATCTGCAGCGGGAATCCGGTGATGCCGCGGACCGTCACGGGGCCCGGGCCCAGCCGCGCCAGCAATACGCGGACCGTGGTCGAGGCGTCGATGCCAGCGCCGTGCGTGTTGCCGGCGAGGATCGAGCCATCGTCCAGTCGCACGAGGAATGCCTCCGCGACGCTGGCCAGCGTTCCGCGCAGGGCAGTGAAATGCGCGGGCTCGACAACGGCGACGACGGCACCGATCCGGTCGCCCAGCGAATTCAGAATCGGGCGGCTCATGCTGAAATCCGGCGCGGCATCGGGCGAGAAAACGAGATGGCCGATGAACGGCGGCGCGGCGTTGTTCGTCGTCAGCCGGCTGAAATACGGCTGGTCCGCCATGCTGAGCGGCACCGCCGGATAGCGCGTCGAATCGAGGGCGAGGTGCCGTTGCGGTCGAGCACCAGGAGCGTGCGGCACGTGCGGCAGGCGCATGTCTTCGTCTTCGATCAGGGTCTGATCGGCGGCGGTAAGCGGGCCGGCGGTCAGCCGGTTTGCCAGCTTCGCGGCGATCGTTTCCATGGTCAGATCGATCGCGGTGAGGGTGTGGCCGGCCTCCTCGGCCAGCATGGTCGCGGTCGCGTCGCGGGCTTCGGCCTCGCGCGCCGCGGTCGTCGTATAGAAGTGGTAGACGAACACGCCGTTGGCCGCGTGCAACAGCGCCACGAGCAGCAGGGTCACGACGAAGATGCGGGGTGCGAGCAGCCGTTCGTGCGCCACGCCCGTCATACCGACGGAGGCGCGGCTGGCGTCAGCCCGCTTTAAAAAGCGCCACACGGCAATCCCCGGTGCGAGAGACAAAGGTCCGCAACCTGGGAGCGTAATCGCGGGTCGCTTAGCGCTCGGTTAATCCCTTCGCCGACGCGAACGGATATGCTTAAAAAAGTCTGAATCGGAGGCCGGCGTGCCGGAATTACCGTCGACGAGCCCGAATGCCGGCCTGCTCGGCCGTCCTGGCGGTCGCGCCGCGCTCGATACGCCGGCGCTGGTGATCGACCGCCCGGCGCTCGATCGCAACATTGCCGCAATGGCGGCGCATGCGCGCGCAACCGGCGTGGCGTTGCGACCGCACGTCAAGACGCACAAATCCGTCGCCATCGCCCGCCGCCAGATTGCGGCCGGTGCGCTCGGCGTCTCCTGCGTGACGCTCGGCGAGGCCGAGGTCATGGTACGCGCCGGCATCCCCGGCGTGCACATCACCTCGCCGCCGGTTACTGCGGCCAAGATCGCTCGGCTGGCGGCGCTCGCCCGCACGCCGCATCGCGGCCTCAGTGTCGTCGTCGATCATGCGGCGAACGTCGCGGCGCTGAGCGCCGCGCTGCGCGACGGGCCGGCGCCGCTGGCGGTGCTCGTCGACGTCGACGCCGGCCAGGGCCGCACGGGCTGCACGTTCGATGCGGCGCCGACGCTCGCACGGGCGGTACGCGCGGCTCCGGGCCTCAGCTTCGCCGGCGTCCAGGCTTATGCCGGCCATTTGCAGCATGTGCCGTCGCGCGCCGAGCGACGCGAGCGCAGTTTGCGCCTCGCCGACCGGCTGCACCACCTGTTGCAGGAGCTCGCGCGCGATGGCCTAGCCGCATCGGTGGTGACCGGCGGCGGCACCGGCACGTTCGATCTCGATCCCGAAGCGCGCGTCTTCACCGAGCTCCAGGTCGGCTCTTATGTCTTCATGGATGTCGAATACTTGCGCGCACTCGCCGATGGCCGCAACGGGCCGCCCTTCGAGACGTCGCTCTTCGTGGCGACGGCGGTCGTCAGCGTCAACCAGCCCGCCTACATCGTCACCGACGCCGGGCTCAAGAGCTTCGCCACGGATGGCCCGACGCCCGAGCCGGCGGGCCGCGCGCCGCCCGGCAGCCGATACGAGTTCTTCGGCGACGAACACGGCAAGCTGTTCGTGCCGTCCGGCGCGGCGCGGCCGGCGCTCGGCACTGTGATCGAATGCGTCACGCCGCATTGCGACCCGACGGTGAACCTGCACGACGTCTTTCACGTCGTCGACGGCGACATGCTGGTCGAGCTCTGGCCGGTCGACGCGCGCGGCAAGCGGTAGCAATCACAGTCGGTGAGTTCAATATGCGAATTTGGGTTATTCCAAATTCGCATTCATTATGCACCTAAGATGATGCGCAAGAGTATTCACACGCGCGATTACGCCCGCTTCTTGGAGCTGTTGATCGAAGTTCGCCACCAAGCCGGCCTCACGCAGGCGCAGTTGGGGGAACAGTTACCGTTTGAGCAGCCTGGAATTAGCAAGATTGAGCGCGGTGAGCGGCGCGTGGATATCATCGAGCTAAAGATGATTTGTGATCGCCTTGGAATATCGCTGCGCGATTTCATCACGGAATTAGAAAAGCGAATTTCGAAACGAGAATGACTAAGAAATTATCGCCAGACGAAGCGATGAAGATGCTGACCCGCCGGTACGAGGCGGAACCACAAGCACTTATCGCCGTGCTATGCCCGTTACTCGTTCCGATCCGAACCCTTGATAAGAAAATCTTCGTTGCTGCTGGGCAACGCCACGCCCGTGCCAGCTTCACCCTGAGCGTGAACGACGAGAACCGGGGAGTACTGGTGCGAGGTCGTACGGGTAAGTTTGTACCGGCGAGCTATGGAGGCGGCGAACCTGGTTGGCGAGAAATCGCCAAGGGCCGCATTATAAACGTCGATTACGAAAGCGGCGTTGCTGACGGGGAAATCTATCTTGGCTTTGGTGGTGCCGGCCGAAAAGGCGAAAACCAGTTGCAGGCTGCGTTAGCAAAACTTACGGAAAACGACTTTCTTGAGATCGATCAATACGGGGTCGCTGCCAAGGCACTTAGCGGACTGACGGAATACTATCTCGTCGAGCATCTAAAATCTCGCGGCGTTCGTGTCGTCCGGATGCCTGAAGACATGGCGACGCATCTCGGTGCTTATATGAATTTTGATTTTCTGATCGAGCGCGGAGGCGTGAAGAAGCGCCTCGAGGTTAAATCGCTTTGGGGAACCAATACAAAATTCGCTCGCCTCATCCATAGCAGGACGACTAGGCCACGTGGCAATCCGAAGAAATGGACACCACAGCAAAAGCTAAATTACTATCCAACCAGCAGTTGCAAATTTGCGACCCAGGATTTTTTCGCAGTTAGTCTTTTTCTGCGTACCGGGAATATTCGCGAGTTCGCATTCGCGCGGTCGGTGCCGAAAAATGTACAATCTTGTGGCTTGCCACGAGCAAAGAAATATCCTGAACACGTGAGTCAGAATCCGTTATGTACTGTCGGAGACGGAACGTGGTTCGGCACCATCGATGACGTGTGGAATCTCGCGTGATGTAGCACCCGTCACAACCGCAGCACGATCTAGTTCATTGATATCCGCAAAAAATGCGCGCTGTGTGGATTCGAATTGCTCTTGCCTTTCCGCAAGCATCTGGGCGGTAATCGTTAGTGCTCCGACGCGCCCCCTTGTTAAGGGCAACACAAGACCAAGACACGAAGTGTCAGAGATCGAGGGGTAGGCGATTCCGATATTGTTTCGCATCATTTGCTGTCGCACCAGTTCGGTCTTTAGCAACCACGCAAGCGCGAACGGATGAATTGCCGAACAGCGAAGTACGGCAAATCCTGTTGAACATATGGCACGATTTAGGTGCGGCGGTACTACGCCTACCGCACCACGCTCTGGTCGAACCGTCGAAACCAACACATCGCCAACTTGAATAAGCTTTCGCGCTCGGCTAGGCGCATCTGCTGCCAGAATTCGCTTATAGCTGACGAGGCCTGTTTGAGTATCAATATCCGAAATCTCGATATAGTTAAATTCACGATCCGGTTGTCGCCGCGGATCGATCCGATCATCGACAAGAACCGCGACGTCGGAAACCCTTAGAAAACGCGTCTCGGTACTCTGTACTAGGGCGGCAATGTGTTCCGGCAATCCAACATGAAATGCCGCGTCCCACCGCTCAACTCCGTGCGACATCATTTGCCACCGACCGAGCACAGACGGTCGCTCCCGTTTGTACTCTGCAAGAAGGGCCGGTAGATCAGATCGCTCGCTGCGAATTCGACGGCGCTGACCGTTCCTGGTTACCACATCAAACCCCACTTCGCGCGCCAAACCGAAATAGGTCGCTCCATCGATTGATTCGGGCCCCTTTTTTCGGAGAACTAATATTGATGTTTTTGTGTTTGTGCCTGCCACGCCAAAGGTCACAGTCGGAAGCGAAAATACAGCCTCGACATTGCACGATTTACTCAACCATGCGCGAAGTTCGGCGAACGCATTTCGATTTACGAGGATGCTATCCGGTACCACAGTTGCGACAACCCCATTGGGCGCGAGCCAATCGATATACCGTTCAAGGAAAAGCACCTCAGACTCTGCCTTTGTGCGGTCGCGGCCCATTTCGAATCCAACGAGCTCGTTGCCGCTGTAAGTCGCACCGAAGGGTGGATTGGTTAGAATTAGCTCAACCTTCTTTTCAATCTCGCTACAGAGCTCTCCCTCTGATACGATGCGTGCCAATGCGTTAGCCAAATGCAGATTCGCTGCCTTAGACCCGAAAAGACCCAAATTAAGGATCGCCAGTCGGATCATGCGTTCCGATTTATCGATACCCATGACCTGGCGTTGAACGAATTTTGAAAGCCAACGAACTGTGGCACCAGCGTCGTTTTGCTGACGCACTATGCCGTGGCAATAGCGTATTATTGCTGCCAGAAAGGAGCCTACTCCGCACGAAGGATCTAAAATAATTCCCGCATGTACGTTTGCATTCAGAAGTCGTTTGCGTGCATCGCTTGTAAGCGCGTGAAACCCAACTTCGGCCATAAATCGGGTGACTTCGGGAGGAGTCAGATATTGACCCATCTCCTTCTCATCAACAAACGAAGTGGACATAAAACGCGAGAACACTTCATTGATAAGATCATCACGCCCAACTTCGTGTAGTTCACTGAATGAGCGGGCGTCTCGATCAAAAATATGGAGCAATCGAGATGCGAACCGCTCATCTGCATCCGCCAATGGCAAGAAAAAGCGGTCTACTCCGAATCGCCCATTTCCTTTCGAATCCCCATTGTGCAGCGGGAGGTACTCTGAAAGTGCGCGGGCCATAAAATTATTAATCGCCTCGGTCACACTTTGATTGTTTGTACGCAGATGCTCCCCGATTCCCGTACCGCCGTTGTCGATCGAGGTGACGTGTGCAAATAAAAGGGCGGCGACTAAGTCCAACACTTCCTGACGCGTAGATACGGATGCCGTGCGGTGGAATTCCTCTCGAAGTGCATTGATCGTGCGGGAGATCGCTTCTTCGAGCCGTTCGAACCGTGAATTCACACTCGAACGTTCTGCCATGACGACAGGATTCCGCGGTCCTTCCACTACTGTCCGGAGCCGATCTTCAATCTGCTTGCGTGGGCGCACCTTTCCCGAGCGCCATCTCGACAGGCTCGCCACCGACGCCCCAATTCGTTCGGCGGCGCGTTCGGCATTGCCGTCGTTTATCGCCACAAGGCGGTCAATCAATGCGGAAATCGAAGCCTCGGCCATCGCTCAATGATCTTATGCGAACACGGAATATGCAAGAGAAATTGTTCTTCATATGTTCGAAGGGCGCTGTCGGCTACTTCGCCGCGTAAGCCTCGACCTCGACCAGCCATTCCGGCTTCACCAGCGATTGCACCACGACCATGGTCGAAGCCGGCCGCGCGGCGCCCAGCATCTTGCTCCGCACCTCGCCGTAGCCGGGGATGTTCTCGGCCTTGGTCAGGTAGTGGTTGACCTTGACCAGATTCTCGACGCCCATCCCCGCCGATTCGAGCACGGCGATGATGTTGCGCCAGACCTGCTCCGCCTGCGCCTTGATGCCCTGCGGCGTGCTGCCGTCCTTCGCCACCGGCACCTGGCCGGCAACGAATAGCACGCGCTGGCCCGCCGGAACCTCGACGCCCAGGCTGTAGGGGCCGTTCGGCGCCGCCGATGTGGCCGGATTGTGGATCTTCATCGCGTTCCTCTCCCGTTGGTTAGGCGCGGGTGCCGCGCAGGAAATCGAAATCGCAGCCCTGATCGGCCTGCAACACGTGCTGGTGATAGAGCCGGGCATAGCCACGCGCCGGTCGGATCGACGGCGGTACCGGGCGGCGCGCCAGCTCCGCCGGATCCACCAGCACGTCGAGCTTACGCTCCTTGACGCTGAGGCGAATGCGATCGCCGCTGCGCACCCGCGCCAGCGGACCGCCGCTCGCGGCGTCCGGCGCGACGTGCAGCACCACCGTGCCATAGGCGGTGCCGCTCATCCGCGCGTCCGAGATGCGCACCATGTCCTTGACGCCGGTGCGCGCCAGCTTGCCCGGGATCGGCAATGAACCCGCCTCGGGCATGCCGGCCGCGCTCGCCGGCCCGGCGTTCTGCAACACCAGAAAATCGTCGGGCGTGACGTCGAGCGTAGGATCGTCGATGCGCTTGGCCACGTCCTCGAGCGACGAGAACACCACGGCGCGGCCCTCGCGCTCGAAGAGCTTGGGATCGGCAGCGGCGCGCTTCAGAATTGCGCCCTTCGGCGCGAGGCTGCCGAACAGTGCGACGAGGCCGCCGTGCGGCTGGAGCGGCGCCTTGGCGTCGCGGATGACGCGGCGGTCGACGAAGCCGGCGTCCTCGGCCAGGCGCTTGGCCAGGGTCTCGCCGGTCACGGCGCGGCAATCGAGATGCAGCAGCGGTTTCAGCTCGCGCAGCACAGCGCCGACGCCGCCGGCGGCGAAGAAATCTTCCATATAGTGCTCGCCGGTCGGCTTCAGGTCGGTCAGCACCGGCGTCGCGTCGGAAAAGCGGTTCAGGCGCTCGAGCGGAAAGTCGAGGCCGAGCCGACCGGCGATCGCCGCCAGATGCAGCACCGCGTTGGTCGAGCCGCCGATCGCCAGCAGGACGCGCAGCGCGTTCTCGATCGATCGTTCGGTCACGATCTGCGCCGGCGTGAGCTTGCCGCGCGCGAGACTGGCCGCCGCCGCGCCGGTCGCCTCGGCAGCGCGCAGGCGGTCGGCGTGTACGGCTGGAATCGCCGCCGTGCCCGGCAGCATCATGCCGAGGGTTTCCGAGATCGCCGCCATGGTGCTGGCCGTGCCCATCACCGCGCAGGTGCCGGCCGTGACGGCGAGCGTGTTTTCGACTGCGGTGATCGCTTGGCGGTCGATCTCGCCGGCGCGGAAGCGCGCCCAGAACCGGCGGCAATCGGTGCAGGCGCCGAGCCGCTCGCCGCCGTAACGCCCGGTCATCATCGGTCCGGTGACGAGCTGGATGGCTGGCACGCCCGCCGAGATCGCGCCCATGAGCTGCGCCGGAACGGTCTTGTCGCAGCCGCCGATCAGCACGACCGCGTCCATCGGCTGGGCGCGGATCATCTCCTCGGTATCCATCGCCATCAGGTTGCGGAGATAAAGGCTGGTCGGATTGAGATAGACCTCGCCAAGCGAGATGGTTGGAAAGGCCAGGGGCAGCGCACCCGCCGCGATGACGCCGCGCTTCACCGCCTCGATCAGTTCCGGCACCAGGCGGTGGCAGGAGTTGAATCCGCTGCCGGTATCCGCGATGCCGACGATCGGCCGCGTCAGCATCTCCGGCGAATAGCCCATCGAGCGCGCGTAGGAGCGGCGCAGATAGAGCGCGTAGTCGCGATCGCCGTATTGGGTCAGCCCGCGGGAGAGCCCGCTGGGATCGGCCATGAACGTCCCCGCCAGGGTGGGTGGACCGCCGGATTGGCGTCGCCATCGAAAACCGCATCGCGCGGACCTGTCAATCGCCTCCCTCTGCGCGCCGCGCGGCGGGCTTGGGCGGGCGGCTGGGCGCCGGTATAATATCGCCGTGATGGGGGTGGAGGGCGGATGAAGACGATCCTCGCGGTGGTGGGGGACGGTACCGCCGAGGCGGTGCTCGAATCCGCGGTGCTCGCCGCGCGCCGCTTCGACAGCAAGATCACGGGGCTCAACGCCCTGGCGAGCGAGTACGCCGTCGTCTTTGGCGGCGAAATGGGATTCTCGATCTCGTCCGAAGTCGACCGCACGCTGGAGCGCGAAGGCGCCGAACGGCGCGAGCAGGCGCACGCCTTGTTCAATTCGGTGATGCGCAAGCACGGAATCGAACTCGGCAGTGGCGCCGGCGTGACCGCTGAATGGCGCGAGGAGGCGGGCCGCCAGAACGCCATCGTCGGCACGCTCGGTCGGGCCTACGACTTGATCGTGGTCGAGCAGCCGGACAAGGCGGCCTCCTTCGCCGAGGCCACGCTCGAGGACGCGCTATTCGAAAGCGGACGGCCGGTGCTGATGGCGCCGAAGGCGAAACTTGCCACGCTGGGCGAGCGCGTTCTGGTGGCGTGGAACGGCAGCACCGAGACGGCGCGCACGGTCGGCTTGGCCATGCCGTTCCTGAAGCGCGCGGCACGCGTCGAGGTCGTCAGCGTCGCGAGCGCGTTCGTTCCGGGACCCAGCGCCGAAGAGCTGGTGCGCAATCTCAGGGCACACGGCATCGAGGCGGTGTCGCGGCACATCGCCGTCGGCAACAAGCCTGCCGGCGAGGTCTTCCTCGACGAGGCGCGGGCGATGCAAGCCGACATGCTGATCAAGGGCGCCTATACGCAGAGTCGACTCCGCCAGATGATTTTTGGCGGCGCGACGCGGCACGTGATTCTCAACGCCGCTGTTCCGGTTCTGCTCGCGCACTGATCGCCGCGTCGAATTTCCAACGCCGAACATCGTTAACGCTTAAGGGTTTGATAAATCCCGGCAGCGTAGCTTCGCCGCGTGAGGGCTGGACTCATGGACGAACGCTTCGGAGCCGAGCGGCGATTTCGCGACTTCGTCGAGATCGCGGGCGATTTCGCGTGGGAGATCGATGCCGCAGGCCGGCTGGTGTTTGTCGCGCCGCGCCTGATCCACGGCTGGCCGGCGCAGGCGCTTGTTGGTCGCAAGCTTGCCGATTTTCTCGCCGATTCCGGCGACGTTGAACGATTTGCGGTGCGGGAGCCGGCGATCGCCGAAGCCGTGGCGCTGCGCGATTCGGCCGGCGGGACCGTCGCGCTCACGGTCTGGGGGCGTCCGGTCCTGGATGCAGACGGTATCTGGATCGGCGCGCGCGGGATCGCGCTCGATATGACCGAAGCGCGTGTGCTGGAGGTGGCGCTCAACGAGGCCCGCCAACGCGACGGGCTTCTGCGCCACGTCGCCCGCGCGGTGCGCGACGAGCTGCAACCCGAGGGGGCGCTGACCGCGATCGTGACGGTGCTCGGCCTCGCGATCGGCGCCACCGGCGGCGCGATCTTGCGTCACGGCGGCGACGGCTCGCTGCGCACGGCGGCCAGCTGGGGCGTCAAGCCGCCCGCAGCGGCTTTGCCGGTGATACGCGCCGCGCTGGCGCGCGATGGCGCCGCGGCGCTGGCACACGGCGAGGCGCAATTCGCGGCGCGACCCGTGGTGTATCGCGGCGAAAGCAAGGGCGCCGTGCTGCTCTGGCGGCGCTCCGAGCGGGCAGTCTTCGAAGCGTTCGATGGCTCGCTGCTCGGCGACGTCGCCGATCACCTTGGCATCGTGCTGGCGCAACTCGACGCGCGCGAGCGGATCGATCAGCTTTCACGCACGGATCATCTCACCGGCCTCGCCAACCGTAGCGCCTTCTTCGAAGAATTTGCGCGCCGCCTGAGCCGCATCGATCGCGAGCGGCCGGCGGCGGCGTTGCTCTATGTCGACGTCGCCAACCTCAAGCTCGTCAACGCACAGCGCGGACCCGATGCCGGCGATTTGGCGCTCGCCGCGTTGGCCGCGCTGCTGCGTGAGTATACGCGACCCGGCGATTTGATCGCGCGCTTCGGCGCCGGTGAATTCGTGCTGTGGATCGAACGCATCGACGCCAACGGCGCCCGGGCACGCGCCGCGGCGCTGCAAGCGGCAGCCGCGCGGCTGCCGCGCCTCGCGGGGTGCGCTGATCTCCCGTTCGGCATCAGCGTCGGGGTCGCTCCGTTCGATACGCGGCGGGCGGAGACCGCGATGCAGCTCGTGCTCCGCGCTGCCGCCGATGCCGCACGCGCAAAAGAACAGGGAGGCGAGCCATGGCCCGCCTCCCTGCCGGCTTAGTTCACACCACCGCTTCGAGGCGTCGGCGACGCCTCAGTGGATGGTGACGACGACCACGCGGTTGCGCGGCTCGCGTACGCCATTCGGCGTCGGCACGAGCGGCTGCCGCTTGCCGACCCAACGCTCGTCGACACGGCTTCGCAGGACGCCGTCGCGCTGCAGCCGGCTCCGCACGGCGTCTGCCCGGCGATGCGACAGCCCCATGTTGTAGGGGTCGGTGCCTGCGGCGTCGGCGTGACCGACGAGGAGGATCCGCATCTTCGGATCGGCCTTCATCTGCGCCGTAACTTGCTGCAGCGTCTGCAGCGCGTCCGGCGTGAGACTGTATTTGTTGAACTCGAAGTAGACGCGGAATTCATGCGCCGCCATCGGCTTGCCCTCGAGTTGGGCCAGCCCGGCGAAGAATTCGTTATGGCAGGGGCCGGTCATCGCCGTCCACCACGACTTCTCCATGTGCTCGATCCAGCAGTCGAAGTCGACCTGCGTGCGGGCGGCGAGTTGCGGTTGCGTCTGGCGGGCGCCGGCGTCGAGTACCCTGACGAGCCGCGCGCGCGCCGCGTTCAGGATCTGCGGATAGCCTTCTTTCGCGTCCCACGGCGTGACGATCGCCCAGTTGCCGACATTCTCGGGCGGCACGACTTGACCGCGGCCGGCGGCGAGGCTCTTGCGCGCGAAGTAATCCGCATCTTCGCGGTCGCCTTCGCGATTGATGAGGGTGCCGGCGAAGTCGGCGTAGTCATGGGCGAGTGCCTGGTTGAACGGGCTCGCGCTCGCGCTCGGCGGCGTCGACTGCGCCTCGGGCAGCGTGATGTGGTACGAGTAGAAATTACCGCGCAGCGGCGGGCTGTATGACCAGCCGTCGCAGCCTGCGATCAACAATCCAGCGGCCAGGAGGACGAGATACCTCCCGA
>DATKSW010000042.1:0-48986 GCA_035531435.1 Steroidobacteraceae bacterium | reverse complement strand
GAACTATACGATGGAATTCGCGAAGTACATGGAAGTGCCGACCAATGTCGCGGAAGCCGTCATGAAGAAAGCTTCGTAATTCTGCAACGCCCGTATTTTCACATCTTTAAGAGGTAATCGCCGTGTCGAAGGGGAAGTTTGAGCGAACGAAGCCGCACGTGAACGTGGGGACGATTGGGCATGTGGATCATGGGAAGACGACTTTGACGGCGGCGCTGACGAAGGTGATGGCGGAGAAGTACGGCGGCGAGTTCAAGGCGTACGACCAGATAGACAAGGCGCCGGAGGAGCGTGCGCGTGGCATCACGATAGCGACGGCGCACGTGGAGTATCAGAGCGAGGCGCGGCACTACGCGCACGTAGATTGTCCCGGGCACGCGGACTACGTGAAGAACATGATCACCGGGGCGGCGCAGATGGACGGGGCGATATTGGTGGTATCGGCGGCGGACGGGCCGATGCCGCAGACGCGCGAGCACATTTTGCTGGCCCGTCAGGTTGGGGTGCCGTACATCGTGGTGTTTTTGAACAAAGCGGACATGGTGGACGATGCGGAGTTATTGGAGTTGGTGGAGCTTGAGGTGCGCGATTTGCTGACGCTCTACAAGTTTCCCGGGGAGAAGACGCCGATTGTGACGGGCTCTGCGCTGAAGGCGCTGGAGGGGGATTTGGGCGAGATTGGGGTGCCGGCGGTGCTGAAGCTGGTGAAGGCGCTGGATGAGTACATACCGGTGCCGAAGAGGGCGGTGGACGGGGCGTTTTTGATGCCTGTGGAGGATGTATTTTCGATAGCCGGGCGCGGCACGGTGGTCACGGGGCGCATAGAGCGCGGGGTGGTGAAGGTCAACGACGAAGTGGAGATTGTGGGGATACGGGCGACGCAGAAGACGACGTGCACCGGGGTGGAGATGTTTCGCAAGCTGTTGGACGAGGGGCAGGCGGGGGACAACGTCGGGGTATTGCTGCGCGGCACGAAGCGCGAAGAGGTGGAGCGCGGGCAGGTGCTGTGCAAGCCCGGGAGCATCAATCCGCACACGAAGTTCGAGGCCGAGGTATACGTGCTGACGAAAGAGGAAGGCGGCCGGCACACGCCGTTTTTCAAGGGGTATCGGCCGCAGTTTTACTTTCGCACGACGGACGTGACGGGGGCGGTGGAGTTGCCGGCGGGCACCGAGATGGTCATGCCCGGGGACAACATCAAGATAGTGGTGGAGTTGATAGCGCCGATTGCGATGGAGCAGGGGCTGCGTTTTGCGATTCGCGAAGGCGGCAAGACCGTCGGCGCCGGCGTCGTTGCCAAGGTGATTGCTTAACATTTACAGGGCAGTAGCTCAATTGGCAGAGCGGCGGTCTCCAAAACCGCAGGTTGGGGGTTCGATTCCCTCCTGCCCTGCCAGGCAAGCGGGCGTGCGGATCAACGGCTGAGAAAATATGGCAGAAGTGCAAACACCCCCCGGCGCGTCGGCGAAGGACACGATGCTGATTACGCTCGCGTTCATCGCGATATTCGGTGGAATCGTCGCGTTCTACTGGTACGACGATCGGCCTCTGCTGCTGCGCGTCGGCATGGTGGTCGCCGGCGTGGTCGGCGGCTTGGCGCTTGCGTGGCTGAGTTCCTACGGCCATGAGTTTTGGCAGTTCGCGCTCGCCTCGCGGATCGAGTTGCGCAAGGTGGTTTGGCCGGGCCGTGAAGAGACCATCAGAACGACGACGGTCGTCTTCATCTTCGCCGCCATCATGGGCGTGTTTTTCTGGGGACTCGATTGGGTTCTCACGTTGTTGACGCGGCTTCTGAGCGGTCAATCGGTCTGAAGGATTCGGAGCGTCTATGTCCCTGCGATGGTATGTCGTTCATGCGTATTCGAACTTCGAGCACAAGGTCGCCGAATCGTTGAAGGAGCGGGTCAAGCGCGCCGGTTTGGACACCAAGTTCGGCGAGATACTCGTGCCGACCGAAGAAGTCGTGGAAATGCGCGACGGTCAGAAGCGCAAGTCCGACCGCAAATTTTTTCCCGGCTACGTGCTGGTGCAGATGGAAATGGACGAGGATACGTGGCATCTGGTGAAAGAGGTCCCGAAGGTGCTCGGCTTCATCGGCGGCACGAGCGACAAGCCGGCGTCGATCACGGACCGCGAGGCGATGTCGATTCTCAGACGCGTCGAAGAGGGCGTCGACAAACCGAAACCGAAAGTGTTGTTCGAGCCGGGCGAGGTCGTGCGCGTGACCGATGGGCCCTTCAACGATTTCAACGGCGTCGTCGAGTCGGTGAATTACGAGAAGAACCGGCTGCACGTCGCGGTGCAGATCCTCGGCCGGTCGACGCCGGTGGAACTGGACTTCTCGCAAGTCGAGAAGGGTTGAATTCAATTCGGGGAGCTTCTCGCTCGCGAGAGGCGTTTGCACCCGCAGGAGTGTTTCGATGGCGAAAAAGGTTACCGGCTACATCAAACTGCAGATTCCTGCAGGCCAGGCCAATCCCAGTCCGCCGGTCGGCCCGGCCCTGGGCCAACAGGGCGTCAACATCATGGAGTTCTGCAAGGCATTCAATGCGCAGACCCAGGCGCTGGAGAAAGGCTTGCCGACTCCGGTCGTGATCACGGTTTACTCGGACCGCAGCTTCACGTTCATCATGAAGACGCCGCCGGCGTCGGTATTGATCCGCAAAGCGATCAATGTTCCTAAAGGCAGCGCGACGCCGAACACCGCCAAGGTCGGCAAGATCTCGCGCAAGCAGCTCGAGGACATCGCGAAACTGAAGGCACCGGACTTGACGGCGGCGGATCTCGATGCGGCGGTGCGCACGATCGCGGGCAGCGCCCGCAGCATGGGTGTCGACCTGGAGGGGGTGTGACATGGCGGCCATCGTGAAGAGAACGAAGGGCTGGAAGGAAAGACTGCCGCCGGGCAAATCCTACCCGATCGACGAGGCGCTGAAACTTGTCAAGGAATTCGCGAGCGCGAAGTTCAACGAATCGGTCGACGTCGCGGTCAATCTCGGCGTGGATGCGACCAAATCGGACCAGCAGGTCCGCGGCTCCACCGTCATGCCGCACGGCACCGGCAAGACCGTGCGCGTCGCCGTGTTCACGCAAGGCAAGAACGTCGATGCGGCGAAGGCGGCCGGCGCCGACATCGTCGGCTTCGAGGACTTGGCGGAAAAGGTCAAGGCGGGGCAGATGGATTTCGACGTCGTCATCGCCAGCCCCGACGCGATGCGCATCGTCGGCCAGCTCGGCCAGATTCTGGGCCCGCGCGGCCTGATGCCGAATCCGAAAGTCGGCACCGTGACGCCCGACGTCGCCGGTGCGGTCAAGAACGCAAAATCCGGGCAAGTACGCTACCGGACCGACAAGGCGGGCATCGTGCACGCGCAGATCGGCCGGGCGAGCTTCGAGCCCGGCGCGTTGAAGGAGAACTTGATGGCCTTGGTCGCGGATCTGCAGAAGATCAAGCCGGCCACGTCCAAGGGCGTGTATCTGCAAAGAATCACCCTGTCCTCGACGATGGGACCGGGCGTCAACGTCGATCAGGCGAGTTTGGGACTGTAGGGATTTTGCAAGTTGCTTCGAATTGATGGAGGGCTGCGTGGGGTCTTCGGGCCGCACGCACTCACCGTCGAAGACCGCAGGCGGGCGAGGAGCCCTCAAATTTCAGCCTGCGCAGATGGTGGGACCCGAATCAGGAATCTCCTGGTAAAGGTCGCACCGAGCGGGTGCGGGACCGCGATGCGGCGGCAGCGCGCTCAAAAGGGCGGGTGTGGGCGATGAGCCCGCATCCGGTGTGTGTGACGCTTCTGACCGGGAAACCTATATGGCGCTCAAGTTGGAAGAGAAGAAAGTCGTGGTGGCAGAGGTCAACGCGGTCGCGGCGAAAGCCTTGTCCGTGGTTGGCGCCGAGAACCGTGGCTTGACGGTGCCGCAGATGACCGACTTGCGCGCGAAGGCTCGCAAGGAAGGCGTGTATCTGCGCGTCGTCAAGAACACGCTCGCGCGCAAGGCCGTTGCCGGCACCGCTTTCGAGTGCATCGCCGCGGCGCTGAAAGGCCCCGTTGTTCTCGCATTCTCCAACGACGATCCGGGCGCGGCGGCGCGCGTCGTCAAGGCCTTTGCGAAAGACAACGATAAATTGGTGACGACGCTGGTGTCTTTGGGCGGGCAATTGCTGAAAGCCGAAGACCTCGAGCGTGTGGCGACTTTGCCGACGCGCGCGCAAGCCGTGTCGCGACTGATGGGTGTGCTGCAAGCGCCGATCGCGAAGTTCGTGGGTACGTTGGCCGCGCCCAACTCCAAGTTGGTGCGCACCTTGGCTGCCGTTCTTGAGAGCAAGAAGGCGGCGCAGGCGGCCGCGGGTTGAAACCTGATTGGGTCGAAGGACCTCTGTAGTTATTTGGAGAAAATCATGGCTGTTACGAAAAACGAAATCCTCGATGCGATTTCCAAGATGTCCGTCATGGAAGTGGTCGAGTTGATCGCCGACATGGAGAAGAAATTCAACGTCACGGCGGCGGCGCCGGTGGCGGTGGCGGCGGTGGGCGGCGGCGGCGCCGCTGCACCGGCGGCGGAAGAAAAGACCGAGTTCACGGTGACGATGACCGAGTTCGGCGCCAACAAGGTCGGCGTCATCAAGGTCATCCGCGAGATCACGGGCTTGGGGCTCAAGGAGGCGAAGGATCTGGTTGAAGGCGCCCCTTCGACCGTCAAGGAGGGCATACCGAAGGCGGATGCCGAGGCGATCAAGAAGAAGCTCGAGGACGCCGGCGCGAAGGCTGCCATCAAGTAGTGACTCACGCCGCTGTGCGCAGGCCGACGGGTGCCGTGAGAATCGCGGCCGCCGTCGCCTGCGCGTTCGATTTCGATTCTTTGCCCGCGCTGTGGGCACTCTCGGTCGGGGCCGCCTCGGCCCCGTTGATTTCGGCGCGTTAGCGCCTGGAGACCGCACTCATGGCTTATTCGTTCACCGAAAAGAAGCGCATCCGCAAGAATTTTGGCAAGCGCCCGAGCATCCTCGGCACGCCGTACTTGCTCGCGATCCAATTGGATTCGTACCGCCGGTTCTTGCAGGCCGATGTCGCGGAGTCGCAGCGCGAGGACGTGGGTTTGCATGCCGCTTTCGACAGCGTCTTCCCCATATCCAGCTATTCCGGCAACGCGACCCTGGAGTACGTGAGCTACCGTCTGGGCGAGCCGGTGTTCGACGTCAAGGAATGCCAGTTGCGCGGACTGACCTACGCGGCGCCGTTGCGCGTCAAGGTGCGGCTCGTGGTGCTCGACAAAGAGGCGAGCGGTGCGAAGAAGCCGGTCAAAGACGTGCGTGAACAAGAGGTCTATTTGGGCGAACTGCCGTTGATGACCGAGAACGGCACGTTCATCATCAACGGCACGGAGCGCGTCATCGTCTCGCAGCTGCATCGCAGCCCGGGCGTATTCTTCGATCACGACCGCGGCAAGACGCATTCTTCCGGCAAGCTGCTGTTTTCCGCGCGGATAATTCCCTACCGCGGCTCCTGGCTGGATTTCGAGTTCGATCCGAAGGATTGCGTATTTGCGCGCATCGACCGGCGCCGCAAACTGCCGGTGACGATCATCCTGCGGGCGCTCGGGCTAGGCGAGGAGCAAGTGCTCGACATGTTCTTCGACAAGAGCACCTTCCACCTGTCGAAGAAGGAAATCGAATTCGAGATCATCCCGCAGCGCATGCGCGGCGAAACGGCCGCCTTCGAGATCCGCGTCGGCAAGAAGGTCATCGTCGAGGAGGGCAGGCGCATCACGGCGCGCCACGTGCGCGATCTGGAAGAGGCCGGCGTAAAGCGACTGCCGGTGCCCGCCGAATACCTGCAGGGAAAGATTCTCGCCCACGACATCGTCAATACGGAAACCGGCGAGATCTTGGCGAAGGCGAACGAAATCCTCTCGGTGGCGACCGTGGGCAAGCTCATCGAAGGCGGAATTGCCGTAATCCGTACGCTGTTCGTCAACGATTTGGACCGTGGCCCGTATATTTCCGATACGCTGCGCATCGATCCGACGAAGACGCGGCTCGAAGCGCTCGTCGAAATCTACCGCATGATGCGGCCGGGCGAGCCGCCGACCAAGGACGCGGCCGAGAACCTCTTTCAAAACCTGTTCTTCAATACCGAACGCTACGACTTGTCGCCGGTCGGCCGCATGAAATTCAACCGCCGCGTCGGCCGCGACGCGATCACCGGCTCGGGGGTCCTCAGCAAGGAGGACATCATCGAAGTCATGAAGACTTTGATAGACATCCGCAACGGCAACGGCCACGTGGACGACATCGACCACCTGGGCAATCGGCGCGTGCGCAGTGTCGGCGAAATGGCGGAGAACGCGTTTCGCATCGGTTTGGTGCGGGTCGAGCGCGCCGTCAAGGAGCGCCTGACGATCGCCGAGAGCGAACCGATCATGCCGCAGGAAATGATCAACGCCAAGCCGGTTGCCGCGGCGGTCAAGGAATTCTTCGGATCCTCGCAGCTCTCGCAGTTCATGGATCAGAACAATCCCCTGTCGGAAGTGACCCACAAGCGCCGCGTTTCGGCGTTGGGCCCGGGGGGGCTGACGCGGGAGCGCGCCGGCTTCGAGGTGCGCGACGTGCATCCGACCCATTATGGCCGCGTTTGCCCGATCGAAACGCCGGAGGGCCCGAACATCGGCTTGATCAATTCTCTCGCCGTGTACGCGCGCACCAACGAGTATGGTTTCTTGGAGACGCCGTATCGGCGCGTCGTCAAAGGCAAGGTGACCGACAAGATCGATTACCTGTCGGCGATCGAGGAAGGCCAATACGTGATCGCGCAGGCGAACGCCCTTTTGAACGACAAGGGCGAATTCACGGCCGACCTGATTTCCTGCCGCACGCAGAACGAGTTCACGCTCTCCGGTGCCGACAAGATCGACTTCATGGACGTCAGCCCAAAGCAGATCGTCTCGGTCGCCGCCTCCTTGATTCCGTTCCTCGAACACGACGACGCCAACCGCGCATTGATGGGCTCGAACATGCAGCGCCAGGCGGTGCCGACATTGCGCTCCGAGACGCCGCTGGTCGGCACCGGAATGGAGCGCTCGGTGGCGATCGATTCGGGTGTCACGGTCGTCGCGCGCCGCGGTGGCCAAGTCGATTCGGTCGACGCTTCGCGCATCGTCGTGCGGATCAACGACGACGAAACCACCGCCGGCGAGCCGGGCGTGGACATTTATTCATTGACGAAATACACGCGCTCGAACCAGAACACCTGCATCAATCAGCGTCCGCTGGTCAATGCCGGCGATGCCATCAAGCGCGGCGACGTGCTCGCCGACGGGCCGTCTACGGATTTGGGCGAGCTCGCGCTCGGCCAGAATCTGTTGGTGGCGTTCATGCCCTGGAACGGCTACAACTTCGAAGATTCCATCCTGATCTCGGAGCGCGTCGTCGAGGAAGACCGGTTCACGACGATTCACATCGAGGAGTTGACCTGCGTAGCGCGCGACACCAAGCTCGGGCCGGAGGAAATTACCGCGGACATTCCCAATGTCGGCGATTCGGCGCTGGCGAAGCTCGATGAGGCCGGCATTGCGTTCATCGGCGCGGAGGTCCGCGCCGGCGACATTCTGGTCGGCAAGGTCACGCCGAAGGGCGAAACCCAGCTGACGCCGGAGGAGAAGCTGCTGCGCGCGATTTTCGGCGAGAAGGCGTCCGACGTGAAGGACACTTCGCTGCGCGTTCCGCCCGGCATGGACGGCACGGTCATCGACGTGCGCGTGTTCACCCGCGACGGCGTGGAGAAGGATTCGCGCGCCCTTGCGATCGAGAAGGCGGAGCTGGAGCGGGTACGCAAGGACCTGGCCGATCAGCAGCGCATTCTGGAAGACGACCTGTTCCTGCGGGTGCGCGACATGATCGAGGGCAAGGCCGCCGCGGCCGGCCCGAAGCGCCTGAAGAGCGGGGCGCGCATCGACGCCGCCTACCTTGCGGACCTGCCGCGGGAACAGTGGTTCGAAATCCGCCTCGAGGCCGAGGACGCCAACGCGCAACTCGAAACGGTTGCGGAGCGCTTGAAGGGTCAGCGCAAGGCCTTCGAGAAGCGCTTCGAAGAGAAGAAGGCGAAGATCACGGCCGGCGACGATCTGGCGCCGGGAGTGTTGAAGATGGTCAAGGTGTACTTGGCCGTCAAGCGCCGCGTGCAGCCGGGCGACAAGATGGCCGGTCGGCACGGCAACAAGGGCGTGATTTCCTCGATCGTACCGGTCGAGGACATGCCGTATATGGCGGACGGCACGCCGGTCGACATCGTCCTGAATCCGCTCGGCGTGCCTTCGCGCATGAACATCGGGCAGATCCTGGAAACCCATCTCGGCTGGGCCGCGAAGGGGCTCGGCGCCAAGATCGGCAAGATGCTCGAGGCGCAGCAAGCCGTCGTCGAGATCCGCAAATTCCTGGGCCAGGTCTACAACGATACCGGCGGACAGAAGGAGAACCTCGCTTCCTTAAGCGATGCCGATGTCGTCGAACTCGCCCGCAACTTGCGCCACGGCGTGCCGATGGCGACGCCGGTGTTCGACGGCGCCAGCGAGGACGAGATCAAGAGCCTACTGCGCCTCGCGGATCTTCCGGCGAGCGGACAGACGACCCTGCACGACGGGCGCACCGGCGAGAAGTTCGAGCGGCCGGTGACCGTGGGCTACATGTACATGCTGAAGCTCAACCACTTGGTCGACGACAAGATGCACGCGCGCTCCACCGGACCGTACAGTTTGGTCACGCAGCAGCCGCTCGGCGGCAAGGCGCAATTCGGCGGTCAACGTTTCGGCGAGATGGAAGTGTGGGCGCTGGAGGCCTATGGCGCGGCGTACACGCTGCAGGAAATGCTGACGGTCAAGTCCGACGACGTCAACGGACGCACACAGATGTACAAGGCGATCGTCGACGGCAACCACGAGATGAAGGCCGGAATGCCGGAGTCCTTCAACGTGCTCGTCAAAGAGATCCGCTCCTTGGCCATCAATATCGAACTCGAGAGCGAGGCCTAATTCATGAAAGACTTACTCAAGTTGTTCAAGCAGCAAGTGCCGGTCGAGAATTTCGATTCGATCAAGATCGGCCTCGCCTCGCCGGACATGATCCGCTCCTGGTCGTACGGCGAGGTCAAGAAGCCGGAAACGATCAACTACCGGACGTTCAAGCCGGAACGCGACGGCCTGTTCTGCGCGAAGATCTTCGGGCCGGTCAAGGATTACGAATGTCTGTGCGGCAAGTACAAGCGATTGAAACATCGCGGCGTCGTTTGCGAGAAGTGCGGGGTCGAGGTCACGCAGTCCAAGGTGCGCCGCGAACGCATGGGGCACATCGAACTCGCGAGCCCCACCGCGCACATCTGGTTCCTGAAGTCGCTGCCCTCGCGCATAGGCTTGATGCTCGACATGACGCTGCGGGAAATAGAACGCGTGCTTTATTTCGAGGCGTTCGTGGTCGTCGACCCGGGCATGACCTCGCTGCAACGCGGCCAGCTGTTGACCGATGAGATGTATCTGGAGTCGATCGAAGAGCACGGCGACGAGTTCGACGCGCGCATGGGCGCCGAAGCGGTCCACGAATTGCTGAAATCGATGGACTTGCCGTCCGAGGTCGTCAAAGTCCGCGAAGAGATGGCGAACACCAATTCGGAAACGAAGATCAAGCGCCTGTCGAAGCGCTTGAAACTGATCGAGGCATTCCTCGAATCCGGCAACAAGCCGGAATGGATGGTGCTGACGGTGCTGCCGGTGCTGCCGCCGGATCTGCGCCCGCTGGTGCCGCTCGACGGCGGACGCTTCGCGACCTCGGATCTGAACGATTTGTACCGCCGCGTCATCAACCGCAACAATCGCCTGCGGCGGCTCCTCGAGTTGAACGCTCCGGACATCATCGTGCGCAACGAAAAGCGCATGCTGCAGGAGGCCGTGGACGCGCTGCTCGACAACGGCCGGCGCGGGCGCGCCATTACCGGCACGAACAAGCGGCCGCTGAAGTCATTGGCCGACATGATCAAGGGCAAACAAGGGCGCTTCCGCCAGAACCTGCTCGGCAAACGCGTCGACTATTCCGGCCGCTCGGTCATCGTCGTCGGTCCGACGCTGCGCCTGCACCAGTGCGGGTTGCCGAAGAAAATGGCGCTGGAGCTGTTCAAGCCCTTCATTTTCTCGAAACTGCAGCTGCGCGGCGAAGCCTCGACGATCAAGGCCGCCAAGCGCCTGGTGGAACGCGAGGGTCCGGAGGTGTGGGACATTCTCGAAGAGGTGATCCGCGAACATCCGGTGCTGCTGAACCGCGCGCCGACGCTGCATCGTCTCGGCATCCAGGCATTCGAGCCGGTGCTGATCGAGGGTAAGGCCATCCAGCTGCACCCGCTCGTCTGCACCGCGTTCAATGCCGACTTCGACGGCGACCAAATGGCGGTGCACGTGCCGCTGTCGATCGAGGCGCAGCTCGAAGCGCGCGCGCTGATGATGTCGTCCAACAACATCTTGTCGCCGGCCAACGGCGATCCGATCATCGTTCCCTCGCAGGACGTCGTCCTCGGTTTGTATTACATGACCCGCGAGCGCGTCGGCGCCAAGGGCGAGGGCATGATCTTCGGCGACGTCGCCGAGGTGCATCGCGCCTACGAGAGCCGCAACGTCGACTTGCAGGCGAAGGTCAAGGTTCGCCTGTCCGAGCACGTCCGCGACGCCGGCGGCGGTCAACTCGTCGAGAAGGTGCGGGTTGTCGCCACCACGGTCGGCCGCGCCTTGTTGTCGGAGATTCTGCCGCACGGCTTGTCGTTCGACGCGATCAATCAGGACATGACCAAGAAGACGATCTCGGCGACGATCAACGCCTGTTACCGCAGCGTCGGTCTGAAGGAGACCGTCGTCTTCGCCGACCAGCTGATGTACACCGGCTTTCATTACGCCACGCGCGCCGGCGTGTCCATCGGCGTCGATGACATGGTCGTGCCGCAACAGAAGACCAAGATTCTGGCGACCGCGGAACGCGAAGTGAAGGAAATCCAGGAGCAATTCTCCTCGGGCCTGGTGACCAACGGCGAACGCTACAACAAGGTCGTCGATATTTGGTCGCGGACCAACGATCAGGTCGCCAAGGCGATGATGGACAAACTCGGCACCGACGAGGTCGCCGACACCAAGGGAAACAAGGTCCGCCAGAAGTCGTTCAATTCGATTTTCATGATGGCCGATTCCGGCGCGCGCGGTTCTGCGGCGCAGATCCGCCAGCTCGCCGGCATGCGCGGCCTGATGGCGAAGCCCGACGGCTCGATCATCGAAACGCCGATCACCGCGAATTTCCGCGAGGGACTGAACGTTCTGCAGTACTTCATCTCGACTCACGGCGCGCGCAAGGGCTTGGCGGATACCGCGTTGAAGACCGCGAATTCCGGGTATCTGACGCGCCGTCTCGTCGACGTTGCGCAGGACCTGGTGGTCACCGAGATCGACTGCGGCACCGCCAACGGCCTGTCGATAACGCCGATCGTCGAGGGCGGCGACGTCGTCGAGGGTCTCGGCGAGCGCGTGCTCGGACGCGTGGCCTCCGAAGACGTGGTGGTCGCCGCGAGCGGCGAGGTGCTCGTCGAGGCCGGCCTGCTGATCGACGAGAAGTTGGTCAAGCTCCTCGAGAAAATGGGCATCGACCAGGTCATGGTGCGTTCGCCGATCACCTGCGAAACTCGCTATGGCGTCTGCGCGCAGTGCTACGGCCGCGATCTCGGCCGCGGACACCGCATCAACATCGGCGAGGCCGTCGGCGTCATCGCCGCGCAGTCCATCGGCGAGCCCGGCACCCAGTTGACCATGCGCACCTTCCACGTCGGCGGCGCCGCGTCGCGGGCGGCGGCGGCGAACGGCGTCGAGGTCAAGTCGAAGGGCACGATCCGCCTGCATAACATCAAGACCGTGCGCCATGAAAAGGGCCATTTGGTCGCGGTTTCCCGCTCCGGTGAACTCGGCGTCGTCGATGAATTCGGCCGCGAGCGCGAACGCTACAAGATCCCGTACGGCGCGACCATCACCGTGGACGACGCCGACGTCGTCTCCGCGGGCCAGTCGGTGGCCAATTGGGATCCGCACACGCACCCGGTCGTGACGGAAGTCGCCGGCATGATCAAGTTCCAGGATTTCGTCGACGGCATCACCGTGACGACGCAGGTCGACGATATCACCGGATTGACCAGCACCGTCGTGCTCGATCCCAAGCAGCGCGGCACCGGCGGCAAGGATCTGCGCCCGGTCGTGCGCTTGACCAACGCCAAGGGCAAGGAAGTGACGTTCGCGAATACCGACATACCGGCGGTCTATGCGTTGCCCGCCGGCGCCATCGTCAGTCTCGAGGATGGCGCGAAAGTGTCGGTCGGCGACATCATCGCACGCATTCCGCAGGAGTCCTCGAAGACCCGCGACATCACCGGCGGCTTGCCGCGCGTGGCCGACTTGTTCGAGGCGCGCAAGCCGAAGGATTCCGCGATTCTCGCGGAGCGCAGCGGCACGGTCAGCTTCGGCAAGGAGACCAAGGGCAAGCGCCGGCTGATCATCACCAACGAGCAGAACGAGAAGTACGAGGAGCTGATTCCGAAGTGGCGCCACTTGAACGTGTTCGAAGGCGAACAAGTCCAGAAGGGCGAAGTCATCGCCGACGGCGAGCCGAATCCGCATGACATCCTGCGTCTGCAGGGCGTCGAGGCGCTCGCGAACTATCTGGTGCGCGAGATCCAGGACGTCTACCGTCTGCAGGGCGTGAAGATCAACGACAAGCACATCGAGGTCATCGTGCGGCAGATGCTGCGCAAGATCGAAGTGCTGGATGCCGGCGATTCGGCTCTGCTGCGCGGCGAACAGATGGACCGCGGCCGCCTGCTCGAAGTGATCGCCAAGCAAAAGACGGAAGGCAAGAACCAATCGACATGGGAGCCGCTGCTGCTCGGCATCACCAAGGCGTCCTTGGCGACCGAGTCGTTCATCTCCGCCGCATCCTTCCAAGAGACCACCCGGGTACTCACCGAAGCCGCGGTTCGCGGTCTGAAGGACGACTTGCGCGGCTTGAAGGAAAACGTCATCGTCGGCCGCCTGATTCCCGCCGGCACCGGATTTGCGTACCACGCGCGCCGCCGGCGCGCGTCCGACGATTCGCGCCGGCGCAATTTCATGGACGTGGGCGGCGGCGTCGGCGAGTCGGAGGACGCGGTTGCGGCGGGGGACACCGAAGCGGCCGAATAGATCCCGAAGACCGGGTAGATGAATCAACCCCCGGGTCGCCGCAGCCCGGGGTTTTTTTGGCCGTCGCCGGCCGCGGCTTGGCGCTGAAGCGCGCACGGCGGATCTCGTGGAGGGCAAGAGGATGAGCGAACCCGAAACTTTGGCCGAACTCGCCCCGCGCCGCGGCCAGTTGCGCCGCGCCGATAAGATCATGAGCACCGCGGAACTCGACGCATTGCTCGGCGCCGCATTCTGCGGCCGCACGGCGACCGTCGACAAAGACGGATATCCGTATGTGATGCCCAACTTGTTCATATGGCAGCGCGGCCAGGTGTATTTGCACACCACGCTCCATGCCGGTCACTTTCTCGACAATGTGCGCCATGCCGATCGCGTCTGTTTCGAGGTCGACGAGCCGGGAGAGGTGTTTCCCTACGGTGAATTCGAGTGCGACACGACGATTTCGTACCGCTCCGCGGTCATTTTCGGGCGGATTCGCATCGTCGAAGAAGAGCCGGAGAAAATCGCCTTCTTCGCGGCCTTGATGGCCAAATATGCGCCGGCCGACTCGTGGGGCCGCAAGCGGGGTTCGTTCCCGCGAGTGGCCGCGACGATCGTCTATGCGATCACGCCGGAAAGCATGACCGGCAAGCAAGGCGTGCTGCCGGCGCCCGCGGCGCGCTGGCCGATGCGAACCCGGGCGCCCGGCGATCGGTAAATACCGCTGGCGGCTCCGATGCGCATCATTCGCCGCGCAGCGTTCACGACGGTTCCGTGGAAGAACGGCGGTGGGGTCACCCACGAGGCGCTGCGCGTCCCCGTCGGCGCCGTGCACCATCAGTTTCGCATCAGCGTCGCCGAAATCGACGCCTCCGGCCCGTTCTCGGATTTCGCGGGCTACCGCCGCCACGTGGTTCTACTGCAGGGCGCGGGCTTGCGTCTGCGATTTTCGAACGGCGCACGGGCGGCATTGCAGCGGGTCGGCGATCTGGTCGAGTTCGACGGCAGCCTGCAGACCGAGTGCGATCTCATCGACGGCGCGTGCGTCGATCTGAATTTGCTGACCTCGAAGGCGATCGAACCCGTCGAAGCGCGCGTCGAGCGCCTCGCGAGTCCGCTCGAGCTCGCCGCGGATCCGGCGGCGACGTTCGCGGTGTTCTGCATCTGCGGGTCGGCCTGCGTCGCGCAAGGCGCCGGCGATGCCGCGGCGCTGGACCGCTGGGATCTTGCCGTATTCGATGGCGCCGCAGGAGCGCTGCAAGTGCAATCCGCTGCGGACCGCCGCGGCGAGGCGGCGGTGTTCCTTGCTAAGCTTGCGAACCCTTGAGCGAACCCGTCAACCCCGAGGACAGACCATGACCGTCAAATCAGCCGATTCGGCCAGCCATGCCGGATTGCAGGCGATGCGCCGATCGATGCGCGATCGCGCCCTCTCGCCTGAGGATGCCTGCGCCACGCGGCTATTGCGCAGCCTGGAATTGACCGGCGGCGCGCGCCACCGGGCGGTAGCGCTCGCCAAGGCGCTGGTCGAAGGCGCCCGCGCGCGGCGCGACGAGCGCCCGTTTTTGGATGCGTTCCTGCAGGAATTCGGCCTGTCGAATCAGGAGGGCATCGCCCTGATGTGCATTGCGGAGGCGCTGCTGCGCATTCCCGACGATGCGACCGCGGACCGCCTGATTGCCGAACAGTTGGCGAGCGGCGATTGGAACGCGCATGTCGGCAAATCCGAATCCTTGTTCGTCAACGCCTCGACGTGGGGCTTGATGCTGACCGGCGGCATCCTCGATCTGGATGCGTCGATAAAAGAGGATGCCGGCGGCTGGATGCGCAATCTGACGCGTAAAGCAGGAGAACCGGTCGTGCGGCTCGCGGTACGCCGCGCAATGCGCATCATCGGCGGCGAATTCGTCGTCGGCCGCACGATCGAGGAGGCGCTCAAGCGCAGTGCCGCGGAACCGACGCTGACCCTATGTTCGTTCGACATGCTCGGCGAGGGCGCCAGAACGCTGCCCGACGCCGAGCGGTATTTCGAATCCTATCGGCGCGCGATCGATGCGATCGGCGGCTCCGTGAACGGCCGCACCGCGCACCGGGCGTCCTCGATATCGATCAAATTATCGGCGTTGGAGCCGCGCTATTCGCTGATGCAGCGCGGCCGCGTGCTGGCGCGCCTGCTGCCGAGGGTACGCGCGCTTGCCGCGCAGGCCGCCGAGGCGGGCATACAATTGACGATCGACGCCGAAGAGGCGGATCGATTGGACCTGTCGCTCGACGTCATCGAAGCCTTAAGCGGCGATCCGGCGACTCGCGCATGGCCCGGTCTCGGTCTCGCCGTGCAGGCCTACGGCAAGCGCGCGCTCGACGTCGTCGATTGGGTCGCGGCGCTCGCGCGATCCCACGGGCGGCGAATGACCTTGCGCTTGGTCAAGGGCGCTTATTGGGACAGCGAGATCAAGCGCGCCCAGGAGCGCGGCCTCGGCGGCTATCCGGTGTACACGCGCAAACCGACGACCGACGTGTCCTACCTCGCGTGCGCAGGCCGCCTATTCGGCCACCGCGACGTGATTTATCCGCAATTCGCGACCCACAACGCCCACAGCATCGCGGCGATCCTCGAGCTGGCGCCGGCCGGCGCGCTATTTGAATTTCAGCGATTGCACGGCATGGGCGGACTGCTCTATGCCGAGGCCGTCAGGCAAATCGCCGACTTTCCGCCGGTGCGTGCCTATGCCCCTGTCGGCGAACACAAGGACCTGCTCGCATATCTCGTGCGCAGACTCCTGGAAAACGGCGCGAACACCTCGTTCGTCAACCGCTTCATGGATGAGCAGGTGCCGGTCAGCGAGATCGTGCGCGATCCGATCGCGGAGCTCGAACGGCTGGAGTCCGCGCAGAATCCGCTGTTGCCGAACCCCGTCGACTTGTATCCGGACAGACGCAACTCGCGGGGAATCGATCTCGGCAATCCGGGCGAACTCGACGCGTTATGCGCGGCGTTCGCGGGCCGCCGCTCGTCGTCCCATCGAGCCGGCTGCGCCGCCCGCGGCGGCGCGGCGCGGGAGGATACGCATGAGGTCGCCAATCCGGCGGATCGGCGCGACGTCGTCGGCGCGGTGCGCGAGGCCTCGTCGCAAGAGATCGGCCGCGCCTTCGACGCCGCCGCGAAAGCGCAGCCGGCCTGGAACGACCTGGGCGGCGAACGGCGCGCTGCCGCTCTGGAGAAGGCGGCCGACATGCTCGAGGCGCAGCGCTACGATTTTTACGAATTGCTGGTGCGGGAGGCGGGCAAGACCTTGCCGGATGCGATCGGCGAGGTGCGCGAGGCTGCCGATTTCTGCCGCTACTACGCGCTGCAGGCACGCGAGCTGTTCGCGGCGGCGAAGCGTCTTGCGGGACCCACCGGCGAATCGAACGAGCTGTCCTTGCACGGCCGCGGCGTGTTCGCATGCATCAGTCCGTGGAATTTTCCGCTGGCGATCTTTGCGGGGCAAACGACGGCGGCGCTCGCCGCGGGCAATGCCGTCGTCGCCAAACCGGCGGAGCCGACGCCGCTCGTGGCGGCGCGCCTGGTGGACGTGCTGCATCAGGCGGGCGTCGTGCCGGGGGCGCTGCAATTTGTGCCGGCGCCGGGGCGCACGTTCGGCGAGGCGGCGTTCCGTCATCCGGCGCTCGCCGGCGTGGCGATGACCGGATCGACCGCGACGGCGCTCACGATCAACCGCGCCCTCGCCGAGCGCGGCGGCGCGATCGTTCCGTTGATCGCCGAAACCGGCGGTATGAACGCGATGATCGTCGACTCGACCGCGCTGCCCGAACAGGTTGTCGACGATGTCGTCGGCTCCGCGTTCCTCAGCGCCGGCCAGCGCTGCTCGGCGTTGCGGTTGTTGTTCCTGCAGAAGGATGTCGCCGATTTAATCATCGAAATGATCGTCGGCGCGATGCAGGAATTGGTGATCGGCGACCCGGCGGACCCGCAGACGGACGTCGGCCCGGTGATCACGGCGGGGGCAGCGGAAACGCTCAAGCTGCATATCGCGAAGATGCGCAAGGATGCGCGGCTGATCAAAGCCTGCGAACTCGACGATCGGCACCGGCACGGCACGTTCGTGGCCCCGCATCTGATCGAGCTGCGCGATGCCGGGCAATTGACGCGCGAGGAATTCGGTCCGATCCTGCACGTGGTGCGCTACGCGGCCGCGGATGTCGCGCAAGTAATCGAGGCGATCCGCGCGACCCAATACGGATTGACGCTCGGCGTGCAGACGCGCTTGGAATCCTTTTGGCGCCGGATATTCCAAGAGACCAACATCGGCAACACCTACGTGAACCGCAACATGATCGGCGCCGTGGTCGGCGTGCAGCCGTTCGGCGGCACGCTGCTGTCGGGCACCGGGCCGAAGGCGGGCGGACCTCACTACCTGCCGCGCTTTGCGATCGAGAGGACCCTGACCGTCAATACCACGGCCACCGGCGGCAACGCGGCGCTGTTGAATCTCGGCCATTGAGCCTGCCGCTGCCCTGCGCCGCGCGGCACAGGGCAGACGGCGGCAGCTTTATTTCGCGCGACCGAGCCCCGCCGCGAGGCGCGCCCGCAGGCGCGTCCTTTGTTCGGCGGACAGTTCGCCGAGGATTCCGCGCCGGCCGGGGGGAATGTGCTCCACGCTGGTGGCTTCGGGACCGAACAGGTAATGCTCGAAAAACGCGCCCCAGGCGAGCCGGGTTTGCGCCGGCAGGCCGCGGATGCCGAGAATCGCGTGCAGCAAGGCATCGAACGCGGAGTCGACCGGCGCCGCGTCCTGTGCGCCATCATGCCACCAGTAATTGACGAGGACGTTGAAAGGATCGAGAGATTCGACGTGATGCCACCACAGGGGCGGAATGAAAATTGCGTCGCCGGGGGCGAGTTCCGCCGTTTCGGCGGCCGCGAGGGCGTCGCGGAATTTAGGGTATCTCGCAAAATCCGGCCGGCGCAGAGACACGAGACTCATCGGCGCGCCGGTCGGCGCGAAATCGATCGGTCCGATATACAGATTCGCAATCTGTTCCGGCGGAAACAACGTGAATCGACGGCGGCCGGCGACGACGCAGCCGATGTTGTTCCATTCGTCGACGTGTGCCGGCGTCGTGATGCGGGTGCCTAGCCAGATCCGCGGCAATATCCGCGCATCGAGGCAGTTCAGGCGGTTCTCCAGCGCGAAACCCGGGATGCAGTCGCGAATCAGCGCGCTCTGCGCGGCGACGGCCGGCGCGTCGGCAGAATGCGCATAGCGCAGCGCTTGATCGGCGATCGCCGCGAGCGGCAGACGGTTGCGCGCGAAATTGAAGCCGGTCATCGCCGCGTCGTAGAAGATCTGCCCGTCGATTTCGGGCGGCGCGAGCAGCGCATCGACGACGGCCCCGGTATCGAATTGCCGCAGATAGTGCGCGATCGCCTGGGGCGACTCGGCCGCCCGCTGCACCGCCGGCCATGCGGCCACGAATCCGCGCAGCACGCTCGGGCGCTTCGCGGCGAATACCGCGCCATGAACGGTCGCGTCGTCGCGAACCGATAATTCAAGGATCCGGCGATGCGGCACCGCCGTCACCAAAAGTACACCTGCAACGATTCGCCGTTGCGCCGCGGCGGAATGCACTGCAGCGTCGCGGCGTGGTCCGGATAATTGGCCGCGCTCCTATCGAGAAGATCGTCGATCTCGGCGAGCCGGAATGCGCCCTCTTCGCCGCGCGGCGCCCGCAGCTCGGCGGCATCGGGGAATATTCCCATGCCCGCCATCAGCGCGTACCAGGAGAACACCGGGTAGCCCTTGCCGAGCGCCTGCTCGCGTACCGCGGGGGCGATGCCCTTGCCGGACATCCACAGGCTCAACAACTGTTTCAAGGGGTCGGAGAGGCGCAAGTTTGTCGCATTTTCACGCCAATAGTCGGTGTCCGCGCGGCTGTTGGTCTTGTAATGCGTGACGATGTAGTCGCGCGTTCCCTCGAAATGCTCGTTGACCCGCGCGTTGAAGCGCTGATGCGCGCTGTCGCTGCAATCGCCCTGGGTGATCACTTCGACGAAGGTTTCGGCGGTCTGCTGAATGAACAGCAGCGCCGTCGCTTCCAGCGGCTCGATGAAGCCTTGCGACAGACCGACGGCGAGGCAATTCTTGCGCCAATGCTCGGCCATGCGGCCGATTTTCATCTTCAGGTGGCGCGCGGGCGTATCCGCATTCAACAGACCCAAGTGCTCGCGCAGTTCCCGTTCGGCCGCGTCCGGCGAGCAGAATTGCGTGCTGTAGACGTAGCCGTTGCCGAAGCGATCGGTGAGCGGGATGCGCCATGCCCAACCGTACTTCATCGCCGTCGATACGGTTTCAGATGGCACCGATTTTTCGACCGGCGTCGGCATCGCGACCGCCGCGTCGTTGAACAGATTCTCGGCGAAACTGATGAACGGCGTCTGCAACGCCTCGCCGATCAGCAGAGCCGAAAAGCCGCTGCAGTCGACGAACAGGTCGGCCGCGAGCGTTTCGCCTTCGCGCGTACCGAGCGATTCGATCGCGCCCTGTGCGTCGAGGTTCGCATGGGTGACGTGCAAGCTGCGGTGGCGAACGCCGCGCTCGAGTGCTTTGCGCTGCAGGAATTGGCCGAGCAGAACCGCGTCGAAGTGATAGCCGTGCCATATGTCGAAGGGGAAGTGCATGGCCGGCTTCGGCGCGCGGCGGCCGCCCGCCAGGCGCGCCGCGATGAAGAAGCGGTCGGGGTGAGCGTAGACGTCGGCGCCATTGACCCGCGCATCGACGTTGCGTACGAACTGCGTCATCGTCAAATTGTCGAGCATCGATGCGAACGGGTGAAAGTAGCGTTCGAAGCCCTTTTTCGTCGACCAGTTCGCGAAGCTGATGCCGCACTTGTAAGTCGCGTGGCAAGCAGGCATCCACTCGGCTTCCTCGATGTTCAGGCTGTCGAAAAACCCGCGCAGCCACGGCGTCGATCCCTCGCCGACGCCGATGGTGCCGACGGCGGGCGACTCGATCAGCGTGATCGCTATGCCATACGCGGCGAGCGCGCGCGCCAGTATCAACGCCGTCATCCAACCGGCCGAACCGCCGCCGACGACCAATATCCGCCGCAAACCGGGCGGTGGACCGGGACCCTTCTGCGGCGTGCGCCTGGACTCGGCCGCCGTGCGGTTGAACAGGGTGGCCGTCACGGGGCGGCCTCTCGAGCGGCGCGCAGCAGCCGGCCGAGCCGTAGAGCGGTCTCGTCGGCGTGTGCGGCGACCAGCAGCTGCCAGGCGGCTCCGGCGGGCTTGGCAATTGCGCGGATGCCGAGCCGGCGCAGCGCCGCCGCATCGATGGCCGCGGGGTCCGTCATGCGGATCAACAAGCGCCCGGCGGCCGCCACGGCACTTTCGACATTCTGCGGGCCGCCGAGCGCCGCAAGCAGCGCCGGGGCGTCGAAGTCCGCCGCCTCGGCGCCGCTGCCATCGCCGCCGGCGCTGCCGGCGCCGCCGCTGCTGCCGGCGCCACCGCTGCTGCCGGCGCTGCCGGCGCTTGCCGTTCGATTCAGCGCGGCGCGAATTTCTCCGGCCACTTGATCGGCGATCGGGCCGAGCACGACTTGCAGGCCCCGGGAGCCGCGGCGCAGCAGACCGCGGGCGCCCAAACGGGTCAGCGCCGCGGCGTCGATCGCCGTATTGTCGGCGAGCACGAGGCGCAGCCGCGTCGTGCAAGCCTCGATCTCGGCGAGGTTGCGCGCGCCGCCGAGCGCGATCACGAACGCAGCGGCGCGCGGTA
The DNA here is from genome assembly GCA_035531435.1 of Steroidobacteraceae bacterium. Lineage (GTDB taxonomy): Bacteria > Pseudomonadota > Gammaproteobacteria > Steroidobacterales > Steroidobacteraceae > Bog-1198. The sequence goes on along the minus strand of DATKSW010000042.1, from coordinate 27,987 downwards.
ACTGCGTCGTCGCCGCCGGCGCATCGACTTCGCCGGCTTCCCGTCCGGGGGTTGCGAGATTCCAGCGCACGATGCAAACGCGGAATACCGTGTAATACAACGCGAAATACGCGGCGCCGATCGGCAGCAGCAACAGCGGCCGCGTCGCGTGGCCGAAGTTCAATACGTAATCGAAAAGACCGGCGGAAAACGTGAACCCCAGGCGCACGCCGAGATCGTTCATGATGACCATCGCGAGCCCGGTCGCGACCGCGTGCAGGGCATAGAGCGACGGCGCCAGGAACATGAACGTGAATTCGACGGGCTCGGTGACCCCGGTCAGGAACGAGGTCAGTGCGAGGGACAGCAGAAGGCCGCCGACCAGCGCGCGTCGCTCCGGTCGCGCCGTGTGGTACATGGCGAGGCAGGCACCCGGCAGGCCGAACATCATGACGGGGAAGAAGCCGGACATGAATTTGCCGGCGGTGGGGTCGCCGGCGAAGAAGCGGCGCAAATCGCCGGTCGCGCCGTGATAATCGCCGACGATGAACCAGGCGAAGTTGTTCAAAATATGGTGCAGGCCGGTGACGATCAATATTCGATTCAAGGTACCGTAGGCAAATAATCCCCACGAGCCGGCGTCGAGGATCGCGTGGCTTGCGGCGTCCATGCCGTGCTCGAGCATCGGCCAGGCAATGCCGAGCACGGCGGCGAGCGCGAGGCCGGCAAAGCCGCTGACGATCGGCACGAAGCGGCGGCCGCCGAAGAACGCGAGGTAGCTCGGCAGCTCCATAAGGTAAAAGCGGTTATAGGCGCTACCAGCGATGATCCCTGAAAGCAGGCCGACGGGCACGCCGAGCTTCGACAACTCGCGCGCCTTGAACGCCGATACCGCCAGCGCCCGCTCCGCGCCCTGCAAGCCGGCCGTCACCGCGACGGGCACCGCGGTCAGAACCTCGACGGCGTGGGTGGTGACCAGAAAGCCGACGAGCGCGGCAAGACCGGCCGCCCCGTGATTCTCGCGCGCCAAACCGACACCGACGCCGACCGCGAACAAAAGCCCGAGATTCGAGAAGACCGCGTTGCCGGCTGAGGCCATCGCCGGCCAATCGAGAACGTCCGGTTGGCCCAAGCGCAACAGCAGGCCGGCAATCGGCAGCACCGCGATGGGCAACATCAGGGCGCGTCCGAGCTGTTGGAGACCCGAGAATTTCGCGCTCATACCAAGTCCTCCAACGGCACCAGGGATTGCCCGATGTACGCGCGCACCTCGCCGGCCGACCCCATGGCGAGGCAGCGCGCCGCGAGGGCTCGGCAGCGATCGACGTCAAGCGAACGTACGCGTTGTTTGACCGCTGGAACGGCCGCCGGCGCGACCGACAATTCACCGACGCCAAGACCGATCAAAATCGGTATCGCGGCCGGGTCCGCCGCCATTCGGCCGCAAACGGCGACGGGTTTGCCGGCGGCGGCGGCCACGGTCGCGCCGATCAACCGCAATACGGCCGGATGCAGCGCGTCCGCGCGCGCCGCCAACTGCGGGTGGCCGCGGTCCATCGCCAGCGTATATTGCGTCAGATCGTTGCTGCCGATGGAGAGAAAATCGACTTCGGCAACCAGATGTTCGGCGATCATTGCCGCGGCGGGCGTCTCGATCATTGCACCCACTTGCATCCGGGGGGCGATGCCGCGCGCCAGCCGCAGCTCGTCGATGACCGCGCGCACGGCGGCAATTTCGGCGACGTCGGTGACCATCGGTAGCAGCAGCCGTACTTGGCCCACGCGGCCCGCGCCGAGAGCGGCAGCGATCTGCGTGCGCAACAGGTCGGGGCGGGCGAGCGCCGTGCGCACGCCGCGCAAGCCGAGCGCGGGGTTGTCCTCGGCGGGCAGCGGTACGTAGCGCAGCGGTTTGTCGCCGCCGACATCCATCAGCCGCAGCACCAGCGGCCGGTCGGCCAAGGCGGCCGCAATCGCTTGGTAAGCATCCAGCTGTTCCTGCTCGGTCGGCGCCGTTTCGCGGTCGATGAACAGAAACTCGGTGCGCAGCAACCCGCAGCCTTCCGCGCCGCCGGCGATCGCAGCGGCGGCATCGGCGACGCTGCCGAGATTGGCAAAGACCTCGATGCGCGTGCCGTCGCCGCTACGGCAGGGCTCTTGCGCGGACGCGCGCAGCGCGTCGTCCCGCGCGCGGCGCCGCTCCACGCGCGCCTGCGCCTGTGCGACCGCGGCCTCGTCCGGCGCGAATTGCAGCGTACCGGCATCGGCATCGACGATGACCGTGGCGCCGTCGGCAACGCCATGCAGCGCGGCGCCGAGACCGACCAGCATCGGTACGCCGAGCGCGGCGGCGAGGATTGCGACGTGCGCGCTCGCACCGCCGCGGCCGAGACAGATCGCCGCCAGCCGCCGGCGGTCGAGTGCGTTCAATTCCGACGGCAACAGATCATCGGCGATCAGCACCGCTCGCTCCGGCAGCGGCATATCCGGCGGCGGCGCTTCGCCGCGCAGCGCCGCGAGCACTTGCGCCTCGATGTCCAGCAGATCGTCCGCGCGTTCGCGCAGACGGGCGTCGTTCAGCACCTCGAACAGGGCGACTTGGCGGCGGATCGCGCCGCGCCACGCAAAGGCGGCGCTTTTTCCGGCGGCGATCGCCTCCTGCGCCGCCGCGTCGATCAGCGGATCGGAGAGAAATTCCACATGCGCGGCGACGATTTGCCGGCGCGCCGCGCAGGCGTCCGCCTCGCCGCCTGACGCTGCGCGCTCGAGACGCCGGCGTACGCGCCCTATGGAGTCGGCCAACGCCGCGCGTTCCTGCACGGCGCCCCGGCCCGCCTCCGCGACGGCGATTTCGCGGCGCGTGAAACGCGCCGCCCGGCCGACGGCAAAGCCGGGCACGGCGGCGACACCGCTCAATTGCCCGTCCGGCGCATGCGCCGCCCGGGGCGCAGCCGCAGTCGCCGGAGCGGATTTTGGCGCCGCGCCGGGATGCGCCTCGTCCCGCTCGGCCCGCAGGGCTTCATCGAGCGCCGCGACGAGCGCATCGACGGCGGGCGCCGCATCGGCGCCGCTCGCGCGGACGCGAAGCTCATCGCCGTGGCGAGCGCCCAGCGCCATGATGGCGACGACGCTGCGCGCATCGGCGCTTCGCCCGTTGGCGCTCATTGACACAGCCGCGGCGAAGGAACGCAGCCGCTGCGCGAGCCGGGCGGCGGGGCGCGCGTGCAGGCCCTGGCGCAGCGCGACGGCGAACGAACGCTCGACGGCATGGGCGCCGGCATCCTCGCCCTGCAGCGCCGCTGCCGCCGGAAACGGCAGGCCGGCTATCTCGAACAGCAGATCGCCGGCCGCGACGATGCCGGACGCGCAGCGCCTGCGAATCGTCAGTCCGTCCCGCGGCGTCACGATGATCGGCGTCAGCAAACTCTTCGCGCCGCGCGCGACGAGGTCGAGATCGAAGCGGATCAGCTCGTCGCCGGCTCTGACGGTCGCACCGGCCGCGATCCGCGGCTCGAAGCCGCGGCCGGCGAGCTGCACGGTGTCGATGCCGATGTGCACGAGAATCTCGACGCCTTGCGCGCTTTGCACGGCGACGGCGTGGCCGCTTGCGGCCACGGTAACGACGCGCCCGTCGCAGGGAGCGCGGACGATGTCGCTGACCGGGTCGATTGCGAGACCGTCGCCGAGCATGCGTGCCGAGAACATTTCGTCGGGCACTTCTTCGAGCGCAGTACACCAGCCGTCAAACGGAGCCAAAATCCGCATGCTCGACATCTTCCGCCTACTCCCCGATCCGAATCCAGTCGAGACCCCATTGGGGATCGAGCCGCGGACGCGCGAACCGCAGGCATAGGTCGTGTCGGCCGGCGATCCTCGGCAGGCGGCGCGGCGGCAGTTCCGTCACCGCCGCCTGCCGGGCCGCCGGCGCGAGCGCGAGGCGCAGAGCGGGCGGCCGGTCGCAGCCGTCGATGCGGACTTCGAGCTCGCCGTCGGCCGTTTGCGCGTCGCCGACACGGATTTTCCCGACGTCGGCGCCGACGGCGTAGTTGAACGCCAGGGGCGCGACGGCAGCCGTGAGCCGCGGGCCGGTCGACAAATCGACGCCACGGTCGATCCAACACGGGTTCATGATATCGATGGCGATCGGTGTGCCGCTGCCGGCGCCGCCCGCGGCCGGCTCGAGCAGCAGACCGATGCCATCGGTGCAGAGTTGCAGTGCGTGGCTGTCTTTGCGCTCGAGGGTATGGGCATCGAGCCGCTCCGACCAGATGCGCGATACTCGTACGGCGCCGACGAAGCTCGCCGCGCGCACCGTGGCGCCTACCGGGACGAGGAGCGGGGCCGCATAGACCGGCGACTCGGCGCGCGGCTCGCTGCCGTCGAGCGTATAGCGGATGCGGCCGATGTCAGCCTGCTTCGACAGGCTCAACGAGACGCCCGCGGCGCCGCCTGCGGTATGCGCGGCGATCGCGAATGCGCTGTCGGCAACCCGCAATCCCATGGCGCGGTAGCGCGCGAACATCGGCACGAGGCGCTCAAGGAAATTGCGCCAGCCGCGCCGTGGCCGCGGTGTCCAGCCGCGCTCGGCGACCGCCGCGGCGCGCGGCAACGCCATCCACTCGATGCGTTGCGGGGAGTTGATGTGCTCGGTCCAAATGTTTCCCTGCAGACCGAGCACGTGGCGCCGCTCGGCGTGGTCAAGGGACGGGTCGCGCAGGTCGAATCGATACACGTCTTGCAGTGAAACGACCTGCAGGCGCCCGGGCGGCTCGGACGGCAGCGTACTTTGGCGGTTGTCGAAGTAGAGCGTCGGCGAGGCGGCGAGGATCGTGTCGTATCCGGCGACCGCGGCGGCGTGCGCGCCGCTCGCGCCGTGCCAGGACATCACGACGGCGCCTTTGGGCAAGCCCGGTTGCAGGACTTCGTCCCAGCCGATCATGCGCCGCCCGTGGGCTGCGAGGTAGGCGCCGATGCGCTGCGTGAAATACGCTTGCAGCCCGCCGGCGTCACGGATGCCGAACGCGCGCGCGCGCGCGCGTACCGCGGGCGATGCGTTCCACTCGTCCGCGACGACCTCATCGCCGCCGATATGCACAAAGCGGCTCGGGAACAATGCCATCACTTCATCCAGCACGTTCTCGAGGAAGCGGAAGGTCGCCGGTTCGAGGTTGAACAATCGCCGGTGCACGCCCCACGCGGAGGACACGGTCAATCCCGCGGCGCCGGCGGCGCCGAGCCAGGGATAGGCGGCAATCGCCGCTCGCGCATGGCCGGGCATGTCGATCTCCGGGACGATGCGCACATGCCGGCGAGCGGCGAAGGCGACGATGTCGCGTACCTCGCGGTCGCTGTAGAAGCCGCCGTAGCGCTGCGCCGGCGAGGACTTACGCACGCCGGGGATCGCGGCCGGCGTTCGCCAGGCGCCGATCGCGGTGAGGCGCGGATAGCGCGGAATCTCGAGCCGCCAGCCTTGGTCGTCGGTGAGGTGCCACTGCAGCACGTTCAGTTTATGCCAGGCCATCCAATCGATCATCGTCTTGATGAAGGCAGGCGGTTGAAAGTGCCGGGCGGAGTCGAGCATCAGGCCGCGCCAGGCGTACGCCGGCTGGTCGCGGATCGTTTGCGCCCCGATCGCTCCTTGTCCGCGGCCAGGCGGCAGCAGCTGCCAGAGCGTGACCGCGCCGTAGAACAGGCCGGCCGACGTCGATGCCTGTACCCGGATCTGCTGCGGCGTGACTTCCAGGCGGTAGGCTTGCGCGCCGAGGCCGCGGACGCGCGCGAATGACACGGCGCCGGCGGTCGCGCCGCCGGTCTGGATGGCGAGTTCGGGACCGCCGCAGCGCGCCAGCAAGCCGGCAAAGTAGCGCGCCGCAGCGCGCGCGCCGGCGTCGCCCGCGGCCACGCGCAGGTCGGTTCGCGGGCCAAGCTGAAAGGCGCCGTGCGCCCTGACGACTTCGGCGGGACGCGGGATGACCGCCTCGTTGGCCGCGACCGCGGCACCCGCCGGCGCCGCAATGTCGGCGAGCGGCAGTGCCAAGGCGAGGGCACACGCGCAGCGCGCCGCCGCTGCCAGTGCCGGTGCCGGTGCGATCCTCGCCGCCCTACCCGGGCGGCGCAGATTTCGCGGTTGCGGCCGCCGCTTCAGAACTTGAGGCGCACGTTCAGGTAATACTGCGTGCCGTTCTTGTAGAACGCACGCGGCTGATCCTGGTTCAGCGCGTAGTACTTGAGCGTCGGATTGTTGAGATTCTGACCGTCCAGCGTCAGCGACAGCCAGTCGTTGAATGTATATCCGAGCGATGCCGACAGCGTGCCGATCGAATCCTGCGAGAATGCCGTATTGCGGTCGAGGCCGCTGAAGAACGCCGAGCGGTAGGTGTAGGCAACGCGCGCGTTGATGTGCTTGTTCTCGAAATACGCGCTCAGATTGTAGGTGTTTTTCGATGTGCCCACCAGGCGATTGTCGCCGTTGGTCACCAGCGAGGTCTGCTTGCCGTCCGCGTAGGTGTAGTTCGCCGCGACGCCGATATTATCGGTGATCGCCTGTTGGTAGGCGAACTCGGCGCCCACGACGCGTCCTTGCGCGTTGACCGGCACCGTCAACAGGTACGGCACCTCGGCGCCGTTCGGCACTTGCGAGCTGAAAGTCAGATAGCTCTTGGTTTCGGAGCCGTAGCCGACGTAGTTGCGCAGGTCCATGTAGAAAAGGCCGGCCGACAACAGAGAGCGTTTGGCGAAGTACCATTCCAGCCCGGCGTCGAGATTCGTCGAGCGTATCGGTTTCAAGTCCGGATTGCCGCCGGAACCCGAACCGGTTCCGCCGACGACCGCCGGCGGCGACAAATTGGTGAAGCCGGCGAGCGCCGAGTAGTCGGCGCGCGTCATCGTCTCGGCGGCGGCGAAGCGTGCGACGAGGTCCGGCGTCACGTCGAGTTTCAGGTTGGCACTCGGCAGGACGTCGTTGTAGCCATGCGATACCGGAATGCCGATGAACGGCCCGAACAGCGAGGTGGTGATCGCACCCGGAGTCGACGGATCCACCTGGGTGTAGAAGACCACGTTCTCCTGGGTGTGCACGTAGCGCAGGCCGACGTTGGCGGCCCACTTGTCGCCTTTGAAATCCGCCTGCACGTAGGCCGCCGAATCCTTCTCGTGCACCTGGAACAGGTACTGGTAGTACTCGCGCGCGAGCGGATCGCGCTGCACGAGTCCAGGTCCGTTGTAGGCGGCGAGCTGCGCCGGCGTCCAGAACCAGATGCCGGTCGGGATCGATGCGCCGAACGTGTTGAAGTTGGAGGGATAGTTCGAGAACGTCGTCGGATAATTGGCAGTGCTCGTGCCGCCGCCGTTCGGACCGCTGAAGGTCGGGCCTTGCGCGATCGCGCTGTCGGAGGTGCGGTCATGCGACTGGTAACGCACGCCGAATTTCAGATCCTTCCAGGCGGCGTCGTTGACCGTGAAGTCGCTGTCGATCTTCGCCCAGGTCTCCTTGTCCTTCACGTCGACGTTTTCGGCGCCGAATATCCAACCGAACGCGACCGGCACGCCGCCCGGGAACGGCGTGGTGTTGTTGGTCGTGCCGAGATTGAAGTCCGGGCCGGAACTGACGCCATGCAGCGTGTAGCCGGCGCCGCTGCCGATGCCCGGCGACGTTTCCGACACATTCTGCGTCGGCGTCTTGCCGTCGCCCTTGGACGTGCCGATCTGGCCGAAAAACGACCATAGGTCGTTCGCGTGCCAGCGGGCGTCGAGATTGACGAACTGCGCCGTGGCGCTCTCGTCGGGGCGCGAGATCTGGTCGTAGATGCCGTAATCGGTGCCCGCGACCGGCGAGAAGTTCGCCTGCGTCAAGGTGTTGCCGGCGACCACATAGCCCGGGTCCGGGCTCTGGCCGGCGCCGAAGTTCACGAAGTGCGTCAACCATTCGAGGTAGTTGCGGTTGTAATTCGTCGCCGTCAGCTTCGAGGAGAAGGCGGACAAGTCGAGCGTCAAGTCGTCGGTCGGTTTGCCCTCGATGTCGATGAGGCCGCCGTTGCGCTCGCGCTTTTGCTCGAAGAAGGCGGCACCGATCAAGCTCGGATAATAGACCCCGGACAAATCCGGATGCGCCGTGGCGACGGCGCTGCCGGGGGCGATTTGATCGTAGCCCAGCAATTCGATGCCGTCGCGCCGCAAGTGCCGCGTCTCGGAAAACAGCTGCAGCATGACGCCGAAATTTTGCGCATCGTTCTTCCAATTGCCGAGCACGCTGTATTGACCGTCGGTCTTCGCGGGCAGATCGGCGTAGACGGCGCCCGCGGACGCCTCGAGCGTCAGAGGTTTGGAGAAATCCAGCGGCTTGCGCGTGATGATGTCGACCGATCCGGCGACGCCGCCTTCGACGAGCGAGGCGTTGGAGCTCTTTTGTACGACCACTTTGCTGACGATTTCCGAAGGCAACAGCGTGTAGCTGACGCTGCGGCCGACTTCGGTGACTTGATCGAGCACGAACCAATCGCCCGCGGCGACGCCGTGGCCGTCGATCAGGGTCTGTGTCAAACTCGGGTTGGTGCCGCGCATGCTGACGCGGTCGTTCTCGTCGAAGCCGCCCTCGTTGGCGCCGGCGGAACTGGTCGTGACGCCCGGGACCCGCGCGAGCGAGTCGGCGACATTCTTGTCCGGCATCTTGCCGATGTCCTCCGCGGTGACGACGTCGATGACCTCGGTCGATGCGCGCTTCGCGACCAGCGATTTTTCGACGGATTTGCGGATGCCGGTGACGACTATTTCCTTGAGCGTGTTGTCGCTCTGCTGGTTGCCCGATGCCGATTGCGCGATGCAAAGCGCCGGCGGCGCGAGTAGCGCGAGTCCGAGCGCCGATTTGACCGCCAGTGCGATCCGATTCATATGGAGATCCCCTGTCTTGTTCATACCAATGCCCCCTATCCTGCCGACCATCCGCTCTTTCGCACGCTGCGCCGCCATCCGATCCCGCCGCAGCTACCTGTCGCACCAATGGCGTCCCAATATAATACCAATCTATACAATCTGCCAGTGCTGTGTGAAAAAACACGCGGTAATCATTAATATTCAATAAAACCATGTAGTTAAATAATAGCAGGCAATCTTGTTGTACTAGTAGTGGTATTTATTTGGTATTATCCCAATGATTGAACAGAACTTCGATAGGCGGCGCGACGCGATGACGACACTAGCCAAAGCCGTAGGTCCGCTCGACCGCAGGAGCAATCTGCCGCTCTATCGAGAACTACAGCGGGCGCTGCGCCGGGCGATCGACAATCACATTCTCGGCCCCGACGATGCGCTGCCCGCGGAACGCGATCTTGCCGCGGATTTTGCGGTATCGCGAATCACCGTGCGCAAAGCGCTCGATGGACTGGTTGCCGACGGCATGCTGGTGCGACGCCAAGGATCCGGTAATTTCGTTTCGGCGCGTGTCGAAAAGAATTTCGCGATGCTGACGTCGTTTTCCGAGGACATGCGCGCGCGCGGCCGCACGCCGCGCAGCGTCTGGCTGAAGCGAGCGGCGGGGACCGTGACGCCGGAGGAGTCGCTCGCGCTCGGTCTCTCGCCGGGCACGCCGGTGTTTCGGTTCAATCGCATACGCTACGCCGACGATGCGCCCATGGCGCTGGAATACGCGACGATCCTCGCCGCGGCGCTGCCCGGGCTGGAGGCCGTCGACACCTCGCTCTATGAAGCTCTCGAGAAGGCCGGGCAGCGCCCGGTACGGGCGCTGCAGCGCTTGCGCGCCGTGCTGCTTACCGGTGACCAAGCGGAGTTGCTGAAGGCCGATGCCGGCGATCCCGGCCTGCTGGTCGAGAGGCTCGGCTCGTTGCGCGACGGCCGCGCGGTCGAGTTTACGCAGTCCTATTATCGCGGCGACACCTATGATTTCGTCGCCGAGTTGAGCACTTTGCCGTGAACGGCGCCGAGTGCAGCCGCGCCGAGGCGAGCCGCGTCGAGGCGACCACCATGTTTCAGGAAGCGGCCGGCGCCGCGAACGCGGTGCGCGCGCAGCTCGATCTGGACGCCGACGCGCTGCGCAAGATCGCGGTCGAGGTTCGGCGCCTGGCGCCGCGGGCCGTGATCACCTGCGCGCGCGGCAGTTCCGACCACGCGGCCACCTATGCGAAGTATTTGATCGAGACGCGGGCAGGCGTGCTGACCGCGTCCGCCGCGCCTTCGGTCAGCTCCGTCTACGGCATTGCTCAGGATTTACGCGGCTGCCTGTTCATCGCGCTGTCTCAGTCGGGGCGCAGTCCGGACCTCATCGCCGCGGCCGCGGCCGCGAAGCGTGCCGGCGCGACGGTGCTCGCCGTGTGCAATAGTCCGCAGGCGCCGCTGGTCGCGGCCGCCGACCTGGTCATTCATCTGCGCGCCGGCTCCGAGGCGAGCATCGCCGCCACCAAGTCTTTCCTCGCGACGCAGGCCGCGCTCGCCCGCTTGGTCGCCGCGTGGACCGAAGACCGGGAACTTGCCGCGCAGATCGACGGGTTGCCGGCGTTGATGGAGCGCAGCTGGAGGCTCGATTGGTCCGCTGCCCTCGCGCCCCTGCATTCGGCGGAGCATTTGTACGTCATCGGCCGCGGCCTCGGTCTCGGCAGCGCGCAGGAAACGGCGCTCAAATTCAAGGAGACTTGCGCTCTGCACGCCGAGGCGTTCAGCAGCGCGGAGCTGCGACACGGCCCCTACACGCTGCTCGGGCCGCGCTTTCCGGCGCTGCTGTTCGCGCAGGCCGACGGCACTCTTTCGGGCATTCAGGCGCTCGCAGCCGAATTGGCGCGGCGGGGAATACCGATATTGCTGGCCGGCGCCGCCGATGCCGGCGCATCCGCCGCCGGCGTGGTCGTCTTGCCGACCCTCGATGCCTGCGCGGCGCTCGGTCCGATCCTACTGGTGCAGAGTGCGTATCGATTGATCGCCGGCCTGAGTTTGCGCCGCGGCCGCGATCCGGATCATCCACCGCATCTGCACAAGGTTACCGAGACCCTATGAGACGCACGGCGCTCGTCAACGGCCGCATCTTGAGCGGGCCAGGATTGGTCAGCGGGCGGACACTGTTGATCGCCGATGCCGCCATCGAGGCGCTCGTAGATCCCGTCGACCCGCGTTGCCGCGATGCATTCGTCGAGGATCTCGGCGGCCAGATCCTGTTGCCGGGCTTCATCGATGTGCAAGTCAACGGCGGCGGCGGCGTGCTCTTCAACGACGATCCGACTCCGCAGGCGATTCGCGCGATCGGCGCGGCGCACCGGCGTTTCGGCACCAGCGGATTTCTGCCGACGCTGATCAGCGACGATCCGGATACGATTGCGACCGCGATCGGCGCCGTGCAGGCGGCGATCGACGCCGGCACTCCCGGGGTCCTCGGCATTCACATCGAGGGTCCGTTCCTGAACCAGGCGCGCCGCGGCGTCCATGATCCGAAGCATTTGCGGCTGCTCGACGCCAGCTTCATATCGCGCCTCACCCGGCTGCGCGGCGGGCGCACCGTGTTGACGCTGGCGCCGGAGATCACCACGCCGCAGATGATCGCCGAGCTCACGGCGGGCGGCGTGCTGGTATCGGCGGGACACAGCAACGCGAGTTATGCGGAGACGACCGCGGCGATCGCGCACGGCCTGCGCGGATTCACCCACCTGTTCAACGCGATGGCGCCGTTTGCACCGCGCGAGCCGGGTATCGTCGGCGCCGCACTGTACGATCCGGATACCTGGTGCGGAATCATCGTCGACGGCCATCACGTCGATCCGGTCATGCTGAAGCTCGCACTGCGCTGCAAGCGTCACGAGCGCTTCATGCTGGTCACCGACGCGATGCCCGCGGTGGGTTTCGAGGCGCCGAGTTTCGTACTGCAAGGCCGTACCATCCGCGTGATCGACGGCGTCTGCCGGGACGAACATGGGACGCTCGCCGGCACGGCGCTCGACATGTCCTCCGCGGTGCGCAACGCCGTCGACCTTCTGGGCCTCGATCTCGCCGAGGCGGCGCGCATGGCGAGCGAATATCCCGCCGAGTTCCTGGGATTGGGGCGGGAAATCGGGCGCATCGCGCCCGGCTACCGGGCGAATTTGGCGCTGGTCGACGAACGCGTGCGGGTGCAGCGTACCTGGATCGACGGCCGAACCGCAGGCTAGATCGGCCGCAGGGCGCCGGCAAGATCCGCAAGCAGCCGGTGCAGCACGGCAACCAACGGCGCCGCGAGCGCCGCGTCGAAGTGCGGCACCCGCGCTTGCAGCAGATAGGCCGATTGTGCGATTTCCAATTGCACCGCCTCGATCCGCAGCGCCGGATCGCCGTAATGGCGCGTGATGTAGCCGCCCTTGAATCGGCCGTCGACGACGAACGAGAAGCGCGGCTGCGCGCTCAAGGCATCGACGATGCGCCGCGCGGTGGCCGCGCTGCAGCTGCGGCCGTCCACGGTGCCGACGTTGAGGTCCGGCAGCCGGCCGGCAAACAAAGCGGGCACCGTCGAGCGGATCGAGTGCGCATCCCACAAAAGGCAGTGCCCGTGCCGCGCAAGCGCCGCGTCGAGCATGGCGCGCAGCCGGTCGTGGTACGGCTGCCAGTAACGATGCAGCCGAGCGTCGATTTCCGTCCGCGAGGGTTCATCGCCGCGCGCATACAGCGGCTCGCCGTCGAAACTCTCGAGCGGACACACGGCGGTCTCGCGCTGGCCGGGATAGAGCGGCGCGCCGTCCGGCGGCCGATTCAAATCGACGACATAGCGCGAATGCGTCGCGCGGATCAGCGCTGCGCCGAGCGCGGCGAGAAACTCGTACAACTGCGGCACGAACCAGTCGGTGTCGGGTAAGTCGAGTGCCGCCGGCGCCAGCCGCGACGCCAAGTCCGGCGGCAGATAGGTGCCGGAATGCGGCATGCTGACGATGAGCGGCAGCGCTCCGTCCACGCTTTCGAACAGCGGCTGGCCGCCGAGCGCTGCGTTCATGGCTGCGTCGAAGGCAACAGGCCGGCAAGCAGCGGTAGATAGCGTGCGGACTCGACCCACGACTGCGCCGCCCGGATGTCCGGCGCGAAGTAGCGATCCGCGTCGTAGAACGGCACCTGTGCCCGGATGCCGGCATGCACCAGCTCGAGTGCCGGCGAGCTCTTTGCGGGACGGTGAAAATCGATCCCCTGAGCGGCGGCCAGCAGCTCGATGCCGACGACGGCGGCGGCGTTCTGCAGCATGCGGCCCAAGCGCCGTGCCGCGTGGGTGGCCATGCTGACGTGATCTTCCTGGTTCGCCGAGGTCGGTATCGAGTCCACGCTGCAGGGCGCGGCGATCGATTTGTTCTCCGACACCAACGCGGCCGCCGTGACTTGCGCGATCATGAAGCCCGAATTGACGCCGCTGTTCTCGACCAGAAAGGCCGGCAAGCCGCTCATCTTCGGATCGACCAGCACGGCGATGCGCCTTTCGGACAGACTGCCGATTTCGGCGATTGCGAGCGCCAGGGTGTCGGCGGCGAAGGCCACCGGCTCGGCATGAAAATTACCGCCGGACAGGACCTCGCCGCCGGCGGTGAAGAGCAGCGGATTGTCGGTGACGGCGTTCGCCTCGATCGCGAGCGTCGCGGCGACATTGCGCATCAGGTCGAGGCACGCGCCCATGACCTGCGGCTGGCAGCGGAACGAATAAGGATCCTGTACGCGGCTGCAGTTGCGGTGCGAGGCGCGGATCGCACTGCCGGCGATCAGCCGCAGGGTTTCGCGCGCGACGGCGATCTGACCGGGCTGGCCGCGCGCCTCGTGGATACGCGCGTCGAACGGCGCGTCGCTGCCCTTCAGCGCATCGACCGACATCGCGCCGGCGACGACCGCCGCCGCGAACAGATCTTCCGCGCCGAACAGCCCCGCGAGGGCCAGCGCCGTGGAGACTTGCGTGCCGTTGATCAGCGCGAGCCCCTCTTTAGGGCGCAGCTGCAGCGGCTTTAGCCCTGCGCGCGCGAGGCCGTCCGCCGCCGGCAGCACACGCCCGTCGATGCGCACCTGACCGATGCCGAGCAGCGCCGCGCCCATATGAGCGAGCGGCGCAAGATCGCCGGATGCGCCGACGGAGCCTTGCGAGGGGATCAATGGGTAGACCTCGTGGTCGACGAGCGCGATCAGGCCGTCGATCAGCGCCTGGGAGATTCCGGAGTAGCCGCGCGCCAGCGCATTGATCTTCAGTACGAGCACCAGGCGCACCACCGCATCCGGCAGCGGCTCGCCGACGCCGGCCGCGTGCGACAGCAGCAAGTTACGCTGCAGCAGCTGCAGTTGCTCGGCGGGGATCTTAGTCTGCGCGAGCAGGCCGAAGCCGGTATTGATGCCATAGGCGGCATCGCCGCGCGCGACGATGCAATCGACCAGCGCTGCGGCGGCGTCGATGCGTTCGCGGTCGACGGCGCCGAGCGCGAGGCGCGCGGGCCCGGCATGGATGCGCCGCAACGCCGCCAGCGACATCTCGCCGGCGCGCAACACGACGCGGGGCGCGAGCGCCGAACCGCTCACGAGCCTGTCTCGATCATCGGCAGGCGCAAACCGTGTTCGCGCGCGCACTCGATGGCGCTCGCGTAGCCGGCGTCGGCGTGGCGCATGACGCCGCTCGCCGGATCATTCCACAGGACGCGGGCGATGCGCTTCGCCGCCGCGGCGCTGCCGTCGCAGACGATGACGAGGCCCGCATGCTGCGAGTAGCCCATGCCGACGCCGCCGCCGTGATGAATGGAGACCCAGGTCGCGCCGCTTGCGGTATTCAGCAAGGCGTTCAGCAGCGGCCAGTCGGAAACCGCATCGGAGCCGTCGCGCATCGCCTCGGTCTCTCGATTCGGGCTCGCGACCGACCCTGAGTCGAGGTGGTCGCGGCCGATGACGATCGGCGCGGAAAGTTCGCCGCGGGCCACCATTTCATTGAACGCAAGGCCCAGGCGATGCCGCTGTCCGAGGCCGACCCAACAAATCCGCGCCGGCAGTCCCTGGAACTGGATCCGTGTGCGCGCCATGTCGAGCCAGTGGTGCAGATGCGCATCGTCCGGAATCAGTTCTTTGACCTTGGCGTCGGTCTTGTAGATATCCTGCGGGTCGCCGGACAGCGCCACCCAACGGAACGGTCCGATGCCGCGGCAGAAAAGCGGGCGGATGTATTCGGGAACGAAGCCCGGGATCTCGAAGGCCCTGTCGACGCCCTGGTCGCGCGCGACCTGGCGCAGGTTGTTGCCGTAGTCGAACACCGGCAGCCCCATCGCCTTGAAGCGCAATAGGTACTCGACGTGCTTGGCCATCGATTGCTTCGCCGCGGCGCTCGTGCCGGCCGGATCGCTCAGGCGCCTCGCGTCCCAGTCGGCGACGCTCCATCCTTGCGGTAGATAGCCGTTGACCGGATCGTGCGCCGAGGTCTGATCGGTCAGAGCGTCCGGGCGAATGCCGCGCTCGAGCATGGTTTGCAGCACGTCGACGATGTTGCCGTGCAGCGCGATCGACGTCGGTTTGCCGCTCTGCGCCGCCGCGTCGAGACGCGCGAGCGCCTCGTCGAGAGAGTCTGCCTCGACGTCGACGTAGCCGGTTTCCAGGCGCTTGGCGATGCGCTCCTTGCGGCATTCGATGGCAAGCATATTGGCTCCCGCCATCGTCGCGGCGAGCGGTTGCGCTCCGCCCATGCCGCCGAGGCCGGCCGTCAGAATCCACTTGCCGGCGAGATCGTCGCCGCAATGGCGGCGCCCCATTTCGACGAAGGTCTCGTAGGTGCCCTGGACGATGCCCTGGCTGCCAATGTAAATCCAGGAGCCCGCGGTCATTTGCCCGAACATTGCGAGACCGCGCCGGTCGAGCTCGTGGAAGTGCTCCCAAGTTGCCCAGTGCGGCACGAGATTCGAGTTCGCGAGCAGCACCCGGGGTGCATCCGCGTGGGTATTGAACACGCCCACGGGCTTGCCGGATTGGATCAACAAGGTTTCATCCTCTCGCAGGTCCGTCAGCGTCGCGACGATCCGATCGTACGAGTTCCAATCGCGCGCGGCGCGGCCGATGCCGCCATAAACGACGAGTTCCTGCGGATTTTCCGCGACTTGCGGATCGAGATTGTTCATCAGCATGCGCAGCGGCGCCTCGGTCATCCAGGAGCGCGCGCTCAAGGTGCCGCCGCGAGCGGCGCGTATGATTCGAGGCTTTGCGCAAACTGGCATGATCGGCCGTCCTTACGGGCGGAAGCGCCCGGATAATTCGTAGCGGGGACCGGGATAGAGGAGCTTGGCGACGGAGGCAATCCGGCCGGCCGACCAGGTGCGCCGGATCACGAGCAGACACGGTTCGTTGCATTTCATCGCCAGCAGCCGGCGGGTGCGCGCATCCGGCATGACGGCGCGCAGCACATGCTCGGCTTCCTGCAGCGGTGCGGTCTTGATCAAATAATCGTACGGCGTCGTGCGCCGAAAATCGACGCCGAGATAATCCGGCGCGAGCTCGGCGAGCACGTGGCGATCCTCGAGTTGCACAGGCCGGCCGTTCTCGTGATGCACCAAGGCGGAGAAAAACAACAGGGTGCCGGGCGCGACGCGAAAATCCTCCGCCAGCCGCGCGACTGCGCGGACGCGCTCGCGAGCGATGACCGCGGTGCGGTGCACCGCACCGCGCGCCCGAATCTCCTCGGCGATGCTGCGAATTTCCAGCGGATGCGCGTGCGCTTGCCGTTCCGCGACGAAACTGCCGACGCCGGCGATGCGCACCAGCACGCCCTCGTCGCGCAGTTCACGCAGCGCGCGGTTGGCGGTCATTCGCGAGACGCCGAAGGATCTGACGATTTCATTCTCGGACGGGACGCGGTCCGCCGCCGTCCATTTGCCCGAGTCGATGTTCTCGAGGATATGGCGCTTGAGCTGCAGATAGAGCGGCTGTACGGTGGCGCGGATCTTTGGCATCGGCACAGAATAAGCTGTATAGACAACTATGTCGACAGGCGGCCCAGGAGTTCGGCAAACGGTTCGCGCAGCGCCGATTCCGCGGGGTGCCGGTGCTCTCTGACGACCCAGCGGCCTGCCACCATGGTGTCGCGGATCGCCGCATCCGCGCCGGCAAATATCACGTGATCGAGCGCCGCCTGCGGGCCGGCGCCGGCGAGCGCCGGGTGCTTAGCGTCGAGCACCAGCCAGTCGGCGCGCCGGCCGACCTCGATCGCGCCGATCGGCTGGCCGAGGGCCTGGGCGCCGTGCAAGGCGGAATCGCGCCATAAGCGGGTACCGACGTGCGCTTCGTCCGCCGCGGCGAGAACGCTGCGCCGCTTGCGGCGCAGACGCTGCTGGTATTCCATCCAGCGCAGTTCCTCCGCCGGCGCAACGCTCGCCTGGCTGTCCGAGCCGATGCAAAGCCGCCCGCCGATGGCGAGGAAGCCGAGCGCATCGAAGTATCCGTCGCCGAGATTCGCTTCACTGCTGATCGATACGCACACCGCGGCGCCGCTCGTCGCGATGCCGCGCAGCTCCTGCGCCGTCGCATGCGTACAGTGCACCAGGCACCAGCGGTCGCAGAGCATTCCCGACTGCAGCAGCCATTCGATCGGCCGCAGTCCGGTCGCGCGTTTGCAGGCATGCACCTCGCGCAGCTGCTCCGCCACGTGGATATGCACCGGCATCGACGCATCGATGCCGCGCAACTGCAGCGCGGTCTGCTCGAGCGCCGGCAGCGGCACGGCGCGCAGGCTGTGGAAGGCGGCGCCGATGCGCAGCGTCGACGACGCATCGCGCCGCTCTGCGCCGACGCAGGCGGCGATCGCGCGCAGGAAATCCTCGCTCGACATCGCGAAACGCGCCTGTTCGGGCCGCAACGGCCGGCCGCCGAAATCGCTCGATTGATACAGCGTCGGCAGCAGCGTCAAGCCGATGCCGGCGGCGCGCGCCGCGCCGCGCACCGCCGCCCACAAGGGGTTGGCGCCTACCGACGCCGCGGCGCCTGCATGGCCATGCAAGTAATGAAATTCGGCGACCGACGTGTAACCCGACTTCAGCATTTCGATGTACAGCTGCGTGGCGATCAGCTGCAATTCATCGGGCTCTATGCGGTTGGCGAGCCCGTACATCGCCCGGCGCCAGGTCCAGAAGCTGTCGCGCGCCGCTACCCGGCACTCGGCGCGGCCGCGCAGCGCCCGCTGGAAGGCATGACTGTGCGCATTCGGCATGCCGGGAACGACGAATCCGAGGACGCGCTCGGCGTCCGCCGGCGCGGCCGGCGCGGCCGGCGCGTCGATGCCGGTGATCATGCCCGCCGCCGACACCGTGACGAGAACGTCGCGCGTCCAGCCCCGCGGCAGCAGCACCCATTGCAGATGAAACTTATCCGCCATCTTGCCTATACCTGTATATGGTGCCTAGCTTGCCTTATGATGGCGCACACGGCAATCGGACGGATTAGCAACGTGCAGCCAACTACTGACGCGGACTGGGACATGGTCTGGGCGGGCGCCGATATCGCGACGATGGCGCCCGGCACGGGCCCTTACGGCAGCATCGCGAACGCGGCGCTCGCCGTAAAAGGCGAGCGCATCGCCTGGATCGGGGCCGCGGAAATCGCCGTGCGCCGGGCGGCCGAGCGGCGCATCCCGGTTCGCGACGTCGCCGGTCTGTGGATGACGCCCGGACTGATCGATTGCCACACCCACCTGGTATATGGCGGCAACCGGGTCGCCGAATACGAACGGCGCCTCGGCGGCGCGAGCTACGAAGAGATCGCGCTCGCCGGCGGCGGCATAGAATCCACGGTACGCGCCACCCGGGCGGCATCGCCGCAGGTCTTGTACGACGCCGCGGCGCTGCGCGCGCGGCGGCTGATGGAAGAGGGCGTGACGACGATCGAGGTCAAATCCGGCTACGGCTTGGACGCCGAGACCGAGAGCCGCATGCTGAAGATCGCCCGCAGTCTCGCCGAGGAAATGCCGCTGTCGGTACGCACGACTTTCTTGGGATTGCACGCGCTGCCGCAAGAATATCGTGCCGACCGCCAGGGGTTCGTCGACGCCGTCAGCGGCCCGTGGCTCGAGGCGATGGCCGGCTTGGGACTCGCCGACGCCGTCGACGCCTTTTGCGAATCGGTCGCCTTCAGCGTCGCCGAATGCGAACAATTCTTTCGCGCCGCTGAGCGCGTGGGGTTGCCGATTCATGTGCATGCGGGGCAACTCAGCGACCTCGGCGCGGCGCAGCTGGCGGCGCGGTTCGGCGCTCTCTCGGCCGACCACCTGGAATTCGTCGGCATCGACGGAGCGCGGGCGCTCGGGCGCGCCGGCAGCGTCGCCGTGCTGCTGCCCGGCGCCTACTTCACGCTGCGGCAAACTGCGCCGCCGCCGCTCGCATTGTTGCGGGAGGCCGGCGTGCCGATCGCGGTGGCCACCGACTGCAACCCCGGCACCTCGCCGTGCACGTCGCTGCTGCTCGCGCTCTCGATGGCCTGCACTTTGTTTCGGCTGACGCCCGAAGAGGCGCTGTGCGGGGCAACCAGAAATGCCGCGCGCGCGCTCGGTCTGGCGCAGGACCGCGGCACGCTGGAAATAGGCAAGCGCGCCGACTTCGCGCTGTGGAAAATAGACCGGCCGGCGGAACTTTGTTACGGCCTCGGCGCGAATCCGTGCGCCGGAGTCGTGCACCGCGGCCGCTATCGGCCGGTTCGATGAACGCATCGCGCGACCCTTGGCGGGCGCGGTGCGAGCGGTCGCCAAGGCGCGGGAACTCGCCGCGCGGGGTATTCGCATGACCGATTCCGCCGATGCGCTCGCAGCGCTGCACCGGCGCCAGCAACAGGCGTTCCTCGCGGACATTTCGCCGCCGCGCGCCGTGCGCGAAGAGCGGCTGCGGCGGCTCGGCCGTCTCATCGAGACGCATGCGCCGGCGTTTGCCGAGGCAATTTCCCGCGACTTCGGCACGCGCTCGGCCTTTGAAGTGCGCATTACCGAGACGATGCTGCTTGAGAGCGCCGTTCGCCACGCGCGGCGTCACCTGGCGGCGTGGATGCGGCCGCGGCGCGTAGGCGTTGCCGCCGCGTACCGGCCGGGGCGGGCGCTGCTGATGCGCCAGCCGCTCGGCGTCGTCGGCATCATCAGTCCGTGGAACTACCCGCTGCAATTGTCGCTCGCGCCGCTGATCGGCGCCCTGGCCGCCGGCAATCGGGCGATGATCAAGCCGTCGGAATCGACGCCGCTGTTTGCCGCGGCTCTGCAGGCGGCGGTTGCCGGGGCCTTTGCGGCCGACGAGGTCGGCGTCGTCATCGGCGATGCCGCCGTCGGCAAGGCGTTTGCGGCGCTGCGGTTCGATCATCTGCTGTTCACGGGGTCCACGGCCGTGGGGCGCGAGGTCGCGCTCGCCGCGGCGAGAAACCTGACGCCACTGACGCTGGAGCTCGGCGGCAAGTCGCCGCTAATCGTCGATGCGTCGTGCGCGCCGCAGGAAATCGTCGACCGCATCTCGTGGGGCAAGTTGATCAACGCCGGGCAGACGTGCATCGCGCCAGACTACGCGCTGGTGCCGCGCGCCGGCGTCGAGCGATTCGCACAGGCCTTGGGTACGAGCATGCAGCGCTTGTACCCTCGCTTTCACGGCAACCCCGACTACACCGGCATCATCAACGAACGGCACGCCGCGCGTTTGCGCGAATTGCTCGCCGATGCGCGCGCACACGGCGCGCGCGTCATCGAGTTGCAGCCGGGGATCGTCGGAGCAGCCGCGCACGGCCGCCAATTTGCGCCGGTATTGCTGCTCGACGTCGATGAGCGCATGCGGGTCATGCGCGAAGAAATATTCGGCCCGATATTGCCCATCGTGCCTTACGATACGCTCGCGGACGCGCTTGCCTACGTGAACCGCCGCGCTCGACCGCTCGCCTTGTATTGGTTCGGCAAGGACCGTGCGGCCCGCGACCGGGTGCTCGAAGGCACGATCGCCGGCGGCGTGACCATCAACGATACCTTGGTGCACGCGGCGCAAGAGGCGCTGCCTTTCGGCGGGGTCGGCGATGCCGGCTACGGCCATTATCACGGCGAATACGGCTTCAGGCGATTCTCGGTCGAGAAGCCGGTCTTCCTGCAATCGAGATATTCGGGTTTGCGCATGATCCGCCCGCCGTATCGATCTTCCCTCGGCCGCGCATTGGCGTGGCTGTCGCGTTTCACCTGATCCGCGGATTCGTTCCGGCGCCGAGCCGCGGCCCGCTATACTGGAGAAAGCCATGGCATCGATCCCGACGTCTATTCGACGCATACTGCTGGCGGCTTTGCCGCTCGCGCTCAGCCTCGGCGGCGGCGCCAAAGGCGCACCGAGCGGCGTGGCTGCCGCGGCGCCCGTTGCGCTGCAACCGGCACCGGCGGCAGCTCCCGGCCCGATCTTGGCCGTGGCCGCGCCAGAGGCTGCGGTCGCGCCAGGGCCTGCGGTCGCGCCAGGGCCTGCGGGCGCGCAAGGGCCTGCGGGCGCGCAAGGAGGTGCGACGACGCCGGCGAAGACGCTCGATCTGGCCTCGCTCGAGCAACGGCTGCGCGACACGCACTCCATCGGCCTTTTCACGAAGCTGTCGCTGAAAAACCAGGTCGATGACCTGCTGGCGCAATTTCGCGCCTTTTACCGCGGCCGCGGTACGGCGTCGATGGTGGATTTGCATCAGCAGTATGATCTACTGCTGCTGAAGGTGCTGTCGCTGCTGCAGAGCGCCGACCCGCCGCTGGCGGCGGACATCGCGGCCTCGCGCCGCGCGATTTGGAGCATCTTGGCGGATCCGAAAAAGTTCGCGAAACTGTAGGCTCGATCATCAGGAGACATTTTATGGGCCAGCGGAAATCCCTTGCGGCTGCGGCTGCGGCTGGCGCTGCGGCGACGATTGCCATGCTGCTCGGCGCGCCGCCGCCGCTGCACGCCGAGAACGCCTCGTTCGGAAAAGATCTGATGGCGACGATCGCCTTGCAGGGCAAACCTTGCGATAAGCTGCTCAAGATCCGGCGTAACGGCGACAGCGACTACGACGTGACCTGCAAGGACGGCAATCGCTACCACATCTACGTCAACGGCCAAGGCCGCGTGATAGTGCAAAAGGAGTGAGCGCAGAGTGCCCCGGCCTGCGGCGGCAAGCCCATTCATGCAGGCATGCTAAGCTCACGCCGCCGGTTTCTTAGACCCCCGAGTGCCACATGACCGATCGTTTGACGCCCCTTTTGGCCCTGCGCCCGTGGCTGCTCGCGGACGGCGCCACCGGCAGCAATCTGTTCGATCGCGGCTTGACGTCCGGCGATGCGCCGGAACTATGGAACAGCGAATATCCGCAACGCGTCGCGGAATTGCACCGTAACTTCGTCGCCGCCGGCGCGGACATCATCCTGACGAACAGTTTCGGGGGCACCCGACATCGCTTGAAGCTGCACAAAGCGGAGTCTCGGGTCGCGGAGCTGAACGAGACCGCCGCGAGCATCGCGCGCAGCGAAGCCGAGCGCGCCGATCGGCCGGTGCTGGTCGGCGGCAGCATCGGACCGAGCGGTGAAATTCTCGAGCCGCTCGGCCCGCTGGCGGCCGAGACCGCCTGCGAGTCGTTCGCCGAACAGGCGGCGGCGCTGGCGCGCGGCGGCGCCGATATCCTCTGGATCGAAACGATGTCCTCGGTCGAGGAGACCGAGGCGGCGATCGAAGGGGCGCGCCGCAGCGGCTTGCCGATCGTCACGACCTTGAGCTTCGACACCAACGGCCGCACGATGATGGGGATCACGCCGGCCGAGCTCGCGGGCATCGGCCGCAAGCATCATTTGGCCGCATGCGGCAGCAATTGCGGGGTTGGCGCCGCGGAGCTCGTCGCCTCGATCGTCAATCTGTCCGCGGCGTCCGATCCCTCGGCGGTTCTGGTCGCCAAGGCCAATTGCGGCATCCCGCAATTCGTCGACGGCGTGATCCGCTTCAACGGCACGCCGACTCTGATGGCGGAGTACGCGCGCCTATCGCTGGATGCCGGCGCGAGGATCATCGGCGGCTGCTGCGGTACGACGCCCGAGCACTTGCGGGTCATGCGTGATGCATTGCAAAACCACGTGCGCGGGCCGAAGCCCGATCTGGCGACGATCGAAGCGCGGCTCGGCGGGATTTCCACGGGGGCGACGGCACAGCTGCGCGGCGACCTCGATCGGCTGGCCGGCGCCGCTGCCGGTGCGGTCGGGCGGCGTACGGTGCGGCGGCGGGCGCAGCGGACAGAAAGCCGTTGAACGACGCCGGCCCGGCGGCGCACCGAGGCACCCCTTCGCGTCGCGGGCTGCTGCGGGTGCTCGGCAAGGTATTCGCGGCGTCCGCCGCCATCGGTACGACGATCGGCGGCGGCATCCTCTACACGCCCGGCAAAATCGCCGCGCTGTTGCCGAACCCCTGGCTGTACCTCGGTGTATGGGCGTTCGGCGGCCTGAATGCCCTGCTGGGCGCGACCGCGTTCGCCGAACTCGGCGCGATGATTCCGCAAAGCGGTGGCCCATATCCGTTTGCGCGGCGCGCTCTAGGTGAATACGCGGGCTTTTTTGTCGGTTACACGCAATGGATCCTGGATTGCGCCGCGAACGCGGCGCTGTTGCTGCTGGTCGGCGAGTACAGCTGCGATCTGCTGCCGGCGCTCGGCGCACGCGCGGTGCCGCTCGCTTTCGCCGCGCTGGCCGCGCTCGGCGCGCTGAATTGGCGGGGCGTGCGCGCCGGCGGCAGGATCCAGGTGCTGACGACCGTCGCCAAGACGCTCGCCCTTGGCGCGGTCGCGGCCGCCGCATTCCTGCTGCCGAAGGCGGCGCCGCAAGCCGCGGCGCTCGCGCCGCCCGGCGGCCTCGGTTGGGCCGTCGCCTGGATCCTCGCGATGCAAGGCGTGATCTTCACCTACGACAGTTACTACTGCCCGATCTTCTTCGGCGAAGAGTTGCGCGATCCGGGCCGCGAGATTCCGCGCGGGATTTTCCGCGGACTGGCCGTCATCATTCCGATCTACCTGCTGCTGAACATGGCGTTCCTGCGGGTGCTGCCGATGGCGAGAATGGCCAACGAGCCGTTCGTCGGCGGCGCCGCGGCGCACGTCTTGTTCGGCGCGCACGGCGGTCAAATCATCCGCGTCATCGTCATCGTCTCGGTATTGGGAACGAGCAACGCGCTCGTGCTGATGACGGCGCGCGTCTTGTTGGCGATGGGCCGCGACGGCCTGTTCGCCCGCCAAGCGACGCAGGTCAACGCCGGCGGTACGCCGACGGTCGCGCTGCTGTTGAGTACCTTGGTCACCGGCGCGTTTCTCGCCTCCGGGACGTTCAACGCGGTGCTCGGCGTCGTTTCGCTGTTGATGGCCGTCAACTACCTGCTCGTGTATCTGTCGCTGCTGGTGTTGCGGCGCCGCGAACCGGCGGCGCCGCGGCCGTACCGGGCCTGGGGTTATCCATGGACGAGCGGCGCGGCGATTCTGATCGGCGTGGTTTTCGTCATCGGCGTCGCGCTCAACGACCGACGCAACAGCATGATCGCGGCGGTGCTGCTGATCGGCAGCTACCCGCTGTACCGCGGCACGCGGCGGCTGTTTCAGCCGCCGGCGGCGCCGCTGCGGTAGGAGCGATCGCGGCCGGCCGGGTATAGAGGCGGATTGCGGCAAGGTGAGCGCGGCGGCGGCGGCGGTTCGGCACCGCTTGCGGATGTTGCGCAGCAGCAACCTCCTTGACACCCGCGTAGCGGGTTCCTACAATCGCCGGCCTTTGTCGTCGGGCAACGCGTCCCGCGTCAGATAGTTCGCATCACTTCGAGC
This sequence comes from Steroidobacteraceae bacterium, assembly GCA_035531435.1. Taxonomy (GTDB): domain Bacteria; phylum Pseudomonadota; class Gammaproteobacteria; order Steroidobacterales; family Steroidobacteraceae; genus Bog-1198. The sequence continues at coordinate 3,270 of DATKSW010000042.1, read as the reverse complement.
CGCCGTGCCTAAAGGCGGCTCCCATAGGCATTGGGCTTCTCAAAGGTCATTTATGGCGACGACGACTCAATTGATCCGCACCGGCCGCAACGAGCCGGCGTGGAAATCCAAGGTGCCGGCATTGGCGGCATCGCCGCAAAAGCGCGGCGTTTGTACGCGCGTTTACACGACGACTCCGAAGAAGCCGAATTCCGCATTGCGCAAGGTGTGCCGCGTGCGCTTGACGAACGGCTATGAAGTGTCGAGCTACATCGGCGGCGAAGGCCACAATCTGCAGGAACACTCGGTCGTGCTGATTCGCGGCGGCCGCGTCAAGGACCTGCCCGGCGTGCGCTATCACACGGTGCGTGGCGCGCTGGATTGCGCGGGCGTCACCGATCGGCGTCAAGGCCGCTCGAAATACGGCGCCAAACGCCCCAAGAAATGAACCCAAAGAGTATAGAGAAGCCTTATGTCCCGCAGAGCAGCAGCCCCGCATCGCACGATTCTTCCGGATCCTAAATTCGGCAACGACATGTTGGCGAAGTTCATCAATATGGTCATGGAACGCGGCAAGAAGTCCGTCGCCGAAAAGATCGTCTACGGCGCGATTGGCCGCATCGGCGACAAGACCGGCAAAGCGGGCGGTGAGGCGATCGGCGTGTTGCAACAGGCGCTGGATAACGTCAAACCGGTCGTCGAGGTCAAGTCGCGCCGCGTCGGCGGCGCAACCTATCAAGTTCCGGTGGAAGTGCGCGCCAACCGCCGCCAGACCTTGGCGATGCGCTGGGTGATCGAAGCGGCGACCGACCGCAGCGAGAAATCGATGGCGCATCGGCTCGCGGCCGAATTGATGGAAGCGGCGGAGAACCGCGGCGCCGCCGTGCGCAAGCGCGAAGATACGCACCGCATGGCGGAAGCCAACAAGGCGTTTGCGCACTATCGCTGGTGAACTTCAGCTGCCGGCGTGTCCGTCCCGAGGCCGCGAGCAAGGCTAGATTTTAGAGGAACTGACCGTGGCACGTACGACGCCCATCGAGCGCTACCGAAACATCGGTATTTCCGCGCATATCGACGCCGGCAAAACCACGGCGACCGAGCGCATCCTTTTCTATACGGGCGTATCCCACAAGATCGGCGAAGTCCACGACGGCGCGGCCGTCATGGATTACATGGAACAGGAACAGGAGCGCGGAATCACGATCACCGCGGCGGCGACGACCTGTTTTTGGAAGGGAATGGACAAGAGCTTTGCGGAACATCGCATCAATATCATCGATACGCCGGGCCACGTCGACTTTACGATCGAAGTGGAGCGCAGCCTGCGCGTGCTCGACTCGGCGGTGGCCGTCTATTGCGCGGTGTCCGGCGTACAGCCGCAGTCGGAAACCGTGTGGCGCCAGATGAACAAATACGGCGTGCCGCGGATCGCGTTCGTCAACAAGATGGATCGCGCCGGCGCCAATTTCCTGCGCTGCGTCGAGCAGATCAGGACGCGCCTGCGCGGCAACCCGGTGCCGATCCAGCTGCCGGTCGGCGCCGAGGACCAATTCCACGGCGTCGTCGACCTGCTGAAGATGAAATCGATCTGGTGGGACGACGAGACGCAGGGAATGAAATTCGAATACCGCGACATTCCCGGGGAGATGCGCGCGGAATGTGCCGAGTGGCGCGCGAAGATGATCGAAGCGGCCGCCGAGGGCGACGAGGAGCTGCTGCACAGATATTTGGAGAGCGGCGAGCTCGGCGACGAGGATATAAAGCGCGGTCTGCGCGCGCGCGCGCTGAAAAACGAGATCTGCCTGGTGACTTGCGGTTCGGCATTCAAGAACAAGGGAGTGCAGGCCGTGCTCGACGCCATCGTCGAGTACATGCCCTCTCCGGTCGAAGTTCCGCCGGTCAAGGGGCAGAGCGAGAGCGGCGAGCCGATGACCCGGCATGCCGACGACGCCGAGCCGTTCTCGGCGCTCGCCTTCAAGATCCTCAACGATCCGTTCGTCGGCAATCTGACGTTTTTCCGGGTGTATTCCGGCACCTTGAATTCCGGCGATCAGGTGTACGTGCCGAACAGGAACCGCAACGAGCGTATCGGCCGTCTTCTGCAGATGCATGCCAGCGACCGCTCCGAGATCAAGGAAGTGCGCGCCGGCGACATCGCCGCGGCAGTCGGCCTCAAGGACGTCACCACGGGCGATACGCTCTGCAATCCGCAAAAGGTCATCATTCTCGAAAAAATGGAATTCCCGGAACCGGTGATTTCGGTCGCGGTGGAGCCGAAAACCAAGGTCGATCAGGAAAAGATGGGTCTCGCGCTGCAGCGGCTGGCGAAGGAGGATCCTTCGTTCCGTGTGCACACCGACCAGGAATCCGGACAGACGATCATTTCCGGCATGGGCGAATTGCACCTCGAGATCATCGTCGACCGCATGAAGCGGGAGTTCAAGGTTGAAGCGAATGTCGGCAAGCCGCAGGTGGCGTACCGCGAGACGATCCGCGCCAAGGTGGAATCGGAAGGCAAGTTCGTGCGCCAGTCGGGCGGCCGCGGTCAATATGGCCACGTTTGGCTGCGGATTGAACCGCTCGGTCCGGGCCAAGGCTACGAGTTCGTCAACGCGATCGTCGGCGGCGCCGTTCCGCGGGAATTCATCCCGGCCGTGGACAAGGGCGTGCGGGAGGCCGTGCAAACCGGCGTCATCGCCGGCTATCCGATCGTCGACGTCAAGGTCACGGTCTTCGACGGTTCGTATCACGACGTCGATTCCAATGAAATGGCCTTCAAGATCGCCGGCTCGATGGGATTCAAGGAGGGCTTCCGCAAGGCGAAGCCGGTATTGCTCGAGCCGATCATGAAAGTCGAGGTGGTGACGCCGGAGGACTATTACGGCGACATTGTCGGCGACCTGAACCGCCGCCGCGGCCAGATCGTCGGCATGGACGATTCGCCATCCGGCAAAGTGGTCACCGCCGAGGTGCCGCTGGCCGAGATGTTCCAATATTCGACGGCGATGCGCTCGATGAGCCAGGGCCGGGCGAACTATACGATGGAATTCGCGAAGTACATGGAAGTGCCGACCAATGTCGCCGAAGCCGTCATGAAGAAGGCATCGTAATTCTGCAACGCCGGTATTTTCACATCTTTAAGAGGTAATCGCCGTGTCGAAGGGGAAGTTTGAGCGAACCAAGCCGCACGTGAACGTGGGGACGATTGGGCATGTGGACCATGGGAAGACGACGTTGACGGCGGCGCTGACGAAGGTGATGGCGGAGAAGTACGGCGGCGAGTTCAAGGCG
>DATKSW010000041.1:0-68964 GCA_035531435.1 Steroidobacteraceae bacterium | reverse complement strand
CGCCTTGAACTCGCCGCCGTACTTCTCCGCCATCACCTTCGTCAGCGCCGCCGTCAACGTCGTCTTCCCATGGTCCACATGCCCAATCGTCCCCACGTTCACGTGCGGCTTGGTTCGCTCAAACTTCCCCTTCGACACGGCACACCTCGTTAACTATAAATACTGGAGCCCACGAGCGGGATCGAACCGCTGACCTCGTCCTTACCAAGGACGTGCTCTACCAACTGAGCTACGTGGGCCGCACCCATATGGAGCGGGTGATGGGAATCGAACCCACGTGATCAGCTTGGAAGGCTGACGTTCTACCATTGAACTACACCCGCACCCCGATCACGCCAATGGCACCGAACCCACGCACCAGCTGGTGGAGGGGGTAGGATTCGAACCTACGAAGGCATAAGCCAGCAGATTTACAGTCTGCCCCCGTTGGCCGCTTGGGTACCCCTCCTCAAAATGAGCCGTGCATTTTGCGGCCCGCGCTGCATCGTGTCAACGTTCATCGCGGCGTCCGCGGCCCAAGTCGAGCCGTCGCCATCCCCCGCCCGAGGGTTGCCGCCGCGAGCCGATCGGCGTCTTGCCTGCGGCGAGCCGCTGATCTATCGTACGATATATATTTTACGATATAAATTGGAGGCGCCGGTGCACACGGACCGACAACGGCCGCGCAGATCGCGGCGCGGCGGCAAAGGTTTCGGCCATGGCTTTTTGGACGATACCGGCATGGCCGGGCGCACCTTCGGCATGGGCCGCAAGCTTTTTTCGGCGGACTTGCGACTGTTGATCCTGCGCTTGCTCGCCGACCAGCCCCACCACGGCTACCACATCATCAAGGCCCTCGGCGAGCGCTCGAACGGCTTTTACGTGCCGAGTCCCGGCGTGGTTTATCCGGCGCTGGCGTATTTACAGCAAATCGGCCATGCCGGCAGCGAGACCGCGGGGCGGCGCAAGCGCTACCGCATCAGCGAAGCGGGCCGCAAGCATCTGCAGGAACATCGCGCGGCCGCCGACGGCCTGTTCGGCCAATTCGCGCGCGTCGGCGCACGGATGACGCGGCTGCGCCGCGCGCTCCTCGCCGACGGCGACGGTGCGCGCGGCGGCGAAGCGCCGCCGCAAGCACAGGATTCGCGCTGTTCGGCGGAATTGCTGCGCGCGCGGCGGCAATTGCGGCGCGCCCTCGACACCAAAGACGGCGCTTCGCGCGAGCAGCAACAGCGCATCGCGGTCATTTTGAACCGCGCCGCCGCCGCCGTCCTCGGCGCATGAGCGGCGTCTCGCTGCCGGCCGCCGCGGCTCACCCTCGACCAACGCGGCGGCGGCCGCGCCGTCAATCGAAGACCAGCCGCGGAAAATAAAACGACACCGTCCAGTTGGGGACGTCGACGATCTCGCTGATGCGCAGATCCCCGCAGACGCTGCATAGCAGGTACGCGTCGATCGCCGGGAGATGGCGGCTCGCAGCGAGCAAATCCACCATCGAACCGACCGCCGCGCGCGCAGCCTCCATCAAATCTGGACCTATGCCCGTCGTCACCTCATAGCCGCGCGTATCCAGATGGCGCGTCACCGGGCCGGGCGTCGTGAAGCGCGGATATGCGAGCGGCGTCTGCTTGATCAACTCGAATTGTAGCGCGACGCGCATCGGGCTTTCGATCGCCGTGCCGCAGACCTCGCCGTCTCCTTGCGCCGCATGCGTGTCGCCGACCGAAAATAGCGCGCCCGGGGCCTCGACCGGCAGCAGCAGCTGCGTGCCCGTCGCTATGTCGCGCACGTCCATGTTGCCGCCGACCCGGCGCGGCGGCACGACGCTGTGCATTCCGGGCGCGGCGGGCGCAAGGCCGATGGTCCCGGTGAAGGGCTTCAGCGGCACCTTGGCAAAATGGCTGAAAAGAGCCGGCGCGAGCGTCGCCGCGTGATAGCGCCACAGATGCAATTCCGGCGCCGTGAATTGATCGGCGAGCAGCCCGAATCCGGGGATATTCGCCGTCCATCCCCAGCCGGAAGGCGCGAACTCGAGCACAGTCACCTTCAAGATATCGCCGGCTTCGGCGCCGTCCACGTACACGGGTCCGGACAGGGGGTTGATCCTGCCGAAATCGAGCCGGCCGATATCCGCAACGCCGGAGCCCGGCGTCAGCTGTCCTCCCGAAGCATCGATGACGTCGAACTCGACCGCTTCGCCCGGGGCGATGCACAGCGCCGCGGCGAGCGAGTTGTCCCACCCATGATGGTGCTGACTTCGATGAATCGTGTGCGCGTGGCTCATCGCAAGACTCCGTAATGCGGCTTTTGGTCGGCTGCCGATCGGCCGCCGCGGATCGCCGGCTCGAGCGGCGCTCTGGCGCCTGCGCACCTCGCGCTGCGGGAAGGGTATCGCGGCGTCGAGGCCGCGCAGACGGACGACAGTATACGGGCTCGGCGGCGGCGCGGCAGCCTAGTCCGAGCTCGTTTTCAGGCGCGCCAGGCTGCAGATGCCGACGAACGCCGCGAGTCCCGCCGCGACCAGCGCCGGCACGCGATTGCTGCCGATGCCCATCGCCAGCAGCGCAGCGAGCAGCGTCGCGCCCACGGTCTGACCCAGCAGGCGCGTGGTCGAAATCAAACCGCCGGCCGACGCCGCACGTTCGTGCGGCGCGGAATGCACGATCAAACGCGCATTCGGCGCCGTGAAAAATGCGAATCCGGTGCCGCACAGAGCCATGCGCCAGGCGATCGCAAAATGCGTAAGATGCGCCGGCAGAAACGCGAGCAGCAACAAGGCCGCGACCGCGATGCTCATGCCGATCGCGCCGAGGATTCCGGCGTGAAAGCGATCCGACAGCGTGCCGGCGAGCGGCGCGAATAGCATCATCGCGAGCGGCCACGGCGTGATCGCCGCGCCGACCTCGGCCGGCGAGAACCCGTAGTGCTGCTGCAGCCGAAACGGCAGGGAGAGCATCAGGGTCATCGAGGCGACGAACGCCGCGAATCCGCTCGCCGTCGACAGCGCCAGCAGGGGTCTCGCGAGCAGATCGACCGGCAGTATCGGAATCGCCGTCTTCAGCTCGCGCCTCACGAACCAGACGGCGAGCAGCACCCCGGCGCCGATCAGCGCGGCGGCGATGGCCGGCGCACCGCCGTGCACCGCGCTCTCCAGGCCGGCAATCGTCAAGCCGAACGTCAGAGCGCACAGCACGGCACCGAATACGTCGTATGGAGCGTCGAGCGGCGGCGGCGCCGGCAGCGAATGCCTGCCGAGGATCAGCGACAACAGGGCCAACGGCGCCGCGGCAGCGAAAATCCATGGCCAATTCGCCACGGCAAGCACCAGACCGCCCAGCGTCGGCGCAATCGCATTGCCGCTGGCGACGACGACATTGCTGATTCCGAGGCCGCGGCCGAGCTGACGGCTCGGATAGATATGCCGAATCAACGCGCTCGACACGCCGAGCGATGCTGCGGCGCCGAGTGCCTGAATCGCCCGCACGACGATCAGAAACGGCAAATTTCTGGCAAAGAAGCACAGCATGGTCGCGACCAGAAAAGTCATCTGCCCGTATTGGTACACACGCCGCAGGCCGATGTGGCTGCCGAGCGCGGCCAACGGCAGCAGCGTCATCACCAGTACCAGCTGATAGACGGTAACCACCATGACCGCGGAGGAGGAATCCACGTGCAGATCCCGAGCCAGTGTCGGCAACGCGACCGTGGCGATCGAACCGTCGATGACCGCAAGCGCGCTGCCGAGTGCCGTCGCCGTAATCGCCAGGTAGCGGCGGGGTGTGGGCAGTCCGTCCATCCCGGTCAGTCTACGATGTTTTCAGAAACGCACGCGGATGCCCGCAAAATACGCGCGCGGCGCCGCCGGACTCTGAAATCGATTGTCGACGCGCGGATCGTTCGAGCCGGCGCCGGCGGGAATGCCCGGGGCCCCCACTCCGGTCGGGTCGCCGAACAGCCCGAAGGTCGCGTATCTTTCGTCGAGGAGGTTCTGGATCGAGCCGAAGATTTCCACGTCGTGGGCGATGCGGTAGGAGGAATGTACGGTGAGCACGTGGTAGGCGGGAAGCTCGGGATTCTGATTCGACTCGTCGCCGCGGTAATATTGCGCGCCGACGAATATCAGCTCGGCGCCCACGGTGCAATGCTTGCCGAGATCGTAGTCGCCGCCGAATTTGATCCGCTGCCGCGGAATCCCCGGAAGTTGATCGCCCGGGAGAACCACCACATTGCCGTTGGCGTCCTGATGCGGATTGGACGGCGAATGCTCGGTGAATTGCGTTTGGAACGTCGCGTCCACGTAGCTGTACTCGGCGTAGCCCGACCAGCGTTCGCCGCGATAGGAGTATCCCGCCTCGAACCCCTGCCTGCGCGTCGCGCCGATATTCTTGAAATAGCCGCTGCTGTTCGACGCCGCGATCGCATAGATGTCGTCGTCCAGCACCGTGCGGAACGCGCTCAGGTTCCACGCCACGCCACCCGCTGCGCCGACCGCCGGCAAAGTTTTTCCGCGCAGCCCGATCTCCGCGGTATGCGCCACGACCTGCCGCAAATTCGGCGGGTCGCCGGCGAGATTTGCCGGCAACACGCACGGCTTCAGGGGCTGCGAGCACTCGATCTCGCTCATCGTCGGCGCGCGGTTGGTGACGGCGTAATCCGCGTAGACGGTCGCCCTGCGCCGCAATCGATAGGTCGCGCCGAGCGCCGGGTTGAAGTGGCCGAAGTGATTCGCGCCGCTCAACAGAGTGCCGCGGTGATCCGCGAAATCCAAGCGCGCGTCGTTGTAGCGTGCGCTCGCGGTGATCGCAAGCCGCCGGCTCGCGTCGAAAGTGTCGGTCGCGTAGAAGCCGTCGTAACGGCTCGTCGAGCCCACGTCCACCGGAGTCGCCGAGAACGGCGAACTTTCCGGCGTCGCGACGAAAATCCCCGAACTCGATACCATCAGCGCCGCGTTGATGACACCGAGTTCGGCGCCCGAGGAATACGCCACGCGGGCGGTATCGACCGCGATGCCGGCGGTGAGTTGATTGCCGTGGCCGAACAGCCGCCGAGCATCGCTGATTTGCAGGGAGCCGCCGAGACCGCGCGAGCGTATCGACTCGAAATCGTTTTCGCCGATCGGTACGGTGTTGCCGGCGGAGATATCGGCAATCAGCGCTCCGCCACCGTCGCGCAAGGGGCTGAGGCCGTCGGCCTGGCACAGCGATCCCGCGTACTGCGCCGAAGTGCATGCCGTGTATCTCGTCGTGTTGCCGTTGGCGACGCTCTGATCATAGTCGCGGGCGTAGAGCACGTTCTGCACCGATAAAGAATCGCTGAACGCGAAGGATGCGTCGAACTCGGCGAAATTCAGCCGATTGAAATTGTTCTGCGGACCGGTGAAATCGAGCTGCCGGCTGACCGCGAGTTCCTGCACCGGCGCGGCGCCCTGGCCGAACAAGCCGTTGTCCGCGTACGAGTAGCTAAGATCGATGCTGGCGCGCTCGCCGCGCGCGCTGATATCGGTGTAGAACTGGTGCACCGAATCGTTCGCGAACCGCCGCCAGCCGTCTTGATTCAGCGCCTTGGCGGCGACATAAATGCCGAAGCGGCCGTTGTTCGCGCCGAATTGCGCGGAACCCGTGCGCTGGTTGAAGGAGCCGCCGGACAGATCCGCCTCGCCGCCGCGGGCGTTGAAACCGTTCTTCATCGTGATCGCGAGCGCGCCGCCGAGCGCATTGAGTCCGAAAGAAGGGTTGGAACTGACCAAATCGATGCGCTGGATCGCGAAATCGGGAATCAGATCCCAGTTGACCGCATCGCCGAAGGCCTCGTTGATGCGCGCGCCGTTTTCGTAAACGGCCAGACCCTGGGAGGCGCCGAGAACCGGGGACGCTTCGAAGCCTCTGTAGAGGATGTCGGGCTGGAAAGGATCGGCGAGCGTATCGGTGATGCTGATGCTGCCGAGCCGGTCATTGAGTGCGGCGGTGAGGCTCGCCGTGCCGTCGCGCGCCAGATCGCCGGCGAACATCGATTGTATGTTGTCGGGAATCTTCGCCGCATCGATGCCGATCCCGGGCACCGGCGTCGCCCCGAAAACGACGATCTCCTGCAGCGATGCATTGGGCGCCGCCGCCACATCGGCGCGTGCGGCGGCAGACCGCCCGGTCGCGCCAAGCAGTGAGATTGCGAGGGCGGCGGGTAGCCGGTATCGACTGCGACGCAACGCCTTGCCGTGATGCATTCAACTTCCACGTGGAAAACCATATTCGCGGCGCGCGTCCAGCATGCCGGCCGGCGCAGGGCGAAGCACCCGCCCCACGCCGGGCCCAGTGCTCACTTCGCTTCGGCGATCTTCTTCAAATTCTCGAGTCCCGCCGTATACACGCCGCCGATCGTGTCGATCGCGGTCTTGTCGTCTGCCTTGGCCGCGGGATGCGCACTCAGATCCTTGCGCTTGAACCAGCCCGCCCAGATCACGGTGCACTTGTTTTTGCCCCTCGGCTCGACGATGAACGTCGAGGTGTAGTGGCTGACCGGCAATACCCCCTCGAGAATCCGGTAGCGGAACTTGCGGTGCGCGGCGTCGAAGGAGATCAACTGCTCCTTGATGGTGCCGCCGCCCTTCAAGGTCAGCAGTCGCACCGCGCCGGCCTTGTTGTTCGTACCGGAGACGATCACATCGGTGGCGACCGCCGGGTGCCAGGTGTTCAAGCCGTCGAAATTCTTGGTCAAACCCCACACCTTGGCCGCGGAGGCGTCGATGGCGGCCGTCTTCCTGACGCGCAGCAAATGCGCCGCAGCAAAACTCGTCCCCGATGCCAGCATGGCAGCCGCACAAGCAATTGCGGTAATCTTTTTCATGGTCTCTTCAGTCCTCTTGTTGGAGATTATTTTCGCCAAATCGATACCCGGCCGGTCGCGAAGCCGTTTCACCCTATGATTGCCGTCCCCGCGTTTGGTTCGCCGGCCGCCGCCGGGTGCAGCCAACGGGCCGCCAGCGGCGGAATCAACAGCAGGCTCACCAGTGTAGAGGAAACCAGACCGCCGAGTATCACGACCGCCATCGGCCCTTCGATTTCGTGTCCGGGCTGGTGCAGCTGCACCGCCACCGGCAGCAGCGCCAAGCCGGTCAGCAGTGCGGTCAGCAGCACCGGAGTCAGGCGCTCCTCGGCGCCGCGCAGCGCCGTATGCAGGTTCCAGGACTGATTTTCCTCATTCACAAGATGATCGTAGTGGGACACCAGAAGAATCGTGTTGCGCGCCGCCATGCCGAACAGCGCCACGAAGCCGACCATCGAACCGAGGGTGAGCGTGCCGCCGGTCAGCGCCACCGCAGCGACGCCGCCGATCAGCGTGCTGGGTAAAGCCAAGAGCACCAGGATGACGTGCCGCGCATGCCCGAACGCCAGGCCGAGCAGCAGCACGATCAGCACGAAGGCGGCGGCCGAATGCAGCAGGAGTTCGTGGCTGGCCGCGCTCTCGGCCGCGGCCGCCCCCGCATATTGAAGATAAACCCCGCGCGGCAAGCGGATCTGCGCCGCGATCGCGTTGCGCGCGGCGCGCGCGTACCCAGCCTCGTCGGCTCCCTTCGGCGTCGCCACGACGATTTGACGCCGCAATCCGTCTTGATGATCGACCAGGCTGCGGGCGAGCACGGTGTCGATGCGCGCCACGTTTGCGAGCGGCGTCAGCGCCCCGTCGCGGCCGCGCAGCAGCAGTTTGCCGACCGCCTGCGGCGCGCCGCTCACGCCGCCGATGCGCACGACCACCGGCAGGCTGCGATCGGCCCGATCGACGCGGGAGGCCAGACTGCCGTGAAATGCCGCATTGACGGTCTGCAGCACATCCGCCGCGGATAGACCGTAGATCGCGAGTTGCCTCGGCCGCAATTCGATGCGCAGCTCGACTTGCCGCGGCGGCACGGTCAAGCGCACGACCCCGCTGCCTGCCAAGTGCTGCAGCACGCCGACGATCTGCGCGCCGATGCGATCGTCGGCGTCGAGGTCGGAGCCGATGACGCTGATCGAGAAGGGCGCGGATTCTCCCGACAGCGTTTCGCCGATGCGTTCCGCCAGTACCGAGTAGATCTCGACCAATTGATTCGGGAAATTCGCGAACACGCGGCGAATCGCCGCCTCGATCTGGTTCGGACTGCGGCCCTGCCGTGGGTCGATCTGCACCTCGAACTCGCTTTTGTTCGGCGCGTCGGGGTCCTGGCCGTTCTGCGTGCGGCCGATCTGCTCGGCAACGCTCTTGACGCCGGCAATCGCCATCAAACCCTTGCTGATGCGCTCGCCGACCCGCGTGGTCTCCGCAAGCGATACGCCGGGCCGCAGCGATGCGTGCGCGATCAGGTAATTTTCGCGAAAATCAGGCAGCAGGCGCGCCCCCAGCATCGGCAGCAGAACGACGCCGGCGGCGCCGCTCAGCAGCAGGATCGCAAACAAGGTGCGCGGCCGTTGATGCAGCCATTCGATCGTCCGCAATTGGCCACGCTTGATGCGGCGCAGAAAGGCCGCTTCCGGCGTCGGCTGATGATGGGTCATCGCCAACGCGCACAGCGCCGGCGTCGCGCTCATGGCGACGACCAGGGAGAGGCCGACGGCGAGCAGGAAGGCGATCGACAAGGGACGAAAGAACGCCCCCTGCAGTCCGGACATCATCAATATCGGCAGGAACGCGACGGCGACCGCGGCGGTCGCGTACAGCACCGGCCGCCGCACTTCGAGCGATGCGCCGACGAACAGCGCGCGCAAATCCGCGTCGCGCGCGGCGCCGCGGCGGCGGCGCAGTATGTTTTCGACGTCGATGACCGCGTCGTCGACGACCACGCCGATCGCGACCACCAAGCCTCCGAGGGTCATCGTGTTCAAGCTCAAACCGAATATTTCGAGTATCCACACGGTGGTCAGCAAAGTCAGCGGGATGGCGCTGAACGACACCAGTGCGCCGCGCCAGTCGCGCAGCGTCACCAGCAAGAGGGCGACCACCAGCGCCGCGCCGATGATCAGCGAATTGCGCAATTTCGCAATCGCATTCTCGATGAAGCTCGCCGGCCGCAGCAATGCCGGATGGTAGGTGACGCCCTGCCTCGCCAATGCCGGCGCGAGCGCATTCAGGCGCTCTTCGAGCGCGCGCGTGACCTCCAGCGTGTTCGCGCCGTATTGCGTCGAGGTTTCGAACAGGATCCCCGGCTCACCGTCGATCAATGCATCGCCGAAGCGCGGCTCGGCGCCGTCGCGTATCGATGCGACGTCGCCGAGACGCACCGGCGCATTCGCACGCGTTCCGAGAAGCGCCTGCGCGAGGTCGCCCGCGGTGGCGCCCGCGGGGCGCGTCTCGATGACGATGCGCTGCGACGCGGTTTGCACATAGCCGCCGCCGATCGCCATCGTTGCGCGCCTGGCGGCGGCGAGCACGTCGTCGAGCGTAAAGCCCTGCGCCGCGAGCTTCAGCGGGTCGACGTCGATGCGTCGCTCGCGCACCGCGCCGCCGAAGATCTGCGCCTGCGCCACGCCGGGGACCGCCAGGATCTGCGGTTTGATGACCCATTGCCCGAGATCGCGCAGCTCGAGCGGCGACAGACGCTCGCTGGTGTAGCCGAAATGCACGAGATACTCCATCGATGAACTCAAAGGCGAGAGCAGCGGCGGCCCAACGCCTATCGGCAGCAAACTCGCGGACTCCGCCAAGCGTTCGGTGACGACTTGGCGCTGCAGGTACGGATTGCCGCCGCGGTTGAATACCACTTGAATCGCCGACAGACCCTGGCTTGACGTCGAACGCACCGTCTTGACGTTCTCGGTGCCGGCCAGCAGGCCTTCCAGCGGCCGTGTCACCAGGGCCTCGACTTGTGTCGCATCGAGGCCCGGCGCCTCGGTCTGCACGAGCACGTGCGGCGGCGCGAAATCGGGGAATACGTCGAAGCGCGCCGCCGCCAGCGCCGCGGCGCCGAGCACCGCTATCAGGCACGCAAGCGCGGTGACGATGCGCGGATTGGCCAGCGAGGCACGAACGATGGCGGCGAGCATGCGTCGTCGGCCCTAGTCTTCATCGTCGGCGGGTTGATTGCCCAAACCTTGAAGCGACCATAGCGCGCCTGCGCCGTGTACCACGATGTCGTCGCCGGCAGCGACGCCGTCGACGAGCCAACCGTCTCCATAAGCGCGGAGCAATTTGACCCTCACCGCCTGGTAACGCGTCGATTCGTCGCCCGGCGCCCGCGGCATCTGTTTGTAGACAAAGGCCCCGGTGTCGCCGTACAGCAGCGCATCGCGCGGCAGTAGTTCACCCGATTGGCGCGAAGAGAGCAGATCGACCGGTACGCGCGCGCCCGCGCCGAGGCCCGCCGGCGCGTGATCGACGTCGACCAGCAATCCGACGCTCTGCGATGCTCCCGCTTGCCGCAGCAGGCCGAGGATCCGCCCGGGAACCCGGATTCCATCGACATCCACGAGCGCCTTGCGCGGCAGCAAGCCGATGCTGTGCCGGCCGACCACGTCGACGCGCAGCAGCAGGCTGCGGCCGCTGACCGCGGCGTCGATCAGTGCGCGGCAGCGGCTGTCCGGCAGCGCGACGAGCGGCGACCAGCGCAATGCAAAGCGCGCGCTCGCGGAATCGGCGGCGGCGCGCGCCCGGGCGAGTTGGGCGCGCGCCGCCTGCAGCATTTTCAACGAGGCGCCGGCGTCGCCGTCGTATAGCCCCTGCAAGCGCGCTGTTTCGGCCGCGGCGGCGGCCGCCGCGGTTCGCGCGGCGTTGCGCCGCTCGAAATCGCCCAGCAGGATTGCCGCATCGAGCACACGCCCGAGTGCCGGAGTTCTCTGCGGCATCGCCACGACACTCGGATGGCGGACGACGATGCCGACCGCTTGCTGCTGTGCGCGGCTTAGAGCAGGCGCCACCGCTTGCAAGGCGGCCTGTGCCGCGGGGACGTCGTCGCCGAAGGCGGCGCGCAGGGGATACGCCGACGGCATGCCGAGCAGCAAGACCGCCAAACCGGCGGTTTTGCGCATCATGAACCAGCCCCGGCGCCAACTTCGGATAGGGTCGTCGCCAGCGCGAGTTCGGGTCCGGACAACGGTGCATGCAGCGCATCCTCGAGCGCAATGCGCGCGCGCTGCAATTGCGCGCGCGCCTGCACGACCGCAAGCTCGGTCCGCGCAACGATGATCGCCGCGCCGAGACGCCGTTCGGCCCCCGACTCTCCCAGGCTCACAGCGAGATCCGCTTGCCGCGCCTGACGCCGCACCGCCGACAGCTCTCGCTCGGCCGTTCGGACGCTTGCGCGCGCCGTGAGCTCCGCGCGCCGCGCGCCGCCGATCTCGCCATAGATCGCGGCCTGCAGAGCGAGCATGCGTTGCCCTGCAAGCTCGCGGTCGGCGCGCGCCTCGGCAATTTGGCCCCGGTTGCGATTCAGCGGCAGCGTGAACCCCACATCCAGCGGGAATTTGGCGATGCCGTGATCCCAGTAATATCCAGGCCCCAGCGTAAACTGCGGATATTGGCGCGCGATGGCGCTTTTCAGCCGCGCCTCCGCCGCCGCGTACGCGCCGATCGCCGCGCCGAGATCGGCGCGCGACAGCAGCGCCCGTTCGCGGCCGTCGCGCAACGCGCTCGGGCCCACGCGCGGCGGCGCTCCCCAGTGCGGCCAAGCGTAGCGCACGCCGGCGAGCGCCCGCGGCGGCAAACCCAAGGCTGCGGCCGCATCGGCGCCGGCCGCATCGGCAAGCGCACGCAGATGCGCTTGTTGCTGCAAGGTCTCGAGGCGCGCCCTTTGCGCGCCGACGAGTTCGGCCGGCGGGTCCTCGCCGGCCGCGACGCGCCGCCGCTGCAGCGCGAGCAACCGATCTTGAGCGGCACTCAAACTCTTAAGCAACGCCATGCGCCGGCGTGCATCCTGCAAAACGGAAAGTGCGGCGTCCAGTTGCAGGCGCACGCTCCAAACCCGGTTCATCAGGCCGAGCTCGGCGTTGCCCGCGCCCAGGCGCGCAATTTTCATCTCTAGCCGGCGCCGCTCGGGCGATCGGATCAGCCAGTTCAAGCTGAGGCCGTAAAGCCAGGGATGCGCATCGTCGCGGGCGTATTCGGACCTCAGCATCAAATCGGGATTGGGCAGTTGCGCCGCGGTGGTCTCGCGCGCAAGCGCCGAGCGCACCTCGGCGCGGGCCACCGCGAGCCGCGGATTGTCCGCCAACGCCGCCGCGAGCAACTGGGCGCGATCCCACGCGGTTGGCGGCCATTGCGCGGCCGCTTGCGGAATCAGCCGTAAAACGACTGCCCTCACCTGCGGACTGTCGAGTCGTCGCGCCGCAAAATCGGCGGCGCTGCGGCGCGGGTCTAGCGGCGCGGTGCGATACACGGTACAAGCGGCCGCCAGCAGCAGGGCGGCGCCTAATAGTGCGCCGGCCGCGCTACGCGGCAGCGGCCAATGGCATTTGGTGCGGCGCCTATTCGGTGGCACACTCATCCCGGACGGTTCTTAAAGGATACTGGCAAGGGTAGCTCATAACACCCAAATGCACGAACACCGCGAACCATTTCGGCCGGCATCGATCGCCGTCATCTGCGCGGCCGTTGCCATCGCCGCCGCCTCATGCGCCCATCCGCCGGGACGCCTTGCCGCGCCCGCCGAAGCACGGCGCGATGGCGATACGCCGGCGCGGGCGCTGACCCGCGGCCATCCGCTCGGCATCTGGAAGGCAGCCGTACCGCCGCGGCGGATGAACGGAGAATTCGACGACTTCGATCCGCTCGGCATCGCGGCCGGCGCGCGAATCAAGGCGGACTGCTCCTTGAATTGGACCAATCCGGACGACGGCAAGCTTTATTGTTTTTCGAGCGGCACGTCCTTGGAGGTGTTCCTCGAGGAACCCCAAGTCTACATAGAGCGCGCGCGGCGGGCGTGGCGGAAAATGGACGCCGCATAAGCCGGATTTCGAATCTGCTCCGCGCGGTCGGCGGCGCGCAAGCCGCGCCGCCGAACCACTTCCTTCACGCGTCGCCCGCACGCGATCGACGCTGCAATTTCCCGATCAGAAGAAGAGGATCGCGCCGACCGCGACATCTCTTTCCGTCGCCGAATTGCCGTTCCAAGCGTCCGCTTTCGTGTGGATGTACTCGCCGACCAGCGTCAAGCTCTTCGTCAAGCTGTAGTAGAGGCCGCCGACGACCGATGAATTGCGCTTCAGCAAGTCGGTCGCAGGGAGCGCGCGCTCATCGGAGGCTTGCTTGAGTTCGGACATGCCGTAGCTCAAACCCACTTTCAATCTATCGAACTTGTAGCTCGCCTGGACATAGCCGCCGTCGGAGTCGCGCGTATTGCCCAAGGCGGAAGTCGCCAAAATGAACAGGCCGGTGGTACCGAGCCCGG
Organism: Steroidobacteraceae bacterium; assembly: GCA_035531435.1. Lineage (GTDB taxonomy): Bacteria > Pseudomonadota > Gammaproteobacteria > Steroidobacterales > Steroidobacteraceae > Bog-1198. The sequence goes on along the minus strand of DATKSW010000041.1, from coordinate 55,637 downwards.
TTCCGCTATATCCGTAGACGACGCCCTCGAAACCCGCAATGCCGATCTTGACGCCGCCGTCGACGCCGTTGCCGGTAAAGCTCCCCGCGATCGTACTCCCCGTGCCCGTGGTACCGGCCGTACCGCTCGGGGCCTGCAGTTGCTGGGTAACGTAGTCGACCCACACCTTGCCGCTCAAGCCGCCGCCGGTGCCTCCCCAGGCATAGCTTCCGCCGATTTGAAATTGCGGTGACGTGTGCTTGATGTAGAGACCGCTGTCGAGCGGCTGAAACACCCCGGCCGATGCGCTGAAGCCGCTGAAGGTCGGCGTCGTGTACGTGATCTGCGGCTCCCAGTCCGTATAGATATAGCCGAGACCGATGCGCCCAAGGCTCGTATTGCCCGGAGCCGCGTTGTTCGTCGACGAACCGACGCCGAGCAGCGTCATGTCGTCGAGAATCGCATCCTTGCCGAAGAGGCCGAGGTCGCGTCCCATCTTCACCGTGCCCCAGCTCGCGTCGCCGAACGTCAAGAACGCCTGACGGGCATCGATGCCCGGCGTTGCCAAGGCCGACGGCTGCCCCGCGCCGTTGACGCCCTGCGCCGCGGAACTGTTGATCCCGGGATACATGCCGATCGTCACGCCGATATCGAGATTGTCTTGACGCGTGGTCGCGCTGAACACGAATGCGGCGGGGAGCAGCCCGTTGCGCACCGCCGCCGATTTGTCGCCGGTGCACGCCAAGCCGCCGGTCACCGAGTTGTTTGTCCCGGTATCACAATTGGTGTCCACGTAGAACGCGTTGACGTTGCCCGAAAAATCCAATTTCCAATCGCCGGCCGTGACGTCGATTCCGGCGACCGCGCGGGTCATCGGAACAATCCAAATCGCCGCACTGAGTGCGATTACCAGTTTGGAACGCGTTAGCATAAAACTCCCTCCGCTTTGAGTAGCTTCTTTTTCATGTGGCCGCCGCGCAACGCTGGCGTCCGGCGTACCCACAGGTGTAGTTCCTGCAAAAGACGTACCAATAGCAAATGGCGCTTATGCGGCGCGGGCAGAGCAATTGGCGGTCGCCGTTGGGCACACGCAACCGCCAGTGTCACGCCCGAGATGCAGAATTGTCGCACTTTGTATTGGATTAGATACAAATTTGCGCCGGCCCGGCGCCGCGCCGCCGGCGTCGATTCGCGGTTGACACCCGCGGCGGATTACTCCACTACAATGCTCGCTGCTTTGCACCGAAAGCCCCCGCGGCGATCGGCAATCGCCCAACTTTGGAGAATCCCCATGACTGCGCTTGAAACCATTGCCGAGCAACGCTGTTTCGGCGGCATCCAAGGTTTTTATCGCCATGCCTCGGCGGTATGCGCAGCGCCGATGCGCTTCTCCGTATACCGGCCGCCACAGGCAGCGCACGGCGCCGTGCCCGCCCTTTATTATTTGGCGGGCTTGACCTGCAGCGAAGAGACGTTCGTCATCAAAGCCGGCGCGCAGCGCGTTGCTGCGCAGCTTGGGCTGATGCTGATCTCCCCCGACACCAGTCCGCGCAACACCGGCATAGCGGACGAAGGCGCGGATTGGGAGTTCGGCAGCGGCGCCGGCTTCTATTTGGACGCGACGCAGCAGCCCTGGCGGCGCCATTTCAACATGTACAGCTATGTGTGCCGCGAACTGCCGGACGTCATCGCCGCGAATTTCCCCATTCAGCACACAAAGCAGGGCATCTTCGGGCATTCGATGGGCGGTCACGGCGCGCTGACGATCGCGCTGAAGAATCCCGGGCAATATCTCTCCGTGTCGGCGTTTGCGCCAATCGTCGCGCCGTCGCAGGTCCCCTGGGGACAGAAGGCGTTTCCGCGCTATCTCGGCAGCAACCCGGCGGACTGGAAAACGTACGATGCCGTCGAATTGGTCAAAACGAAGCGTTTTTCGGGCACGATCCTCATCGACCAGGGGGATGCGGACAAATTTCTCGCCGAGCAGCTGCGGCCGAAGTTGTTCGCCGCGGCCTGCGGCGGCGCCGGACAGGCGTTGACGCTGCGCATGCAACCCGGCTACGACCATAGCTATTACTTCATCAGCACCTTCATGGAAGATCATCTGCGCCATCACGCCGCGGCGCTGAATGCTTCGGTTTCGTAGCACCCACTGTTTCGGATCAGTAACACCGTGCACCAAGCGCGCCCGTATCCGCGCCAAGGCCGCACGCAACCGATTGATCGGCAAGCGTTATTTTCTGGAGGGCTGTGCTGGCACGCAAGCTGCTACGTGTTCTTCATACGGCATACGCGCTAAAAAAATTTTTATAAGGAGGCCGATCCAATGAAAACGAGAGCCGCCGTCGCCTGGGAGGCCGACAAGCCTCTGTGCATCGAGGAGGTCGATCTCGCCGCTCCGAAAGCGGGCGAGCTCATGGTGCGTATCGTGGCGACCGGCGTCTGTCACACCGACGCCTTCACGCTCTCCGGAGCGGACCCCGAGGGCCTGTTCCCGGCGATACTCGGCCACGAGGGCGGCGGCATCGTCGAGGAAGTGGGCGCCGGCGTGACCAGCGTCAAGCCGGGCGATCACGTGATCCCCCTTTACACGCCCGAGTGCGGCGAGTGCGAATACTGCCGGTCGGGCAGAACCAATTTGTGTCAGAAGATCCGTGTGACGCAAGGCAAGGGCTTGATGCCGGACGGCACGTCGCGCTTCTCCTTCAAGGGCAAACCGATACTGCATTACATGGGCACGAGCACGTTCTCCGAACACACCGTACTGCCGGAGATTTCGGTCGCCAAAATCAATCCGCAGGCGCCGCTCGACAAGGTCTGCCTCCTGGGCTGCGGCATCACCACGGGCATCGGCGCGGTGTTGAATACCGCCAAGGTTCGGCCGGGGTCGACCGTCGCCGTATTCGGGCTCGGCGGCATCGGCCTGTCCGTCGTACAAGGCGCGGTGATGGCCAAGGCGTCGCGCATCGTCGCGGTCGATCTGAATCCGAGCAAATGGACGATGGCGAAAGCGCTCGGCGCGACCGATTACGTCAATCCAAAGGACTACGACAAGCCGATCCAGCAGGTGATCGTCGATTTGACCAACGGCGGCGTCGATTATTCCTTTGAATGCATCGGCAACGTTCACGTGATGCGTTCGGCGTTGGAGTGCTGCCACAAGGGTTGGGGCGAATCGGTGATCATCGGCGTCGCCGGCGCCGGCCAGGAAATCTCGACACGGCCCTTTCAGCTGGTCACCGGACGCGTGTGGCGCGGCTCGGCGTTCGGCGGCGTCAAGGGTCGCTCGCAATTGCCGGGTTACGTGGAACGCTACATGCACGGCGAAATAAAGATTGACGAGATGATCACCGAGGTATTGCCGTTGAACAAGATCAACGAAGCCTTCGAGTTGATGCACGAAGGCAAGGTGATCCGTTCGGTGATCAAGTATTGAAGGGTGCGGGACCCGCAAGCGCAACAAGGAATCGTTTGGGGCGCAGAATCTGCGGCTGTTGACAACTATCTGGAGTCAAAAACATGGCAATTTCAATTCATCCGTCGGTCGACAACGGCGTCAAGCAGGGGTCGAAGGACTTTGCCGGCGGGACCTTGGTTTGCAAGTGCACCGATAAGCCCGTCAAATTATCCGTCAAGGCGCAAACCGCGCACAACCACGCTTGCGGCTGCACCAAATGCTGGAAGCCCAAAGGCGCGTTGTTTTCGGTGGTCGCCGTCGTGGCGCGCGACAAAGTCGCGGTCACGGAGAACGGCGACAAGCTGAAAGTAGTCGATCCATCGGCGACGATACAACGGCACGCCTGCAAAGTCTGCGGCGTCCACATGTTCGGTCGCATCGAGAACACCAAGCACGCCTTTTACGGCCTCGATTTCGTTCACAGCGAATTGTCGCCTCAGTCCGGCTGGTCGGCGCCGACCTTCGCCGCGTTTGTCTCCTCGATCATCGAGGCGGGCGCGAATCCGGCAAATATGGGCGCGGTACGCAGCCGGCTCAAGGAACTCGGTCTAGAGCCGTACGACTGCTTGAGTCCGCCGCTGATGGATGCGCTGGCGACACACGCGGCCAAACTCTCGGGTGTCTTGAAAGCCTGACCGCCTGGGGGGGTCGCATCGATCCGGGGCGTAGGGATGGACGCCCCGGATCGGTCGATTCGCTTCGTTACCGTAATTGCCACAGCGCAGCGGCCGCGCCGCGCCGTTCACTGGCCGAGGACGATGCGGTGCTTGTGGATCTTACGGTAGAGCGTATTGCGGCTGACGCCCAAGGCCTGCGCGGTGCGGCTGATGTTCCAATGCATGCGCTCCAATTCGCGGATCAGCGCCGTGCATTCGGCTTCTCGCAATGCGGCGCCGGGCAAACCGACCGGCGCCGCCGGCGTCGACGCGGCGCCGCCGTTGATCGCTTCCGCGGCCGGCAATACGCGCGACTCCGTATCGAGAATCTCCTGCGGCAAATTCGCAAGGCGCACCACGCCGTCGCGGCATAGTGCCGAAGCCGTGCGCAGCGCATTGCGCAATTGGCGTATGTTGCCCGGCCAGTCGTATTCCAGCAGCTTATGGAAGGCGTCCGCCGCGATCTCGATCGACTGGCCCGGATTTTCCTCGCGCAACAGGGCGCGGATCAGGTCGATTTTATCGGTCCGCTCGCGCAGCAGCGGCAATTGCAGCGTCATGCCGTTCAAGCGGTAATACAGATCCTCGCGAAACTCGCCGTTCTGAATCATCTTGCGAATGTCGCGGTGGGTCGCGCTGATCACGTGCGGATTGACCGGTATCGCATGATCGCTGCCCACCGGCACGACCTCGCGTTCCTCGATCACGCGCAGCAGGCGCGTTTGCAGCATCAGGGGCATGTCGCCGATTTCATCGAGGAATAATGTGCCGCCGCTCGACTGCAGGATTTTGCCGATGCGGCCTTCCTTTGCCGCGCCGGTGAATGCGCCGCGCGTGTAGCCGAACAGCTCGCTTTCGATGAGGTTTTCCGGTATCGCCGCGCAGTTGACCGTCACGAACGGCTTGTCGGACCAAAGGCCGCTCTGATGCAAGGCTTTCGCGAACGCCTCCTTGCCGGTGCCGGTCGCGCCCTGCAGCAAAATCGGCACTTGCTTGGCGAATAACTGCCGGCCGAAACTCATGTTCCGATGCATCGTCGGGTCTTCGCCGATGTGTTCCAAGCCGCGCTCCGCGGGCCTCGCACTGATCGGCGCATCGGCCGGCCGGTTTGGCGCCGGCAGTTCCAAATTATCCGCGGTCCTGCGCAGCGGCGCCCGCACTACCGCGAAAAATCGACGTCCATGGGCGAGATCACGCACCGGCCAGATCGCGCTGGGATCGGATTTGGCGCGCTGTTCCAGCGTCTCGAAATCGAACTGGAAGAATTGCTCGATCGATTGACCGACGACCGACATGCGCGTCGCGCATCCCAATTGCAGCAATGCGCTTTCGTTGACGGCGAGAATCCGGCCGCTGCCGTCGATCGCGACGAGCGCTTCGTGCAACAGGCCGACGAATTCCGCGCGGCTGTGAAACCGAAGGATCCACGACTCGCTGAACTCGTGCATGAAATTCCAACGTGATATCAAATTCGCAGACATGTTGACCAGCGCCATCGTATGCCGCTGAATCAGGCGGCTATCGCTGGAATTGGCCGTCGAGGCGTCGAGGACGGCGATCAGGCCGCCGTGCGGGTCGAGAATCGGCGCCGCCGAACAGGAAAGCGACAGATTGTAGCCGCGGAAATGCTCCTCGCGGTGTACGGTCACCGGAGCGCCTTCCGCTAGGCAGGTGCCTATGCCGTTGGTGCCTTCGTGGCGTTCGTCCCATAATGCACCGACCGACAATCCCGCCTGGCGGAATTCGCGCTGCAGCGTCGGGTCCGTGATCGTGCTGAGCACGGTACCGCGGGTATCGGACAAGATCACGGCAAAGCTCGAGCCGGCGATTTGCTCGTACAGACTCTCCATCTCGGCGCGCGCGATCGGCAGCAGTTCGCCCATGCGCTGCTGCAGTTCCTTGACCGACTGCGGGTTCAGTATCGCGTTGCGGCGCGGCTCCGAGGGTTCGATCCCGTATTCTCGCAGGCAACGGTGCCAGGAGCGCGTGACATGCGCCTCGATGCCGGCCGGCTGTATGCCGCTCTCGACGACGCGAATGATTCGCGTCGCGTGACTCGTTGCAAGATTGGGATTGGTCAAAAGATCACCTGGGAGTCGTCATCCAGCCGAATTTCACCCTGCTCGAAAGGTGCGCCAGTCGGCGCTCCTTGTATTTTGCCGAATTGGCGGGGCCGCGGGGCCCCGCTTCCGATCTGCCTAAAGCCTCGTCCTTTTCGTTTGACGGTGCAATCTGCAGTGCAGCAATTATAGGCGGCCAGGTGTTTGGCGCAAAGATCCGCGCCGGTGGGACCCCTGAGGGAGCGCTCCGCGCCGGCTCGGGGTATATCGGCCTCCCGAGCCGGACTAGGGGCGCGTCGTGATCGGGCCGGCCGCTTACTCGCTCGGCGGGCCGCCGTACTTGTAGGCCGGATCGCCGTCGTACCGCGACCGCACCCAGGCGAAGATCTTCCACAGGTCGTCGGCGTTCTTGATGATCCCGCCGTAGGGCGGCATCGGACCGACGACGTTTTCCATGCCGGTCCGGCTGTAGCCCCGCTTCTGCAATTCGATGCTGCCGAGCGTGACCAGGCGGAAAATCGTGTCGTCGTCGCCGCCGTAAACCCAAACATCGTTGATCAGCGGCGGGCACATGCCGCCGCCGCCGCCGCCGCCGTGGCAACCGCTGCAGCCATAACTCAGGAACAGCTTCGAGCCCTGCGCGACGATGTCGGCCTGCGTGTCCTTATACGGATTGTGAAGTTGCCCCTTCGGCGTTGCGTTGACCAAATCCACCGGTTTGATCTTCGTATAGTCCACCGTCGCGGGCGCGGCTTTGGCCGCGGGCGCCGCCGCCACCGCGGCAATTGCCGCTTTGGGCGGCCCGGAGGCCGTGGCGTTGCCGTGCGTCGCGACCGCACATGCCGCCAACGCGATCGCGGTGACGCCGACCAGTGCAAATCTTCTCATCACTTCGACTCCCCTTACGCGTGACATCCTACCCATGAGCATCCCTCGGAACCGGCCGGCCGCCGATCGATCAGCCCGAACTCGCGGCGCCGCGCTCGGCGGCGTCCTCGATCACCTTGAGGACCGCGGTGTTGCCGTTCTCCTTGGCGATGCTGAGCGCCGTGCGGCCATCGGAGCTGTGCGCATTGACGTCGGCCCCCGACTTCAACAGCAGCTGCGCGAGTTCCGAATGGTCGCCGGCTGCGGCGATCATCAAGGCGGTGACGCCGCCAGGATTCGCCGCATTGACCTTGGCGCCGTGCTTGATCAGCGCCTGCGCGAGATCGCTCGATCCGCCCACCGATGCCAGCATCAGCGGCGTGTATCCGCCCTTCGCGACCGGCGTATTGACATCCGCGCCCGCGGCGACCAAGGCCTCGAGCGCGTGGACCTTGCCGTTTTGCGCGGCGATCGCGAGCGGGCTGAGACCGTGGTTGTCCTTCACATTGATCTTCGCGCCGCTCTTGACCAACAAGGCGACCAGCGCCGCATCGTCGTTCCAGGCCGCGTACATCAGCGGCGTCCAGCTGCCGGTGTCGGCTTGATTGACATCGGCCTTGTGATCGATCAGAAACCGCGCCACATCGATGAAACCGAAGCGCGCCGCGTTGATCAGCGGCGTATAGCCGTCGCCGTCCCGCCAGCCGACCCGCGCGCCGACTTTCAGCAGATAGCGGACGCGGTCGATGTCGTTGGCGATCACCGCATCGTCCAACTCATGGTTGGGGCTCGCGCCTTGCGCGAGCCATTGCTTCAGCTCGGCCATTCTCTTGCGCCGAACCTGCGCCTGCATCTGCGGGGTCATCTCCGGCCGGTGCAGCGGATGATAGGGACCGTGCGACGGCAGATCGCCGGAGATGATGCACTCCGGGCACACGACCAGAGGTACGCCGTAATCGGTCAGAATCTTGTGTATCGCGTCCTTCTGCTCGACCATGACCCGCTCGACCACGGCCTTGATGTCCGGCCGGTCCTTCGGCACCGCGAGCGACATGTTGAATTCCAAGGGGACATTGTTCTCCATCAAATTCACGGGTTGCACGATCAACGGTGCGTGCAGCACCTTCTTGTAATAGCCCGCCATCGGCCCCCAGGCCGCGGCGATATCGAGACTGCCGTCGATGACCTGTTGCACCTGGTAAGAGGGTTGGTTGTCCGGAACCATGTCGGCGTTGTGGCTGAGATAATGCACCACGGTATTCGCGACCACGTCGTGATCCGCCAGGGCCTCGCGAATCGCCGATACTTGAAATACCCCGACGCGCAGCTTCTTCAGCGCCGGATCGTCGAAACTCTTGATGTCGATACCCTTGTCGTTGCGGTACACCAGAACGAAAGTCGAACGGTACAGCGGCCGCAGGACCATCGCCCCTTCGGTGCCGGAGGCCATGTCCATCCACAGGTCGCAGTCTCCCGCGCTCAAAGTAGTGCGCATCAGGCCGCGTTGCACCGACGGCCGCCAGTAGTAGTTGACGCCGGTGCCGAGCGCCGCGCCGATCACCTGCGCGATCTTGTTCTCGAATCCCTCGCCCTTGTTGTTCGACAGCGGCATGTTGCCGGGATCGGCGCAGACGGTCAGCGACTCGAGCGTACCGGCGAACGCCGCGCCGCTCACGACGAGCAAGCTTGCGGCGAGCAACGCGAGCCGAGAGATGCGTATGGAGCTGTTCATGCTGGCCTCCCACAAAGGCTGGTCGATTTAGAGTCGGATCGGTGCAGGCTCTCTACCGGTGCACTATGCACGAAAGTGCCGAACACGAGAAAGCCCGGTGTCTTGCGACACCGGGCAAGGTCTCGAAAAGTCAAACCACGTCAGTCGTTTACCACCCTGAACGTGTACAGCATGCCACCCTGCGGAATGTGGTTCAAGCCGGACGCCTTGGCCATTGCCGTGGCGCCGATCGCTCCGAACTTGTCGTTCATATCGAGGCCCGCGGTCACGGGCAGACCGATCCAGCCACCGATGCCCGACCACACCGAGACGTATTCCTTACCCTTGACGGAATAGGCGATCGGGTTGCCGATGATGCCCGAGCCCAATTTGCGCGACCACACCACCTTGCCGGTTGCCCGATCGACGGCGCGGAAATCGCCGCCCAAGCTGCCGTAGAACGCCAATCCGCCCTTGGTGACGAGCGCGCCGCCCCAGTTTGGATACTTGTCGGGGATTTCCCATACGGTCTTGCCGGTCACTACGTTGAACTTCTTGAATTTTCCAGTGACGCCCGGCTTCTCCGGATACATGTACACGTTGGCGAACACGTAAACGGTGCCCTGCTGCATGTCCGCGCGCTGTTGCGGCTCATCTTCCATGCACCAGTTATTGGTCGGCACATAGAAGTCCTCCGGCTGCGTCGGATCGACTGCCACGGGCTGCTGGTCCTTGCCGCCCATCGCCGACGGGCAGGCCTGCGTGTTGTCGCCGACTTTCAACGGCGAGTGCGCGTAGACCTTGACCGGCCGGCCGGTCTTCATGTCGACCTTCTCGGCCCAGTTCACGGTCACGAACTTGTGGGCTTCCAACAGCGTGCCGTCGACGCGATCAAGCACGTAGGCGAAACCGTTGCGGTCGAAATGCACGAGCGCCTTGTGCATCTTACCGTTGACCTTCATGTCGACCAGTACCGGCTCGTTGATGCCGTCATAGTCCCATTGATCGAACGGGGTCATCTGATAGACCCATTTCGCCGCGCCGGTATCGACGTTGCGCGCGAAGATGCTCAGCGACCACTTGTTGTCGAAATGGCCATTGTTGCAATGCTCCTGCGTAATCGGCGGCGAGCAGCGGTAGCTCGGCGACCACAGTCCCGGATTGCCGGTGCCGTAGTAGACCAAATGCAGCTTCGGATCGTAGGCATAAAAGCCCCAAGCCGCTCCACCGCCCCGCTTCCACTCATCGCCGGGATAGGTGCTAATGCCGAGATTCTTGCCGTAGGTGCCGTATTCCGGATGGTCCTTGTTGGTCTCCGGCGTCAGGCACACGTCCTTGTCGCTGCCATCCGAATAGCACTGCCAAGCCTTCGAGCCGTCGGACAGGTTGTAAGCCGTCACATGGCCGCGGGCGGCGAACTCGTCACCGCCGAAGCCGATGATGACTTTGTCGTGCGCGATGATCGGCGCCGGCGTGATCGTCTGGCCCTTCGCCGGGTAGGCGTGTTTGACGACCCAATCCTCCTTGCCGGTGGCTGCATCGAGGGCGATCACGTAGCCGTCCAAGGTGCCGAACACCAGTTTGCCTTCCGCGTAGGAAAGGCCGCGATTGACCGTGTCGCAGCAGGCGCGAGGCACCGCCGATTGGTCGCGACCGCTCGTTTTGGTGTAGCTCCATACCTGCACAGGATGATCGGGATCGCTTAGGTCGAGCGCCTGGACGATATTCGGCCAACCGCTCTCCATGAACATCATCGGCTTGCCGCCGACATCCTCGATGACCAGAGGCTGGCCCTCGTGGCCGCGCAGCGTACCGCTGGATTGCGACCACATCATCTGCAGACGCTTGACGTTCTTCGTGTTGATCCCGGTGAGCGCGCTATAGCGGGTCTGGTTCAAATTGCCCGCGGGGGCGCCCCACTGATTAGGATCCTTGAATCTTTGGAACTGTTCCGAATCCGAACCGGCTATCGCGGCGCCGCACACGGTCACCAGCGCTACGGCGGCGAGAAACGGTTTGATGTGGACCTTTGTTGTAAGCCATTTCATCTCAATTCTCCTCCTGCTTGGAATCTGAGCTCGTCGCCGCCACGTACAAAAGCGGTGCGCACACGGCATTGACGCCGGGTGCTGTGCAGAAAATGCGGATTGATTTTTCTCTCAATTGCAAACCTCCCCTCATTCGCGATGCGTGCCTATTACTTTATAGTTGGCTGGTCGCAAATCCATCGGCACCATACTGATCCCAATGTATCGGAGAGTCAGCAACGGGCACCCCGCCTTGGACCGCTGTTGAATATGTAGCAATGCCTATGCCAGCGCCATGGACGCCCGCATAAAATCCTGTAACTTTGGGTTTCCTTTTCGAATCATATGCTTATGAAATCTCCTCGCGACCGTCATGCTGCGATGCAGCAAGAAGTGTTCCCGGATCGGCACAGTGGAGCAGTCGCAGTTGCGCCATTGCTGAGGCGCATGCTCTGCGCAGAGCGCCGACCACGCTACGGAATCTCGACGCCCCACGGCAATTTGCCGACCGCAATGGTCTTGATCACGGTCAGCTTCACCGTATCGATGACGCTGACGCTGTTGGACCTGCCGTTCGCCACGTAGAGCTTCTTGCCGTCATGCGTCAGCGCCATATTCCACGGGCGCTTGCCCACCGCAATCGTCGCCACGACTTTTTCGGCAGCCGTATCGATCGCCGACACCGTGCCGGCGCCGCCGTTGCTGACGAATACGGTTTTGCCGTCGGGCGTCGCGATCGCGTCCGCGGCGCGCAGTCCCGTGTGAATCAAGCGCAGCACTTTGTGCGTGGCGACGTCGATGACATCGACGCCGTTGGCGCTCTCTTGCGCGACGTAGGCGATCATTTTGTGCGGCAGCCAGGCGACGCCGCGCGAGCGCCCGTCGGTCGGCACCAGGGCAATGGAACGGTGCAGACGCAGATTGATGATGTCGGCGTCGCTCGAATTCTCGTTGCCGGTCACCATCCAATCCTCATCGCCGTTGAATTCGCAATGCTCGGGATTTTTTCCCTGGGTATGGATGATGTGCCTGACGCTGGCGGTCGCCACGTCGACGAGCACGACCAGGTTGTCCTTCTCCACGCAGACGGCGATGGTTTTCCCGGACGGCGACAGCGACGCGCCTTCCGGCGCCCTGCCGACGGGTATGCGCTTATCCACGCGGCCGGACGCCGCATCGAGTTCGACCAGATCGTTGCCGGCCGCATCGACGACGAAGATATGCTTGCCGCCGCGGTCGGCGACCACCGCCTGAATCTTCTTGCCGATCTTGCCGTGAGCCGGCAGGGTGCGCACCACCACGTCGCGCGCAGTGTCGATGACCGAGACCGTGCCGCTCACCTGGTTGCCGACGTAGGCGTAGGCCGACGCCGCGGACGGCGCCGCGAGCGCAGCCAGGGCGAACAGCGCAACGGCGCAAATCGCGGCGGGAAATTCTTGCGTGATTCGACGGTTCATGGCATGCCTTCTTTGGAAATGACCTGCGGGCAAGTTACCACCGCCTTTCCGGGCAGCGCAAATCGGCGCGGCGGCTGGCAGCTGCGCGCACGACGCGCGCCGCCGGTTCAATCGTCGACCCGCACTTCGCGGCGCGACTGCCCGATCATCCAGGCGAAGCCGACGCCGCCGAACCAATAGTGATTGCTGCGAACCAGCGGACTCGCGGCGAAGGTCGCGCCCGCGAGGGAGTCGTAACGGGCAAACGCAAACACCCAGAATTTCGGAAATCTCCGCGAAGTCCCGATCAACAGTTCGGTTCCCGAATAACCGCCGCCCGGCCGGTAGCGGGGCCTCGCCGCGGTGGCGTAGTTGGCCGCGACCTCGTAGTAGTGCCGGTTGAAATCCCGGTCCGCGAACAAGGGACCGAATTGCACGCCCGTATTCCAGCCGGCGTGACCGCCGACGCCGAAGAAGTCGACGTCCAAACACGGCGCGCCGATCCAGCCGATCCCCTGCGGATGCGCCGTCAGCGTGATCGCGCGGCGCAGCGGCAATTGCAGTTCGAGCCGCACCCGCCGGTCCGCGCTCCTAAACAGATGCACGTTTACCTCCGGGCCGACCTCAAAGGTCGGCTCGAGATTCGGCATGCCGTCGCGGGCGTCGTCGTCGCGGCTGCTGACCGGCGTCGTCGCATTGAGACTCACGGTGAGATCGAAGATCCGGTTGCGCAGAAATTGACCGCGCACGCCGTCGTAATCGGCCTTCAGAAATTTGCCGCGGTAGACGATGTACGGCACCGGAATTGCCAAGGCGTGCGCGCTGTCGGCGCCGCGATAGTCGTCGAACGCGAGCACGCCGGCGCCGAGTCCGAATTCCCACAGTGGCTTCTCGGCGGCGCCGCCTGGCGCCGCGAACAGCATGGCGGCCGCCGCCACGGCCGCCGCACGCATGGCCATGAATCGCCGCACCGATCCGCAAGAGTTGCTCACGCCCCACCGTTCCAGTGGCCCGCTTTGCGCGCCGCGCCCGCGGCGGCGCCGGAGCGCTAGGAGACCTTGGTTTTCGAGTTGATTGGCGGCGTAGCCGGCGGCGCGAGCACAGCGAACGTCAAAACGAGTTCCGGCGGGTGCACCCCGCGGGGCACGCCTGCCGCCGCAGGGATCCGAATCTTCATGGGCCTCTCCAACTATCGGCAGACTCTATCACGGCGACGCGCGGCCGCGGCAGCCGCTTGCGGCGGATCCGCCGCGCGAAAATCCCGCGACGTCAAACCAGCGATGGGCTCGCCGGCGAACGCACGACCACCGTGCCGGCGATCTTGTCGTGCCACGCCTGCTTGTCGCCGTCAAAGGCGATCCAGATGAAACCGAGGCCCGCCACCGCCAGGGAGAGAAAGCAGCCGAGTGCGCGCGCGATCGCAGTCGCCCAATCGATCTCGCGTCCGTCCAGACGCACGACCCGCAGATGGAAAACGATGCCGCCGATCGTCGAGCCACGCAGCTTCCACATCGCGGCGCCGTAGGCTGCCAATATCAGGAGCTCCGCATGACCCCAATGCGCGAGCAGGCCGGTGAGGATGCCGACCAGCAACACATCGACCAAGAGCGCCGCCATCCGCAGCCAAAAGCCCGCGCGCGGCAGCGCCGCGTCGACGACCGGCCGCGCGGCCTGCGCGGCCTGCGCGGCCGATGCGCCTCCGGCAGCGGCCGCGGACGCGGCGGCGTGCGCAGCGGACTCCTCGATATCGGGGTTCGCGGCCGCCCCCGCCGCAACCGGTTCGGCACCGCCCGCGGCGGCAATGGCATCGCCCGCGGCGGCAACGGCGCCGCCGTTCACCGCTGCATGACGCGCCCGCAATTTCAGCAACAGCGTGTACAGCACGACGCCCAGCCCGAGCAGGTCGAGACCCTTGTAGGCAACGAATCCAAGTACCGGCACGAGATACAGCGCCAGCACGATCGCGCCGCCGACCAGTACGGCGAGCGCCGGATTACCGAGCAGCGGCGTGTCGCGCCGGCCGAGACACGCCCGGCCGAGCCACGCGAGCACGACGGCCTTGCCGAACAGTGCCGCACAGAACAGGCCGAGCACGACGAACGGCACCGCCGCAATGCCGATAACCGTGACGCACAGCAAGACCACCAAGACGGGCGCCAGCAATACCGCGAGCAGCGCCGCGAGCACGCTCTGGCCGGGCTGCGTCTCGAGCGTGCCTACGCATTGCATGAGCCCTGGGCGGAACAACAGCGCGAAGCAAACGTACAGCGCCAAAAAGATCAGCGCCACGCCCCAGGCCCAAGCGAGTCCGGGAGCCACCGCGAGGGGCCGCGCGTACAGCAGGCAATGTTCGATCCACGGATGCAGCCAGGTGAAATCCCCCAGCGGGCCGACGAGTACGTTGCGCACGCTGCCGTGGACGATTGCCGCCGGATCGCGCGTGATGGGTCCGCCGACGACGACCACGTCGCCGCCGACATCCGCGTTCGGGCCGAGCTGCATGCTGCCGAGCACCGCGACCGCATCGCCGCCGACCTTGCCGTCGACGTAAGTGTTGCCGAGTACCGCAACCACCCCGTCGTCGGCCGTTCCGGTGACGCGAGTGTCGCCGAGGATCGACACCACCGAGCCGGCCTCTCCGGCGCTCGTCGAGGAGCCGAATATCGAGACGACCGACTCGGCGCGCCGGCCGCTCGCCAAGGTCGAATCGTGGCCGATGCTGACGAGTGAATTCTCGCGGAGCGGGTGCAAATCGACGACGGCAGCTGGCGCCGGTGTGGCGGGCGCAGCCCCTGTGACGGAGGCAACCGGCGTGACCGATGCAGCCGGCGACGGCGTGTCGGCGCGCGCCGGCGCCGCGGCGGCGATCACGCAGCAGACAACCAGGGCCAGAGACGCAAAACACCGCGGGATAGATGGGTTCATGATGAATTTCACCGCCATTTCAAGGATTGAGATAGAGCGTGCGGTACGCCACCGCGCCGAGACCGAACAAGGCCGCGTAGAGCATCGCGGCAAACACGAGGCCGGCCGCGATCCAAGACATCGGCAAGGCGCCTGCGATCACGTTCAGCAATTGCGCGGCACCGCTCACCGCCGCCGCGCCGTAGTGAATCCAGGAGAGCGCCGGCGCACCCGAGCGGCGCAGTGCGCCGAATTCCGCGATCGCCCAGCCGGTTGCGGGCCACGCGAACCGAATCAATCCGCCGCAGACGACGATGAACGCGGCGCGCGCCGCCGGCGGCCACTGCAGGATCCGCCGGCGCCACCACGGCAGGGCCGCCCGCCTCGCCAATTCGGCGATTACGCGCACTTCGAGCGAGCGCGGCGCACGCCGCGGCGCCAGGCCGCGCAGCGCGCGGTCGACTTGCCGCTCGAGGAGGTCCTGCGGTCGCTGCGGTTTCTGCGATTCGTTCATCGCGGCCTCAATCCTTCAAGTCGGCGGCGACGACGCCGCAGGATTTCAGCAGCGGCAAAAGCGCGGCACGTGCACGCCGTATGTCGGTCTTAACCTTGGCGAGCGAGACGCCCAAGCGCGCGCCGATCTCCTGGTACGAGAAGTCCTCGAAGTGATAGAGGGCCAGGGCGAGCCGCTGATGCTCCGGCAAGCGGCTCACCGCCGCGTCGATCAGCGCGCTCTGGCGCGCTTGCCCCAGGTCCGCCGCCAGCGTATCGGGCAACGGCGGATCCAGCGGCGCGTAGTCGCAGTCCGCGGACTCGGAATGCATCTCGGTAAATAATCGCCAGCGTCCGCGGTAGCGCTGCAGATGATTCAGCGTCAGATTGGTCGCAACGGTCTTCAGCCAACCGCCAGCCCGCGGGTTGTCGCGCAACGAGTCGAAGTGCTCGTACGCCTTGAGGAAGACGTCCTGCGCGATGTCTTCGGCCTGCGCGTCGTTGCCGGCGAGGCGGGCCGCGGTCGAAAACACCATGTCCTGATAGGCGCGCATGAACACCGCAAATTCCTCCGAGTCGGCCGGTTCCGTAGCTTGAGTTCGCACTGGATTGCTTTCGTTTAAACCCATAACACTGCAGTCGCAAAAAAGTTGCGCATCGCAACGCACTATCCGAAGGCATGCCGTGAACTATATCGATTTGGCGCAGGTCCGCGGTCCGCGGCGCACTTTGGCGATTACCGGGACGACTGCCGCCCATGCTAGTCTGCGTTGAGCGACCTCACGGCACACGGCGGAGTCGGTTCCATGTACTCGCAAGAATCGGCGCCGCGAAGCATCGGCGGCGTACTGGACGGGGCCATCGGCCTCTATCGGCAATGTCTGCCGCGCTCCTGGCCGCTCGCGTTCGTGCCGGAACTGGCGCTGTCGCTGCTGGGCTCCGCAAGCGAATCGCGGATGCGCGCTGCGGCGGCGGCCGGACTGCCGGCCGTGTTCGCCGTTCTGCGCTCGCCGGCGTTTTTGCTGAGCTCCGCCGCCGGCATGCTGCTCTTCCTGATTTTCAACTTTGCCTTGATCGCGCACATCAATGGCATCGCGACCGGCAGGCCGGCGTCGCTGCGCGATTCCTGCGTCGTCGGCCTGCGCTTGCTGCCGCGCGCGCTCGCGGCAACGCTATTGATCGCCCTGATCATCGCCTTGGGCTGCGTTCTGCTGGTCGCGCCCGGGATCTATTGGGCGGGCACCTTGATGTTGACGTTCACCGCGTTGGTCGTCGAGCGCGCCGGCGTGTTCGAATCGATGAATATCAGCCGCCGGCTGATCAAGGGCGATTGGTGGCGAACGATGACGATTTACTCGGTCGTCATCGTCATCGCCGCCGTCGCCTATCTATTCATGGGCTTGGTCATCGGCCTTTGCGCGTCACTGTTCGGCTTGGGCAATCCGCTGGCCGTCGGCGTGCAGCGGCTGATTGCGCTGATCGTCAGCACATTGATGATGATGTGGTATCCGCCGGCGCTGCTGGCCATTTACTACGACTTGAAATCGCGCCGCGAAGGCGCGGACTTGGCGCAGCGCGTCAACGCGTTGCCGGCCGGCTGACGGCGGCGGCGCACGCATCAGTCGCCGCCGCCGCCGTGGCGCGCCGCCCGCGCGGACTGCAACCGGCCGTGCAGCTCCAGCTCGCCGCTCGCGGCCCATCGCCGCGGATCGACGCCGGGCTCGAGGCGTACGAGCAGCGCGCGCGCGATGTCGGCCCGCCGCTCGGGCTCGAGCGAAGGCCACCGCCGCAACAACTGATCGGCCAATTCCAGCGCCTCTTGCCGCGCTCCGCCCAAGCGGCGCCGCGGCGCGTCCCTAGGCGCTTGTACGAGCCGCGTACCGGCCGCGATGTCGCCGATGCGCAGGTGATTTTCCGTGACGATGCAGCTTGCGAGACCGACCAGGTAAAACAGCGGCAAACTGTCGACCAGGCGAAAAACATTGCGGATCAATATCGCACCGTGGCTCGGGATGCGGCCGTCGCGCGCGACGATGCGCACGCCGGCAATGCGCTTTCCCGGGGATTGTCCGCGCAGCACGAGTTCGATCAGCGGATGATAGAGAAAATAAATCGACGCGGCCGGGATCCAGATGAACAGCGCCGCTCGTGACCGCAGGCCGAGGTCGCCATGCAGCGCCCAGGCGCCCGCCAATATCCATGCCGACGCGATCAGCAGCCGAATATGCCAATCGACGATGAAGGCGTAGCTGCGGCTGCCGGCACCGGCGATCGGCGGCGGCGCTTCGGCCGCCGCCGCGCTTGCTAGCGGCGACTGGCGGCCGGCCATCGTTGCGGGGCTTCGTGGTATGCGGCAGCGGTCGCCGCGTGCAGCGCGCTCTGCATACTCGACTCCTCAAGAGGAGTCACCCCCACGCGGCTTGTGCATACGATCGTCGAGTTCGCCGATGGTCGCCGCGATCGAATTCGCGTTGTCGCGAATTTCCGCGCGCAATCCCTCTGCCTGGCGCGCGATCTGCTCGTCGAGACGCCTGAACTCATCGCGCACGAGCTCGCGCAATTCGACGAAGCGCGAAGCTTCCGCCTGATCGGCGAGCGCTTTTTGCGCTTGCAATTCCTTGCCGTGGCGGCGTGCATCGGCCAATGCCGCGCCTTGCCAGACGACCAGGTAGGCAATGAACGTCGCGACGATCAGCGCGACGATCGCCAGCATCACCAAGCCGACCGGCGCCTCGATCGTCGTCACCAGCAGCCTGAATTTCGCGGTTGCCGTGATTGCCGCCCAATTGACCGCCAGGAACGCGCCGATCAACGCCAGCACGACCAGCACCGCCACCGTACGAATCCGCATGTTCAGCATGTGCGCCAGTGTAACCGAAGGATCGCGGTCGGCGGATGGCTCGCAGAAGCGCCGCGCGGCGCGCGGCGGCCACGCCGTCAATATTCGAATTGATACTTCAAGCCGATGCTGCTGCCCGGATCGTTCTGCGGCGTGGTCCCCTGCAGGATCGGCGTGCCGTTCCCCAAGCGCGTCTGCAGCTTCAGGTGTTTGCTCAAATCGACGTTCACCTGCACCTGGCTCGAACCGGTCGTATTCTGCTTGGCCTCAAGATAGACGCGCTTGGAGAGGTAGCGCCCGGCGGCGATGCTGGTGCCGGTGTTCGGCGCGTTCGCCGTATTCGAACGCGCGGCGCTGCCGACCGTCAGCCGATCCAGGCCCAGGGCCCGCTGCAGCTTGGCCAAGGGATTCAAAGCGCTGCCGCCCACGCCGGAGAGCGACGCGAACGCCGCACCGAGTTGCGCGGCTTGCAATGCCGAGAGTTGCTGGGCGTTCGCGCCGAACAACAGCCGTGCCATGATTTCATCGGGCGGCAGCGGTGGAACGCTGCTGAACGAGAACTGCGGCGCATCCGCGAGCCCGGTGATGCGCAATGTGGCGGTGACGTCCGCGGTGGTCGTCTGCGCCGTGAAATCGAGCATCGGATCGATCTTGTGCTTCAGGCCCGCACCGTTGAAGCTGACGCGGCCGCTGCTGAAGGAGAGCCTGTTGCCGGCCAGTGTAAAGCTGCCGCGCTGCAGCTCGAAGCCGCCGCTGACCAGGGGCACAGCCGTGGTCCCCGCCAAATGCAGCTCGCCGCCGAGCTCGGCATCGAGACCGCGACCTTGCACCAGCAGTTGCCGCGGCGCCCGCAAGGTCACATCGAGGCCGATCACGAGCGGCGTGCCGACTGCGGCGGGGGCCTGTCCGCGCCGACGCACGTCCAATACCGCAACGTCGGGCGGCATCGCATTGGGAATGCCGATGACCGTGCGCCGCAGATCCACGACACCGGCGACGTCGATGCGCTCGTGCGCCGTACCGCTGACGCGCAATTTGGCGTCGAGAATCGCGGTCAGCAGATTGCTCGCGATCGGCCGCGCGTTCTTCGCGACGATGACCAGATCCAGCGGAATCTTCGGCCGCAGCAAGCCGAGCCGGCCCGTCACTGAAATCGTTCCCGGCGATGCCGCCGCCGTGAAACTCTTGATTTGCAGATCGCCCTGGTTACCGACCAGCTGCGCGCTGATATTCTCGAGATCGACACCGTGCCCGTAGTCATGCAGATGCCCGCCGGCGAGGCTGATCGTGCCGCCGAACCGCGGCGCTTGCGGATCGCCGCTCACCGTCGCAGCGACCCGCAGCGAGCCCGTGGCGGCCATGCCGCGCGCTTCGAGCATGGGGCTTGCGAGCGCAACGTCCAGTTTGCCGTCGATTTTCAGGGCTAGCGCGCCGCCGGATACGAGCGGCACACCGCCGCTCAGCGTCAACGCCGATTTCTTGCCGGCGTTCAGCCGTGCATCGATCTGCGCCGAGACCCCGTCGAGGCGTGCGGAGCCGCGTAGTTGCACCGCCGGCAAGCCGAGCGCCTGCTGGTCGCCGACGCGCAAGCCGCCCGCGGTCAAATGGGCTTCGCCGACCGGCGCCGCAATCCGGCCGCGTAGCTCGGCGCTTGCATCGATGCGACCGCCGCTCAGCAGGCCTGGAGCGAAGGCGTCGATGAGCGCGGGCGTCGCGGTGTGCAGTGCAGCGTGCATAGCGAGTGTCGGCGCCAGGCGGCCGGCGAGCTCGAACACCCCGCCGTCGACAGCCAGCCGCAAATGGTCGATCGACAGCCCGTCGGCGAACGACAGGTTCGCCGGCGTGAGCAAGCGAGCCGTTTGGCCGCGGTATTCGAACGCCGCAGCGCGCAGGCGCAGCGTGCGCTTCCACAGATTCATCGGCCCCGTCAACACGGCGCTTGCCGGGGCGCCGCGCAGATCCGGCATTTTTGCGACAAGGTGCAGCGCGAGCGCATCGACGGGTCCGGCGGCCGCCAATTCGGCGCTGACCGCGAAATCGTCGATCCGAAAATTCGGCAGCGAACACCGCAACTCTGCGTGCGTGCCACCGTCCCCCGGCGCGAACACCGCGCCGGCGCTTAAACCGCCGGCCAGTTGCAGCCCGCTCAAGCGGTCGAAATCAGCGAGGTCGCCGACGGTGACCCGCAAGGTGCCGCGAGGTTTCGCAAAGTCGGCGCCCGAGGATAGCTCGCCGCCGACGCGCACGCTCTTCCAGTTCCCCTGACGAACCGTGACCCGGGTCAGCCCGCGGCTGTCGCGGCTCCAGCCGACGATGAGGCGCAGCGGCGCCGCGTCGAGCACGCCGCCCACGCGCAGGCTGCCGGACGAACCGGACGGCGAGCCGCGGGCGTGCAGCACGCCGCTCCACGCGATCCGTGCCGCGCCGCCGACCGCAAGCGTCGAGGTCAGCTGCATGTCCGTGAGCATCGCGTTCGGCGACCCTTGGATTTTGCCGGACACGGCGAGCTGGCCGGCGAGCGCCGACGACCAGGCGCTTAAATTATCGAATTTGAGGGTCCAGTGCGCGCGCAACGACTGCATCCACGCACCGCCGCCGCCCGCCGCGGCCGAACTCGGCGGCGGCGCGTTCGCTGCGCGCCGTACGACATCGGCATTTAGCGACGCGGACCACGCCCGTCCGGCCGCTTTGAGCTGCGCGATGCGGATGTCGCGGTCGCCTACCAGGCCTTCGAGCTGCAGCGAGGCGCGGTCTCCCAGGGCTTTGGCCCAGATTGCCGTGCCGGCGAGCCTCGCAGCTTCGGCATCGATGTCGACCTTGGTGCCCGTACGCTCGTCACTCAAGCCGAGTTTGACGCGCGCCTCGCCGCGCAGCCCGAGGTTTGCGAGCGCCGCGATCGGTTCGAGATCGGGCAGACGCACGTCGAGGGACAGGGTTCGCGCGCCTGCGGTGAGCGCGCGGCCGCGTAGCGAGAACAGATGCTGCGTCGCGCTGAACACGATGGGCCGAGCGGCGCTCCGCAGGCGCATCGAGGCATCGAAAGCGACGGGGCCACCCGCAAGCAGCGCGGGGTTGGGTCCGGGTATCCGCACTGCGCTGAGGCTGCCGTGCGCGGCCAGCGCGCCGGCGGCGCCGGTCAAGTGCAGATGCGCCGAGCCCAGCAAGGTGGCCGCGCCGAGACGCAAATCCTCGACGTCCAGATGCGCGTCGACCAACGGCTCGTCGAGGCCGCCCCGCCATTGCCCGCTGGAGGCGAGCCGCCGCCAAGCGAGGTCGGGGCGCGGCCGCATGGCCGGCGCGCCGAGAAAGTAGGTGATATCCGCCGTGCGCGCGCTCAAATCCACGCGGCCTTGCGCGCGCGCGCGCAAAGCGCCGGCTTCGATGCGTACATCGACCTGCTCGGCGCTGCGCAGTCCGTCGAGCGTCATCGTCGCCGACAAGGCGCCGAGCCCCGGCAATCCCAATATGGTTGCCAGCGGGCCGCCCGCCGGCTCATGCACGGCGAGTGTCCCCGACAAGCGCTTGCGGTCGAACCGCAGGCGCAAATCGTAACGTCCGTCGCCGTCGATCCGTGCAGCGTCGAACCTGGCGGCAAGATCGTCGAGCGAGCGCAGATGCACGCCGCCGCGGACCGCGAGCGTGGCCGATCTGCCGGCGACCTGCGGCGCCAACTTAAGCCGGTCGATCGACGCTTGCGCCACGTCGATATGAGGAATCGAGGCGCGCGACCCCGTCGGCCGCAGTGCGCTGACCGGAATCCGCTCGAGATTTACGCGCGCCGCATGCACTGCTTCGATTTTCAGTTCGCGCCGCAGCAAAGCGAGCGGCGACCATTGCAAGGAGACGCGCTGCGCGGTCAACCATACGCCGCGCCGATCGCGCAGCGTGAGTTCGGCAAGCGTCAGCTGCGACAGCGAGGATCCGTCCAGGCCGGCGAGCTGCACGCGTCCGGCCGACAAGGTATAAGTCAAGCGTTCTACCGCTGCCCGGCCGCCGGCCGTGGTGCCGGCGAGAAACGCGGCGGCGATCAGCAGCACGACCAGAAGCAGCAATGCGCCGGCAACCGCCGCCGAAATTCTCCACGCGCGGCGCATCAGAAAGCCTGCCCCAAACCGACGTAGATCTCGAACCGGTCGTCGTGCGTGCTGTAGCGCTTCGTGGGCACGGCGACATCGACGCGAATCGGGCCCACGGGCGTGTAGTAGCGCATGCCGGCGCCGACGCCGATGCGCAACACGTTGGGCAGCGGCTTCAGGCTGGCGCTGACTTGGCCGCCATCGACGAATGCGACCGCGCCGAAGCTAGTGCCGAAACGCTGGCGGAACTCGATGCTGCCGGCAATGATCGCGGTGCCGCCGATCGGATTGCCGTCGGCAAATTGCGGGCCCACGGCCTGGTAGCGGTAGCCGCGGATCGTGCCGGAGCCGCCGCCGTAGAAGCGCTGGTCGGGCGGTAAACTGAACTCTGCCGCCCCCTGCGCGAGGCCGGCGAGCGCGCGCAGCGCGATCACGCTGCGTCCGGCCGCTGCGAGCGAGAGCTCGTGCAGATCGAAGTACGCGGCGAGCTTCACCTGCGTGATCACGAAGGTCGCACTCGTGATCCCGAACGAGCGCGTCGGCGTCACGCTCAAGGAGTCGCGCATGCCGTGCAGCGGATCGTCGAGCGGTGAATTCAAGTCAGTCGAGTCGTAGGTCAAGCCGATCGGCGCCGCTACCAAGGTATAATCGTACCTATTGCCCTCTTGGGCGACCGCCTCCTGGGTGCCGGTCACGCCGAGATTCGCGCTCCAGTCGTGCGACAGCTTGCGGGTGAGCGTGGCGCCGCCGGTGACCGCGGTTTGCTGGTAAGCCTGCAGCGACTGCTTTAGCGCAGTCACGGCAAACTGCAGCGATTGATCGGCCCGTCCAAAATCCGGCTTCAGCAATTGCGCGCTGGTATCGTAGCCGAGCGCGGTCGCCGCGGTGCCACCGATATTGGTCACCGAGGCCGCAAGATCCAGCTGCTCGGCATTGCCGAATACGTCCCGATCCGTCCAGGTGATGCCGCCGCTGCCGCCCAAGTCGCTGGAGTAGGCGGCGTCGACCGACGCCGCGTGCCGCAGACGTTCGTGAACGTCGAACGTGACCGGCACGCCACCGCGGCTGTCGGCCGCTGCGCCGAGCCTCACGCTGACCGCGGTGAACACCCCCAAGCTCAACAGATCGCGCCGCGCCCGATCGATTGCCTGCGGCGAATACGCGTCCCCCGTGTGCAGCCGCAGTTTTGCGCGCAGCAGCGACTCGTGGACGCGCTGCAGACCGACGATGCGAATCGCGCCGACCTGCACCCGCGGTCCGGCGACGACGTGAAAATCGAGATCGAGGAGCGGCGCGCTCGGATCCTCGTATGCAACCGGAGCGGCGACTTGCGCAAACGCGTACCCCTGGTCCTGCAGGGCCGTCAACAGACGCGCGCCGCCGGCAAGTACCGCGGCGGCTACGGCCGGTTCGCCGGCGGCGAGGCCGAGCGCGCCGCGCGCCGAATCCGGCAAACTGCCGTCGATGTCGATGCGCCGCAGGTGATACAAGGGACCCAGCTGAAATTTGACCGCGACCCGCGACACGCTGCCCGTGGGACGCGCGGAAATCGCCTCGCCGAGACGAGGGTCGTCGAGCGGTTCGCCGTCGATGGTGACGGCTACCGCTGACCGGTAGTAACCGAAGCTCTCCAGGACCGTGTGCAAGCGATCGACGTCGGCGCGGGCACGCACTATCAAGCCGAATGGACTCACCGGCGCGGTATCCTGCAGCGACCTCAACTCGGACGTGGCCGCGAGCGTCGCGTCCAACGCAGCGTTGCCGCTCGCTGCCAACTGCACCGCGTACGCCTGCGGGTTGGCGGCGCGGGCAACGATCGCAGCACAAGCGCAGGCGACGGCGGCGCACAGCAGCCAAACCGGCAAACGGCGGCGTTGCAGGCCGAAGGCGGAGTAGCGGGTCACGGCGGGAACTGGCGGCAAAGCGGCCGGTCTCCTGTGCGGCGATGATGCGTTGACAGTTTCCTACGGCTCCTCGTTCACGGGAGCGCGGCAGGCGGCGGATCGGTGCGCCGCGCGCGGGCGCCTCATCGCCACCGTAACATACGCCTGCGGCGCATCTTCAGGAGATGATTTCCGGCCTGGGTATGAGAATGATGAATTGACCTCCCCAAGCGCGCACAAAAGCCGTCTGCGCGGTGATTTCGGCGCGCAAATTCCAGGGCAAGATCAAAATATAGTCCGGCTTGGTCTCGCGGATTCTGGCCGGCGAGAAAATCGGAATATGCGTACCGGGCGTGTACTTTCCCTGCTTGTAGGGATTGCGATCGACGGTGTAATCGAGAAAATCCGTACGCAGGCCGCAATAGTTTAACAGCGTATTGCCCTTACCCGGAGCGCCGTAGCCGACGATGGTCTTGCCGGCGCGCTTCAGTTCGATCAGGAACGCGAGAATATCGCGCTTCGTCCGCCGCACCTGCTCGTCGAACCGTCGATAGGTCGCGATCTGCGCGTAGCCCAAAGCGAGCTCCCGCCGCCGCAATTCGGCGACTCGCGGATCCACCGGCCGCGACGAATCTTGCGCATGCCGTGCGTACACTCGTAGCGAACCGCCGTGCGTCGAGAGTTCATCGACGTCGAACAGCGTCAAGCCGTGTGCGGCAAACACCTTTTCGGCCGTCAGCAACGAGAAATAGCTGAAGTGCTCATGATAAATCGTATCGAATTGATTCTGTTCCATCAGTCGCTGCAAATGCGGGAATTCCATCGTCACGACGCCGTCCGGCTTCAACAGCGCCTTCATGCCCGCGACGAAGTCGTTCAGATCCGGCACGTGCGCCAGCACGTTGTTGCCGAGTAGTAGATCGGCCCGTCCGTATTGGCCGGCGATGCGCGCGGCATTGGCGCGGCCGTGAAACGACACATCGGTGCGAATTCCCCGGCCGCGCGCGACCTCGGCGACGTTTTGCGCCGGTTCGATGCCGACAACGGGCACGCCGGCCGCGGCGAAATGCTGCAGCAAATAGCCATCGTTGCTTGCAATCTCGATGACCAGGCTGTGCGCGCTCAAGGCCAAGCGCGCGCGCATCGCCTCGGCATAGCGGCGCGCGTGCTCCACCCAGGAATCGGCATAAGAGGAAAAGTACGCGTATTCGCCGAACAAGTCGGCCGGCGCGACGAATTCCTCGAGCTGCACCAGGAAGCAGGCGCCGCAAACGCGCGCGTGCAGCGGGAAAAACCGCTCCATCGCGTTCAAGTTCCGCGCTTCGATATGCGTCTGACAAAGCGGCGACATGCCCAGATCGACGAACGTCGTCAGCTCGCTCCCGCCGCAGAACCGGCATTTTAATCCGCAATCCGGATTTATCGCCGCCTGAGCCGCGCTCATCGCCGAAGTCCCCAGTCCGCCGAACACAGGCGCCAAAGTATAGAGGCAATGGCCGACGAGCGACATCCGGCGTATCAGAAAGCGGCAAGCCCGGTCGCCGGCGGCGGCGCGGGACTTGCCGCCGGCGCGGCGCTATCTAGAATTTGTACAAAGCCTCGACAGCCAGGGAATCTATGTTATCGGCGAAGCTCGCCGGTTGGTTGGATGCGTCGACGCTCTTCACGAATGCATCGTGGATGTTGGACGTATCGTAACGGCCTTCGAAGCGCACGACCACGTTCGCGGTCGGCGTGTAGTTCAGCGTAACGGTGGCCTCCTTCCACTTTTGGCCGTTGCCGGATACCGGGTCGACGACTCCGGTACGATAACCGTTCTTGTCGTCGAAGTACTCGCCTCGCAGCGAAACTTGCCACTGATCCGTGAACTGATAGTTCGCATAGCCGGCTACGCCATCCCATTTGTACTCGGTGACGGCAGCACCCGCGGTATCGTCCTTTTGCCGGCCGTTGTCATAGTTGGCGATGAAGGTCAGCTTGCCGGTCGCGTTCCAGGTCGCGACGACGTCGACGAGGAAGCGTTGGCCCTGCGCGGTGGTCGGCGAATTATTCACGAAGCCGAGCGGTTCCTTGCCGGCGTAACCGTCGACCGTCACCGAGAACGTCTTGATGGGCGCGTAGGTCACGCCATATTCGAGCGTCTTTTGCTTGTTGGCATCGCTGATCTGGTCCCAGCCGTTGTTGACGCCGAGCACCAGGGACCATTGATCGTTGATCGCGTAACTGGCGCGAAACCCCGTATGCGTGAATGGAATGGCGTAGCCGAACAGGATTGAGCGCGAAAAATTCGTGTCGCCAGTGGGCGCTATCACTTCGGCGCCCGACAAGGTGACGAACTTGCCCAGCATCAGGGTCAGCGGACCGGTTGCATACTGCACGAAGGCTTGCGTCACGTCGAAATTCGAGCCGCCCGTCACCGGATACGATTTGATGACTTCGGCATCCTGACCGGCCGTCAAGTTGACGAGGGCGCCCCAGCCGTCCTTGGGCTGTTTGGCGACCGTGACCGACGCTTGGTGCAGCGTAAAGCTGTCGACGCGCGTATCGAACACGCGGTCCGGCGTACCGCTCGAAAACACGCCCGCGCCGGACTGATATTCATACGCGGCGTCCACGTAACCCGTGATCGCGACGCCGGCCGCGTCGAGCATGCCGGAGAGCGTCGGCGCAGCGGCCTTGGCGGGCGTATCCGCCGCAGCGACGCCGGCCACCGCCGTACCCAGCAGCAGCGCCGCCGCCGGGATTCCGTATACATGTCTCTTCATAAACTGGTCACTCCTTAGGTGATACGTGGCAATTGGCACATGTGGGGAACAAGAGCGCGCAAATCCGCCGCGGGCTCCGCGTCGCACTCATTCGATCGGCAGCCCATCCGGCAGGAGTCCGGCGGCCGGATGCCGCCGGACTTTGCCGCATTTACTCCAAGCTCTCGCCGTGCAGCGAGATGTCGAGACCTTCGCGCTCTTCCTCGGCCGTGACGCGCAGGCCGATCGTCATATCGATGACCTTCAAGATGATCAGGCTCATCCCGAAGCTCCAGACGAGCGTCGCGGTCACACCCTTGAGCTGCAACAGCACGCTGCCCGTCGCCCCGCTGATCTCCTTGCTGACCAGCGCGCCGGTCAGCAGGGCACCGACGATGCCGCCGATGCAGTGCACGCCGAAGGCATCGAGCGCGTCGTCGTAGCCGAGGGCTCTCTTCAGCGAAGTCGCGGAGAAGTAGCAAACCACGCCGGCCAGAACCCCGATAATCACCGACGAGTCGGGCGAGACGAAGCCCGAGGCCGGGGTGATGGCGACCAAGCCCGCGACCGCACCCGAGGCGATGCCGAGGACGCTCGGCTTTCCCTTGGTGAGCCACTCCGTGAACATCCAGGAAAGCGCGGCGGCGGCGGTCGCGATATGCGTGACGGCAAAGGCCATCCCCGCGCGGCCGTCGGAGGCGACTGCAGACCCGGCGTTGAATCCGAACCAGCCGACCCACAGCAGCGAGGCGCCGATTACGGTCAGCGTCAAATTGTGCGGGGCCATGGCTTCCTTGCCGAGGCCCTGACGCTTGCCGAGCATCAACGCGCTGGCCAAGCCGGCAATGCCGGCATTGATGTGCACCACGGTACCGCCGGCGAAGTCCAGCTGCGTGGCCGCGAACCAGCCGCTCGGCTCCCACATCCAGTGCGCGACCGGGCAATACACCGCGATCAACCAGACGGCCATGAACCACATCATCGCCGAAAATTTCATGCGTTCCGCGAACGACCCGCAGATCAGCGCCGGCGTGATGATCGCGAACGTCGCCTGGAACAACGCATAGACGGTTTCCGGAATCGTCGTCGCGAGATGCGAAACGCTGACCTTGCCGGCGTCGTGCATGTACACCACGCCCTTGAAGAATGCTCGACTCAGCCCGCCCAGATAAGGCGTACTGCCCGGCGTGAACGCCAATGAGTAGCCTACCGCCCACCAGAGGATCGAGACCACGCAAGTGATCGCGAAACTCTGCATCAGCGTCGACAGGATGTTCTTCTTGCGGACCATGCCGCCGTAGAACAGCGCGAGTCCCGGAATCGTCATCATCAACACGAGGGCCGTGGAAGTCAGCATCCAGGCGGTGTCGCCCGAGTTGATCTTGTCGGTCGTCACTAGGAATGGTGCCGTCGGCGCCGCCGCCGGCGCGGCCGCCGGAGCCACGGTCGTCACCGTCGACGCCGCAGACGATGCGCTCGAGGCGTCGTCGGCCCAGACCGCCTGCAGCGGCAGCGGCAGCGTCAGCGCGCAAAGCAACAATAATCGCGACAATTTGCTCATCAATGCGAATCCCCCTGGTTTCAAATGGCGCTCGCGTCGCGCTCGCCGGTGCGAATGCGTACGACTTGCGCGAGATCGAACACGAAGATCTTGCCGTCGCCGACCTTGCCGGTTTGCGCCGCCTTGGTAATCGCCTCGATGACCTGATCGGCCAAGGTATCGGCGACCGCAATTTCAATCTTGGTTTTTGGCACGAACTCCACCACGTACTCGGCGCCTCGGTAGATCTCGGTATGGCCGCGCTGGCGGCCGAAGCCGCGCACCTCGGTCACGGTGACGCCCTGCACTCCCACCTCGCTGACGGCCTTGCGCACGTCATCGAGCTTGAATGGCTTGATAATCGCGGTGATCAGTTTCATCGGTGCACACCCCTCCCCTGGTAATTGCCGCATGAGACCCCGTTGGTCGCGGGGACGCCGCTGCATGGAGCAACGCTCGTGCCAAAAGCCGCGAAGCCTTGAAGATCACGGGCTTGCGCTGATATGCCGCCAATTTGGCTGATACGAACGGCACCCAAATGGTGCGTGCGCAAGAATCCTTGCATCAGTAGCACGCATGGACGCGGCTCATCGCCGAGTGCGCTGCCGCTCGGCCGTGGATTCGTTTTAAAGCGGCGTTTGCCTGGAGCGCGGCGCTAGAGCCCCGCCAGCCACTCGCGCAGGGCCTCTGCAACGGCATCCGGTTGTTCGATCGGCGCCATGTGCCCTGCGTCGTCGACGACGACCAGCGTCGAGTGCGCGATCGCGCGCCGCATCGTTTCGTGCTGCGACGGCGGCGACCAGGCATCCGCGCAGGCGCTTAGCAACAGCGTCGGCACGCGAATGGTCGGCAGCAGCAATTCGGCTTCCGGCCGTTCGAGCAGCGCCTGTTGCTGCGCGGCGAAGCTTTCCGGCGTTTGCCGCTCTATCATCGAAACGAGGCGCGCGAGCACCTCGGGCCGCCGCGCCGGCGGCGCGCCCAGCATCGGCGGCAGCCACTCGGCCGCGAGCGCCGCCATGCCGCGTTCGCGGGCGAGCCGTACGAGCCGGCCGCGGCTCTGCGGTTCGCCCGCGCCGCATGCCGAGGCGCCGGTATTGAGGAGCGCCAGCCCCGCGATGCGCTCAGGCGCGAGCCGCCACAGCTCGAGCGCGACGCGTCCGCCCATCGAATGGCCCGCGACCGCAAAGCGCCGGGGTGCGCCGCACAGCGCATGCTGCGCCATTGCGCCGAGCGATGCATACTGCGGGAAGGTGATGATCCTCACCTGCGCCGCGGCCGCCAGCCGTGCGGCGACATCCTCCCAGACGGTCTCGTCGGACAACAGGCCGGAGAGCAGCAAAAGATCGGGCTTCACCAGATCGTGACCCGCCGATCCGGCGGCAAATACATCTTGTCGCCGGCCGAGACGCCGAAGGCCCTGTAAAAGGCGGCCTGATTGCGCAGCGGCGCGCTGCCGCGGACGTAAAACGGCGAATGCGGGTCGCTCTTCAGCCACAGAATGGCCTGCGCCTTGCGGGCTTTGCCGCGCCACACTTGCACCCAGCCGTAGAAGAACCGCTGGTCGCCGGTCATGCCGTCGATGACGGGCGGCCGCTTGCCGTCGAGCGATCTCCTATACGCCTTGTAGGCGATCGCGATCCCGGAGTTGTCGGCGATATTCTCGCCGAGCGTCAATTTGCCGTTGACGTGAAATCCCGGCACGGGTTCGTAGCGGGCGTACTGGGCGACCAGCGCCCGCGTCTTGGCGGCGAACTTCGCGTGATCAGCGGGGGTGAACCAGTCGTGCAAATTGCCGTCGGCGTCGAACTGGCTGCCCTCATCGTCGAAGGCGTGGCTGATTTCGTGACCGATGACCCCGCCGATGCCGCCGTAATTGACGGCATCGTCCGCCTGCACGTTGAAAAACGGCGGCTGCAGAATCGCCGCCGGAAAGACGATCTCGTTCATCAAGGGGTTGTAGTAGGCGTTGACCGTCTGCGGCGTCATCTGCCATTCGGTGCGGTCGATCGGCTTGCCGAGTTTCGCGAGATCATATCGATATTGGAACTCGTCGGCGCGCATCACGTTGCCGAACAGGTCGTCGCGGCGGATCCGCAGCGCGGTGTAATCCCGCCACTTCTCAGGGTAGCCCACTTTGACGGCCAGTTTCTCGAGTTTCGCGAGCGCGCCCTTCCTCGTCGGCGGGCTCATCCAGTCCAAGGTGCCGATCTCGCGGCGATAGGTTTCGATGAGGTTGTGGACCAGGGCGCCGATGCGCGCCTTGTTCTGCGGCGGGAAATACTTCTCCACGTACAGCCTGCCGAGCGCCTCGCCGAGCGCGGTGTTTAGCAGCGTCAGGCCGCGCTTCCAGCGCGGTTCGTTGCGCGGTACGCCGCGCAGCACCGTGCCGGCGAACGCGAACCGCTCGTCGACGAAGGGCTGCGACAAATACGGCGCCATCGCCGACAGCAGGTGCCATTTGAAATAGGCCTTCCAGACGGACAGCGGCGTCTGCGCTATCAGCTTGCCGAGCGCGCTGAAATAGCTCGGCTGATTGACGATCACGTAGTCTATTTTATGCGCAAGCCCGGTGCCTGCGAGATAGCGGTTCCACGCGTAATTCGGCATCAGCGCCGGCAGGTCGCCGATCGTGGTCTTGTTGTAGATCTTCAAGGGATCGCGATTCTCGACCCGCGTCCACTGGATCTTCGCCATCGCAGTCTCGAGCTTGAGGATCGCGGCCGCGTTGCCGGCGGCATCCGGCAGGCCCGCCAGAGTGAACATCTTCTCG
Source organism: Steroidobacteraceae bacterium (assembly GCA_035531435.1). Classification (GTDB taxonomy): domain Bacteria; phylum Pseudomonadota; class Gammaproteobacteria; order Steroidobacterales; family Steroidobacteraceae; genus Bog-1198. Next base: position 24,196 of record DATKSW010000041.1, on the reverse strand, counting down.
ATATGCGCCAGGTACTTTGCGCGCACCGTCCGCAGCTTCGCATTGTCGCTGAGATAGTAATCCCGGTCCGGCATGCCGAGGCCGCTCTGCGCAAGCGTGACCGCATAGCGGGTCGAGTCGCGCGCATCCTGGTCGATGCCGAGGTCGAACGGCGCCGCGGCTTCGGTCCGATTCAGATGGGCGAACATGTCCGCAAGATCGCCCTTGCCGGCGATCGCGTCGACGCGGCGAAACTCCGAGCGCAGCGGCGCAAGGCCCAGGGCGTCGAGCCGTTTGACGTCCATGAAGCTCGCGTAAAAATCGGCCAATTTGCGCGCGTCGGCGCCGCCCGCGCCGCCGCCGGCGAGTCCGTCGACGATACCCTTGAGTTGGCGCTGAGTCTGGTCCGCGACCGCGGTGAACGTCGCATAATAGGATTTGTCCGCCGGAATCCGCCATGTATCCAGCCATTTGCCGTTCAGATGCCTGTATATGTCGTCCTGCGGACGCACCGCCGCATCGACGTAATGGCCATCGACGCCGGAGACCGGCGCCGCGGAAGCGGCGGATGCCGCCGCGAGTAAGGCAAGGGCCGCGATCCGGCGTGTTCGATGCGATTTCATGTGTCTCCTCACGTTTGTCTGAACTTCAAAGCGACGCGCAGGCCGGGACCGGCGTCGTCGAGAACCAAGCGGGCGCCGTGCAGCTTGGTCACGGCCGCCACCAAAGATAACCCCAAACCGGATCCCGGCAGTTTGCGCGCTTGATCGAGGCGAACCCGCCGCCCGAGCACCAATTCGCGCTTGTCGGCCGGAATTCCCGGTCCATCGTCCTCGACGATCACCTCGGGGCCGCCGAACTCATTGCGCAGAAATACGCGGATGCGTCCCCCTTGCGGCGTGAACTTGATCGCATTATCCAGCAGATTGGCCAGAGCTTGCGCGAGCAGCTGGCGGCTACCTTGGATGTGGGCGCCCGCGGCGACGTCGTTTTCCAGCTTGATGCCGCGCTCCTCGGTGACCGGCGCATACAGATCGACGATGCTCGCGACCAACTCGGACAGATCAACCGCTTCGCGGGCGACCGTCCCCGTCTCCGCAAGGGCGATGCGCAGCAGAGCGTCCAGGGTGCCGCGCATGCGGTCGACCTCGGTGGTTACGGTCTCGAGCACGCGCCGCTCCGGCGATGCCGGATCGAGCTGCAGTATCGCCGCCTCCGCGGTCGACTGCATGCGGTTGAGGGGCGTGCGCAGATCGTGCGCCGCGCTATCCAGCACGGTGCGCATGCCGAGCGTCAACTGTTCGATCTTGTCGAGCATGCCGTTGATTTCCCGCGCCAGAGTATTCAGTTCATCCTCCGCATCGCGCACCGGCAGACGCTGCGACAAGTCGCCGCGCATGATTTGCGTCGCCACCGCCGATATGGCGCCGGCGTGCGCGAGAATGCGCCTCCCCATCCAGAAGCCGCCGCTCAAACCGAGCAGCATCGTCAAGACGACCGCGGCCACGAGGCCGCGCATCATCACGTTCTTGACGTCCTGGCGTTCCTGCACGTCGTGTCCTACCAACATCCGATAGCCGCCGGGCAATGGGAAGCGCTGTGCACGAACTTCGTGCACGCGCGTTTCGTCGCCGTAGGGCACGGCGACCTTGAACTGGATCCATTTGCCCTGGTCGGCGGCGATCTTCGGCCACGACGGCAAGTTTCCCGCGACCGGGCGCAGCTGCGGATCGACCATCAGATAGACGGCGCCGCGAACTTCCTGATCCTGCGAGCGCTGCTCTATGAGCTCGATGAAATCGCTGCGCGACAACACCAGGACTTGTTCGCGCAAACCCTGCACTTCCGCCTCGATTAGATTGTCGGTGCTGCCGTCGATGACCCGCGACACGGCGAAATAGACGCCGCCCAGCATGGCGACGGCGCCGAGGGCAAAGACGATCGAATAGAGGATGGCGATGCGAAACGGGGAACTCGCCAGGACGCCGAGGAACCTTTGCTCCTGGTCCACTACTCGTCTTCGCTCAGGCTATAGCCGGCGCCGCGCACCGTGTGCAGCAATGGCTTGTCGAAATCCTTGTCGATCGCTTGGCGCAGGCGGCTGATGTGCACATCGATGACGTTGGTTTGCGGGTCGAAATGATAGTCCCACACCCCCTCGAGCAGCATCGTGCGCGTCACCACTTGTCCGCTGTGGCGCATCATGAACTCCAACAGCTGGAATTCGCGCGCCGTCAGCTCGATCTTCTTGCCGCCGCGCATGACGCGGCGCGTCATGCGATCGAGTTCGAGGTCGGCCAGCTTCAGCTTGGTCGCCGCCTCGGCGCTGCCGAGCTCGCCGCGGCGGGCGAGCGCGTCGATGCGCGCCATCAACTCGGACATGTGATATGGCTTGGTCAAATAATCGTCGCCGCCGGCGCGCAAGCCGGTGATGCGGTCGTCCACGTCGCCGAGCGCGCTCAGGATCAGAACCGGCAGTTTGCGTCCGGTGGCGCGCAGCGACTGCACCAACGCCAGTCCGTCGAGTTTCGGCAGCATGCGGTCGACGATCGCCAGATCCAGCGCGACCGAGGAAGCCAGATGCAGCCCTTCGAGTCCGTTCACGGCAACATCGACGCTATGGCCGACTTCGCGCAGCGCTTTGGCGAGGTAATCGCGGGCAATCTGGTCATCTTCAACGATCAATATGTGCATGGCGGATCATTTTACAGACCTCGGCCTCGCGCGGGGCCGTTGGACCGGCGTCGGACGGCAAGATAGACTCGGCAATCTATGACGACGGGGATGACGCCGCAAGCCGATGCATTCGGGCTCGGGCTCGGGCGCAGCGTCGATACGCCGGCGTCCGCCGCCGCCCTGTGCTGCGAGATACTCGTCATCGGCGGCGGTCCCGCCGGCGCCACCGCGGCCGGTATGCTCGCGGCGCGCGGCTATCGCGTCGTGCTGCTGGAAAAGGCGCGTCATCCGCGCTTTCACATCGGCGAGTCGCTATTGCCGGCCAACCTGCCTCTGCTGGAGATCTTCGGCGTCGGCGCCGAGGTGCGCGCAATCGGCATGCAGAAATGGGGCGCCGAATTCGTTTCGGCGCAGGACGGCAGGAGCCAGGAGTTCGAATTTTCCTTCGCCTGGAACAAATCGCTCCCTTTTGCCTTCCACGTCAGGCGCTCCGAATTCGACGAAATCCTGATCAGGCGCGCGGCCGCGCTCGGCGCCGAGGTGCGCGAAGGCTGCTGCGTGCGGCGCGTCGACCTTGCTGACGGCCGCCAGGGCGTGCGCGTGCTCGCGACCGACGAGGACGGCACGCCGCATTGCTGGCGCGCGGACTGCGTCGTCGACGCCTCCGGCCGCGATACGCTGCTGGGCAGCCAGCTGCGCGTCAAACGGCGCAATCGGCGCCACAACAGCGCGGCGATCTATGCGCACTTTGCCGGTGCGTTCCGCGACACCGGCAAGCGCGCCGGGCACATCTCGATCTTTTGGTTCGACCATGGCTGGTTCTGGTACATCCCGCTCGCCGACGGGGCGACCAGCGTCGGCGCGGTCGTCTGGCCGCGGTACATGAAAAAGCGCAGCGGCACGCTTGCCGACTTCTTTCTCGCGTCGATAGCCACATGCCCGCCGCTCGCCGAGCGGCTCGCGGGCGCAAGCTTGCTTACCGAGGTGGAGGCGACCGGCAACTACTCGTATTGCTGCGACCATGCGCACGCCGGGAATTATTTTCTGATCGGCGATGCGTACGCGTTCATCGACCCGGTGTTCTCCTCTGGGGTCATGATGGCGATGCAGAGCGGCATGGCCGTCGCCGAGACGATCGACGGCTGCCGCAAGGATCCAGCGACGCGAAACATTGCGCTGAAGCGCTTCGACCGATTGATGCGGCGCGGTCCGCGACAATTCTCCTGGTTCATCTACCGGGTGACGACGCCGGCCATGCGCGAGCTTTTCTTGGGACCGCGCAATCTGCTGCGCATGCAAGAGGCGCTGTTGTCGCTGCTTGCCGGCGATATCTACGGCAGCACGCCGATCTGGCCATCGCTGCGCGCATTCAAGGTTCTCTATTACGCGGTCTGCATCCTGCATTTGCCGTCGACCCTGCGCGCGGCGCGCCGCCGCCGCCGCAACATCCGGCCGCTTGACTCGGCATCGGCCGCCGGCGACTGAGCGGGCGCCGCTTCGCGGACACCCATGCTGCGCGCATTGCGAACCGTCTACGGCACCCTCGCACTGTATGCCTCGCTCATGCTGCTCGCGGTCATTTGCCTCGCGTGGACCGCGCTCGCGCTGCCGCTGTATTTCGTACTCCCGGAGAAAAGTGGCACCGCCTGCGGACGCTATGGAATAATGCTTGGTTTTCGGGCGTACGCCTGGACCCTGACATTCAGCGGCGCCTATCGGCTGGATCTGCGCGAAATGGACGAGTTGCGGGAGGCATCCTCGCTGATTCTGGCGCCGAATCATCCTTCGCTGATCGATGCGCTGTTGATTCTGACGCGCCATCCGAACGTCACCTGCGTGATGAAATCCGAATTGATGAAAAGCCCCTTCCTCGGCGCAGGCTCGAGACTGGCACGCTACGTGAAAAATGACTCGCCGCTGCGGATGGTCAAGCAATCCATGCGGCATCTGCGCCGCGGCGGCGTGCTGCTGATGTTTCCCGAAGGTACCCGCACGACTCGATTGCCGATCAATGCACTGTCGGCGAGCATCGGCTTGATCGCCAAACGCGCCGACGTGCCGGTGCAGACTCTGCTGATCGAAACGGATTCGCCCTTTTTGAGCAAAGGATGGCCGCTGCTGCGCCGGCCCGCTCTGCCGATCACCTATCGAGTGCGGCTCGGCAAGCGCTTTCCGCCGCCTGCTGACCCGACCGAGCTCGCCTGCGAGCTCGATCGCTACTTTCGAGAGGCGCTAGAGGAAGCGCCGCAGTCGCGCTGGCTCACCAGTCGATAAGCCATGCCGGAAGCTTCCGCGACGCACCTGGTCTTGATTCCGAGCTACAACCCGGGACCCAATGCATACCAGGCGGTCCGCGACGCGCGCCGCTATTGGGACCCGGTCTGGATCGTCGTCGACGGCAGCACCGATCGATCCGCAGAAGCGCTGTTGGCGATGGCGGCCGCCGATGCCGGACTGCGCGTGCTCGTCGTGGCGCGAAATCGCGGCAAGGGTGCGGCGATACTCCACGGCATGCGCATCGCCGCGGACGCGGGGTTCACGCACGCGCTCGCGATGGACTCCGACGGTCAGCATCCGGCGGATCGAATCCCCGCTTTCATGGCCGCATCCGCGGCCGCGCCGGAGGCGATGATTCTCGGTCGGCCGGTATTCGACGCGAGCGCGCCGGCATTGCGCGTCAAGGGCCGAAAGATCTCCAATGGCTTGGCCGATCTGGAAACCTTATGGGCGGGAATCGGCGATTCGCTGTTCGGCTTCCGCGTTTATCCGATCGGCGCACTGCTCGCGGTGATGCGCCGTCAGCGCTGGATGCGCCGCTTCGATTTCGACGCCGAAGCCGCTGTGCGGCTTTGCTGGCGCGGCGTGCGGCCGATCAACATGCCGGCGGCCGTTCGATATTTTTCCGTCGACCAGGGCGGTGTGTCACACTTCCGCTATTGGCGGGATAACGCATTGCTGACGTGGATGCACCTGCGTCTATTATGCGGCTTCGTCTGCCGATCGCCCCTGCTCGCCGCGCGGCGGATGCGCGGCCGGGGCATTCCATTATAATTCCCGAGAGGTGCGCAAGCGCAGTGAAAATCCAGCCAATCACCGACAAAGCGTCGCTTAAGCAGGAGCCGGCGCCGCTGGCCGATGCCGGTCTGCAGCGTGAAATCGCCGCGCTCTTCGTGCAAGCATTGAACCTGGAAGTCGCTGCCGAAGACATAGACCCGCAGGCCCCGCTCTACGGCGATGGTCTTGGCCTCGATTCGATCGACATTCTGGAAATCGCGCTGATCTTGTCGAAACAATACGGCATCCAGCTGCGCGCCAACAGCGAAGACAATCGGCATATATTCGGCTCACTCGGGCAACTGGCGCAATATATCGCCGCGCAGAGGACCAAGTGAGCGATGGCTGCCGTTCCGCTCCTTACGCATAGCTCGCCGGCCGCGGTCCTCGCCTGGCGCGGAGGGTTTGCGGTCACGGCGCATGAATTTCTCTGCGACGTGCGCAGCCTCGCCCTGCGCCTTCCCCCGGCACGGCACGTGCTCAACGTCTGCGCGGACCGCTATCGATTTGCGGTCGGTTTCGCCGCCTGCCTGCTCGGCGAGCGCTCGACGCTCCTGCCGTCGACCCATACGCCGGGTGTCGTCAGGCAGCTCGCGGCATTTGCTCCGGATACGCTCTGCTTGACCGATGATCCGCGCCAAGATATCGACCTGCCGCAGTTCCTCTACCCCGACGATTTGGCGGCGGCGGCAGCGCCCTGGCGCGTCCCGACGATCGACGCCGACCGATTGGCGGCGATCGTCTTTACCTCCGGAACCACCGGCACGCCGCTGCCGCACCGCAAGACCTGGGGGCGCCTCGCCGCCTGCGTGCGCGACGAGGCGAAGCGGCTGAAAATCGACGACGGCCGCTCGCATGCGCTGCTCGGCACCGTACCGCCGCAACACATGTATGGGTTCGAATCGACCGTCTTGTTGGCGCTGCAGAGCGGCAATGCGCTGATCGCCGAGCGCCCGTTCTACCCGGCCGACGTGGCCGCGGCGATCGCCGCGGCGCCGCGCCCCCGCGTACTCGTTTCAACGCCGGTCCATTTGCGCGCGTTGCTCGCCGCCGGCGTCGAACTGGCGGCGGCCGATTTGGTCGTGTCGGCGACCGCACCGCTCGGCGCCGATCTTGCGGCAAAGATCGAACGGCGCTTCGATACCGCACTGATCGAGATATACGGGTCGACCGAAACCGGTCAAATCGCGTCGCGGCGCACGGCTGAAGTGAACGCCTGGCGTTTGTGGCCCGGCGTGCACCTCAGCCGCAGCGCCGACTGCACCTTTGCGCTAGGCGGACACCTGGAACAGCGCACCGCCCTGTGCGATGTCGTCGAACCGCTTATTAACGGCGAATTCCTGCTGCACGGGCGAACCGCGGACTTGGTGAACATCGCCGGCAAGCGCAGCTCGTTCGCCTACCTCGATCATCAGCTGAATGCGATACCGGGGGTCGTCGACGGCGCGTTTTTCCCGGGCGACCCGCGAGGCGCCGGAACGACCGGGGTCACACGCCTCGCCGCTGCGGTGGTTGCACCGACACTGAACGCGGCGGAGCTGCTCGCGCAGCTGCGCGAACGCGTCGACCCCGCCTTTTTGCCGCGCCCGCTGCTGCTCGTCGAGCGCTTGCCGCGCAACGCGACCGGCAAGCTGCCCTACCGCGAACTGCGGTTGCTCGCCGCAAAATCGAAGTAGGCGCAGGATGACCGCCGAACCCGCCGAGCGCCGCGTCCGCGAACTACGCATCGCCGCCGATCATGCGTCGTATCAGGGGCATTTTCCCGGCACGCCCATCCTGCCAGGCGCGGTATTGCTCGACGCGGTACTGCATGAACTCGAATCCAGTCCCCCATTTGTGCATGCCCCCGTCGACATCCGCAGCTGCAAATTCCTGGGCCCGGTGCGTCCGGCCGATCCGCTGTCGGTCGAATTCACCGCTCTCGCCGACGGCTCGATCCGCTTTACGGTCCGCTGCGAAGAGCGCACGGTCGCCGCCGGCGTCCTCGCTGCGGCGCGGCGCGGCGCCTCGGCGCTCTGAGAGACGATGCAGCTCGCGCCGGCCAAGAGTGCAAGACGCGCCGCGTGGCTGGACAGCCCCGAGCGCGGCAGCCTGCGGCTCTTGCGGCTCATGGTATTCGTGTCGATGCGCCTCGGCCGGCGCATCAGCCGCGGCGCTTTGTATGCGATCGCCGCGTATTTCTTCCTATTCGCGCCCAAGGCGCGCGTCGCTGCGCGCCGCTACCTCGGCCTGGCGTTGGGCCGCCGGCCGACGGCTGGCGACCGATTTCGCCATTTGCTGTATTTCGCGTCGACCATCCACGACCGCGTGTTTCTGCTCAACGATCGCGAGCATCTGTTCGAGATTTCCATCGACGGCGCGGCGACGATGCGCGCGCAATTGCATTCCGGTCGCGGCGCGGTGTTGATCGGCGCCCATATGGGCAGCTTCGAGGTGATCGGCGCGCTCGCTAGACGCGAGCCGGGCTTGCGGGCGGTGATGGCCATGTACGAGGAGAACGCCCACAAGGTCAAGCGCATCTTCTCTGCGATCAATCCGGCGGCGACGCCCGAGATCGTGGCGCTCGGCCGGATAGACGCGATGCTGCAAATTGCCGAGCGCCTCGCCGCCGGCTGCTTCGTCGGCATCCTCGGCGACCGCACTCTCGGCAACGAGCCCGTGCAAGCGGCGACGCTGCTCGGCGAACGCGCCTATTTGCCGACGGGCCCGATGCGCACCGCCGCCATCCTCGGCAGCCCCGTGATCTTCATGGCGGCCCTGTACCGCGGCGGCAATCGCTACCACGTCGTCTTCTCTCCGATCGCCGACTTTGCCGGCGTGCGCGGCGCCGCGCGCGCGCCGGCGGTAGCCGCCGCACTGGCGCGCTATGCGGCGCTGCTCGACGCCTGCTGCCGCGCGGATCCGTACAATTGGTTCAACTTCTTCGACTTCTGGGCCACGCGCGCCGATCGCGCCGAGCAGTGATGCGCCAGCGCCTCGCCTTCGCCGCGCTTGCCTGGCTCGCGTTGTGCGGCGCGGCCGCCGACGGCGATCTGCAGCGGGTCATGCACTTGCTCGGCGCGCAGCGGCATCGGCAGGCGCGCTTCGTCGAGCGCCAATATCTCGCGGTTCTCGATCGCCCGCTGGAGTCGCGCGGCGAGTTGCTCTACGACGCGCCCGACCGCCTCGAGCAGCGCACGCTGCAGCCGCGCCGCGAGAGCATGATCGTCGCTGGAGAGCGATTGATCGTCGACCACGGAGGCCGGCGACGTGTGCTCGATTTGCGCGCCTACCCGCAGATCGCGCCCTTTATCGACAGCCTTCGCGACACCCTGGCGGGAAACCGCCCGGCGCTCGCGCATGCGTTCGCGATCACCTTCCGCGGCGACGTGCGCCGCTGGACCCTGTTATTGACGCCGAAGTCCGCCGCGCTCGCCCGCGCCGTATCGCAGATTCGCATCGACGGCGCGGGCGGCGATCTACTGCGCGTCGAGATCCGGCAGACCGACGGCGATCATTCGTCGATGCGCATCGAGAATGGCGGCGCGCCATGAGACTGCGCGGCGCGGCGCCGATCGCGCTGTGGCTGCTGCTGCTCGCGGCGGCGGCGCTGTTCGCCGCGCGGGCACGCTACATCGCCGATATGTCGGCGTTCCTGCCGGCGCATCCGACTGCCGATCAGCAATTGTTGGTCGACCAGCTGCGCGAAGGACCGGCATCGCGCGTGATCTTGATCGCCGTCGAGGGCGCGGATGCGCCGATGCGCGCGCGCCTGTCGAAAGCCTTGGCGCAGCAGCTGCGCGGCGACGGCGAATTTCTCTCCGTCGAGAACGGCGCCGCGGTCAGCCGCCGACACGATCGGCAATTTCTCTTCCGGCACCGCTACCTGCTGAGCGCTGCGGTCACGCCGCAGCGCTTCACGGCCGAAGGATTGCACGCCGCCATCGAGACGACGATCGATGCCCTGACTTCGCCCGCGGGACTTTGGCTGAAATCGCTGCTGCCGCGCGATCCGACCGGAGAGATGCTGCAGCTCGTCGAACAATTGGAGCGCGGAACCGCGCCGCGCAGCGCGGACGGGGTTTGGGTCTCTGCCGCCGACGAGCGCGCTCTTCTGGTCGCCGAAACCCGCGCGGCGGGCTCCGACACCGACGCGCAGCAGCATGCACTCGCGGCGATCCGCCGCGCATTCCGCCGCGCCGTGCGCGCAACCTCGGCGCCTGCGCAGGCAGCGGCGGGCAACGGCGCGCATTTGCGCGTCAGCGGCCCGGGCGTGTTCGCGGTCGCCGCCCGCGCGAAAATCGAGCGCGCGGCGCTGCGGCTTTCGATCCTCGGCGGCGCACTGGTCATCACCTTGCTGCTTGCCGTATATCGTTCGCTGCCGGCGGTCCTGCTCGGGCTGGTGCCGGTCGTCACCGGGGCGCTCACCGGAGTCGCGGCGGTCGCGCTGATCTTCGGGGAAGTGCAGGGCGTAACCCTGGGCTTCGGCATTACCCTGATCGGCGAAGCGGTGGACTATTCGATCTATTTCTTCATTCAATCCGGCGATGCCGCGGCCGGCGGCGCCCAGGAGCGCTGGCGCCGCCTGTTTTGGCCGACCGTGCGCCTCGGCGCACTGACTTCCATCTGCGGCTTCGCCTCGTTGTTGCCGTCCGGCTTCCCGGGCCTCGCACAGCTCGGCGTGTATTCGATCAGCGGCCTGGCGGCCGCCGCCTGGACGACGCGCTTCGTTCTGCCGCGCTTGCTGCCGGCGCGCTTGCCGCTGCGCAATGTAGCGCCGCTCGGAGAAGCGCTGCGTGCGCGGCTGCCGCGCGCCGGGCTCTCGCGCGGCCTCGGCGCCGCGATCATGATCGGCTCGCTGCTGGTGCTCTGGCTGCATCACGGCCGCCTGTGGAATCGCGATCTGGCGGCATTGAGTCCGATATCGGCCGCGGATAGAAATTTCGACGCCGCGCTGCGCGCCGATCTCGGCGCCGCCGACGTCGGCGACATCGTCGTCGCCGGCGGCGGGGACCTGCAAGCCGCCTTGCGCGGCGCCGAACGGGCCGGTGCGACGCTGTCGCGTTTGGCCGGCGCCGGCGTCATTGGCGGCTTCGACAGCCCCGCAGTCTACATGCCGAGTCTCGCGACACAGGCAGCGCGCCGCTCGAGTCTGCCGGACACCGTTTCCTTGGCGGCGAACCTGCGACGCGCTACCGCCGGACTACCGCTGCGCGCCGCCCGGCTCGCGCCGTTCTTGCACGACATCGCGGCTGCGCGCAAGGCGCCGGCATTGACTCCCGCGGACCTGGCCGGCACGTCGATGGCGCTTGGATTGGATGAATTGATGCTGCAAAGCCGGGGGAAATGGTATGCGCTGTTGCCGCTGCATCCGCCGCTCGTCGCCGGACGCGTCGCCGCAATCAATATCGATCGTGTACGCCGCGCGCTCGGCGGCGGCGCCGTGGCGCTCGATATCAAAGCGCAAGCCGATGCGCTGTACGCCGGCTATATGAGGAACGCGCAGCGCGCGTCGGCGGTCGGCTTCGGCGCGATCGCCTTGTTGCTGTGCATCGCGTTGCGTTCGCCCGCGCGCGCGGCGCGCGTGCTCGCACCTCTCGTGCTCGCAGTGCTGGCCGTGACGGCGGCGCTCGAGCTCGCCGGCCTGCGCCTGACGATCCTGCACCTGGTCGGCATGCTGTTGATCGTCGCCGTCGGCTCCAATTACGCACTGTTCTTCGATCGCCACGGCGCCGCGGTCGACGGCTCCGCCGCCTCCACGATCGGCTCCTTGGCGATCGCCAACGCGGCCACGGTGATCGGCTTCGGCTTGTTGTCCTTGTCAAAGGTGCCGGTACTCCAAGATCTCGGCATGACGGTCGCGCCGGGGGCGTTCCTCGCATTGATCTTCTCGGCGCTGTTGGCGCGGCGGTCGGCGATCGATGCGTAGCCGCTATGTGCCGTCGCCATTGATTCGCGCATCGATTGCGCTGCATCTGGGCGCCGGCGCCGCGCTGCTTGCGCGTCCACAGAGTTGGCCGTTCGCGCTCGGCGCGCTGGTCGCCGATCATTTGCTGCTGTCCACCGCGGGCCTGTGGCCGCAAAGTCGGCTGCTCGGTCCGAATTGGACGCGGCTGCCCGCGGCGAGCGCCAAGCTCGGGCATGTGGCGATCACCATCGACGATGGGCCCGACCCGGAAGTCACCCCGCGGGTCCTGTCGATTCTGCAGCAATACGGCGCCAGCGCCACGTTTTTCTGCGTAGGCCGGCGCGTCGAGCGCCACGCGGCGCTCGCTCTGGACATTGCCCACCGCGGCCACGCCATCGAAAATCACGGCTACCGGCATACGAAGGCGTTTTCCCTGCTCGGCCCGAAAATGATCTACGCCGAAATCTCCCGTGGCCAAGACAGCATCGCCGCGGCGTGCGGCGACCGCCCGCGCTTCTTTCGGGCGCCCGCCGGGCTGCGCAATCCGTTCCTGGAGCCCGTCCTGACGAAGCTGCAGCTGCGCCTCGTGAGTTGGAGCCGGCGCGGCTTCGATACGGTCAATCGCCATCCGGACGACGTCTTGCGGCGCTTGACCGGCGCGCTGCGCGGCGGCGACATCCTGCTGCTGCACGACGGCAACGCGGCTCGCAGCGCGCGCGGCGTACCGGTGATCCTGGAAGTACTGCCGCGTTTGCTCGAAACGCTGCGCGCGCGCAATCTTGAGCCGATCACGCTGCGCTCGGCGCTCGCCGATCCTTGAGCGAAGATCCGCGCAGCGGCGTGCGCGCCCGCGGTAAGATTCGCTGATGGCAAAGCAACGATGACGCCGCTACTTCTCAAAGCATTCACGGCAACGAGCTGCATCGGCGGGGGACTCGCGCAAACGCTCGTGTCCCTGCGCACGCAGCGCAGCGGGCTGCGCCGCTGCGATTTCGAGACCGTCGAGCTCGCCACCCACATCGGCGCGGTTGCCGGCATCGATGCGCAAGCGCTGCCGTACGAATGGCGCCGTTACGACTGCCGCAACAATCGGCTGGCGGAACTCGCCTTGCGGCAAGACGGATTCTGCGACGCGGTGCGCGATGCGGCGGCGCGCTACGGGGCGCGGCGCGTCGGCGTGTTCCTCGGAACCAGCACCGCGGGAATTCTGCAGACGGAACTCGCCTATCGGCAGCGCGACCCGCTGACCGGCACCCTGCCGGAGGCGTTCGACTACCGCGGCTCGCATAACACGTTTTCCGTGGTCGAATACGTCCGCCGGCGTCTGCGGCTCGACGGACCGGCGGCGGCCGTCTCCGCCGCCTGTGCCTCGAGCGCCAAGGCGTTTGCCGCCGGGCGACGCATGATCGAGGCCGGGCTCGTCGATGCCGCGCTGGTCGGCGGCGTCGATTCCTTGTGCTTGACGACGCTGTACGGCTTTCATTCATTGCAGCTGCTCGCCGCGGCGCCGTGCCGTCCGTTCGACGTCGCGCGCGACGGCTTGTCGATCGGCGAAGCCGCCGCATTCGCGCTGCTCGAGCGCGTGCCGCAAAGCCTCGCGTCCGATGCGGTGCTGTTGGCGGGGACCGGCGAATCCAACGACGCGCATCATATGTCGGCGCCGCATCCGCAGGGCCGCGGTGCGCAGCTGGCGATGCGGGCGGCCTTGTCGGCGGCGTCACTGGATCCAGGCGCGATCGACTACATCAACCTGCACGGCACCGGCACACCGAGCAATGACCGCGCCGAGAGCGGTGCGGTGCACGGTGTCTTCGGATCCGCCGTCCCCTGCAGTTCGACCAAGGGCGCGACCGGCCACACCCTGGGCGCCGCCGGTGCGCTCGAGGCAATCATCAGCGCGCTGTGTCTGCAAAACGGCTTGTTGCCCGGCGGCGCGCAGACGGTTCAAGTCGATCCCGGACTCGCGGTGCACTACATCACGCGCAATCGGCGCGCGCGCGCGCGGCGCGTCTTGAGCAATTCGTTCGGCTTCGGCGGCGCCAATTGCAGCTTGATATTCACGACAGCCGGATGAGCCTGCAGGCCTACATCGACGGCATCGGTGTGCTCGGGCCCGGCCTCGCGGATTGGCCGAGCGCCGCGCGCGTGCTCGCCGGCGGCCGGCGTTACGCGCCGGCCGCGGCGGTTCTGCCGGCGCCGGCGATCCTGCCCGCGGCGGAACGGCGCAGAACCGGCCGAGTCGTCAAACTCGCGATCGCCGTTGCGCTGGAAGCGACCGCGCACGCCGGCGTCGAGCCGCGCCGGCTCGCCAGCGTATTTTCTTCCTCCGGCGGAGACGGGCACAACTGCCACGAAATTTGCCTTGCGCTGGCCGCCGCCGATCGCGAGATATCGCCCACCAGATTTTCCAATTCCGTGCAGAACGCGGCCTCCGGATATTGGAGCATCGCCGTCGGCGCCATGCAGGCCTCGAATATGCTCTGCGCATACGACGCGAGCTTCGCGGCGGCGCTGCTCGATGCGCTCGCGCAGATCGCCGTGGATCGCCAGCCGCTGCTGCTGGTTGCATACGACACCGAGTATCCGCCGCCGCTGCATGCGAAGCGTCCCATTCCCGACGCCTTCGGCGTGGCGCTGGTATTGTCGGCGGCGCGCAGCGAGAGAACCATCGCGCGCATCGACGCGGCTCTCGGCGAGGATGCGGCGCAGCGCCTGGCGGACGGCGGGCTCGAAGCGCTGCGCACCGCGATTCCGGCGGCGCGCAGCCTGCCGCTGCTGCAGGCGCTGGCAAACCCCGAGCCGAGCCGCACGGTCATCGATTATCTGGATGCGCTGCGCCTGCGGGTCGAGGTACTGCCGTGCGCTTAGACCGCGAATGGATCGCCGCCCGCATCCCGCACGCCGGGCGGATGTGCCTGCTCGAGGAGGTGCTCGACTGGAGCGCAGGCGGCATCCGCTGCCGCAGCGGCACGCACCGCCGCGCCGATAATCCGTTGCGCGCCTACGGCCGCCTCGGCGGCGCATGCGCGATCGAATACGCGGCGCAAGCGATCGCCGTGCACGGCGCGCTGGTTGCGCCGGCCGCGGGCCGCGCTGCGCGCAGCGGCTATCTTGCGAGCCTGCGCGACGTGGCCCTCGGCTCGCTGCGACTCGACGACTTGGACGCCGACCTGATCTGCGAGGCGAGCCGCATCGCCGGCGACGGCGCCACCGCCCTGTATGAATTCTCGGTTTCCGTGGACGGCGCCGCCGTGGCGCGGCCGCCGCTCGCCAGCGGCCGGGTGGCGATCGTGCTCCACGGGGAAGGGAGGTTCGATTGACGGACGAAATTCGCAGACGCGCACTGGTCACCGGCGGCAGCGGCGGCATCGGCGCCGCGATTTGCCGGCGCCTGGCGCGTGCCGGGCACGAGGTCTACGTGCACGCGAACCGCGGCATCGCCGCGGCCGAAGCCCTGGCCGCGGAGATTCGCGCCGCCGGCGGCCGGGCGCGGGCGATCAAGTTCGATGTGACCGACGCGGCCGAGACGCACGCGGCGCTCGCACCCCTGGCCGAGGAGGCGGCGGTCCAAATTCTCGTAAACAATGCCGGCATTCACGACGACGCGGCATTTCCCGGCATGAACGCGGAACAGTGGCACCGCGTCATCGACGTGTCGGTCAACGGCTTTTATCACGTCACCCAGCCGCTGATGTTGCCGATGATCCGAACCCGCTGGGGACGCATTATCACCATCACCTCGATCGCGGCGCTGATCGGCAACCGTGGACAGGTCAATTACTCGGCGGCCAAGGGCGCGCTGCATGCGGCCACCAAGTCCTTGAGCCTGGAGGTCGCGAGCCGCGGCATCACCGTCAACGCGGTCGCGCCCGGCGTCATCGCCACCGCGATGAGCGGCGCCGCATTCGATGCCGCGCGCATCACCGAGATCGTGCCGATGAAGCGCGCCGGCACGGCCGCGGAAGTGGCCAGCCTCGCCGCCTATCTCGCCTCCGAGGACGCCGCCTACATCACCGGGCAGATCATCGCGGTCGGCGGCGGCCTGGCCTGACTGCGCGGCGCCCGCGGGCGGCCGTTTTGCAGTACAATTCCGCCCCCGCCCCGCCAGGCCGCCGATCAGCTTGAAAACGATGCTCCGCAAGAGCCCGAAAGTGGGCTTTGTCAGTTTAGGATGCCCCAAGGCCCTGGTGGATTCGGAGAGAATCCTCACGCGCCTGCGCGCGGAAGGCTATGAAGTTGCGGCGAGCTACCGCGCCGCGGATCTGGTCGTAGTCAACACCTGCGGATTCATCGACGCCGCCGTCGACGAATCGCTGGATGCGATCGGCGAAGCGCTCGCCGAGAACGGCAAAGTGATCGTCACCGGCTGCCTGGGCGCGCAGCCGCAGAAGATTCTCGATCGGCACCCGCAGGTATTGAAGATCACCGGGCCGCAGCGCTACGAAGAGGTGGTCGAATCGGTGCACCGCTACCTGCCGCCGAAGCACGAACCGTTCCTGGACCTGATTCCGGCCGAAGGCGTGAAACTGACGCCGCGCCATTACGCGTACCTGAAGATCTCCGAGGGCTGCAATCACCGCTGCAGCTTCTGCATCATCCCGTCGATGCGCGGCGATCTGCACAGTCGACCGATCGGCGAGGTGCTGTGCGAGGCGGAGCGGCTCGCGCGCGCCGGCGTCAAGGAGATCCTGGTCATATCGCAGGACACCAGCGCCTACGGCGTCGACCTGAAATACGCGAGCCAGACCTGGCGAGAGCGCGAGCGGCGCGCGCATTTCTGTGATCTTGCCGCGGCGCTCGGCGAACTCGGAATATGGATTCGCCTGCACTACGTGTACCCGTATCCGCATGTCGACGAGGTCGTCGAATTGATGACCGAAGGGCGCGTTCTGCCGTATCTCGACATTCCATTTCAGCACGCGAGCCCACGGATCTTGAAGCTGATGAAGCGCCCCGCCGCCGCGCAGAACACCCTGCAGCGGATCGCGGCCTGGCGAACGCTCGTGCCGGACATCGCGATTCGCAGCACGTTCATCGTCGGCTTCCCCGGCGAGACGGAGGCGGATTTCCAGCAGTTGCTCGATTGGCTCGACGCCGCAAAGCTCGATCGCGTCGGCTGTTTCGAGTACTCGGCGGTCGCCGGCGCCGCGGCCAACGCGCTTGCTGAAGCGAAGATTGCGCCGCAAGTCAAGAGCGAACGGCGTGCGCGCTTCATGGAACGCAGCGCCGAGATCAGTGCGCGGCGGCTCGCGCAGAAGATCGGCCGCCGCATGCAGGTCCTCGTCGATCGGATCGAAGGCGGCGCGGCAATCGCCAGATCGAGTGCCGACGCCCCGGAGATCGACGGCATCGTGCGCATTGTCGATGGCGGCGCATTGCCGGTCGGCAACTTCGCGCAAGTGCTGATCGTCGCGGCCGGTGCCTACGATCTCGAGGCGAGGCTGGCGTGATAGCGGGGTACGGGCGCGCCGGCGCGGCGGACAATCGATGTTTCGGAGGCACTAACGTGGAAATTGCGGCGGACCGTGTGGTCACCATTCACTACACGCTGAAGGATGATCACGGCGAGATCTTGGACAGCTCCGCGGGCGGCGAGCCGCTTGCCTATATCCAAGGGCACGGCATTCTGGTCGCCGGATTGGAAAAGGCGCTCGAGGGCAAGCAACAGGGTCACACGCTAGCCGTCGTCGTGCCGCCGGCGCAAGGCTATGGGATGCGCGACGATGCGCTGCTCCAGCGCGTGCCTAAACGAGCTCTGCAGGGCGCCGGCGAAATCAAGAAAGGCATGCGCTTCCAGGCGCGCACCGAAGGCGGCATGCGCATGTTCACCGTTGCCGCGCTCGCCGGCGACATGGTCACGCTCGACGGCAACCATCCGCTCGCCGATCGGACTTTGCATTTCGACGTGCAGGTCGTCGGCGTGCGCGAGGCGACGGCCGAGGAACTCGCACACGGCCACGTGCATAGCGCCGGCGGCCACCACACTTGAGCCGCGCAATCCCAAGGGGACGCCCGCGCGCCGGCCAAGTCATTGAAATTTCTGGAGCTGCCATGCCGCAGCGCTGTCGATGCCTGCAATCACCGGCGCTGCGGCGCGCAGCGCCTCGACCGATTGGACATAAGCAAGGGCCATGGCGCGCCCTTTCGCTCGATCGGCATCGGTGTGCATAATGCGGGCTCGCAGCAATGACAAAATAAGGGATCTGCACGGATGGAGCGTCGCCTGCACACTCGCCATCGCGCGCGTACGACCGTATACGTCGTGATGCCGGGGCGAAAGAGCCGGATTTGCAGGGCGAAAAACCTGAGCGCGAGCGGCGTATTCGTCGAGACCGAAAATCTCGGACTGCGCAAGGGACAACAGGTACATCTCGCTTTTGCGATCAATTTAGGCCTGGTGACCAAGATCCATCGCCGCACGGCCGTCGTTGCGCACGTGACCCGGGGCGGCACCGGCCTCATGATGGAACAGTTTGCCGGACGTTGACGCAGAGGCGATCCGCATCCGCGGCGCCCGCCAGAACAATCTCAAGAACCTCGATCTCGATCTGCCGCTGCGCGCGCTGATCGTCGTCACCGGCGTCAGCGGTTCGGGTAAATCATCGCTGGTGTTCGACACGCTCTACGCGGAAGGCCAGCGCCGCTACGTCGAGACCTTCTCGCCTTACGCGCGGCAATTCCTGGACCGCATGGACAAGCCGCAGGTCGATCGAATCGACGGCATCCCGCCGGCCATCAAGATCGAGCAGAACAATCCGGTGCGTACCTCGCGCTCGACGGTCGGCACGATGACCGAACTGAACGATCATTTGAAACTGCTGTTTGCACGGGCCGCCGACCTCTATTGCCGCAATTGCCGCCGGCGCGTGCGGCGCGATACGGTCGAGAGCATCCGCGAGGAACTCGCGAAGCGCGCGCACGCGCACGGCGACCCGCGGCTCATCGTGACCTTTCCGGTGCCGGTGCCGCCGAATTTCTCCGCGCCGGAAATACTCGCGCTGCTCGAACGCCAGGGCTACACGCGCATACACCAGGAGCGCGAGCGGTCGCTGCAGGTCGTACAAGACCGCTTCCGCTGGTCACTCGCCGACGATGCGCGCCGAACCGAAGCCCTCGAAGCCGCTTTGCGGCTCGGAAATGGCAAGCTCGACGTCTACGCGGTCACCACCGCCAAAGACGCGTTGCCGCCGTGGCGCTTCTCGACCGGCCTGCACTGCCCCGACTGCGATATCTCCTACGGCGAACCGCTGCCGAGCAACTTCAGCTTCAACTCGCCGCTCGGCGCCTGCGAATCCTGCCGCGGCTTCGGACGTACGATCGGCGTCGACTACGGACTGGTCATCCCGGACCACGACTTGAGTCTGCGCCGGGGCGCCGTCAAGCCGTGGCAGACGAAGTCCTACGCCGAGTGCCAGTCGGATCTGCTGCGGTTTGCGCGTAGACGCGGCGTGCCGATCGACACACCGTGGCGGGATCTTTCGCCGGCCGAGCGCGCCTGGGTCATCGACGGCGAAGGCGCATGGACACGCAATGTCTGGTACGGCGTGCGCCGTTTTTTCGCATGGCTCGAGACCAAGGCGTACAAGATGCACATCCGCGTGCTGCTGTCGCGGTATCGCTCGTACAGCGAGTGCGCTTCCTGCGGCGGCGCGCGGCTCAAAGCCGAGGCGCTGCTGTGGCGCGTCGGCGACCCCGGCGCCGACATCCACGAATTGCTGCTGATGTCGATCGAACGCTGCGCCGCGTTCTTCCAAAATCTGCGGCTGCCGAAGCCGCGCGACCAAGCCGTCGAACTGCTGCTCGCGGAAATCCGCACGCGGCTGCGGTATCTGGTCGACGTAGGCCTCGGATACTTAAGCCTGGACCGCCAGTCGCGCACCCTCTCTGGCGGCGAGGCGCAGCGCATCAACCTGACGACCGCGCTCGGCACCTCGCTCGTCAATACCCTGTTCGTACTCGACGAACCGTCGATCGGACTGCACGCGCGCGACGTCGAGCGCATCACCGCCGTCATGCGCCGGCTGCGCGACGCCGGCAACACTCTGCTGGTCGTCGAACACGATCCGCAGATCATGTTGGCGGCGGACCGCGTGCTCGATATGGGGCCGGGCCCCGGAGAACGCGGCGGCGAGATCGTGTTTTTCGGCAGCGTCGAGGATTTTGCCGCAACCGGCAAATCCCTGACGGCCGACTATTTGTTCGGCCGCAAACACACCGGCGCGGCGGCGCCCACTCCTCGGGAATACGCCGGCGACCGCGTGGCGCTGCGAATCGAGGGCGCGGCGCTGCGAATCGAGGGTGCGAGGGAGCACAATCTGCGCGATTTGGACGTCGACATTCCCCTGCAGCGGCTAGTCTGCGTGACCGGGGTCAGCGGTTCTGGCAAATCGACTTTGGTACACGACGTGCTCTACAAGGCGCTGTTGCGGGCGAAGGGCCGGTCGACGGACGGCCCCGGCGCGCACCGCAAACTCATCGGCAGCGATTTGATAGACGATGTCGTCATGGTCGACCAAAGCCCGATCGGCCGCACCACGCGTTCCAACCCGGCGAGCTATGTCGGCGCCTTCGACGCGATCCGCAAGCGCTTCGCGCAGTTGCCCGACGCGCGCGCTCGAAAATATACCGCCGGGACCTTCAGCTTCAACGCGGGCACCGGCCGCTGTCCGGGCTGCGGCGGCAACGGCTTCGAGCACGTCGAGATGCAATTCCTCGCCGACGTCTACCTGCGATGCCCGGACTGCGCCGGTAGGCGCTACCGCGGCGAAGTTCTGCAGGTGAAGCTGCCAATGGCCGGCCGCGCGCCCTTAAGCATCGCCGACGTGCTCGATCTGACCGTGTCCGAGGCGCTCGAGTGCTTCGCGGCGGATCGCGAAGTATGCGTGCGTCTGCGGCCGCTCGCCGAGGTCGGTCTGGAATACCTGCGCCTGGGGCAAGCTGTGCCGACGCTCTCCGGCGGCGAAGCGCAACGGCTCAAACTCGCGGCGCATCTAGCGACGCACGCCGCCGCGAACCGGCCGCAGGCGCAGGGCTCGTTGTTCCTGTTCGACGAGCCGACGACCGGCCTGCACTTCGACGACATCCGCAAGCTGCTCGGCGTGCTGGGCAGGCTCGTCGACGGCGGCAACACGGTGATCGTGATCGAGCACAACCTGGACGTCATCAAGACCGCGGACTGGGTGATCGATCTCGGGCCTGAAGGCGGGTCGCGTGGCGGGAAGGTCATCGCAACCGGGCCGCCGGAGCAGGTTGCGAAGATCGAGACGAGCTATACCGGGCAGTTCCTGGCGAAGATTCTTGACCGGGGCCGCCAAACGCGTTCGTGACCGGACGGCCCGTGCCGCTGACGCCTTGTATCCGAAGCAGGCCGGACAGGGTGCAGGGAGCGGGGCTGACGTCGCGGATGACGACGGCGCCGAAGTCGCTGCCTCTGGTTGCGCCGGCGCCTCGGTAGGTCAGCCTTAGCTGGGGTGCCTTGCAGGCGGGTGCGGGGCGGCAGCGACCACTACGCGGACCTGGGGGGCCGTTGCGGAGGCGGGAGCGGGTGCCGGGCGGAGGGCCTGGAAGATCACGGTGCCGAACGAGACCTGGGTGTCGGTCATGGCGCCGCTGCGGCTGCCCAGCGGAACCGGCTCTCCGATCAACCCGATCGCGATCATCTGAACCGCCTGGTCAAGGTCAAGGTCATGGCCAGGCGACCGCGGCCGGCCCGACTCTGCCGAGCTCGCCGTGGCAGGTGACGAAACCGCCGGACGGGACCAGCTTGGCGGGATCGGCGGGGTCGGCGTTGGCGGCGGTGAGCGCCCCGCCGCCGGGGAACGCGACCCGCCAGGTGGCCGGAACCACCCAGAGCGGTGCGCAGAGACCACGGTCGACGTTCGCTGGCCCGTCCCGGTACTCGGCGCTCAGCCCGCGCACGCCCGTCAGCTCGCCAGGCGCCACGCCGCCACCGGTGCCTCGGCTGCCGGCCCGGGTGACCGGGCCTGCGCCCGGGCTGAGCACCGCCACTCCGCCCAGCGGGAAGCGGACGGTCCGCGTGACGCGCTGGCCTGCGGCATCGAGTCCGGTCACCCGGATCGGGCCGGTGAGCGTGCAGGAGCGGCTCGAGGTGTCCCTGACCAGCAGCGTGCCGAAGTCGTTGCCCGCACCGGGTTCGCCGCCGAGGTAGCTCAGCGTCAGCTGGCCCATGGTGCAGCCGGGCGAGGGCTGGACGGCAAGGACGACGCCAACCTGCCCCGCAGGCCCGCCGCCGCGCGCTCCGGGCGGCAGCGACTGGAAGATGACCGTACCGAGCCGGTCAGCCCGGTCGATCGCGGCCCCGTCGAAGGTGAGGCCGACGTGGTGACGCCTGGCCGCCGCCAGCGCGGCGGCGGCGCTCAGCCCGATCAGCCCGGGGGTGCGCGGGCTTCGGGCCTGCCCGGTGACCGTCGTGTAGGCGAACAGGTCGGCCTGGATCTGGCCGGACAGGACGCCTGAGCGGCCGTCGGCTGTGACGACGGCGAGGGAGCAGTCCGTGTGCGCGACGGTGACGGCGGCCGGCGCAGCGCTGCGGTAGCGGAAGATCAGGACCTGAGAGAACGGCAGCAGCCCGGCGGACCCGGCACACCGCGCCGCGTGCGCGGTGACCGCGCTGGCGCTGTTGATGACCGCCCCGAGCCCGGCCGCAGCCCGGCCGCGAAGCACGATTCTGCGCACCGGCGCGGCACTGGCCTTCGAGGGCGGCAGTCCGGGGTCGTACTGGCACACCGACGCGATCACCGCCCCTGGCGGTACCAGGCCGCCGCGGCTGGCCTGCCGCGCTGGCGCCGCGAGCCGGGGTGACTTCACCGGGCAGACGGCGGTGGCGACCCGGGGCGAGGCCTGGCCGGCCCCGCCACCGCAGGCAGCCACCGTGAGTGCGGCTACGGCTACCGCCGCGAGGATTCCGGATGCCTGTCGCCTCATGTCGCCTGCCTCCACGGTGCGGCAGCGCTTGCCGGATGACGCTGGTCCGCGAGCCGTCCTGCCTCTAAGACGCCGGCTGCCGGGGCGAGGTCGTGGCGTACCTCAGCAGTAGATCAGCGCTCCGCAGTGGGTGGTGACCGGGAAGAATCCGTCGTCGCCGAACTCCAGGCGGCTGGTCACGGCCTCGACGAGCCGCTCCTGCTCCGGCAGGCGCTGCGTGATCGTCATGCTGCGGACGCAGTCCGCGACGGGCCGGGGATCGGGCAGCCGGAACTCGGCGGTGAAGTCCCGCCGGATCACCGAGCCGAAGGTCTCTGCTCGCAGTTCCTCGCCCCGGTCGAGTCTGATCCAGGGCTGAGGTTCAGCCTGGGTTCGGAGAGGGCGTAGATGGACTGCCGGGCAGCCGGGTTGCCGTCGCCGGCGTACTGCACCTCCCGCAGGAACGCCTGGTCAGCTCAGAGCGGTGCGATGTCTTCTGCCACAGTCAGCGCCGTAACTGGCCGAGCTGAACGGCGGGTCCGCGGCGCCGGCGTGGATGAGGACGTAGCCTCGTGCAATGGAGATCATGACCGGCGCTGGCCCGGCGCGCGCCGAGCTCGAGGCACCAGCGAAACCGGAGTTCCTGCTGGTCCTGACCCACGGCGCTGGTTGCGGCGTCGCTACCAAGGACGTCCTGGCCGCCCGGCGGGCCGGGCGTGAGGCGCGCGCCGCCGTCGCCCTGGTCACGCAGCCGTACCGGGTAAGAGGCGCCAGGGCACCCGGCTCACCGGACCGGCAGGACGCGGCCTGGCTGGAGATCATCAGCGCTCTGCGCGGCGATCATCCCGGGCTGCCGCTCGTGCAGGGCGGCCGGAGCAACGGCGCCAGGCTGGCCTGCCGCACCGCGAAGGCGGCCGGAGCGGCCGCCGTCGTCGCGCTCGCCTTCCCGCTGCACCCGCCGGGTCAGGCCGGGATGCCGGAGCGGTCACGCGCGGCAGAGTTGCGTGCCGCGGGCGTGCCCGTCCTGGTCATCAGCGGCGACCGCGATCCGTTCGGGGTTCCCGATCCGGCCGACGCGGACCGCCTTGTGGTTCTGCCAGGGGAGACGCATGCACTGTCCCGCCACCCGGAGGCCATCGCGGCCGCGGTCGCCGCATGGCTCCGCGACGTGGCTCAGCGAGCCGGCCTGCCTTCCGGCTGACGGGCAGCCGAAGGAGAGCCTTTCAGGGTGGTGCTGTGATCCCCCGGGAGAACGTCGCCGGCGGGCTGCGATGGCCGCCGTCGCCGCGAGAACGGCCTGACAGTCTTCAGGTCAGGCGGCTGGCGAGGCCGATACCGGCCGGGTAATCGGGGCCGATACCGGCCGGGTGATCAGGTCAGTGGGGCGATGGGGGGCGATGGCGTCGCCGTCGGGGAGCAGTTCCCCGGTGTCCTCGAAGACAACGATGCCGTTGCAGAGCAGGCTCCAGCCCTGTTCGGGGTGGCTGATAAGGGTCCGAGCCGCTTCGTGGTCCGGGTCGCTAGCGCTCGGGCACGGGGGCGAGTGCGGGCACATCCGTGCGCCTCCTGGTCAGTGGTGGGGGTGTGGTCATCATCACAATCTAATCTGCCAGTAATCACTCTGTGACGACATGGCACATTGTGATGGTATTCGGACACATTCTTTGTAGCTTTCCT
>DATKSW010000040.1:0-14219 GCA_035531435.1 Steroidobacteraceae bacterium | reverse complement strand
TCTGATCGCGCGGCGTCGTGATGACCAGGAACTCGCGGATGCCGGCGCCCATCAAGGTCGCCAGCGGGTAATAGATCATCGGCTTGTCGTATACCGGCAGCAGCTGCTTGCTCTGCGCGAGGGTCACGGGGTGCAGCCGCGTGCCCGCGCCGCCCGCCAGAATGATGCCTTTGCGTGGTTTCGACAACATGACGCTCCGCCGTGAGTACCGGGAGATTATAGGGTAGCGGCGGTGGCACCGGGTTGCCGATTCGCGCGGCTCTACAGCCTGAACAGTCCCCGGTACGGCGCGGATCATTTCGGTCGGGAGATCCTCGCCTAAATCGGCAACCCGTCATTCTCCGGCCGCAAAGTCCCCGGCGATATGCGCGCGCATGCGCCGCCGCGTCTCTTCGGATACAGGGGTTTGATCGACCAAGACGAACAAGCGATCGCGAGATACGATTCCTCGGCGGGCAAGTTCGCGCGTGAACGCGATGTCCTTCTCGCGGCGAGCGACGTACTTCGCTATCGCCAGGTCATGAGGATCCAAACACAGTCCCGCCACGCCGTCCGTATCGCCTGCCGGCAAATTCACCAGCCGCGCTCTCCAGCCCGTGGGAAGTGTCGCCGTGGTGTCGTCGACCGGGTCCGCGTAATAGCCGAATTGTGCGTGGAACTCCGAATCTTGACCGATGACATTCAGCCATTCGGTGCGCGCGGCGTCGCTTCCGGCGATGAGATCCACCTCGGCCGAGCGTACGATGTCGTCGGCGAGGTCAGGGTACGTTCCATGCAGTGACTGACTACCAATGATGATGAATTGCCGTTCGCCGGTGATCCGGCCGGCTGCGCGCAGCACGTGATCAACCTGCTGCTTCTTCATTCAGATTTCGCACTTCTTCGCGCGGCAGCATGCCGACATAGGGCGGCGACTGGCGCAATTGGTTGCTGCGCTCGTCTCGCCCCAGAAGTGCGGCAAACAATTCGCCGTCGTCCGCGGACTCGAGCAATCGCGTCCATTCAGCGTAGGCTGCATTCCAGACCCCATTCGCCTTCCAGCGGTGCAAATTCCCGAGACCCTGCGCACGAATGTGCATCGCCGTGAAGCGCGCTGCCACGGCCGCCGCCAAGCGACGCTTGTGCTCATCCAATTGCTTCGTGGAAAACCCGCCGCGCGCCACCGGACGAATGCCGCCATCAGTAAGATCTAACTGTCCACCTTCACGGATACCCCAGGCATCGAGAATCGCCTTCGGGACAATGACCCCTAGCGAATTGCCGATGCGCCGCACGATCAGTTTCATTTGTATATTATAACAAGTTATAACATCATTTTCTACCTTGGCGGATCGGCTTGGCCGGGTGCGCCCTCCTCGACGATGCAGCACGCCAATTCAATTGATCCCCGCACGCGATCGACGTCGCCGACATAGCCCGCGAGCGCTTGCTGCGCGCGCCGGCGCAACGTCGGCGCATCGATGAGTCCGCGCCGCGCGAGCGTCGCGATGTCGTTGCGATCTTGTTCTGAAAATCGACTGAGCTTGCTGACCGCAAGATCGAGCGGCGTCAGCAAACGCACGTCGAGCCCGCGCGCATCGATCCCGGCAAGGGTCAAACCGATCGAATCCTCGTTCGCGCGGCACCATCGACGTCCCGGTACGCAACCTCGAGATCTTCGGGTAGCGCAATGCGCCGGGAAAACACCGCGTCGACGTCGCGCGATATCCGCGCCCCCGTATATAAATGCATGGCGGCGCCGCCGGCAACGATCATTTGGACGGGCAAAGCGCTGTTCGAGACCTCCTTAAGCGCGGCGGCGATGCGCGCGGCTACCTCACGGAAGGCGGCGACATACTCCGGCCGCGCCGCAGCGTCAGGCCGCATGGCGCATACGCCCCGACACCATCGGCAAGAAGCGCGATGGCCGCACGGGGCTGCCTTTGAGCCAAATCGCGAATACGTCGACTTGGGTGCTGCCGGCATGCAGCGCCTCCGCAAGCCGCAGCAGAGTCGGCCGATCGAATTCCGGTAGGCACGCGAGCATGACGGCGAGTCCTGCCATGAAGAACGGCGGCCCAACGCTGCGCCAGCGTGCCGCGTCGCAATCGCCTGCCGCACAGAGGTCGACGAGACTATCCTCATAGTCTCGATCGAGCGTCACCGGGTATCGTCCGTCCGCCGTCACCGCGGGAGTTTGAATCTCGATCAATCCGATCGCCGCGCCGGCGGCTCGCGCAAGTGCTTGCAGCGTCGCGAAATCGCAGCTGCTCCGGCGGCGCAAGCGCGACAGTGTTTCGTGGCGGATACCCGCGCGTGCGGCCCACGCGGCATCCGTCAATCCCAACGCATGCGTCCGTTGGCGCAGGCGATCAAGCAAGTCTCCGAGCTGCGGAATTGACTTATTCATCAATATTAGTCTGAGCGATATTGATTATAAAGGCAATTCCGGTTAAATTCCAACAAAAAGGTACGTAAAGTCCCACAGGATTTTGGCGGATTGAGCGTGCCGCGCATCAGATCCCGACCGCCTGAACCGCGTCCTGGTACGCCTTATCGACCGATGAATCTGGGCGTCGGAGAGGCCCTTGGACGTCAGGAAGGTCAGCATCTGAACCCCGCGCCTGCGACCGCCCAAGCCGCCTGGCGCAGCGGCTTGACGTTGGGAGGCTTCTTCTGGCTCACGACCCACAGATCGTGCTGAGCCTGCAGGTTGACCCACAGCTGGGCCTCCGCCGCGAAAGCTGCGGCGAGACGCATGGCCATGTCCGGGGTCACCGGCACGCGGCCGTTAACAATGGCCGAGACGTGCTTACGGCTGACGCCGAGCGCCGCGGCAGCCTGGGTGATGGTGACGTGCATCGGCTTCAAATATAGCTCGCGCAGAATCTCCCCAGGGTGAGCAGGGTTGTGCATCGTCTTTTGCTTTGTGATAGTCGACATAGTCCGCCTGCATCGCGTGTCCGGCCTCAAATCTGAAGATGACGCGAAAATTCTCATCCACCTTGACGGCGAAGCGTCCCACAGGCTTCCCCTTGAGCGGGTGCAGCCTCAGGCCGGGCGCGTTCACTTGCCCGGCATGCGTTGCGGCATTCAGCAAAGCTCAGATCTTTCAGCTCACCCGGCGCGGCGCGCACGAACGATATCTGCACCTGGCGGCCTTCGTCGCGCACCAATATTACCGGCTGCACGACAACTTGATCCATGTCCTCTGGAGCAGCCTGCGCATGGTAGTGCCGAAGATACCATTCGACGAATCGCTGCCCGTGCGTCTAGCGATAGACGTCTTTGCGGTGCCCGACCTTGAAAATCGTCACTTCCCGCCGATCGTCGTCGATCAAATAGACGATGCGATAGTGGCCCTGGCGTATCCGCAGCCGATCCTCAAAGCCCGACAGTTTTTCGGATCCGTACGGCCGCGGATCCTCGCGCAGGGCAGCGATCTTATCGACGATGCGGCGGCGGTCGGCTTTGCGTTCGACCGCCGCCAATTCCTTCGCGGCCGACGGCTTCAGCAGCAGCCTATATGCGCCCACGCCGCTTCAAGCCGCTCACGAATGACTCGAATGAAACGCTCTTTTCGCTTTGCCGCGCGGCGAACGCGTCTAGATCCGCCGCATCCTCGGCTAGGATCATGCGCACCGCGTCATTGACCATGTCAGAGATGGAACGGTCGGCCGCGGCCGCCCGCAGCCGCAGGGCTTTGTGGACGTCGCCGTCAAAATACACGGTGGCGCGTTTTGTGCTTTCCATGCGGTCATATTGAAACGAAAACGCTATGACGTCAAGGCGTCATCCCGCCTGCGGCGCGCCAGCGCAGCGGCGCGCGACCCTCAGCGGTGCCTGTTGACGTACTCGATCAGCGCCGCGATCCCGGCGGCGCCGGCACCCGCCGGCACGCGCGCCTCGCGGATCGAGATACCGCTCGCGAGTTTCTTGCCGAGCTCGACGCCGAACTGATCGAAGGAATCGATTCCCCAGAGCGCGCCCTGCACGAACACGCTGTGCTCGTAGAAGGCGAGCAGGTTGCCGAGCGTACGCGCGCCGGTGCGCGGATACAGCAGCAAGGAGCTCGGCCGGTTGCCTTCATGGACGCGGTGCGGCGCGAGGCGCCGGATCGTGGCGGCATCCCGGCCGGCGGCGCGCATCTGCGCTTCGACCTCGCCTTGGCTGAGGCCGAAGGCGAACGCCTGCGCCTGCGCGAAGCAATTCTGCAGGGCGAGATCCTGCGCGTCGCCGCCGCGATAGGAGCCTTCGAGCGGCGCGATGAAATCGAGGGCCGCCGACGCCGTCCCCTGGTGCAGCATCTGAAAGAACGAGTGCTGCGCGTTCGAACCGGGCTCTCCCCAGACGACCGCGGCGGTCGGATAATCGACGCGCTCCCCTGAAAGCGTGACCGACTTGCCGTTGCTCTCCATTTCGAGCTGCTGCAGGTAGGCGGGCAGGCGCGCGAGCCTCTGGTCGTACGGCAGGACGGCGAGCGTCGGCAGATCGAGGAACGTGCGGTTCCAGACGCCGACGAGGCCCATCAGCACCGCCAGGTTGTGCTCGAACGGCGCATTCAGAAAATGCGCGTCGACCTCGCTCGCGCCGGCGAGGAACTCGGCGAAGCGTTCGCTGCCGACGGCGAGTTCCGCGGCCAGGCCGACCGCCGACCACACCGAATAGCGTCCGCCGACCCAGTCCCACATAGTGAAGCGCCGCGCAGCGTC
The DNA here is from genome assembly GCA_035531435.1 of Steroidobacteraceae bacterium. GTDB lineage: Bacteria > Pseudomonadota > Gammaproteobacteria > Steroidobacterales > Steroidobacteraceae > Bog-1198. The sequence continues at coordinate 9,528 of DATKSW010000040.1, read as the reverse complement.
GATGCCGAAGGCGTCCATCGCCGCCGCGTTGGTCGACACGGCGACGAAATGATCGCCGGTCGCCACGGCGCCGAGCGCGCCCGTGATCCAATCGCGCGCCGCGTGCGCGTTCGCCTGCGTCTCCAGGGTCGTGAACGTCTTCGAACAGACGATGACGAGGGTCTCGGCCGGGTCCAGCACGCGCATCAAGTCGAGGAGCTGGGTGCGGTCGACGTTCGATACGAAGTGCGGCGTGATCCCGCCGCTCCATTCGTGCCGCAGCGCCTCGCTCACCAGCAGCGGCCCGAGATCCGAGCCGCCGATGCCGATGTTGACGGCATGCCGGAATGCGCGCCCCGTGGCGCCGCGCTCGGCGCCGCCGCGCACCGCGGCGACGAATCGCGTCAACTGCGCGCGCGCCGACAGCACCTCGCTCTGGATCGCGGGCGAGCCCGCGAACGTCGAGCGCAACGCGGTGTGCAGCACGGCGCGCCCCTCGGTGCTGTTGATCGGGTCGCCGCGGAACATCGCCGCGATGCGCGCCGGCAATTCGACCTGCCGCGCAAGCTCGGCGAGCAGGCTAAGCGTCTCCGGCACGATCCGCTGCCGCGACAGATCGAGCAGCCAGTCGGCGTACTCGACGTGAAAATGCTGAAATCGCTCGGGGTCGGCGGCGGCCAGGTCGCGCAGATGCGCGCCCTGCATGCGGCGCGCGTGTAGGGCGAGCGCCCGCCAGGAGGGCAGCGAGGAATGCAGATCGGTCATCGCTTGCCTCTTTAGCCTGCGGCGGCCTGCGCCTGGTAGTGCTGAAGATACCATTCGACGAATCGCCGCACACCCACTTCGAGCGTCGTGCGCGGCCGGTAGCCGGTGACCGGGATCTTCATGTCTTGCGCCACACGGTCGCGCCATTCGACGCCTTGTCGAGAAGCTCAAGGATGTGCTCGTGCGCCGCGAGTTCGGCGGCATCGGCGTGCACCACGGTGATGCGCCGCGGCGCGTGGCCGGCGGCCGTTGCGTCCGTCGCCGCGCCGTCGGCGCGCTCATCGCCCGCCCGTACGCCGAGCGTCAAATGCGCCTGGCCGCCGGTCATCGCCAGATATACCTCGGCGAGGATGCGCGCATCGAGCAGCGCGCCGTGCAAATCGCGGTGCGAATTGTCGACCGCGTAGCGTTTGCAGAGCGCATCGAGGCTGTTGCGCTGCCCGGGATGCATGCGCCGCGCGAGGCTCAAGGTATCGAGCACGCGGCAGATCTGCTCGACCCGCGGCGCGCCGCTGCCGGCGCGCGCGAATTCCGCGTCGAGGAAGGCGACGTCGAACGCGGCGTTGTGGATGATGAGCTCGGCGCCGTCGATGAAGGCGCGCAACTCGGGCAGGATCTCGGTGAATTTCTTCTCGTGGCGCAGCTGTTCGCGCGACAGGCCGTGCACCGCCTGCGCACCCTCGTCGATGTCGCGCTCCGGATCGAGATAGCGCTGGAACAGCTTGCCGGTGATGCGCCGGTTGACGATTTCGACGCAGCCGATTTCGATGATGCGGTGATCCTGGCCGACCTCGAGGCCGGTCGTTTCTGTATCCAGCACGACCTGGCGCATCATCGGGCCGTCGCCGCGAGCAGCCGGTCGATCGCGAGGTTCGCGAGCCGGTCGACGCGCTCGTTGCCCGCGCTGCCGGCATGGCCTTTGACCCAGCGCCAATCGATGTCCTGCGTCCGCGCGACCATTTCAAGCAGCTCCCAAAGATCCTGGTTCTTGACGGCGGCGCGTCCGGCCGTGCGCCAGCCGCGCGCCTTCCAGGCCGGCAGCCACAAGGTGATGCCCTGCAGAACGTATTTCGAGTCCGTGTACACGCGTACCGCCGAGCGGCGCTTCAGCGCGGCGAGCCCCTCGATCGCCGCCGTGAGTTCCATGCGATTGTTGGTCGTCTGCGCTTCGGCGCCCGAGACTTCCTTGCGCTTGCCGCCTGCGATCAAGAGCGCGGCCCAGCCGCCGGGACCCGGATTGCCGCGACAGGCGCCGTCGGTATAGATCTCAACGCCGGTCATGACCCACTGTGCGCGTCGCCTCCGGCGCGCCGACCAGCAAGCGCTGGCGCACACGCCGCCGCGGCCTGAGCAAAGTCAGGGTCTGCACCCGTTTACGCGCCTTCAGCCAATAAGCGCCGGCGCCGAAGGCGTTGCGCTGCACCGCGTGAGGCTCGCGCCCCGGGCGCACCGCGCCGGCGACCGGCAGAGGGCCGAGATAGCCGTAGACGCGGTCGATATCGAGGCCGAGCAGCGCGACCCAGTCGCAGAGCCGCCGCTCGGACAATAGGCGCCGCGTCCCCGGCGGGAACGGCGCGCGGCGCAGAGCACGGCCGAACATGCGCCGCAAGCCCCAACCGCTCCAGGGATTGAAGCCGCAGATCAACAGGCAGCCCCCGGCGCAGAGCACGCGTTCGGCCTCGCGCAGCACGGCGTACGGGTCGTCGACCAGTTCGAGCGTGTGCGGCAGGAGGATCGCGTCGATGCTGTCGGAACGCAGCGGCAGCGAGTCGAGCGCCGCGCAAAGAGTGCTGCCGGCGCCCGCTTGCGGGCAGACGACCGTGGTGTGTTGGGTGCGCGCGGCCGCGAGCAGCGGCCGATCGCGGCCCCAGCCGCCCACCTGCAACAGCTCGAAGCCGAAGACATCGTCGAGCGCCAGGCGCGCGAGCGCCGTCTCCTCGGCGAGTACGCGGGCGCCGAGCGGGCTTTCGAGCCAGCGGGCCGATGCGCGGCGTTTCGGTTCCAAAGAGCGACCTCTTTCTCAAGAAAGCTAGAATAGTTCGAATGTTACAGGTTAAATACGCTGCAAAATGTCAAACGACGAAATCGGCATTCGCGTGCAGCCAGTTCGGGCGTTTACCGACAACTATATCTGGCTGATCGAGGCCCCGCGCGCGCCGCGGCAAATGCTCGCCGTCGACCCCGGCGATGCCGCGCCGGTGCGGGCGTACCTCGACGCCCACGGGGAAAGCCTTGCCGCGATTTTACTGACTCACCACCACCCCGACCACATCGGCGGGGTCGAGGGCCTGCGGGGCGCCTACGATGTGCCCGTGGTGGGGCCGGATGATGCGCGTATTGCGCATCTGACCCGGAGGCTCGGCGATGGCGAGCGGCTTGAATTCGCAAACTTGGGACTTGCGTTCGAGACACTGCATGTGCCGGGGCATACATTAAGTCACCTAGCTTTTGTCGGTCATGGTGCGCTATTTTGTGGCGACACCTTGTTCAGCGCCGGCTGCGGCCGGCTTTTCGAGGGGACTGCAGAGCAAATGAACGCCTCGTTGACCCGCCTCGGCGGCCTGCCGGCCGACACCCGCGTGTATTGCGGCCACGAGTATACGGCCGCCAATCTGCGCTTTTCGCTCTGCGTGGAGCCGGATAACGAGGCTGCGCGCCAATACGCTGCCACGGTCGCGGCGCTGCGGGCGCAAGGCTCGCCCTCCCTGCCGTCGACGATTGCGCTGGAGCATCGCGTCAACCCGTTCCTGCGCTGCGGCCGGCCGGCGGTGCGAAGCGCCGCCGAAGCGCATGCGGGACGGCGGCTCGAGGAATCCGCCCAAGTGTTTGCGCAGCTGCGCCGCTGGAAGGACGGTTTCCGGTGACGGCATCCGTCGCCCTGCGCCGCCTCGCGCTCGCCGCCCTGCTGCTCGGCGTCACCGCCTGCGCAGAGCGCCCAACAGTGCCCGCCACGGCCGTGCGCAGCGTCGTGCCGGCGGCCCTGACGATGAGCTCGCCACAGAACGACATCGGCGGCGGCCCGCTCGGTACGGCGCCGACCGTGGCCTTGCCGGGCGAATGGCGCGACCAGGCCTCCGAGGATTACGACGACCTCTTTGATCGGATGCGCGCCGGCTTTGCGCTCCAGGAAGTGCAGGAGCCGGCGATCGACGAACAGCTGCAGTGGTTCGTCCGCAATCCGGAGTATCTGGAGCGCACCTTTCAGCGCGCCCAGCTGTATTTGTACCACATCGTCACCGAGGTCGAGGCGCGCGGCATGCCGATGGAATTCGCGCTGCTGCCGATCGTCGAGAGCGCCTACCGGCCGTTCGCCTATTCGCGCAGCCGCGCGGCCGGCCTGTGGCAATTCATCCCCGCGACCGGCACGCGCTTCGGCCTGAAGCAGAATTGGTGGTTCGACGGCCGGCGCGATGTCATCCAATCGACGCGCGCCGCGCTCGATTATCTGCAGGCGCTGCACGACCAATTCGGCGATTGGCTGCTCGCGATCGCCGCCTACAACGTCGGCGAGGTCACCGTGCAGCGCGCGATCGACGAGAACAAGGCCGCCGGCCGGCCGACCGATTTCTGGCATTTGCAGCTGCCGGCCGAGACGCGCGCCTACGTGCCGAAGCTCCTCGCCCTGAAGCGGCTGATCGCGGATCCCGAGCGCTACGGCTTGGAATTCGCACCGATCCCGAATGAACCGTATTTCGCCGTCATCAAGATCGACTCGCAAATCGATCTGAAGGTCGCCGCGAAACTGGCCGGCACGAGCTACGTTGAGCTCGCCGCGCTCAATCCGGGTTTCAACCGATGGGCGACCGATCCTGACGGCCCGAACCGCCTGCTGGTGCCGATCGACGATGCCGATGCGTTCGAGGCGAACTTCAAGACGCTCGCCCCCGCGGACCGGGTGCAGTATCTCGCGCACACGGTCACGCGCCGCGAAACGCTGGCGCTGCTCGCGCGCCGCTACGACACCTCGGTCGCGGTGATCGCCAAGCTGAACGGCCTGCGGGCGAGGCGCCTGCGGCCCGGCGAGGTTCTGCGCATCCCGCAGGCGAGCGCCGACCTGCCTGAGAACGTGCTGGTCGCGGCGGCGCGCTTCGACCGGCCTGAGATCGTGCGCGGCAAGCTCTACCGCCGCCACATCGTCTATCGCGTGCGCCGCGGCGAGACCTTGAGCGCGATCGCGCGCCGCCACCGCGTGGCGATCGCAGTGCTCGCGCGCCTGAACCATCTCGGTCCCGCCGACAGGATCGTCGCCGGCCAGCGCCTGCTGATCATGCATGTGAGTGAACGGCGCTATCTCGGCGAGCGCGCCGGCGCCGGCCGCCGCCTGCTGTATCGGGTGCGCAGGGGCGACACCGTCTACGGCATCGCCCGCCAGTTCCAGGTGACGATCGGCCAGGTGAAGCATTGGAACGGCTTGAACCGGCGCCATCTGATTCGCGTCGGCGAGCGCCTCGTGCTGTACGTCGACCGCAACCGCCAGGAAGGTTAAGGCCGCACGATGGGCTTTTTGTCGGCCAAGCGGGCCCTGATCGTCGGCCTCGCCACGGACCGCTCGATCGCCTGGGGGATCGCCAAGGCGATGCATCGCGAAGGCGCCGAGCTCGCGTTCTCCCACATAGAGCGCATGACCGACCGCGTCGTGCCGCTCGCCAAGCAGCTGGGCTCCGAGATCACGATGCCGATGGACGTGGCCGTCGATGAGGACATCGCCCGCGGCTTCGGTCATTTGCGCACGCACTGGTCGCATTTCGATATTCTGGTGCACGCGGTCGCCTTTGCGCCGCGCGAAGCGCTGACGGGGCGCTTCGTCGATGCGACGACGCGCGAGGGCTTTCGCATGGCGCACGATATCTCGAGCTACAGCCTGACCGCGCTCGCGCGCGAGTCGCTGCCGTTCATGCAGCAGCGCGCCGGCGCGATCGTCACCTTGAGTTATTTGGGCGCCGTGCGTTCGGTGCCGAACTACAATGTCATGGGTCTTGCCAAGGCCAGCCTGGAGGCGAACGTGCGCTTCCTCGCCGCCGATCTCGGCCCGCAAGGAGTGCGCGTCAACGGCATTTCCGCCGGGCCCATCAAGACGCTGTCGGCGGCCGGCATTCCGGGGATGCGCAAGATGCAAAATGCGGTCGCCGCGGCCGCGCCGCTGCGCCGCAACGTGACGATCGACGACGTCGGCAACGCCGCCGCCTTCCTCTGTTCGGATCTGGCCGCCGGCGTCACCGGCGAGATTCTCTACGTCGACGGCGGCTACGGCACGGTCGGCATGAGCTTTCCGGAGATCGCGGGCGAGCCTTGATGGGCTCGCCGGGCCGCGCCGGGGCTCGCCGGGCCGCGCGGCCGATGCAACTTTCGTGCGCGTTCCGCACTCCAATATTTCGGGTAATATCGACTGTAAGTTGCGCCGCCAGGGCGCTTTCCGGGGGCTGCGACAATGCCTGTGAAAAAAGTGCTTTTCGCCTCTGCCGCCGGCGCCGCGCTCGCCGCGCTCGCCGCCTGCTCGTCGATGCCCGTGACCACGGATGTCAATCCGAACGCGAGCGTCGCCGTCTGCCACACCTACGCCTGGGCGCATGAACAATACGCCGCCCGTGCGCGGGCCGCCGGCGGCAATCCCTTGAATGCCGACCGGCTGCGGATCGCGATTCAATCCAATCTCGCCGCGCGCGGCATCCGTTTGGCGGATGATGCGCACAGCGCCGATTGCGTCGTCGGCTACGCGATCGGCTCGCACATCGTCGCCGACCAGTACGCCGGCCTCGGCTTGGGCTTCGGATACGGTTGGGGCGGATGGGGGCGGCGCGGCTACGGCGACTTCGGCTATGACTGGCCGACTGTGCGCGACGAAGGGCGCATTTCGATCGATCTGTTCGATGCGAAGACGCGCCAGGCGATCTGGCACGCCTCGGTCAATCGCAACGTCACCGAGCTCACCGGTGCGGATGCCGAGACCGCTATCACTGCCGCGGCCGCCGCCATGTTCAACAAGTTTCCGCTGCCTTCGGCGCCGCCGGCCTCGACCTCGATCCGTCCGGTGACCTAAGGTTTGCGGCTCCCCGGCACGCGGCGCGTCGGCCGGTGAACGAACCAATAATAGAGCGCCGACAGCACGACCATGACGGCGCTCGCCAAGAGCGTCACGCGGTGGATCGAGCCGATCAGCAGCGCGGAGTTGCGGCCGACGACGACGCCGAGCCAGGCGAGCACCGAGCACCACAGCAACGAGCCCGCCAGCGTCGCCGCGCCATACCAGCGAAAATCGAGGCGTACGATGCCCGCCGGTATGCCGATCAAGTGGCGTATGACCGGCAATAGGCGCGAGAAGAACACACCCGCCCAGCCGTAATGCGCCGCCCAGCGTTCGGCGAGTTCGATCTTCGCCTTGGCGATGCCGACGTAGGGCCCGAAGTGCATCAGGAACGGGCGCCCTAAGGCGCGGGCGACGCCGTACATCGTCGCCGCGCCGACCCAGCAGCCGGCGGTGCCGGCGGCGACGACGCCGACGACCGACAGATGTCCCTGCGTATGCGCAAGATAGGCGGCCGGCGGAATGATCACCTCGCTTGGAATAGGCACGAGGGTGCTCTCCACGGCCATCAGCGCGGCGATCAGCCAATAGCCGCCATGGCCGAGCGAGGCTAAGTACCAAGCCGAGAACTGGTGCGCGAACTGCGCCAATCAGTCGATGGCTTTGGGATTGACGACGACTTTGGCGTCGGCGCGCGCCGCGGCCGCGTAGCTTTGCGACTCGGCGGCGGCGTACTGCATCGCCAATTCCCGGGCCAGCATGGGTTTGTCGGCGCCGCCCGCCTGTGGATTCTGGCGCACCGCCGACAGGCCAAAGACCGCCGCATAGCCGTCGCCGAGCGCGACCGCCCGGTAGAGCGGCTTGCCGGCGGGATGCGGCGACTCGAAGGCGATGCGGCGGATCGTGACCGGCACCGACGGGTCCGAACGGCCGACGAAGCGCGGCAATTCCGCCGTCAGCTTCAGACTCTTGGCGACGCTCTGCCAATCCGCGCCGCCCTGAAGCTTGCGCGCGCAGTCCTTGGCGGCGGCGAGCGCAAGCTCGTTGCCGCGCTGCTTCTTCCACGCGCCGATGACGTCGGCCTGCACCTCGGCGAGCGGCTTTTGCTGCGGCAACTTGTGATCGGTGGAGCGCAGTACGATGCCGTCGCCCTTGTTCACCGCGATGATCGAACTCAAATTGCCGTCGAGCGCATCGCCGCTGAACGCCGCGTCGATGACGGCCTTGGAACTGCCGAGCGCGCCGCCGCCGCCGCTGCGGCTGAAGTTGGCGATCTCCTGCACGGCAAGCCCCGCCTTGCGGGCGGTGGCGTCGATGTCGGTCGGATTCTGCAGGGCGGCGTCCGCGAGCTTGTCCTGCAGGTCGTTGAAGCGCCGCTCGGCCTCGCTTTGCCGGTACGCCGCCTGCAAGTCGCTCTTGCTCTGCTCGAAGGTCTTGACGCTCGCCGGGCGGATGCCGACGAGCTTGATGATGTGATAGCCGAACTGCGTCTTCACGGGCCCGCGTATCTCGCCGACCTTCATGCTGAACGCCGCGGCGGAGAACGGCGCCACCCAGATCGTGCGCTCCCCCCAGCCGAGATCGCCGCCCTGCTTCGCCGAGCCCGGGTCCTGCGAATATTTCTGCGCCAGTTTAGCAAAGTCCGCCCCGGCCTCGGCGCGCTTGAGGATCGCTTGCGCCTTGGCCTTGGCCGCCGCGTCGTCCTTGGGGTTCGCCACCGCGATCAGAATGTGGCTGACGCGCCGCTCCTCGGGCTGCACGTAGGCTTGCGGGTTTTTTTTCTTTTGATCCTCGAAATAGGCGCGCAGCTGCGCATCGGTCACCGGCACCTGCGCGGCGAGCTTCGCCAGGCTGATTTCGATGTAATGCAGGTCGACGGTCTCGGCCGTCATGTACGCGCTTTTATGCGCATCGTAATAGGCTTGGATGTCGGCCGCGCTCGGCGTCGCCGCCGCCGCGTAGCCGGCGGCCGGCACCTGCAGCCAGCCGATCTCGCGCTGTTCGTTGAGCAGCCCATCGATGCGGTCGACGTCGCTCGGCGTCGCGAAGCTCGAGCCGCGCATCGCCTCATCGAGCTGCTGAAGCTGCACCTGGCGGCGGATCATGCTTTCGATTTGCGGTATCGATCGTCCCTCGGCCTTCAACAGCGCGACCGCGTGCTCTTCGTCGAATTTGCCGTTCACCTGAAACGCCGGGATCTGCGATTCCGCGGCGAGCACCTCGGCGTCGCTGACCCGGTAGCCCTGCGCCTGCAGGCGGCTGATCAAGGCCTCGTCGTCGACGAAGCTCTCGATGACCTTCTTCTTCAGGGCGCTGCGCGTCGCCTGATCGACGTTGCCGTTGGCGCTGCGATCGAGCTTGGCGAGCTGCTGCTGATAGGCCTGGCGCACCTCGTTGACCGGGATCTCGCGGCCGTTGACCTTCGCCGCATAATTTGGCGTGCCGAGCGTCCAATTGATGCCCCACAGCACGAACACCGCGGCGACCGCGCCCAACACCACATAGGCGAGCCAACCCGTGAGCCTGTCGTGAATTTTTTGCAGCATTGCCCTTGTACTCTCGATCTTCCGCGAGGGTCGGCGCCCACGGCGCGGCCTTACAGGCACGCGCGGGGACTCCTAGATCGCTGAAATGGCGGAGTGGACGGGACTCGAACCCGCGACCCCCGGCGTGACAGGCCGGTATTCTAACCAGCTGAACTACCACTCCGCATGTTGGTGGGTGCTGAGGGGCTCGAACCCCCGACCTTCGCCGTGTAAAGG
>DATKSW010000039.1:0-8451 GCA_035531435.1 Steroidobacteraceae bacterium | reverse complement strand
GGGCGCAAGGCCGGACGGTCTTGCGCGTCATCATGTCATGAGGAGGGCATACCACTTATTATGCCAGCATACGATTATCGTTGCCAGGCCTGCGGCAACCGCTTTGAGGCCTGGCAGAAGATTACCGACGATCCCATCCAGGTTTGCCCCAAGTGTTCCGGCCACGTTCAGCGCATCATCCACGCCACAGGGATAGTGTTCAAGGGCGGCGGATTCTATAGCACCGATCATCGCGGCGCAGCCACTGCGGCGTCGCTTGCGGACGAGGCGCCCGCGCCGGTGGCCGACGGCGCCAAGGGCGAGGCGAAGGCCGAGAAGACTGAGGCCGCAGCCCCCAAGGCCGAGACGAAGGCTGACGCGAAACCAGCCACAACTGCCTCTGCCCCAGCAGCGAACGCCTAGCAGCCCCTCTCGTCGGTAGCGCCAGTGGTCAGTGAAACAGCGCTGCTCGGCCTCCTTGGAATCGGGGGCCGAGCAGCGCTGTTTGGGACGCCCTTTCATCTTACCTGGATGTGTACTTGGTACTCCAACTCTTGCTTCACCCAGGGCCGGATTCCGGTGGTCGCGCCCTGGCAATCGCCGCCGACGCTGGCGGACGACTCACGGCCTTGACCGGGCAGCGACTCGGCGCGTGGGCGCTAATGCAGTATCACACGCCTGAGCTATTGGCATTGCCGATGGATGCGACACACCACCACAATCCGCTGGCGTCTAGCGTGAGCGTCCCGCTGGTGGGTTGCGGTCCAGATGACGTCCCATTGGCGTCCTTCAGCGTAATATGGCCACTCAAGGAGACAGTGGCCGATGTCAGCGACTCGGCGGTGATGGTGAATGCAACCTGCGAGGTGTCCACTGTGAAACGTTGGCCCGTCGTATCAAGCGCACCCAGCGCAGACACCTGCTGCCGCAGTTTGGCGCCGTCGGATGACGAACACACCTGGCCCAGGGCGGCGGCGGTATTGAATTGGTAGATATTCTGCAGGAAGCTCCTCGAGACCGAGGTTGGCCCGTTGTAGCGCACCACCAGCCCAATGATCACCGCGAGTACGACTACCCCGGCGACGATGGCGATGGGCAGGATGGGATTGCGCCGCCTGGCGGTAGGCGGCGGCGCGTAGCCGGGCGTCGGGCCACCGGGATAGCCGGGCGCGTAGCCGGGGGCCATTGGCTGCGAGGGCGCCGCATAGCCTGGTGGGTACTGGCCAGGATATTGCGATGGTTGCCCGTAGCCAGGAGTGGGCGCTTCTGGGTATCCCGGCTGTGCTGGCTGCCCGTAGCCCGGCGTTTGCGGCGGATAGCCAGGGGTGTAGCCGGGATATTGCCCCGGCTGCTGTGATGGTTGTTGGGGCGCGCCGTAGCCCGGCGTTTGTGGTTGTTGGGGATACATGCCTGTCGAACTTTCTGTGAGCCTCACAACCCGCATTCGAGAGTAGCGTGAGGGTGGGCCAGTTGCAGGGATCGGACTGCCAGTATCCTGGACAGGTAGCATATGTGGCTGAGTCGGCAAGGGCGCCAGGATGCCAGTGGTGGTAACTGAAGGGTATCCCGGCAATGACTCCTTGTCAAGCCATCCGATCAATTGAACGCGCCTTGCGTAGCGCCGTTGACCGCATCCGCGCACCGGCCTGACCTTGCTCTCTTGGCGCCCTTGCAGGTATGTCGTATAATAAAGATGTAGACAAACCGCAAGGGTCTACAAGATTGAACGGATTAGCCCTTTACAAACGCGCTACAGTGCGTTATAATAATCTGTAGGTGAGTGACATGGAACTACAAGATAACCCGGATGGGTGGCGGATCACCTACCACTTCGTCTGGGGACCCATGCGCTCGAAGCCGTGTCTCACTGGCGAGATCGCGGAACGACTGGCGGCGCTCATTGAAGAGCGCGCCAGCGACGTGACGTTTGAGCCGGTCGCGGTGCTGATTCTGCCAGATCGTGTGTATCTGGCCGCCGCCGCGCCACCCACGCTGGCTCCGCATCGTATTATCTGTCAGGTGAAGGCGCACACCTCGCGCATCCTGCGCGATGAGTTCCCTGAACTGACGCGCATCCCGACGCTGTGGACGCGCGCCTACCTGGTGGTGGCAGGCGAGGGTGTCACCGCCGACGAGGCGCTTCGGCGCTTCGAGGCGACGCTCACGCCGCGACGACCGCGAGGCCGTCCGCGTAAGACGCTCGCCGATGCGACAAACGTCAGTACGCCACACGATCAGGTGAATGAGCCGGATTGTGGCGCAATGACAGCGGAGGCATAGCGACACGGCGCGAGACAGCGCGACACATCCATCCACTTCCAACCCAGTTGTCAACCCGGTTGTCAACCACGAACACACCCCACCAAGAGGGAGAACAATACACATGCCAAAATGCGAACGATGCGAGATCAATAACGCGCAGGTTCAGGTGAACTCGATCAACAACGGTCGCCGCGAACAGCATTTCTTCTGCCGCCAGTGCGCTGAAGAGATGTTTGGCGGCGCGATGGGCGCGAACGATCTCAGCGGCATCGGCAGTGGCGGAGCCTCGAGTTCGCCGTTTGGCGGCGAGCCAGGCGGGCTGTTCGGTTCCATCTTCAATAACTTCGCCAGCCAGGGCGGTTTGGGCCAGAACGGTCGCCAGGGCGCAACCAGCACGGCGCGCCGCGAGCCGGATAAGCACAGCAAGACGCCCACGCTCGACCAATTCGGGCGCGACCTCACCAACGAGGCCCGCGAGGGCAAGCTGGACCCGGCAGCCGGGCGCAGTTCTGAGATTCGGCGCGTGCTGACGGTGCTGGGCCGCCGCCAGAAAAACAACCCGGTGCTGATCGGCGAGCCGGGCGTCGGCAAAACCGCGATCGTCGAGGGTCTCGCGCAGCGCATCGTCAACGGCGAGGTGCCGGAAGGGTTGCGCAACAAGCGCATCCTGGCGCTCGACATGGGCGCGCTGATCGCCGGCGCGAAATTCCGCGGTGAATTCGAGGAGCGGCTCAAAGCCGTGCTCGGCGACCTCGCCAAACAGGAAGGCCAGGTCATCCTGTTCATCGACGAGCTGCATACGATGGTCGGCGCGGGCAAGGCCGAAGGCGCGATGGACGCCGGCAATATGCTGAAGCCGGCGCTGGCGCGCGGCGAATTGCATTGCGTCGGCGCGACCACGCTCGACGAGTACCGCAAGTACATCGAAAAGGACGCGGCGCTCGAGCGGCGCTTCCAGAAAGTCCTCGTCGCCGAACCGTCGGTCGAGGATACGATCGCCATCCTGCGCGGACTCAAGGAGCGCTACGAGGTGCACCACGGCGTCGAGATCACGGACCCCGCGATCGTCGCCGCGGCGACGCTATCGCACCGCTACATCGCCGACCGGCAACTGCCCGACAAGGCGATCGATCTGATCGACGAGGCGGGCTCGCTGATCCGCATGGAGATCGACTCCAAACCCGAGGCGCTCGACAAGCTCGACCGGCGGATCATCCAATTGAAGATCGAACGGGAAGCGCTGAAAAAGGAGGACGACGAGGCATCGCGCAAACGCTTGAGCACGCTCGAAGAGACGCTGCATTCGCTGCAGAAGGAATATTCCGACCTCGAGGAGGTCTGGAAGGCGGAGAAGGCGGCGGTGCAGGGCGCGGCGCACATCAAGGAGGAACTCGAGCGCGCCCGCCAGGATCTCGACACCGCGCGCCGCGCGCAGGATCTCGCGCGCATGTCGGAGCTGCAATACGGGCGCATACCCGATCTCGAGCAGCGCCTCTCCAAGGCATTGGAAGCCGAGCAAAAGCCGACCCAGCTGCTGCGCAACGAAGTGACCGACACCGAGGTGGCCGAGATCGTCTCCAAGTGGACCGGCATCCCGGTATCGCGGATGCTCGAAGGCGAGCGCGACAAGCTGCTGCGCATGGAAGAGGTGCTCGGCGCGCGCGTCGTCGGCCAGCAAGAGGCGGTCAAGGCGGTCGCCGATGCGATTCGCCGCTCGCGCTCAGGGCTCGCCGATCCGCACCGGCCCAGCGGTTCGTTCATGTTCCTGGGGCCGACCGGCGTCGGCAAGACCGAACTCTGCAAGGCGCTCGCCGAGTTCCTGTTCGACACCCAAGAGTCGCTGGTGCGCATCGACATGTCGGAGTTCATGGAGAAGCACTCGGTCGCCCGCCTGATCGGCGCGCCGCCGGGTTATGTCGGCTACGAGGAGGGCGGCTATCTGACCGAGGCGGTGCGCCGGCGCCCGTACTCCGTGATTTTGCTCGATGAGATCGAAAAGGCGCATCCGGACGTGTTCAACGTGCTGCTGCAGGTGCTCGACGACGGGCGTCTGACCGACGGCCAGGGACGCACCGTCGACTTTCGCAACACCGTCGTCATCATGACCTCGAATCTCGGCAGCCAGGTCATCCAGGAGCTGTCCGGCGAGGCGAATTACGCGAAGATGAAGAGCGCGGTGATGCAGGTCTTGACGCAGCACTTTCGCCCGGAATTCATCAATCGGGTCGATGAAATCGTCGTCTTCCATGCGCTCGGCCGCGCCGAGATCCGTGCGATCGTCGACATCCAGCTGGGGCGTTTGCGCGAGCGCCTGGCGGAGCGCGATATCCAGCTGCGCCTCGATGACGATGCGCGCGACAAGATCGGCGAGGCGGGCTTCGATACCGTGTACGGCGCCAGGCCCTTGAAGCGCGCGATCCAGGCGCAGATCGAAAACCCTCTCGCACAGCAGATTCTGCGCGGCGAATTCCTGCCGGGCGATCGGATCATCGGCAAACTGAAGCGCTCGGTCCTGGTGTTCGAGAAGGAGCGCCTGCACTGACCTCGGAGGGCGCCGCCGCCGGCTTCCGTTATACTGCGGGACGGCGCCGGCCATCGACGTTTCGGCAGAGGACGTACATGCCTTTCTACGAGTATCAATGCAAGCAATGCGGCCACCATCTGGAGGCGATGCAGAAAATCAACGATGCGCCGCTGAAGAAATGTCCCGCCTGCGGCAAGTCGGCGCTCGCCCGCCAGATGTCCGCACCGGTGTTTCGGCTGAAGGGCGGCGGCTGGTACGAAACCGATTTCAAGTCGGACCAGGAAGGCAAGCGCAATTTGGCCGATCGGCCGGAGGCGCAAGCGACCAAGGGTGACGCCGAGAAGAGCGACAGCGCCGCACCCGCCGAAGCGGCGGCGAAGGATTCGGCCGGTGCGACGGCGAAGGACTCTGCCGGCGCGACGGCGAAGGACTCGGCCGGTGCGGCGGCGAAGGACTCGGCCGGCGCGGCAAAGGATTCGGCGGGCGCCGCGGTGAAGAATGCCGCGGCGGGCGCGACGGCGAAGGATTCGGCGGGCGACAAGGGCGCCGACAAAGCGGCCGCCAGATCGGCGACGGTCGGGGCGCCGGCCGCCGGCAGCAAATCCTGGCGCGGCGCGGCCCGCGCGGTCAAGCGGCCGGCGAAAATGCCGGCGAAAAAGCCTGCGAAGAAACCGGCCAGAAAATCGGCTTCCCGTCGTTGAGCCTGCGGCGTCGATGCGTACCCATTATTGCGGCGAGGTAGGCGAGGCGTTGATCGGCGAGGTCGTCACCGTCGCCGGCTGGGCGCACCGGCGGCGCGATCACGGCGGGGTGATCTTCATCGATTTGCGAGATAGGGCGGGCTTGCTGCAGCTGGTGTTCGATCCGGACGCGGCCGAAGTGTTCGCGCAGGCCGAGCGCGTGCGCAACGAGTTCGTCCTCGAGGTCGCCGGCCGAGTACGGGCGCGGCCGCCCGGCACCGTGAACGCCAACCTGAAATCAGGCCGGGTCGAACTGCTCGCCCAAAAGATCGAGATCTTGAACCGCAGCGAGCCGTTGCCGTTCCAACTCGACGAGCACGTCGGCGAAGAGACGCGGCTCAAGTACCGCTACATCGACTTGCGCCGCGAGGAGATGCGCGAGCGGCTGCTGTTGCGGCACCGTATCACGCGTGCGATGCGCGGCTATCTGGACGCGGCGGGCTTCGTCGATATCGAGACGCCGATGTTGACGAAAGCGACCCCGGAGGGGGCGCGCGATTATCTGGTGCCGAGCCGCACGCACTTCGGCAAATTCTTCGCGCTGCCGCAGTCGCCGCAGATCTTCAAACAGCTGCTGATGATTTCCGGATTCGACCGCTACTACCAGATCGTGCGCTGTTTCCGCGACGAGGATCTGCGCGCCGACCGCCAGCCGGAATTCACGCAGCTGGACATAGAGACCTCGTTTCTCGATCAGCAGCAGATCCTCGATCTGATGGAAGGGCTCGTCGTCCATCTGTTCAAGAGCGTGCTGGACGTGGCGCTGCCGCAGCCGCTGCAGCGCATGAGCTATCGCGAGGCGATGCGCCGTTTCGGCTCGGACAAGCCGGATTTGCGCAACCCGCTGGAGCTCGTCGACGTCGCGGATTTGGTGCGGGGTTGCGATTTCAAGGTGTTCGCGGGTCCCGCGGCCGACGCCGACGGGCGGGTCGCGGCGCTCGCCGTGCCGCGTGGTGGCGCGCTCACGCGCAAGGAAATCGACGACTATACGGCGTTCGTCGCCCGCTACGGCGCGAAGGGCCTCGCCTACATCAAGGTCAACGAGGCGGCCAAGGGCCGCGAGGGCTTGCAATCGCCGATTTTGAAGTTCTTGAGCGATGCGGCCATCGCCGGCATTCTGCGGCGCACGGCGGCGAACGACGGCGACCTGATTTTTTTCGGCGCCGACCGCGCCAAGGTCGTGAATGAAGCGCTCGGCGCGCTGCGCCTGAAAATCGGTCAGGATCTGCGGCTCGTCGAACCGGGCTGGCGGGCGCTGTGGGTCGTCGATTTTCCGATGTTCGAATGGGACGGCGATGCGAAGCGCTGGCTGGCGATGCATCATCCGTTCACGAGTCCGGTCGATCTGGATTATGCGGCGTTGGCCGCGAGCCCCGGCGAGGCGCTCGCCAAGGCCTACGATCTCGTTTTGAACGGTTCGGAAATCGGCGGCGGTTCGGTGCGCATCCATCTGCGGGAACTGCAATCGACGGTATTCGATCTGCTCGGCATCGGCGCCGAAGAGGCGCAATCGAAATTCGGCTTCCTGCTCGATGCGCTGAAGTTCGGCGCGCCGCCGCATGGCGGGATCGCCTTCGGTCTCGACCGCTTGTGCATGTTGATGGCCGGCGCCGAGAGCATTCGCGACGTCATCGCCTTTCCAAAAACGCAGACCGCCGCCTGCCCGCTCACCGATGCGCCGACCGCGGTGAGCGAGGCGCAGCTGCAAGAGCTGCACATTCGCGTGCGGGCGCCGGTCAAAGCCGAGTAGCCGCCGATGGCCCGCGCCGACGATCGGGCGCCTGAATCCGTCCGCAGCGGGCAGAGCGGCGAATTCCGGCGTCCGCAATCGGTGTTGATCGTGCTTTATACGGCGAACGACGAGTTCCTGCTGATCGAACGGCGCAAGCCCGCCGGATTCTGGCAGTCGGTGACGGGCAGCCTCGAATGGGGCGAGGCGCCCCGGCACGGCGCACGCCGCGAGGTGATCGAGGAAACCGGCATTGCCGACGGCGTGCTGACGGACCTGCATTGGACGCAGGTCTACGAAATCCTGCCGCAATTCGGCCACGTCTACGCGCCCGGAGTCACGCACAATCTCGAGCATGCCTTCGCGCTCAAGCTTGCCGAGCGCATACCGGTGACCTTGAGCGCAAAGGAGCATGCGCGGCATCAATGGCTCGCCGCGGCGGCGGCGATCGCCACGGTGTCCTCGTACACCAACCGCAAAGTCATCGAGCATCTGCGCCGTTGAACGCCCGCGGCCACCAGCAGACTGAGGCGCCGTGAGCGGCATCGTCGTCTTCGTCCACGGCCTGTGGCTCAGCGGTCTGGAGGCGATCGTCCTGCGGCGCCGCGTGGCCGCGGCGCTCGGCTTCGCCGAGCGCAATTTCGGTTATCCGTCCATGTCCGCGACGCTCGGCGACAGCGCCGCGGCGCTCGGCGTCTACTTGCGCGCAATGGACGCCGACACCTTGCACCTGATCGGCCACAGCATGGGCGGCCTCGTGATCCTAAAGCTGTTCGAAGACCCGCCGGCGCTGCCCGCGGGGCGGATCGTGCTCTTGGGCACGCCCATTCAAGGCAGCAGCGCCGCCGTGGGCCTTGCGCGTCTGCCCGGCGGCAAACGGCTGTTGGGCCGCGCCATGGCGCAGGCCATGACGCCGGCCAAGCCATGCCGTTGGCAGGCGCCGCGCGATATCGGCATCATCGCCGGCGATTCGCCCTACGGGCTCGGTCGGCTGGTCGCGCGGCTCGACGGCCCGAACGACGGGATCGTATTGGTGGAGGAGACGCGCCTTGCGGGTGCGACCGACCGCATCGTCCTGTCCGCCCAGCACGCGGGGTTGCTGTATTCGCGTGCCGCCGCGCGCCAAACGGCCGCTTTCCTCGCGCACGGGCGCTTTGCGCGCTGAGGGCGGCGGAGGCGCGGCGGGTGCCGGGTGCCGGGCGCCGGGCGCCGGGCGC
>DATKSW010000038.1:0-21933 GCA_035531435.1 Steroidobacteraceae bacterium | reverse complement strand
ATTCTCGCAGCCGACGTGAAGCCACGAGACGAGGCCGTCTCGACGATGATCCTGCGCCAACTGCGCGATCAGTTTGGCGGCATGACCGCGGCCGCGATGCGCAGGGTGCGTGCAGACGCCGCTGATCTCCGGATAGCCCTCGATCATCAAGCGCTCGCCCGCCATGGCGATCAACGCTCCGCCCGAACGGATGCCGTAATAGGAGCCCATTTCACCGGTTCGGCGGCGAAAGAATCCGGGGAACGCCAGCTCGGCGAGCGACAGCATCTGCGGTGCGTCGGCGGCGGACAGGCGAACTGCGTCGCTATCGGATGGTGGCAGCCCGACCTGCGCCGGCAGAACCATTTGCAGACAATCCATCGTTTTTCCCAACGACAGCGACGGCACGCGCGGAAGATTATCGCCGATCAGCCACGCCGATTCGCCGGCAGCGAGCAGCGAGTGAAGCTGCTGCAGAGCGCTCGCACTCGGCGCCGCCACCGCCGCAAACGGCGCGGCATCGGCCGGATAGCGGCATGCATCGCCTGCGCATACGGCAAGATGGCGATGCTTCGTGTGCAGCGCATGCCACACCGGATTCAAGAAGAGCCTCTCGGGCAGTTCGGTCATTGCTGATTCATTTTCACTTTCGCGTGTTATGATTTTCAGAGCCTCTAGCCTGCCCTGCATCATAATAAAAAGGGGAGCAATCATGGATTTCACCGCTGCGATCAAGATTTGCTTCAACAAATATGCGGATTTCACCGGCCGGGCGAAGCGGCCGGAGTTCTGGTGGTACACGCTGTTCATCTTTCTCGTGAGTATTGCGACCAGAATCGTCGGCGAATCCGCTGCCCTGCTTTTGTCGCTCGCGACCCTGCTGCCTTCGCTCGCGGTCGGCGCGCGCCGCCTGCATGACACCAACCGCAGCGGCTGGTATCAATTGTTGTGGATCGTCCCGCTGGTCGGCTGGATCATCATGATCATCTTCCTGGCCGAACGAGGCGAAGGCGCCGACAACCGCTACGGCAGCCCGCCCGCGATCTAGCTTTACGGGCGCGGGAACGTCACACGACTGCCGCGCGCACGCGCTTCAGTGCCAGCCGCCGATCGCAGCGCGAGCCGCCGGATTCCGCGGTCTCGCCAGAAGGCCGCTCTGGGAGACGTCGATTTCGAAAACGGCTCCGTCGGCCATCGGCGTGTAGGTCGCGCTCCCGTAGAGCGCATCGACCCACGGCAGCCACTTGCGGTAGCGTCGGGCAATCTCCCACAGGTCGATGCCGCCCGGCGGGTTCAGCGCATACACGGTTCGCGGCGCGTGCCGCTCCTCCTCGATCCTCTCATAGCGGCCGCCGATGCGCTCCAGCCGATAGAGCGCATCGAAGCCAAGCACATTCGCGAGCGCACGCCATTTCAATATGCGCCCGTCCACCTGCCAGTCGTCGCCGCGCAGCAGGAAACTCTCGCGCCTGCCGTCGGCGAGGGTCAACACCGCATCGAAGGCGCGCGGGCCGGCGGCCATGAAGCGGATCTCGCCCGCCGACTGCTCCGCACCGAGCCGCTGAAAACCGCGCACGCCGACCGCGAGCGCGAGCGCGCCGGCGGCGCCGAGCAACAGCAAGAGCGCGCCGCCGCCGCAGAATGCGCCGCCCGCGATTCGCCCGCGACGCAGGCGGCGCACCGCTGCGATCAGCAACAAAAGAGCGAGGAGAACGCAGACGGCGCAGATTGATTCCAGGATCATCGGCAGCCGGCACCTTTGTTCATGAGCTCCACGATAGCACTCGCGGCGGTTCGGGTGCAGCGCGATGATCGTTGTAGCCTGCGCTACTGCAGCCGCGGATGCTGCGGATACGGTTATGGGCACCGCCAGATTGATAGTCGCACAGGGCCGCGTTGCTTTTGATCACCTAGCGTCCGCTTATTCATCGAAATCGCCGTCGAGTAAATGACCTCGATAGTCTTGGGGATCGCGGTCGGTGCCTCTGTCTTGCCCGACACCTTTTGGGCCCACCATCTCTTGCTGCCGTAACCGCAGCCAATTTTCGCGCGCCTGACGCCGAATTTCTTCTAAAGAAATTGGTTCGATTGGAGCAGCATTTCTTTCGCTTGCCGAGACCTCGAAGGTCGGCTCTGAAATTTTATTATCGTCGTTCGGCTCATGGTTGTCGTAATGCTCCCTCAAGGAGGACTCATCGAGCCTAAATACGCGCTCGACCGTTTGTACGAAGAGCTCGGCTTTCTGGACAACTTCCGTTGCCTCCGTCAGTTCAATTTCAGTTCCCGTGTAGTCCGCTTTTCTTCGAAGTGATTCCGTCCGGCTCAATTGGGCCGCGAATTGCCGGTCAATCTGGCCGGTTTGGACTGCGTGACTACGAAATGCTTCGATGACTCCGTTATGCGTGCGGGGCAATTTGTCTTCGGGAACACCCGCGCAAAGCAAGGCCGCCTGCGCGACGTCAAACATCGCGTAATAGGATCTGCTCACCGCGCTATCATTATCGCCGGCGTCCAAAGCGAGTCTGGCAACCATGAGAGCCCGTTCGCCTTTTCGCACCAAGGCACGCGCGAACGGCGTCTTCGTCACAGAACGATCCCTTCGCGCTCGACGGCTCTTAGAAACCCCGGTCGCGGAAACGAGGAGGGATTCAGCCAATCTTCGATTGCGATGGTAACCGGCTGCACCATGATCCCGGTGTCGAGGTACGCGTAATAGGCCAGTTCAGCGAGCATCAGCAAAGTCTGTCCGTCGTTGCCACGTTCGTGCAAGATCAGGGCGACATCCGCATCGCTATCCGGTCTATGCTCTCCGCGCGCGCGCGAACCGAAAAGTATGGCTCGATCCAGCCGTATATCGGCGGGAATCCTCGCAAGGAAGTCGCGTACCGCACCCTCAGTATCCGGATCCAGGAATTTCATGACCGGCATTTTGTGCGCAACGCCTGGCGCAGGCAATTTTCGCCCCATTAGCTTTGCGGGGACCTCGCTCTACGATCCGTTCGGAACGGTCAGGCGTTGGCGCTGTCACTGCCGGGGGAATTGCCGTCGCCCGGCATATCGCCTTGGGCCGCCCGCGTTCCGCCGGCGGTCGCGCGGCCTTTCAGTATCCACTCGAAGCCCACTGCGATGATTGCACCGAGCAGAGGACCCACTATATAGATCCACGTCGTCATCAGGTCGCCGCGCATCAAGTCGGGGGCGAATGAGCGCACCGGGTTCATCGAGGCGCCGCTGACCGGGGCCGCCCAAAGGCCGGCCCCGGCAATATAGGCGCCGATTGCCAGCGCTCCATTGGAGCCGATATTGCGGGCGCCGGTCGCCGTGCCGAGAATCGTGCTGACCAACCCCGTCGTCAACAGGATTTCCATGATCAGCGCCTTGACCTCGCTCACGCCCGGGCCTGGAATCGTTGCGCCGAGCAAGCCGATGGTGCCGAACATCGCCCGCAAGAAAGCCGCCGCCGCGATGCCGCCGACGAACTGCGCCCCGATATATCCCGGCACCCGGCGCCAGGGAAAATTGCGCCGCGCCGCGAACGCCAACGTGACCGCCGGATTTAGATGGGCGCCTCCGACCGCGCCCATGAAATAGATGATCGCCATGACCATCATGCCGGGTGCGATGACTCTCATGCTCAGAGTGATCGCGCCGCCGCTTCCGGCGCCGACCACGCTAGCACCGGCCGCGACCACCACCAGGAGGAACGTGCCCCACGCTTCCGAGAAGAGGCGCCGCCATTCATGGGCGGATTCCAGAAAATCCGGCGTCGCGACGGCCCGCAACATGCGCGCCTCCCACGTCGATTCCGTACGATCGGGGCGAGCGGCTATCATGATTGCCTCCGGTGGTTGCGGCGTCTAGCGGCTTAGACGATCTTGCAAGGAATCATCGCATCCTCATCGAATGTGTAGACCGCGCATAGACGGTGGTAACCGTCGGCGATGATCAACTTGCGGCGCTCGAGGTCTCTGCACAGCAACAGCGGCGATAGCGCCTCCCTGTCGACGATCTGAGTTCGCCTTTCTTGCACATGGCTATTACTGACACCGAGCAGCGACAACCCGGATGCCCTGAAGATATCCTTTGCCGCAAATCCCGTGATCTTCGCGCGCCGCAACTTTTCGATGAGATTCTTCGCCGCCCGTGGTTCAAAAGTCAGCCGCAGGTATGCTTGGGCCGCCGGATAGTCGTGTTTCTGCGGTTTGCTGAGCCATTTGATCCTTGGCTTTTTCATGCTGACGGGGGATTGGCGCCGTGTCGATGCGCTGACGAAACGGCGCGGCGCGCGGCCGCTTCCTCAATGGCCCGCGGGTGGGGAAAAATGCACGGCGACCCCATGGCGGCGCAAAGCCCAGACTCTGAATCGACGGTCGTCATTGCAGATTGACATGGTGGTAACGCATCCTCGAAACGGGGTGTCGCTGATTTTTGCACCGTCGATCGTGGCTCACGACCGCCCGGCTGCGCACATTGCAAATCTGCGCACCAGGATGATGGAATCGATCCGCAGACTCCGTCTGTGCGACAGCGGACATATGCGCCGTCATCGCGCCAAAACGCCCCTGCGTCGCGATGCCGTGCGTCGCGTCCCGATACCGCATGCCGGGGTGCGCTTGCGCACATATTAATCGGTTGCCTCGGTATATCGTGCCGCCTGTTGCACCGTTCAGTGAATGCCGTTTGACCAAGGAGACGGGAAATGAACCAGATGACTCGCGTGAGTGCGTTGATTGCGACGCTCCTGATCCCCGTCGGCATCGCCAATGCGAGCCCGGACAGCGTTACCGCAAACCTTTTCCGCAGAGCCGATCAGAGTTCCCGCTACTTCGCAAGAAGCTACGGATATGCCGTATTCCCCACCATCGGCAAGGGTGGCCTCGTGGTCGGGGCGGCGCACGGCGATGGCCATGTCTACGCGCACGGCAGACGCATAGGCCGCGTCGACATGACCCAACTCAGCGTCGGCATCCAGGCCGGCGGCGAGGCTTATAGCGAGATTATCTTTTTCAAGGATAAGAGAGCGCTGGATAAATTCACTTCCGGCAAATTTGAGTTCAGCGGCGATGTGGGCGCTATCGCCATCACGGCGGCGGCTCATGTGAGCGTCGGCACCACCGGCGCACATGCGGGCGCAAGCGTCGGCAAGAGGAATGCCGCGAGTGCCAGCGAGTTCAACCACGGCATGGCTGTGTTCACGATCGCCAAGGGCGGCCTGATGTACAATGCGGCTGTTGCCGGTCAGAAGTTCACCTTCCACCGGCGTTCCGCGCGATAGCTTGAATTGGCGATGGGTGCGATGGGTGCGATGGGTGCGATGCGGCGCGCAGCCGTCGGGCGTTCAGCTGCGGCCGCGAGCCATCTAGTGCATCGTTGGCGAAGCCGCCGAGCTCCCGAGCGTCGCAATGGCGCGCGCAAGCTCCTGCCCTTCCTCGTCGGCGAGCGCCGCCTCCTGCAGGCGCGCGAGCAGCGCCGCCCCATCCGAACGCGTCGCAAGAAACTCCAGCTGGCCGACGAGCGTCGTGAAATTGCGCCAGCCGCGCTCCTGAGTCTCGCCGTAGCCCTTGACCAGCCTTTGGGCGCGCGCCAGCTCCACCGCGAGTGAGTAGTGCTCCGCGGCCAACCGCGTTATCCGCCCGAGCCACTCCTCGATGCGGGCGTTCTCTTCCCGGAAGCGCAACGTCGAGCGCCGCCAGCGTTTGCAGCCTTGCAAGGCGTGAAGCGTGAGGAAGCCGAAAATGGTGCCGGTGCGAATCTGCTTGCCGCCGGTGCGCCGGCTCAGCCAGCGCCTGAGGCGCGGCGAGTCGAGCAGCCAACGGCCGAGCGCGGCGGGCAGAGTGCCGGCAATTTCCTCCACCCGCGGCTTCATGAACTCCGTGATTCCGAACAGCTGGCCGGGCTCGGCGCGGATTTCATCGCGCACCCGAAGGAAGCGCGACGCGCGCGTCTTCAGATCGGCCACGCGAATCGTGTCCTCGAACGTCATCCAAAGAGCGAGACTGCGCGCGCTCGCCTCGAGCAGCGCCACCGGCCGGCCCTCGGCCGCCGGCCGCGCTTCGAGCGCCGGCCGCGCTTCGAGCGTGGCGATGGACTCGACCCGCTCCACATAGAGCGTCGCGTACGCCGGATCCTGGTAATCAAGGGCCCGGCGTGCCCCTTCCAGCACCAGCGGCTGCACCGCGGCGGGCAGCGCTCGGATCCGCTCGAGCAGAGGCTGCAAGCTCGGCGTGCGCGCTTGCGCCGGCACCTCTTGATTCAACTTCGGTCCCGCTTTGCCGGTGAAGCCGCTATCGCCGCGCTCCGCCCGCCCACAAGCATCCTCGAACGCGGCCAAGTTCGCCTGGACGGCGATGCCGCTCTTTCTGATCTCCTCTTTGAATGTGCGCTTGCGAAACGGCAGCACGCCGCTGCCGCACAGAGCGCCCAGCAGGACGGAACTGATGACGCTGCGATTGCGCTCGGCCGTCTCCTCCATGTCGAACAGGACGAGGCGCTTCGCGTGATTTCGCACCAGCTCGATGAGCTCTGCGGTATCGGCCATGCCCTGGCCCATCGCGCTTTTCTCGCCGATCGCATAGGAGCGGTGCGTGGAGGCGATGAGAGTCGTGCGCTCGGGCGTCACGAGCCCGCGTTGAATGGCGCGGCCGGCCTCGGCGAGTTCGGAGGCCACGACACAATCGACGTCGCCGCAACCCGGCATCAGCGCCATGACCGGCTCGCGACCGGCCCGTTCGGCGGCGGCGCGCGGGAAGAATTCCAGGTAGTAAATCGTCGCGCCGGTGCGCTGCGCCACACCGGGCACGGACGTGGACTGCGCGAGGTAGCCTTCCGCCTCGGCAATCTCGATGAGCCAATCGGCGAGCACGCCGCCGCCCTGCCCGCCCAGCGCCGCGATCGTCAGCGTGATCGGCCGCTCGGCCATGCCCTAGCCCCGCCCCTACAGCGCGTAGCGCAAGCGCTTGCGCTCGCTACGCCGCTGCAGAACACCGATCAGCGCGGCCCTGAACCTGCCGGTCAGCCGATCCCAACGGGACGGGTTGTAGAGGATCTCGGCGCGGTAGAACGACGGACACAGCACTGCGGCATCCGCCACCTCGCCGCAGACGCCGCAGCCGACGCAGCTGTTGTCCACGTGCGCGACCGGATCGCTGCGCAACGGGTCGGGGTTTTCCTTGACCGTCAGAGAGGGGCAGCCGGAGAGGCGAATGCACGAATGATCGCCGGTGCAGGTATCCGGATCGACGCCGAATCGCTCGCGCACCACGCGCTCGCCGTCCTGGATCGACTTGCGCATCAATGGCCGTACGCGCCGCTGGCGATTGAGCTGACATTCACCGTCGACGACGATGACTTTCGGGCCTCGAATTTTCGTACTCAAGGCCTCGCGCAGCACCTTGAGTGTCGCGCGCATGTCGTAGGTATTCGTCCGCTTGACCCATTTGACGCCGACGCCTCTGACCGCATCGACGATCGAGTTGTTTCCCTGGCGGTTCGGGTTGGCCGCCCGGGAAGACGGGATGTCCTGGCCGCCGGTCGCGGCAGAGTAGCCGTTGTCGATGATGACGGTCACGTCGTCGTGTTTATTGAACACCGCGTTGCCGACGCCGCTCGTCAATCCGTTGTGCCAGAAGCCGCCGTCGCCCATGATCGAGACGGCGCGCCTGCCGCCGTCCGTGCCGAACGCCGACGCGCCCGCGGCCCCCAGGCCATAGCCCATGATGCTGTTGCCCATGTTGAACGGAGGCAGTGTCGCAAACGAATGGCAGCCGATATCCGCGCTGATGTGCAGCGCGCCGACTTCCTTTTGCAGAATCTTCATCGCCGCGAAGAACGGACGCTCCGGGCATCCGGTGCACAGTCCCGATGGGCGCGGCGGCACCAGCGCCGCGAGCTTGGCGGCGGCAACCGCCGAGACTTCCGTTTTGCGGGACGCGGCAACGCCGCCGCCGCTGCGAAGTTGCGGCGCCCATTGGTCGATGAACTCGGCGAGCCCCTTGCGCAGCACATCGACGCCGTATTCGCCGAACATCGGCAACGCGCCCTTGCCGACGATGCGCGCGCTGACATCGTGCTGGCGCAGAATCTGGCTCGCCGCCTGCTCGATGTACTCGGGCTGTCCCTCCTCGACGATCATCACCGCGCGCTTGCCGCTGCAGAACTTGACCCATTCGTCGGGCACCAGCGGATAGGTAACGTTCAGCAGGTACAGCGGCACCTTGCTGCTGCCGAACACGTCGGCGAGACCAAGCAGCTCGAGCGCTCTCAGCGTGTTGTTGTAAAGGCCGCCTTGCAGGACGATGCCGATCTCGCCCGCATCGGCATCGATGATCTCGTTGAGCCCGCGTTCGGCGACGAAACGCAGCGCCGCGGGCATTCGAACCTGGATTTTTTCGCGTTCCTGCGCGTAGGTCGAGGGCGGCAGAATGATGCGGCTGTAATCGCGCGCCGGTGCCGCCAGGGCGTCCGCGGCCGAGAATGCGGGTCTGCGGTTGTTCTTCGTCCGGAAGCGGCCGTAGACATGACAGGCCCTGATCCGAAGCATCAACATGACCGGCGTATTGCTGGCTTCGGAGAGTTCGAAGCCCTGCTCCACGGCGCGCACGATCGCCGGCAGGTGGGGGCGCGGATCGAGGAGCCAGATCTGCGACTTCATCGCGAACGCATGGGTGCGCTCCTGCATGATGCTGGCGCCTTCGCCGTAATCCTCTCCGAGGATGATGAGCGCCCCGCCCTTCACGCCCGCCGAAGCGAGGTTGGCCAAGGCGTCGGAGGCGACGTTCGTGCCGACGGTCGACTTCCAGGTCACCGCGCCACGCAGCGGATAGTTGATCGACGCCGACAGCATCGCGGCCGCGGTCGCCTCCGAGGCGCCCGCCTCGAAATGCACGCCGAGCTCATCGAGAATCCCTTTGGCGTCGGCCAAAACGTCCATCAGGTGCGAGATGGGCGCGCCCTGGTAGCCGCCGACATAGGCCACGCCCGACTGCAGCAGCGCCTTGGTGACCGCGAGTATGCCCTCACCGTGGAATTCCTCGCCGTCGCCGAGGCGCAGCGACAGGACTTCCTTCGCAAAAGAGCGCTCGGCCATGATCAGCCCCTAAGGTTTTCGCGCGGCGCCATTGTAGTTACGCCGGCACCAGCGCGAGCACACGCAGCGGGCTGCCGGAACCGTTGACGATCTTCAGCGGCGGCGCAATGACGACCGCCCCGGTCGGCGGCAGCTTGTCGAGATTCGTCAGGCTCGCGAGCCCGTAGCGGTTCGAGCCGTGCATGATCGTGTGGCAGGGAAACATCGGATCAAAACTGTGCGCCTGGCCGGCATCCGTTCCGACGGTCTCCACGCCGACGCCGAGAATGTCGCGTTCCTTCGCGAGGAACGGCACGCACTGCGGATGAAACCCGGGAGTGTGCGAGCCGTCGGCGCCGGCGTTGAGAAACTCCTTCGCCGAAGTGCGCTGCGACCAGTCGGTGCGCACCAGAACCCAGGCATGCGCGGGGATGCGGCCGTGCTTGCGCTCCCACTCCTCCACGACCTCGCGCGTCAGCAGGAAATCCGCGTCCGCCTTCGCCTGCGCGGCGACGTCGATGACGCACGCCGGGCCGATGAAGCGCTCGACCGGGATGTTGTGGGTGGCGTTGTTCGCGTAGTCCTTGCCCGTCACCCAGTGAATGGGCGCGTCGAAATGCGTGCCGGTGTGCTCGCCGCAGGCGATGTTGTTCCAGTACCAGGCGGGCCCGCGCGCATCGTAGTGCGAGATCTCCTCCAGCGAAAATGGCTTGGAGGGGGCGAACGGCGGCGGCAGCTGGATCGTCGGCGTCGCAGGTTCCAGCGGCACGGTGAGATCCACGACTCGAATGCGCCCGCCGACGATGGCGGAGGCGAGCTGCGCGAGCGTCTGCGCGCTCGAAGAACCGGTGGACCGCGTGTCGGCGGCGGGCTGGGAGGGTGCGCTCATCTAAAAAATCTCCGGCGAAATATTAATTGACACCTGAAGTACTTGGCAATATAACATATAACATACGGTGAACTCGGACGATACGCGTGCATAGAGGGGTGCTTTCCGAATGAGGCGAATCGTCTGCTTGGGCGGCGGGCCGGCGGGGCTCTACGCCGCCATTCTGCTGCGCAAGGCGCTGCCGGCGGCGCGCATCGAAGTATACGAGCGCAACCGGCCGGACGACACCTTCGGCTGGGGCGTGGTCTTTTCCGACCAGACGATGGAGAACTTTCGGGCGGCGGACCCGGAGACGCACGCCGAGATTCTCGCGAGCTTCCACCATTGGGACGATATCGCCATTCATTTCGGCGGGCGGCGGTTCTTGAGCAGCGGCCACGGCTTCTGCGGCATCAGCCGCATACGCTTACTCGGCTTGCTGCAGAAGCGGGCCCGCGAACTCGGCGTGCACCAGTTCTTCGAGCATCAGGTGGACGAGGACTCGAGCTTCGAGGATGCCGACCTCATCATCGCCGCCGACGGCGTGAACAGCCGCACCCGCGCCAGCCATGCCGGCGTTTTCGAGCCGCGAATCGATGCCCGCAAATGCCGCTTCCTCTGGCTCGGCACCACTCGGCAGTTCACGGCATTCACCTTCGCCTTCCAGCAGACCGAACACGGCTGGTTCCAGATCCACGCCTACCAGTTCAGCCAGCAGCTCTCGACGGTGATCGTCGAGACCCGCGAGGAGACTTGGGCCGCGCATGGCCTGGACAAGCTCGACACCGCGCAGTCGATCGGCTTCTGCGAGCGGCTCTTCGGGCGCTATCTCGACGGCCACCGCCTGCAGAGCAACGCCAATCACCTGCGCGGCTCGGCGTGGCTCAACTTCAATCACGTGGCGTGCAAGCGCTGGCACCATGAGCGCACCGTGCTCATCGGCGATGCTGCGCACACCGCGCACTTCTCGATCGGCTCGGGGACCAAGCTCGCGATGGAGGATGCCATCTCCCTCGTGCGCCACGTGACCGCGGGCGCGGATCTCGACGCTGCGCTCGGCGCCTATCAGAACGAACGCCAAATCGAGGTCCTGAAGCTGCAGAGCGCCGCGCGCAATCGAATGGAATGGTTCGAGAACGTCGCGCGCTACGTGCACCTGCCGCCGGAGCAGTTCGCCTACAGCCTGTTGACCGGCAGCCAGCGAATCGGCCATGAGAACCTGAAGCTGCGCGATCCGGGCTTCGTCGAATCCTACGAGCGCTGGCTCGCCGGCCGCGACGGCGCGCAGGATCCTCGCCCGCCGATGTTTCTGCCGTTCAAGCTGCGCGCTCTGGAGCTCGTCAATCGCGTGGTGGTCTCGCCGATGGCGCAGTACTGCGCGATCGACGGCCTGCCCGACGATTGGCACCTCGTGCATTACGGCCACCGGGCGCTCGGCGGGGCGGGCCTCCTCTATACCGAAATGACCTGCGTGTCGCCCGAAGGGCGGATCACGCCCGGCTGCACCGGCCTCTGGAACGAGGCTCAGCGCGATGCCTGGCGGCGCATCGTCGAGTTCGTGCACCGCAATTCGCCGACGAAGATCTGCCTGCAGCTCGGCCATTCCGGCCGCAAGGGCTCCACCCAGCTCGGCTGGGAGAAGATGGATCATCCGTTGCAGAGCGGCAACTGGCCGCTCGTGGCCCCCTCGGCCATTCCCTACTACGAGGGGATCAGCCAGGCGCCGATCGAGATGAGGCGGGCGGACATGGACAAGGTCCGCGATGATTTCGCGCGCGCCGCGCAATTCGGCCTGCAGGCGGGCTTCGACATGCTCGAGCTGCACATGGCGCACGGCTACCTGCTGGCATCGTTCCTCTCGCCGCTCACCAATCGGCGCAGCGATGAGTACGGCGGCGGCATCGACAATCGCCTGCGCTTTCCGCTCGAGGTGTTGCAGACGGTGCGGGCGCAATGGCCCGCGGACAAGCCCTTGTCGGTGCGCATATCGGCGACCGACTGGATGGACGGCGGCTTGAGCGATGAGGACGCGTTGAGGATGGTGGACGCCTTTCGCGGCGCGGGCATCGATCTCGTCGATGTTTCGACCGGCCAGACGGTGCCCGAACAGACGCCGGTGTACGGGCGCATGTGGCAAACCCCGTTCGCCGACCGGATTCGCAACGAGCTCGGCATCGCGACGATGGCGGTCGGCAACATCTACGAGCCGGATCACGTCAACTCGATCATCGCCTCCGGCCGCGCGGATCTTTGCGCGATCGCCCGCCCACACCTCGCAAACCCCGCATGGACGCTGGAAGCGGCCGCGCGCCAAGGCTATCAGCCGCAGTGGTGGCCGAAGCAATACCTCTCCGGAAAAACTCAGCTCGAGCGCAACCTGCAGCGCACGGCCGAGCGCGGAGATCCGGCGTGAGCGCGCCGGCGGAGACGGCGCCGCTCGCCGGCAGGCATGCCGTCGTCACGGGCGCAAGCCGGGGCATCGGCGCCGCCATCGCCGCGGCGTTGGCCGCCCAAGGCGTGCGCGTCTCGCTCCTCGGACGCGATGCGGCCAATCTGCAGCGCGTATCCGCGACGTTAGGCGGCGCCGATCGCGCCCTGCCGATAGTGGCCGATGTCACCGACCCGGCATCGGTACAGAGCGCATTCGCCGCCGCCCGCGGCCGTTTCGGGGCCGTGCACTTCCTGGTCAACAACGCCGGACAAGCCGCGAGCGCGAAATTCATCGATACGGACGAGGCGCTGTGGAACCGCCTGATCGCCGTCAATCTGACCGGCACCTATCTTGCCACGCGCCAGGCGGTGCCCGACATGCTGGCCGAAGGATTCGGGCGCATCGTCAACATCGCGAGCACCGCCGGCGTGCGCGGCGCCGCTTACATCTCGGCGTATTCAAGCTCGAAGCACGCGGTCATTGGACTCACGCGCTCGCTCGCTCTGGAATACGCGCACCGCAACATCACGGTGAACGCCGTTTGTCCGGGCTATGTGGATACCGACATGGTGAAAGCGGCGATTGCCGCGATCAAGAGCAAGACCGGTCGCAGCGAGGCCGAGGCGCTCGCCGCGCTGCTCGCGACCAATCCGCAGCGCCGCCTGGTGGCGCCGCGGGAGGTCGCCGACACCGTGATGTGGTTGTTGAGGCCGGGGTCCGAGAGCGTCACCGGGCAGAGCATCATATTGGCCGGCGGCGAGGTGACCTGAGCGGATCATGGCGATGGCGAAAGACAGGAAGGCGCAGAAGCCGGTCGAACGGCAGGCCGACGCCGAGACGCGCCTCCACGATGACCATCATCAGTCCGTGCGCCTGTGGCTGCGCATGCTCGCCTGCACCAATCGCATCGAGAACGTCGTGCGGCGCAATCTACAGGCGAAATTCGCGACCACGCTGCCGCGGTTCGATCTGATGGCGCAGCTCGAACGCGCTCCCCGGGGGCTGAAGATGAGCGAGCTGTCGCAGCGCATGATGGTGACCGGCGGCAACGTCACCGGCATCACCGACGGCCTCGAGAAGGAGGGACTGGTGATGCGTGAAGTCGACGCGACCGACCGGCGCGTCTTCCACGTCAAGCTCTCCGCCGAGGGCCAGCGGCAATTCCGCCGCATGGCCGCCGAGCATGAGCAATGGGTGATCGAGATGTTCGAGGGCATCAGCGAGAGGCGCAAGAATCAGCTGGTCGAGCTGCTCGGCGAACTCAAGAGGCATATCCTGTGATCAACGAATTCGCACCGCAACCCAAGCATTTCCTTTGGCGCCAGGAAGGGCGCGTAGGCCTCGTCACGCTGAATCGCCCCGAAAAGAAGAACCCGCTCACCTTGGAATCCTACGCGGAACTGCGCGACCTGTTTCGCGCGCTCGCCAAGATCGATACGGTGCGCTGCGTCGTCCTCTGCGGCGCCGGCGGCAATTTTTGCTCCGGCGGCGACGTGCACGAAATCATCGGGCCGTTGACCCGGCGGGATGCCGCCGGATTGCTCGAGTTCACGCGCATGACGGGCGATCTGGTCAAAGCCATGCGCCATTGTCCGCAGCCGATCGTCGCCGCGGTCGACGGGGTCTGCGCGGGCGCGGGCGCGATTCTCGCGATGGCGTCCGACTTTCGCTTGGCGACGCCGCGGGCGAGCACGGCGTTCCTGTTCACGCGGGTGGGCCTTGCCGGCTGCGACATGGGCGCCTGCGCGATCCTGCCGAGAATCATCGGTCAGGGGCGCGC
The DNA here is from genome assembly GCA_035531435.1 of Steroidobacteraceae bacterium. Lineage (GTDB taxonomy): Bacteria > Pseudomonadota > Gammaproteobacteria > Steroidobacterales > Steroidobacteraceae > Bog-1198. The sequence continues at coordinate 7,811 of DATKSW010000038.1, read as the reverse complement.
CTCGGAGCTGCTGTATACCGGCCGTTCCATGTCCGCGGACGAAGCACTCGCGTGGGGCTTCTTCAATCGCCTGGTGTCCGCGGACGAGCTGTTGAACGAATCCCTGCAGCTCGCTGCGCGCATCGCCGCGGGCCCGACGCTCGCCCACGCGATGACCAAAAGGATGCTGCACGCCGAATGGAACTTATCCGTCGATGCGGCGATCGACGCCGAAGCGCAAGCGCAGGCGAACTGCATGCAGACGGAGGATTTCCAGCGCGCCTACCGGGCCTTCGCGGCGAAACAGAAGCCGCAGTTCGAGGGAAATTGACCCGCGATGCGCATCCGCACCTTCCTTGAATGGCCGTTCTTCGAGCCCGAGCACCGCAAGCTCGCCCTGCGCCTGGACGCCTGGGCCGAAACGCACCTGGCGCAGCGCACGCACGCCGAAGACGCTGCCTCGACCGATGCGGCGTGCCGATCGATGGTGCGCGAGCTCGGCAGCGCCGGCTGGACGCGATACTCGGCGCCCTACACCGCGGGGCGTGCGGACTCGCCATCGCCTGCGGGCCAACTGCCTGCGGACGCGCCGTTCGACGTGCGCGCGCTCGCGCTGATCCGCGAGACGCTCGCCTGGTACGACGGTCTTGCGGATTTCGCCTTCGCGATGCAGGGCCTCGGCAGCGGCGCGATCGCGCTCGCCGGTTCGCCGGAACTCAAAGCGCGCTATCTGCCGCGCGTCGCGGCCGGAGAGGCGATCGGAGCCTTTGCGCTGTCCGAATCGCAAGCGGGCTCCGATGTCGCCGCCATTCAATGCAGCGCCCGGCCGGAGCGCGATTCCTATGTGCTGGACGGCGAAAAGACCTGGATATCCAACGGCGGGATCGCCGACTTCTATTGCGTGTTTGCGCGCACGAGTCCGGCGGAATTTCGCGCCGACGGCTCCGTGACCGCCCGCGGCATCAGCGCCTTTGTCGTCGATGCGGACACGCCAGGACTTGCGATCAAAGGCCGCATCGAGGTGATCGCACCCCATCCGCTCGCCACGCTCTCTTTCTCGGGCTGCCGTATTGCGTTGAGCCAGCGCCTCGGCGCCGAAGGCGAGGGTTTCAAGCTCGCGATGCGCACACTCGATATCTTTCGCACCTCGGTCGCCGGCGCCGCCCTCGGGTTTGCGCAGCGCGCGCTCGATGAGGCGCTGAAGCATGCGCTCGGGCGGGCGATGTTCGGCAAGAGACTCGCGGACCTGCAGCTGACTCAAGCGGCCCTGGCCGACATGGCGACCGAAATCGATGCGGCGCGCCTGCAGACTTACCGGGCGGCGTGGCTGCGCGATCGCGGCGGCCTTCCCACGAAGGAGGTCGCGATGGCGAAGATGGCCGCGACCGAGTCGGCGCAACGCGCGATCGACCGCGCGGTGCAGCTGTTCGGCGGCCGCGGGGTCGTGCGCGGAGAAATCGCCGAGCGCCTGTACCGCGACATTCGCGCGCTGCGCATCTATGAGGGCGCCACCGAAGTCCAGAAACTGATCATCGCACGCGAACTTCTGCAAGAGGCACGCAAACCATGAGTGAACCCAATGAATGAAACCGGTCCGAGGATTCTACAACCCGCCACCTGGCCCCGCCCGCGCGGCTACAGCAACGGCATCGCCGTCTCCGGCCGGCAGATATTCGTCGCGGGGCAGGTCGGCTGGGACGCGCAGGAAGTGTTCCGCAGCGAGCGTCTGGCCGATCAGGTGAGGCAAGCGCTCGAGAACATCTGCGCGGTGCTCGCGCAGGCGCAGGCCGGCCCCGAGCATGTCGTCCGCCTGACCTGGTTCATCACCAGCCGCGAGGAGTATTACGCGGAGCTCGCCGAGATCGGCGCCGCCTACCGCGCGGTGATGGGCAAGCATTTCCCCGTGATGAGCGTCGTGCAGGTCGCGGCGCTGATCGAAGCGCATGCGAAAGTCGAGATCGAGGCGACGGCCGTCCTCTGCGAAGAGCCCTAGCGGCCGATGTGGCGCCCGCCCGAGAGAATCCGCTACGAGCCGCGCGCAGGCCACTGGCCGAGCGCGGCCGAAGCGGCGGCTTCCCGCCTGTTCTCAGAGGTTAAGGTCGGCCCGGTCGAGTTGGCGCAACGGACCTGGGTTCCCGCCATGGTTCCGTGGCGCGCAAGCGCCGATGGTTTCGTCAATCCCGACGTGCTCGACTGGTACCGGTGCTTTGCCCGCGGCCGCCCCGGAGCGCTCGTCGTGGAAGCGACCGGCATTCGCGAGGTACCGAGCGGACCGCTGCTGCGCATCGGAGACGATCGCTTCGTCCCCGGCCTGCGCAAGCTCGTGCGCGCGGTCCGCGAGGCGAGCAACGGCGAAACGCGGCTCTTCATCCAGCTGATCGATTTTCTATCGATTCGCCGGCGGCCGCCGCCGGCGCGATTCTTCGCGCAATATCTTGCGATCACGCCGCGCCACAGAGCCGCCTACGGACGCGTGGATGCCGCCGATTCCGACGTGCGCGCTTGGCTCGCATCGCTACCCCCTGAGGAGGCCGCACGGGTCTTGGATGCGCATGAACTCGAGTCGCTGGAATTCGGCGCTCGGGAGCGGGTGACCGACATGCATCTCGAGCACGTTCGCCGTCTGCCGGCCCAATTGCCGGGCCTATTCGCCGCCGCGGCGCGGCGCGCCCGCGAGGCGGCCTTCGACGGCATCGAACTGCACTTCGCGCACGCCTACACGATGGCGTCGTTCTTGTCCCGCTCGAACGTGCGCGACGATGGCTACGGCGGCGACCTCGCCCATAGAGCGCGGCTTGCGCTCGAAGTGATTTCAAGAGTCCGAGCCGAAGTCGGCCGCGACTTCGTCGCGGGCTGCCGATTCCTGGCCGACGAGTGCATCCCGGGCGGCTCCGACACGCAGGATGCCGCCTACTTCGGCTGCGAATTCGCGCGCGCAGGCTCAGACTACCTGTCCTTGTCCCGCGGCGGCAAATTCGACGATGCCAAACGGCCCAAAGTGGGCGAAGCGGCCTACCCCTACACCGGCCGCAGCGGTTACGAGTGCATGCCTTCGTACTATTCCGATGTCAACGGCCCGTTCGGCCGCAATCTCGATGCGACCGCGCACATTCGCGCCTGTGTGCGTGAAAAAGGCTTCACGACTCCGGTGGTCGCCGCCGGAGGAATTCACAGCTTCGAGCAGGCCGAAGCGGTTCTCTCGACGGGGCAGGCCGACATCGTCGGCTTCGCCCGGCAGGCTCTCGCCGATCCGGACTGGTTCCGTAAAGTCGCCAGTGGACGGGGCGCCGAGGTGCGCCTCTGCCTGTACACCAATTATTGCGAAGCCCTGGATCAGCGCCATCGCCAGGTGACCTGCGAGCTGTGGGATCGCGAGGCGCTCGATGAGCCGGGAGTCAAACGATCGGCGGACGGCAAGCGCCGGTTGACGCCGCCCGCGTGGACGCCGTAGCGATCGTGCGCACCGCGCCCCGCGCACCGCGCACCGGGCGAGCGCACCCGTCGCGCGCATCCGCCGTGCTAGACTGCCTTTGATTTCCACTCTATCGCCCTCACCGAGGAACCCGCTCTGGATTCAGCCGCGATTACCAACCGCGAAGCGGGCCTCCACAAAGATTTAAGCAAAGCGCAGCTCGTGATGATCGGCCTGGGCGGCGCGATCGGCACGGGGCTGTTCATGGGCAGCGGCATCGCCATCGGCTACGCCGGCCCCGCCGTGCTGCTGAGCTACGCGATTGCCGCCATCGCCGCGGTCGCGATGGTATTCAGCCTCTCGGAGATGGCGGTGATGCACCCGACCGCGGGCTCCTTCGGAACCTACGCCGAGATCTACTTGAATCCTTGGGCCGGGATGATCGCGCGCTACTCCTACTGGATGGCGCAGGTGATCGCGGTGGGAGGCGAGGCGGTGGCCGCCGGCGTCTACATGACTTTCTGGTTCCCGGGCACGCCGGTGTGGCTGTGGTCGTTGGGCTTCGCCTTTGTGCTGCTCTACTTCAACTCTCGGTCCGTGCATAATTTCGGCTCGATCGAATACTGGTTCGCCCTCATCAAGGTCGTCGCGATCGTCGTGTTCATCGTCCTGGGGCTGGCGGCAATCTTCGGGATCTGGACGAAGCCCGTCGGGCTGCATAATCTCACCGGCCTTCCCGGCGGATTCATGCCGCACGGATTCGGCGGCGTCTGGATGGCGGTGATCATCGGCATCCTGTCGTTCAATGGCATCGAGGTGATCGCCGTGACCTCGGGGGAAGCCAAGGATCCGGTGCACACGATCCCGGCGGCATTGCGCAGCATGGCGCTGCGGCTGTTCCTGTTCTACGTCCTGGCGCTCGGCATCGTGGTCGCCTTCGTTCCTTGGACCGAGACCGGAGCGACCATCGTGACGCAGAGCCCGTTCGTGCGCGTGTTCGCGCATTCCGGCATCCGCGATGCGGCCGGCATCATGAATTTCGTCGTGCTGAGCGCCGCCCTCTCCAGCATGAACACGAACGTCTATCTGTGCTCGCGCATGCTGTTCTCCCTGTCGCGAGGCGGGTACGCGCCGCGCATCTTCGGCAAGCTCAGCAAAAACGGCACGCCGATCACGGCCATCCTCCTCTCCGGCGCCTGCATTCTCATTGCCGCCGGCGTCTCCAAGCTCACTCCGCTCGCCTACAACTATTTGTTCGGGGTCGCGTTGTTCGACGCGATCATCGTCTGGATCATCATCCTGCTCAGTCACCTGAGTTTCCGGCGCCACCACCGCGCGGCGGATCTGCCGGTGCGCATGCCGTGGTTCCCGGTGATTCAACTGGCCGGGCTGGCGTTGTTGTGCGCGGTGCTCGTCACCATGGGCCTCGACAAGAAGACCTGGCGCATCTCCTGGATCGTCGGCGTTCCTTGGCTCGCGTTCGTCTCCGCGGCGTATTTCATCGTCAAGGCGCGGGGCGGTCTCGCCCCCAAGGTCCCGGCGGCGACCTAGAGCCGCGCCGCCTAGCCCGGCGTGCGCCCGTCGAGAATCGTCGCGAGCATCGCGGAGTCCAGATTTCCGCCGGAAACGACGGCGCAGACCTTGGTTTCGGCGTAGCGGCCGGAGAGGGCCGCGGCGACCGCCACGGCGCCCGCGCCTTCGGCGATGATGTGGTTGGTCTCGACCATGGTTTTGATCGCGGCGGCCACGTCGGCGAGCGAAACGACGATCACCTCATCGATCATGGCTTTCACCAGCGGCCACATCTCCGGCAACACCGAGCCGACGCCGACGCCGCTGACGAAACCGGGCTCGTGCGCCGTCTCGATCGGCGCGCCGGCCGCCAATGCCGCCTTCACGGGATGCGCAGTCGCGAGTTCGCAGACGATGATCTTCACGTCGCGTCGCAGCGCGCGCACCGCGCAGGCGATGCCGCATGCGAGCCCGCCGCCGCCGAAGGGAATCAGGATCGCTTCGGTGTCGGGCGCCTGCGCCAGGATCTCGAGCCCGATGGTCGCGTCCCCGGCGAGAGCGGCCGGGTCCCGCACCGCATCGATGTAGAGGCCGTCCTGACCCTCGAGGGCGCCCATTCTGATCGCGCGCCACCATTCCTCGATCGACCGCATCTCGATGCGCGCCCCCAGGCGCCGCAATTTTTCGAGCTTTGCCTGCGGTGCGTTCACCGGCACGACCGCGGTGGCGGCGATTGCGAGCCGGCGGGCCATCCAGGCGAGGCCGAGCGCGCTATTGCCCGTGCTGGTGGTGTAGATTCCCGAGGCAAGCTCGGCGGGCGCTCTGGCGAGCACCGCATTACCGATGGGGCGGATCTTGAACGATCCAATGGGCTGCAAATTCTCGAGTTTCAGGCGCACGCTCTTGCCGGCCGGCGCGGCGTCGCAGGGCACGAGCGGCGAGAGCATGCTCAAGCCTTCGAGCCGCGCTCGCGCCGCCTCGATCTGCGGCATCGCGACCGGCTTCACCTCGTCGGGCATGGGCGCCGATCCCGGCCCGCGGCAGCGGCAGCGGCGGGCCTGCGGCCGCGGCCGCGGCCGCGGCCGTGTAATTGCATAATCATATGATATTGCATACAATAAAACGCTTAAATTAAGGCGCTGGGAACGGTGAAACATGGAACCAAATTTTCAGGCTTTACGCAAGGAATTCCCGGTTCTCGAGCGCAAGACCTATCTGAACAGCGGCTCTTACTGTGCGCTCGCCAACGACGTGAAAACCGCCTTCGAGGCCTACATGGAGGACCGGCTGCTGGTCGGCGCGAACTGGGATGTGTGGGTCACCAAGAATGAGTCGGTACGCGCGTTGACGGCGAGCCTGTTGCACGCCGCCGCCGGCGAGATCGCCGTGACCGCTTCGGTGTCCGCCGGCCTCAATGCGCTCGCGAGCGCTCTGGATTTTTCCGGCCCGCGCAACAAAGTGGTCGTCAGCGATTTCGAATTTCCGACCAACGCGCAGATCTGGCACGCCCAGGAGCCGCGCGGCGCGCGCGTGGTGCACGTGCCGCGTGCCGCCGACGGCTACATCCCGCTGGAACATTTCGCCAAGGCGATCGATGAACGCACGCAGCTCGTCGCGGTCACCCACGTCTGTTTCAGGAACGGCGCCAAGCTCGATATCCCCGGCATCGTGCGCCTCGCCCGCGCCAAGGGCGCGATGGTGCTGCTCGACTGTTACCAGGCGGTCGGCTCGATCGACATCGACGTCAAGGCGCTGGACGTCGATTTTGCCGCCGGCGGGATGCTCAAGTATCTGTTGGGCACGGCCGGCATCGGTTTTCTCTATGTCCGGGACTCATTCACCAAGTCCCTGGTGCCGACCAACAGCGGCTGGTTCGCGCAGGCCGATATCGGCGCGATGGATATCAGCGCCAATCGGCCGGCGCCCAACGCGCGGCGTTTCGAGGCCGGCACGCCGGCCGTGGTCAACTGCTACGCCGCCGAGGCCGGGTTGAAGTTCCTCTTGGCGGTCGGCACGCCAGCCATCGAAAAGCGCAACTACGCATTGACAGGCCGCTGCATGCAGAGGCTCGAGGAGATCGGTTGGCCGAGCATCACGCCCCCCGAAAATGAACGCCGCGGCGCCACCGTCGCGGTGCCGTCCTGCCACAGCGGCGGGCTCACCGCGGAACTGATGAAACGCGACATCGTCACCTCGCACCGCGACGACAACATCCGGGCGAGCTTCCATTTCTATAACGACGACGATGACGTCGAGTGCTTCATCGCGGCGATGAAAGAGCTGCGCGGCTCGTTCGGCCCGCGCTAACATACGAAGGCCACGCGGCGGCACGTGCATGGCCTGCGCGCGAGCGGCCAAGGAGTCACCGTGGAAATTCGGGTTTTGCGCGGGGCTGAGGTGCGCGAGCTTCTGCCGATGGCGGCCTGCATCGACCTCATGCACCGGACCATGATCGCGGTCTCGGAGCGGCGCGTGGTTCTGCCGCTGCGCTCGGTCATGGTCATGCCCGGCGATCGCGGCATGCTCGGCAATATGCCGGGCTATCTTGCCGAGCCGGAATGCTTCGGCGTCAAGCTCGTGAGCCTGATGCCGCGCAACCAGCCGCCGCTCTATTCGTCACACCTTGGTCTCGTGCTGCTGTTCGAAGCGCAGCACGGCTGTCCGGTCGCCCTGCTGGACGCCGCCGAAATCACCGCGATTCGCACCGCTGCCGCGAGCGGATTGGCGACGCGGCTGTTGGCACAGCCGCAAGCGGGCGACCTTGCACTGCTCGGCGCCGGCGAACAAGCCCGCAGCCATCTCGAGGCCATGCACGCGGTGCGCACGCTGCGGCGAATTCGCGTCTGGGCCCGGGATCGCGCCAAGGCGGCTGCCTTCGCCGCAGCCGAGGGCGCGAGGCACCGGTTGA
>DATKSW010000037.1:0-2463 GCA_035531435.1 Steroidobacteraceae bacterium | reverse complement strand
AACTCTGATGCGAAGCCGAATCACGCAACATAAGAATCATCGAGAGCCCTCTCGCGAATCGTTCTTGCGTGAACTGGTCGCCATGCGAATCAATGTTGCGTCTTCTCGCGTCCAAAAACGTTTTTCAGCAGCCTGCTAGGGATCTGATGTGCACAACACGGCGCGGTGTGCTGTTAGCGCTTTCGGTCGCGTTTGCGCTGGCCGCCGTGTCTGCCTTCGCTCAAACCCCCGCGACTCTCTCCATCTCCGGCCTTGTCAATTCGCCGCGCAGTTTCACTCTCGCCAAGCCGCAAGCCGTGCCGTGGAAGACGCGCGATGAAGGGGTCGCGCCCGGTGCCGCCTGGATCGGGGTCGGCCTGTGGACGCCACTCAATTACGCTCGAGGTGCCGCCGCGTCGCTGGCGCGCGTCTACGCCAACGGCTCCACCAACTCCGGCTCGTCGTACTTCACGTTGCCGATCTTCGTGCCGATCTTGAAGGCTTCCATCCGCTCCGCTGGAAACGGCTTGAGCATCGCGCGCAGCGCGTCGTTGCTGGCCGGCTGCTCGCCGAGCCACGCGGCGTAATCGGCGGGATCGAGGATCGCCGGCATGCGATTGTAGATGGGCGCGCACAGCGCGTTCGGCTCGGTCGTGATGATGGTGCACGAGCGGATCGTTTCGCCGCTCGCCTTGTCGGTCCACTTCTCCCACAGGCCGGCGAAGCCGAAGACGCTGCGGTCCTTCATCGCGATGGCGTAAGGCTGCTTTAGGCTTTGGCCGGTTTCTTGCCACTCATAGAAGGCGTCGGCAGGGATGATGCAGCGGCGTTTCTTGAACGCCTCGCGGTACGCAGGCCTTTCGGTGATGGTCTCGGCTTTCGCATTGATCAGGTGGTAGCCGATCTTCACGTCCTTCGCCCAGAACGGCACCAGGCCCCAGCGCAACATCTCGCCGCGCCGCTGCTTTGTCTCGCCGTCGAAGACGATCGCGAGCACGTCCTGCGTCGGCGCGATGTTGTAGCGCGGCCGGAGATTGACGCTGTTGGTCAGGTTGTAGAGCCGATGGATCTCGGCCCATGAAACGGTGAGCTTGTAGCGGCCGCACATCGGACTATTTTAACGCCGAGACGCCGGCGGGTTATACCGGCGCGCGCTGCGCCGAGGGATCACGATGCTGGTGACGTTCATTTTCCTTGTGGTCGCAGTGGTGCTGGTGCTGATATGGGCAGGGCGCCGCGGTCGCCGCACCAGGCGACGCCGACGCCGTTGGCACTAGGCAGACACACCATGCCCCGCGCTGGAGCCTACATCGTCGCTGAATTGCCCGAGGGGCTGACGGCGATCCATTGCCCGAAATGCGGCCGCATGGGCCGGTATCGGCGCGAGACGCTCTTGCGCCGCTTCGGCCCCGATGCGCCGCTGCCTCACGTGCTGAATCTGCTGGCCGATTGCCCGCGGCGCAGCCGTTGGAGCGATCCGTGTCCGGTGGTGTATAGCGATCCGTTGGGGCGCTAACGCGGCACCGTTGACCTCGCAAGGTCTGATTTGGTACTAAAGTACTGTCCTAAGAAATCCGCCCGGCCCGCGTGCCGGGTTTTTTGTTGCCCGGATTCCGCGGGGTTCCCGCGAGCGCGCATGCGCCCATGTTCGCTCAATTTTCCCGGTCAATCATCGCCCGCCCTGGACCCCCGCTTTCGCGGGGGTGACGGAAAAAAAACCGCCCGCCTGCGCGGTCGCTTCGCCGCGTGCCCAACTCCCGAAAGGACCCCCATGAACCGTCGCATGCAGTTGTTCGTGAACGAGTATCTCGTCAGCCTCAACGCCACCGACGCCGCGCGCCGCGCCGGCTATGCGCCGCGCCACGCCGGCCTGCGCGGCTATGCGCTGCTGCGCCGGCCGGGCGTGCAGCTCGCCATCCGCGCCGCCATGGATGCCCGCGCCGCGCGCACCGGCGTCACCGCCGATCGCATCGTCGAGGAGCTCGCCGCCATCGCCTTCTCCGACATCCGCCACATCATCGATTTCGGCACCAACCATGTCCGCCTCCAGCCGGCGTCCACGATGCGCGCGGCCGACCGCGCCGCCATCAAGTCGATCTCGGTCCGCATCGGCCGCCGCGGCTGCGGCCACGTCCGCGTCCGGCTGCACGACAAGTTCAGCGCGCTCTACATGCTCGAGCGCCACCTCGGCATGGACCGGTCCGCGCCGCTCGACCCCGCCGCGCGCGCGAAATTCGCCGAGCGGATCCGCGGCCGCCTGCGCCGGTCGTTCGACCGCGCCGCGCGCATGCGCGAGGTCGGCGCCATCGGCCGCGCCCGCAAGGCGGCGAAGCGGACGGCGGCGGTCTAGCAGGCTGCTGAAAAACGTTTTTGGACGCGAGAAGACGCAACATTGATTCGCATGGCGACCAGTTCACGCAAGAACGATTCGCGAGAGGGCTCTCGATGATTCTTATGTTGCGTGATTCGGCTTCGCATCAGAGT
>DATKSW010000036.1:0-64038 GCA_035531435.1 Steroidobacteraceae bacterium | reverse complement strand
CAGTCGTCGGTGACCGGCCTGCCGCCCGCCGCCACCGCCGGCGTCCTGACGACGCGCGGCGCCGCGTCGGCATTCTTCGAGAAGGGTACCAACAGGGCGATGTTCCGCTTCACGATGATGAACCATCTGTGCAGCGATCTGCAGACGATCATGGACACCTCGCGGCCGCCGGACCGGATCCGGCAGGACGTCACGCGCAGCCCGGGCGGCGACAGCCGCCTGTTCCTGAACAACTGCATCGGTTGCCACAGCGGCATGGATCCGATGGCCCAGGCGTTCGCTTATTACAATTTCGACGACAGCGCGCAGCAACTCGTCTATACGCAGGGCCAGGTGCAGCCGAAGTATCTCATCAACGCGACGAATTTTCCGCAGGGCTACGTGACTACCGATGATCAATGGGACAACCGCTGGCGCACCGGCCCGAACGCCCTGTTGGGCTGGGATCCATCGCTGCCCGGCAGCGGCCAGGGGGCGAAATCGCTCGGCCAGGAACTCGGCAACAGCGCGGCCTTCGCGAGCTGCCAGGTGACGCGGGTCTTCAAGGATGTCTGTTTCCGCGCGCCGAGCAATGCAAACGACCGCACGCAAGTCGCGCAGATGATCGCCTCGTTCAAGGCGCACAACTACTCGTTGCGCGAGGTGTTCGCCGAATCGGCCGTCTATTGCATGGGGAATTGACCATGAAATTCACGCGCGAAAGCAGGATCATCGTACTGACGGCGTTTGCCGCCGCTCTCTGCGCCTGCAGCAACGGTGGCGCGCCGACGGCGGCGTCGCCCGCCAGCGCGCCGACCGCTTCGGCGAACGCTTACACGGGCCCCGCGCCGGCGACCGCCGACGTGCAGGCGTTTGCGGTCAGCTTCTGGAACAACGTCCGCGGCCAGAATCGCTGCGGGCAGTGCCACAATGCGACGACGCCCGGACAGATGCCGAACTTCGCGCGCAGCGACGATGTGAACCTCGCCTACGCGCAGGCCAACACGGTCGTCGATCTGCAGGATCCGGGCAACTCGAAACTGGTCCAGCACGTCGCCGGCGGGCACAATTGCTGGCTCGCCGACAACGCCGCCTGCGCGCAGATCTTGACGACGTGGATCAGCAATTGGGCCGGCGCCTCCTCGGGAGCCGGCACCAGCGTCAAATTGACCGCGCCGGCGGTGCATACCGTCGGCCAGAGCCTGAATTTCCCCGCCAGTGCGAGCGATTTCCAGCAGACGGTCTATCCGCTGCTGACCAAGTACTGTTCGCGCTGCCATTCGCCGACCGCGGCCGTGCCGCAGTCGCCGTATTTCGCCTCCAGCGACGTCAATCAGGCGTACCAGGCGGCGTTGACGAAGATCGATTTGAACACGCCGACCGATTCGCGCTTCTACGTGCGCCTGGCGACCGAGTCGCACAATTGCTGGGATATTTGCGCCAACGATGCGCAGGCGATGCTCGCCGCGATCCAGCAGTTCGCCGGCATGTTGACGCCCTCCAGCATCGATCCGAATCTGGTCGTCAGCAAGGCGCTCACGCTCGCGGACGGCATCGTCGCGAGCGGCAGCAACCGCTTCGATCAGAACGTCATCGCCAAATATGAATTTCAGACCGGCGCCGGCAACACCGCCTACGACACCAGCGGCGTCGATCCGGCGGCCGACCTGACCTTGAGCGGACCGCCAGGCGCGGTGACTTGGGCGGGCGGCTGGGGCATCAATATCGCGCCCGGCGGCAAGGCGCAGGCCTCGACCTCGGCGAGCAAGAAGATCCACGACCTGATCGAGGCGACCAGCGAGTTCTCGATCGAAGCGTGGGTCGCGCCCGCGAGCGTTGCGGCCGACAACTCCTACATGGTCAGCTACTCGGGCGGCGACAGTGTGCGCAATTTCACGCTCGGCCAAACCAAGCAGGACTACGATTTCATGCTGCGCAGTTCCGGCTCCGACCTCAACGGCGCGCCGCAATTGACCACTCCCGACGCCGCCTTGGACCTGCAGGCCTCGCTGCAGCACGTCGTGCTGACCTACGATCCTGTCAATGGCCGGCAGATCTACGTCAACGGCGTCAACACCGGCGTCATCGATCCGCAGAAAGGCGATACGATCTCCGATTGGGACGCAAGCTTCGCGCTCGTGCTGGGAAACGAGGTGTCCGGAGACCGGCCATGGTCGGGATTGATCAAGTTCGTCGCCATTCACGACCGTGCATTGACGGCCGCGCAGGTGATGCAGAACTACAAGGCGGGAGTCGGACAGCGCTACTTCATGCTGTTCAACGTCGCCGCCGTCACCGGCGTGCCCCAGGCCTACGTGATGTTCACCGTCAGCCAGTTCGACAGCTACAGCTACCTCTTTTCGCGGCCGACGTTCGTTTCGCTGGACCCGACCGTGACGCCGGACGCGATCCCCGTCAAGGGCATCAGGATCGGCATCGACGGCACGATACCGAACGTCGGTCAGGCGTTCATTCCGCTGAACACGACCGTGACCGCGTCGAACTACACGGCGCAGGGCGAGCTGCTCTCGCCGATCGGCACGGTCCTGCCGCTGCAGAACGCGGCGACCGATCAGTTCTTCCTGACTTTCGATCAATTGGGCTCGCAATCCGACGTGGTCGTCGAGCCGGCGCCGCCACCGCCGCCGCCGCCCGTCGACCTGCCACCCGTCTCCGCAATCGGCGTGCGAACCTTCGCGCAAATCAACTCGACGATGTCCGAGATCACCGGCGTGCCGACGACGCAGACGGCCGTCAATCAGACTTATCTGGCGGTGCAGCAGCAGTTGCCGTCGGCGCCGACGGTCGAGGCGTTCCTGGCGGCGAATCAGGTCGGCATTGCACAGCTCGCGATTCAATACTGCAACGTCATGGTCAATACGCCGGCGCTGCAGGCGCAGATGTTCCCGGGCGTCGCCTTCAACGGCACCTTGTTCTCGACTCAAGCGGGCATCGATTCGGTGACCGGCGTGCTGGCGGCCCGGGTGCTGGGTTCGGCACCGAATGGCCAGCCGCTCACCAGTCAGCCGGCGGCCTCGACGGTCACGACCGAACTTGATTCCTTGGTCGGCAAGCTCTGCAGCGGCGCGAGTCCGTGCAACAACACGGCGCGGGTGCTCGCGGTCGCGAGCGCCGCATGCGGCGCGACGCTCGGCAGCGCCGACATGCTGATCGACTGAACGATATTGGCGACGAAGAGGTTGTTTCCATGATCAAGAAACCGAAGTCTCTGGGCCTGCACGAGCCGCTGCGCCACGCCGATCATGCGCGGCCGCGGACGCGGCGGGAATTCGTCGCGCAGGGCTTCATGAGCGGCGCGGCCACCGTGCTCGCGCCGTCGCTGCTCGCGCTGTTCGCCGCGCCGAAAAAGGCGCACGCGGCTTTATCCGGCGACCTGCAGGCGCTGCTCGCGCCGTGCGGAATTTCGCTCGGCGCCGGCCTCGTGCCGTTCATTTGCTTCGACCTCGCGGGCGGCGGCAACATCGCCGGCTCGAACGTGCTGGTCGGCGGCCCCGGCGGCCAACTCGATTTCCTGACGACCGCGGGCTACAACAAATTGGGCTTGCCCGGGACGATGATTCCGGGCGCGAGCGTGGCGGGCAGCTTCATCGACGGCACGTTCGGCCTGCGCTTCCACGCGGACAGCGCTCATCTGCGCGGCATGAAGACGCGCACCGGCGCGCTGGCGATGTCGAACACCAACGGCAGCGTGATACCGGCTCTGTCGCAAAACGACACGAACGTCAATCCGCTCAACCCGATATACGGGATCTACCAAGTCGGTGCGCGCGGCGCCCTGCTCGATCTGATCGGCACCAGCAGCTCGGTCTCGGGCGGCAATTCGAACGCGCCGGCGACGATGATCAACGTCGAAGCGCAGCCGACCCGGGTCGCGAGTTCGAGCGACGTGACCGGCCTCGTCAATACCGGGCAGCTCGGCACTCTGCTGCCGAACGCCGCCGACGTCACCGCCGTCATGGAATCGACCAAGCGCATCAGCGATTACAAGTACGCGCAGGTGCAGGCGTATGTGGATCCGACGGCCGACGCCGCCGCCAAGAAACTCCTCACCTGCAGCTATACGAAGGCGGCCTACGTCACCGACAAGTACAGCAGTCCGTCCGCCGTCAATCCCGATCTCGATACGGACATCGTCGGCCCGAGCGGCATCTTTACACCGGCCGAGTATGCGGCCAGTGGCGACTTCCAGAAGACCGCCGCCGTCATGAAGCTGGTCATCGAGGGCAACGCCGCCGCGGGCACGATTGAAATGGACGGCTTCGATTACCATACGGGCGATCGGGCGACCGGCGAAGCCCGCGATTTCAATCTCGGCGAATGCATCGGCGCATGCCTGGAGTTCGCCGCGCGCCGCAACAAGCCGCTCATGGTCTACGTGTTCAGCGACGGTTCGCTCGCGAGCAGCGGCATGATCGACAGCTCCGTCGGCGGCCGCGGCAAGGGCGTATGGACCGCCGACAACTCGAATGTCGCGGCCGCATACTTTCTGGTCTTCAACCCGCACGGCAAGCCGGTGCCCGCGCAGACCAATCCCGAGGCGAGCCTGCAGTTGGGCTATTTCAATCCGGACGGATCGGTCAATACGACCGCAAGTCCTGCCGCGAACAACGTCTTCAACCTGGTGCAGACCGTGGTCCTGAACTACATGGCGCTGCACGGCACGCAAGGCAATTTCCCGACGCTCTATGGCACACCGAACGTCAACAACACGCTCGGCGGCGCTGCCGCGCTCGATGCCCTGACCGCCTTTCAGCCGCTCGCCGGACTCGTCAACGGCAAGATTGTCGGCTGACGCGGGAGTTGCTGTCGCGTTCCGGAGACAGCGCCGGCTCGCCGCCGCGATCATTTACCATGCGGATGTGGCCGGTCGCCGGCAATCTCGCGAGCACGCGGCGCGCCGCCCGCGTTGACAGTGCGCGTCGCGGTGTGCGATTTTGCATAATGGCGTGGGCGCAAACGTTCCGGTCTGCGGGGTGTTCGGACGACAGCGGGGTTACGAGCGTGATTCGTGTTTGAAGGTTCGCCGCCGGCGCGCGGCCGTTGGCGGTGGGCCGGCCTGTTGGCATGCTTGGCGCTCGTTGCGCTGCGCGCCGACGCCGCCTCCGCGTTGCTCGGCAAGCAAGCGCCGGACTTCGCATTGCATGGACTCGACGGCCAGAACCGGCGCCTGTCCGAATATCGCGGTCGAGTGGTGTTGATCAACTTTTGGGCGCGCTGGGCCGGCGATTCGCGCGTCGAAATGCCGGTGCTCGATCGGCTGAATACGACGTACCGCCGTGCCGGTCTGGTGGTGCTCGGCGTGTCGATCGACGACGACGAGCGGCATGCCGGCGAGTTCGCCGCGGCGATGCACGTCGGCTATCCGATCCTGCTGGACAGCGGCGAGACCGTCGGCCGCGATTACTCGCTGCAGCGGCTGCCGATGACGGTCTTGGTCGATCGATCGGGCATCGTGCGCTTTGTGAGAGTCGGCTATCGGCGCGGCGATCAGCCCGCATACCTTGCGGCGATACGCGAATTGTTGCGCGAATGAACCTCAGGTCAGTTATGAACCGCAATCGTCGATTTGTTTCGATCGCCCGCAGCGCCGGGGCGCTCCTCTGCCTCTGCGCGGCGCTGGCCCAAGGCCAAACGCCGGTCCAAGGCCAAACGCCGATCCAAGGTAAAACGCCGGTCCAAAGCGAGGCGCCGCCGGCCGCGGCCGCGCCGCCGGCCGATTTCAAGACCCTCGATCAGCAGGTGCAGGGCGTCAAGAAGGACGTCATCGACTTGAACAAGGACCTGTTCATACTGGAGGAGAACCTGCTGTTTCCCGCCAACACGCAGGTTGCGGTCTATCTGTCGATGGACGTCGGCACCTTCTTTGCGCTTGACTCGGTGACCATCAAGATCGACAACAAGGAAGTCGCCAATTACCTGTATACCGCGCGCGAGGTCGACGCCTTGCTGAAGGGGGGGGTGCAGCGCATCTATCTCGGCAATCAAAAGATCGGCAAGCACGAGCTGGTGGCTTTTTTCGAAGGCAAGGGGCCGCACGGACTCGATTATCGGCGCGGCGCCTCGATCACGTTCAACAAAGGCATCGGCGCCAAATATCTCGAACTCAAGATAACCGACCGCGTAGCCAAGCACGAACCCGAGTTCACGATCAAAGACTGGGAATGATGCGTGCGCCGCGTCGTTGACATGCTGCGGACCTGCAAGCGCGCTTGGCTGCCGCTCGCGGCCGCATGCGCGCTCTGCCTGCCGCCGACGCAGGCCGTCGGCGCCGATGTGAAGGCGGACCCGAACGGCCTGGCGCCGCAGCCGGTTCGGGATCTGGCGTACGGCGACGTCTTGTTCTATTTCTTCCAGGACGATTATTTCGCGGCCATCACGCGCTTGCTGGCCGCGCGGCAGCAGCAGCAGCTCAAGAATACGGGCGCGGACGCCGAACTGCTGCTCGGCGGCTTGTATCTATCGCTCGGCGAACACGTAGAAGCCGGCCGGATATTCAAGGCGCTGCTCGACGCGAACGTTCCGGAAGCGGTGCGCAACCGCGCCTGGTACTACCTCGGCAAAGTCTGGTACGAGCGCGGCTACCTGCAGGAGTCCGAGCGCGCGCTCGAGCGCGTTTCCGACAAAATCGATCCGCGGATCAATGCCGAGCGCACCATGCTGCTCGCCGAGATCATGATGCGCGAAAGCCGCTACGACGAGGCGATCGCGCTGCTGCGCGCGTGGCACGGCCCGCCGGACTGGGCCGCCTATGCCAACTTCAATTTGGGCGTGGCCCTGGTGCGCGAAGGACGCTTGGCCGATGCCGTGCCGTTTCTCGACCGCGTCGGGCGGATCGACGCCCGCGGCCAGGAATTTCTCGCGCTGAAGGATAAAGCGAACCTCGCCCTTGGGTTCGCGCTGCTGCAGGCCAAGCGCGCGGGGCAAGCCAAGCGCTACCTGCAGCGCGTGCGCCTCGAAGGGCCGTTCTCGACGAAGGCGCTGCTCGGCTTCGGTTGGGCCGAGGCGATGAGCGGCCATTACAAGCGCGCCTTGGTCCCTTGGCTCGCGCTGCGCAAGCGCGACCTCGTGGATGCGGCCGTGCAGGAATCTTTTCTTGCCGTGCCGTACGCCTACAGCCAGCTGCACGCCGACGCCCAAGCGGCCGAATATTACAAATCGGCGATTCATTCGTTCGACGGCGAATTGCGGGACATCGACGCATCGATCGAATCGATCCGCCGCGGTAAATTGCTGGACCGTCTGTTGGCGAACGACAAGGCAAGGCGCATCAGCTGGTATTGGCAGCTCGAACATCTGCCGAATGCCCCGGAATCCAGATATTTGTACGTACTGCTCGCCAGCGACGATTTTCAGGAGGGGCTGAAGAATTATCGCGAGCTTGCGTACATGCGGCAGAATTTGCGGCAATGGCGCGGCAGCATCGCGGCGTTCAACGACATGCTGGCGACCAAACGGGCCGCCTACGCCGAACGGGTGCCCAAGGCCGATGCAGTGCTCGCGTCGACCGATCTCGATGCGCTGATGAAGAAGCGCGTCGATTTCGAATCGCGGCTCGACGAGATCGCGCAGTCGCACGATGTCGCCGCGCTGGCGACGCCCGCGGAACAGAAGACTTGGGCGCGCCTGCAGCGCATCGGCGCCTATTTCGAGGCGCACCCGGACGATCCGAGCCTCGCCGAGATGCGCGAGAAATACCGATTGATGAAGGGGGTCATGTACTGGCGCCTTGACCAGAGTTTCCGCGCGCGGCTCTGGAACGAACGGCGCGCCGTCAAGGAGCTGACCGCCGACCTGCAGCAGACGCAACGGCGCTTTCTGCGGGTGCGGCAGGCGCGACGCAGCATTCCCACCGATACGGGCGCGGATGCCGCGCGCGTCGCCGCCGTCGCACAGCGGATGGATCAGCTGCAAGATCGGCTCGCGCAGATTTCCGCCGACCAAAACCGCTTCCTGCAGACGCTCGCGATCGAAGCGCTCGACGGGCAGCGGCGGCGCATCGAGGCCTATCTGGTGCAGACCCGCTACGCGCTGGCGTCGATCTACGATCGAGCGGTCAACGGTCCGCGCACGCCCGCGAAGGAAGCGCCGTGAAGCGCGCCGCCGGCGCGCGGTGTGCGCCGCTGCTCGCTGGCGCGGCGCTGCTCGCGTGCGCGGCGTCTGCTCTCGCGGCGCCGCCGCCGGCGACGATCAAGGATCTGGAAAACCGGAGGATCTCCGTGGAGCCGGATCAGCCGCACGGCGTGAATCTCAAGGAGACGATGCGCAGCTACCAGCGCTTCCTCGATTTGAATGCAGGCGATGCCGAGCTGCGCGCCGAGGCCTTGCGACGGCTCGGCGATTTGCACCTGCAAAGCTCGATAGCGGCGAACATCGAGCGCGAATTGGCGGCCAACGAGGCCTTGCAGGCGGCCGAGGCGATCATGCTCTACAGCGCCTTGCTGAAGACGTATCCGGATTACCGACGCAACGATGCGGTGCTCTATCAGCTCGCTCGCGCCTACGAATTCGCGGAGCAACCCGACAAGGCGCTCGCGGCGCTCGACCGGCTCGTGAGCCAATATCCGCACTGCCGATACGTCGATGAAGCGCAATTCCGGCGCGGCGAATTGTTGTTCTCGGCGAAGCAATACCGGGACGCGCAACGGGCCTATGAAGCGGCGATCCGCTTCGGTCCGGAATCCGAATTCTACAGCCAGAGCGAATACAAGCTCGGCTGGTCGCTGTTCAAGCAAGGCGAGAACGTCGCTTGCCTGGACTCCTTCGCGGCGGTGCTCGACGGCGTCCTTATAGCGAAGGGCGATCCATCCAAGATGATCGACGCCGATACTCTGAGCCGGCCGAACCGCGAGCTGGTCAACGACACCTTCAGGGTCATGTCGATCGCGTTTTCCTACCAGAGCGGTCCGCAGACGATCGATGCCTTTCTGCAGCACATCAAGCCGCCCCCTTACGCCTACCTTTTCTACGCGAGGTTGGGCGACCTGTATATGAAGAAGCAGCGGTACACGGACGCAGCCGACAGCTACCGCGCGTTCGTCGCCCGGGATCCGCGCAGCGAGAAGGCGCCGCTGCTGCAGATGCGGGCGATCGATGCGTATGCGCGCGGCGGCTTTCCGCAGCTGGTGCTGCGCGGCAAGCGGGAATTCGTCGATGACTACGCCTTCGGCGCCGCCTACTGGCAGGGCCGCGATCCGGCCCAAGAACCCGGGGTCGTGAACGAGTTGAAAGCCAGTTTTCGGGACCTGGCGCAGTACTACCACGCGCAGGCGCAGCACACCAAGAACGCCGCCGACTACCAGACGGCCGCCAATTGGTATCGGCGCTTCTTGAGCGCGTTCCCGAACGACAGCGGCGCCGCGCAGACGAATTTCGCGCTCGCCGACACGCTGTTCGAGAGCAAGCAGTATCTGCTGGCCGCGCAGCAGTACGAGCACACCGCCTACGGCTATGGCAAGCAGCCGCAGGCGGCGGCCGCGGGCTATGCCGCGATCGTCGCGTACGACAAGCAGGCCGAGGCCTCGAGCGGCGCCGATCAGGCGGCGGTACGCCGGCAGAGCGTGGACAGTGCGCTGCGCTTTGCCGATGCCTTTCCGCAAAACCCGCAAAGCGCGCAAGTCCTGGCCCACGCCGTCACGACACTCTACGACGACAAGGAGTACGCGCGCGCGACGGCGGCAGCGAGAAAACTGCTGGCGCTGCAGCCGCCGGTCGATGCCGGCAAGCAACGCATTGCCTGGACGGTAATCGCCGACTCGGCGTTTGCGCAAGGCGCCTACGACACGGCCGAATCCGCCTATGCCGCCGTCAAGGCGCTGCTGCCGGCGGACGACCCGCAGCGGCCGGCGATCATCGATCGGCTGGCGGCGTCGATTTACAAGCAGGGCGAGCAGAAGAACGAGGCCGGCGACGGCGCCGCGGCGGTGGCGGACTTTCTGCGGGTTTCAGAGCTCGCACCGACGTCGAAAATTCGCGCCAATGCCGACTACGATGCCGCCGCGCTGCTGATCCGCCAAAAGGAATGGCAGCGCGCGATCGGCGTATTACAGGACTTGCGCCGCAATTTTCCGAAAAGTCCGCTGCAGGAAGATGTTACCCGCAAGCTGGCGGTGGCCTACTCGGCCTCCAATCGGCCCGCCGAGGCGGCGGGAGAATTCGCCAGCATCGCCGCCTCGCCGAGCGAGTCGTTCGCGGTGCGACGCGACGCGACGCTGCAGGCCGCCAATTTGTACGGCACGGCGGGCAACACCAAAAAATCGCGCGCCATGCTCGAAGCCTACGTCGATCATTATCCCGAGCCGCTCGACCCGGCGATGGGCGCGCGCAACAAGCTGCGCTCGATCGCCGCGCAAGAGGGCGATCGGCGCGCCGAAACCCATTGGCTGAGGCAGATCATCGCTGTCGACCGCGCCGCCGGCGCGGCGCGCACCGACCGCAGCCGCGCATTGGCCGCGCGAGCCACGATGACGCTTGCCGCGCCGCTGCGCGACGCGTTCGACCGCATCAAGCTCGTGGCGCCGCTGAACAGATCGCTCGCCGAGAAGCGGCGCACGATGCAGGCGGCGCTGCGGGCCTACAGCGCCGCCGCGGATTATCAAGTCGTCGGGGTCACGACCGCCGCGACTTTCGAGAGCGCCGAATTGTATCGGCAGCTCGCCGAGGACTTGAGAAATTCGCAGCGGCCGAAGAATTTGTCGAAGGACGAGCTCGCCGAATACGACGTGTTGCTCGGGGAGCAGGCGCTGCCGTTCGAGGAACAAGCGATCAAACTGCACGAAGTCAATACGGCCCGCGCCCAGCAGGGCATCTACGATCAGTGGGTACGGAAGAGTTATGCGGCACTCGCAAAACTCGATCCGGCGCGCTACGACAAGGTGGAAATCGGTGAACAGCTGGTCGATGCGATTCGTTAGCCTCGGGCTTTCAGGCCTGCTGGCCGGCTGCGCCGGGGCGCCGCGCCGCAACCCCGTGGCCGTGCCTGTCATATCCGCCGGTGCCGCAGCGGCCGTGGCCGCCGTGCCCGGCGGGCACGGCGCGGCGGGCGCGGCGGGCGCGAGCGAATCCAGGCCGCCGCCGATTCCGCCGCGCGCTGCCGCCGAGTACGCGCACGCGCTACAATTGATGAAAGCGGGACGCGGCGCCGATGCGCAATTGGAATTCCAGCAAATCGCGCTGCACTACCCGAATTACAGCGGACCCGAACTGAACTTGGGCCTGCTGTACTTGCAGAGTTCGCGCCTCGAGGCCGCAAAGGCCGCCTTCGAGGCGGCGCTGACGCGCAATCCGGGCAATGCGATCGCCGGCAACGAACTAGGCATCGTCGATCGCAAGCTCGGGAAATTCGCGGCCGCCGCGGCCGCGTATCAAGGCGCAATCGCTGCCCAGCCGAATTACGCGGCGGCGCATCTGAATCTCGGGATCCTCTATGACTTGTATTTGGGCGAACCGCAAAAAGCGCTCGATGAATATCAGCGCTATATCGCGATCGCCGGCAACTACCAGCAAGTGGCCGGCTGGATCGTCGAATTGCGCAAGAGAATCGGCGCACCCGCACCCGCACCCGCACCTGCACCCGCACCGGCGCCTGCACCCGCAGCCGCTCCCGTAGGGAAATGAGGAAACCGTATGCATCGCAACCCCATGAGCTTCATTGCCGCCATCCTCGGGACACTGGCGCTGGTGCGTTTTGCCGCGGCGCAGGAATCCCCGAAGGCTGCGACGACCGCGCCCCCGGCGCCCGCGGCAACCGCAGTGGCGCCCGCGGCAACCGCAGTGGCGCCCGCGAGCACCGCGGCGGCGACGGCCGTGACGCGACCGCATGCGGGTACGGCGAGCAGGCGGCGCAAGACCGATCACATCGTACTCGGCACGACCACGGTGACCGGCAATCGGGAACTGCCGAAAGTCATGTATATCGTTCCCTGGAAGAAGTCGGCGATCGGCGACATGGGCGGCAAGCCGCCCGACAGCCTGATGGATGAAGTGTTGGCGCCGGTGGATCGGGACGTGTTTCGGCGTGAGGTCGCCTATTACCAGGCGCTTGCGGTGGCGGCGCCGCGCGCCGGGGCGCCCCCCGCCGCACCGGCTCGGCAGCGTGAGAAGTGAGTCGTAGCCGAATTTACGAAATATGCTGGAATCCGAGAATCAGAGCAATTGGACCCAATTAGGAGCGCGCAGATGAACTTCATGAATTCGTTCGTCAATTTCTTCAAGGATGGAGGGGTGTTCCTATACCCGCTCGCAGTGATTTTCGTCGTCGGCGTAGCGATCGCGGTCGAGCGGTTCGTCTATCTGACGCGCGAGACGGTGCGCAACCGCGGTCTCTGGGACAGGTTGGTGCCGGCCCTGGCGGCGGGAAATTTCAAGCAGGTCGTCGCGCTGACGCAGAATTCGAAGGCGTCGATTGCGACGATCTTGAGCTACGGCGTGGCTCGGGTCGCGAGCGCTCGGCGCCGCGACGATATCGAAAAAGCGATGGACGAGAGTCTGCTCGAAGTGATACCGCGCATCGAGAAGCGCACGCACTTCTTGTCGTCGCTCGCCAACGTCGGCTTGCTGATCGGTTTGCTCGGTACGATCACCGGCTTGATCGAGGCGTTCAGCGCCGTGGCGAGCGCGAATCCCGCGGAGAAGGCGAGCTTGCTGGCGGCCTCGATCTCGGTGGCGATGAACAACACCGCGTCGGGTCTCGCGGTCGCGATCACCTTGTTGCTCGCGCACATGTTCCTCGAGTCCAAAACCACGGCTCTGATCGACAGCCTGGAGATCGCGGCGGTGAAGTTCTTGAATTCGATCGCCGAGCGTCAGGGCCAGGATGCCGCGCCAAGCGCGCCGGCTGCGGCCCCGGCACGCGCCCCCGCCGCGGCCCGCGGCACGATTTGAACGCCGCACTGCGCGCCATGGTGCCTTGCACATGAAGTCAAAGTCAGTACGGCTGGTCCGCCGCAACCACGCCCGCTATCACCACGGGCGTGACGATCTGAACATCGTGCCGATGATCGACATGATGGTGATCCTGGTCTTCTTCCTGATATTCACCGCGGTGTTCTCCAAGACCAACATCCTGCAGTTGAATCTGCCGGCGAACGCGGCCGCCGCGCTCTTGCCGCCGGGCCTGAAGCTCGAGGTGATCGTCCGCGCGAACGACATCCTGATCAACAACAGCAATCCGGACCGGGGCCGGTCGCCCTTGCTCGACGACTTCCCGAACAAAGCGGGCAAGTACGACTACGACGCCCTGTCGACGTACATGCGCATGGTCAAGGCGCAGTTCCCGAACATGACCGATGCGAGCGTGCTGCTCGGCCCGGACGTGCCCTACAACGTGCTGGTGCAGGTCATGGATGCGGTACGCGTCTATCAATTGCCGATTGCGCCGTACTCGAAGGCGGCATTGTTCCCGGACATCGTCATCGGAGACGCGCCGAAATGACGCCGTACCGAATCAAGCGCCATCGCAGCAGACGGCACCGCGCCAATCACTTCGTGCTGATCCCCTTTATCGACGTGATGACGATTCTCGTCGTCTTCCTGCTCGCGCATACGGCGGATGTCGATATATTGCCGAACTCCAAGGGCATCGCGATACCGCAGTCGATTTCGCAGCAAAAGCCGCAGCCGTCGGTCGTCGTCATGGTGACCCGGGATTCCGTGTTCGTCGACGGCCGGCTGATCGGGCCGCTGGCCGCATTGATCGCAGCACCGGGCCCGGTGATCGCGCCCCTGAAGGCGGCGCTGATCGCGCAGCGCGATCAGCTGCCGGGCGAGGCGCCGAGGAGCGATGTCGCCAAGCGGGAAGTGACGATCATGGGCGATAAGACGATGCCCTACAGCGTCCTGAAGAAAATCATGTTCACCTGCGGCGACGCCGACTACCCCAAGGTATCGCTGGCGGTCGTCGAGCGCGAACGGGCGGCGACCTAAATGGCCGCGGCAACCTCCGTACCGCCGGCGGACGGGCTCCCGATCAATCCGTATTACCGGCGGTTCGAGCTGCCCTGGTCGCCGAGCGAGGAGATGGAACGCCGGTTCCGCGTGATATTGCGCAATCTCGGCATCGTATTCGGGATCGTCGCGGTGCTCATCCCCTTGCTGCCGAGGCACGAGCCGGTCGTGAATATGACTTCACCGCCCGAGCGGGTCGTGCGCCTTGCCGTGGCGCCGCCCCCGCCGCCGCCGCCGCCGCCGCCGAAGCGCATCGAAAAGGCCGCCCCGCGACCGACGCCGAGACCGGTTCCGAAGCCGGTCAATCCGCGCGCCAAGGCGGCGAAGAGCGGCGTGCTCGCCGACCTCGATCAGTTGGCCGCGCTGCGCGATCAGTCGAACCTGGCGAAATTCGAGAAAGATCAGCCGCGCAGCCGCGATCCCGGCGACGTCGCGATGCTGCAAAGATCGCTGATCACCTCGAAAGCCGGCAGCACGAGCGGCGGCATTTCGGCGCCGACCAGCAGCGGACTGGCGGCAGGTTCGGGGTCGCTGCGGGCCTATAGCGCGCCAAAAGTACGCAACCCCGTCTTGGCCTCGGGCGGCGACCGATCGCTGCGGCGCAGCGGCAGCGGCATCGCTTCGCGCAGCGCCGACGAAGTGGCCCTGGTATTCGACCGCCACAAGGGCGAGATTTACGCCCTTTATACCCGCGCGCTGCGACGCCACCCGGCGCTGCAGGGGAAAGTCGTCATTAATCTCAGCATTGCACCGTCCGGCGTCGTTACTGCGGTGCACATTGCCTCGAGCGACCTGCAGGATCCGGATTTCGAGGCTAAACTATTGGCGCTGATCCGCATGTTCAAATTCAAAGCGAAGGATGTTGCGCCGTTGACCACGACCAAACCGATCGACTTTTTCCCGGCCTGATGAACATCCAGTCCGAAATCGAATTCTTCAGCGATCTTGGTCTCATCGACAAGATCCGCTTCATCGTGCGCGTCATCTGCGAAATCGCCGAGGAGGCGAAGACCGGCGGCGCCGGCGGCGGCGAGGCGGCGCGCTTGAAATTCGCCAATGAAATCAACCAGCGGCTAGCGCGCTTCAGCTATCAGATGCTGAGCGAAGATCCGGCTCGGCCCCAGGACGACGTCATGATCCGCATGCTGCTCGGCACGCGCGCCGACAAGAACTCGGAGCGGATCGTGCATACGGCCTACCGCCGCGTGCTGAACTCGTTCGAAAGCTTCGATACGACCGTACTGCTCAACACCCATTGAGTCAGCCGCCGGGCTCGGCGCCCGCGGCGCCCGCGGCGCCGTCGCTGGCGTCGCTTTCGAACAGATGTCGCAGCTGTTCGGCGGACTCGCGTCCGGACTGCATGAGCTTCTTTTCATCGTCCTTGATCGCCTGCTGCTGCAGCAGGGTGGCCTCGTCGTGCGCACGAAACTTGCGGGTCGTCGCCGTCGCGGCGGCCGCCGACAGCCCCAATGCCTCGAGTACCTGAGCCGACATCTCCAGGCTCGACACCAGCGTCTCGCGGATCTGATAGCGCACGCCCAGATCCATCAATCGAAAGGCGTGCTGGCGGTTGCGGGCGCGCGCGAATATCTTAAGGTGCGGGAAATGCTTGCCGATCAATTGCGCGCTCTGCACCGAAGCCTCGACGTCGTCGATCGCGAGGACGACGATCTGCGCGTTTTCAGCGTGCGCAGCGCGCAGCAGCTCGAGGCGCGAGGCGTCGCCGTAGAACACCTTGTTGCCGAAGTTGCGCAGGAAATCGACTTGCGTTTGATTGGCGTCGAGTGCCGTGAAGGCGATGTTGCGCGCGCGCAGGATGCGGCCGACGATCTGTCCGAACCGGCCGAAGCCGGCGATGATGACGCGCGGATAAAGCTCATCGGGCGTATCGAACGGCTTCGCCTCGCGCGGCGCCGCCTTCAGGAAGGCGTCGTGGATCACCAGCAGCAGGGGCGCGAGGATCATGGAGGCGGTGACCACCAGCGTCAGCAGTTGCGAGTCGCGGACGTCGAGAATGCCGAGCCCGGCGGCGAGGCCGAAGAGCACAAAAGCGAACTCGCCGCCGGTGGCGATCGTAAAGGCGAGGCCGCGGCGCGCGGCCGCGGACAGCCCCACCAGCCGGCCGGTCAGCCATACCGCGCCGATCTTCAAGGCCATGAAGCCCACCGTCAGTGCGGCGAGCAGCAGAGGGCGTTGGGCCAGCAGTCCGAGGTTCGCGGACATGCCGACGGTGATGAAGAACAGGCCGAGCAGCAGACCCTTGAACGGCTCGATGCTCGCCTCGAGTTCATGGCGGAACTCGCTGTCGGCGAGCAGCACGCCGGCAAGGAAGGCGCCCAGGGACATCGACAGGCCCGCCTGGCTGACGAGCAGCGAGGTGCCGACGACGACCAGAAGGCCCGCCGCGGTGAACGCCTCGGTGACCCGCGTCTTGGCGACGATGCGCAGCATCGGCCGCAGCACCAGGCGGCCGCCGAAGACGGCGATGGCAAGCACGGCGGCGAGCCGCACGACCAGAAAGATGCCACGGCCGCCGGGCGCGGTGGCGGTCGTCGCGGCGAGCAGCGGCAGCAGCGCGAGCGCCGGCATGACGGCGAGATCCTGAAACAGCAGCACGCTGAAGGCCGAACGGCCGTAGCCGGAGTTCAATTTGCCGCGCTCGGCGAGCAGTTGCAGGCCGAGGGCCGTCGAGGACATCGACAAGCCGAAGCCGATGACCGCGGCGGCCCGCCACGGCACGTCCATGGCGAGATAAGCCGCGGCGCCGAGCACGATCGAGCTGATCAGGACCTGCGCCGAGCCCAAGCCGAAGATCGATTTACGCAGTACCCACAGCCGCGAGGGCTGCAGCTCGAGGCCGATGACGAACATCAGCAGGACGATGCCGAAAGCGGCGACCTGCAGCGTCGAGGCGCTGCCGCTGATCAAGCCGAAGCCGGAGGGGCCGATGACGATGCCGGCGGCCAGATAACCCAGGACGGAGCCTAGTTTGAAGCGCCGGAAAATCGGGATTGCGACGACCGCCGCGGCGAGAAATAGTGCGATCTGCGCCAACAAGCTCATAATAATTCTCCGATTGCCGCTGCGAGCCTAGCATTATGTATCGTCAGAGCATTCAATTTCCGGTCAAGGACGCGGCCCTGCGCGAGGACGTCCATGCCCTCGGCGCCGCGATCGGCGAGATGCTGCGCGAGCAGGGCGGCGATGAATTCCTGGAGCTGGTGGAGGGCGACCGCCTGGCCGCCATCCGCTTGCGCGAGGGCGAGACTCACGGCGGCGCCGAACTGCAAATGCGCACTCGCGGCCGTACCCCGGCGGCGGCGACGGATCTGACGCGCGCGTTCTCGATCTGGTTCCAGGCGGTCAACACCGCTGAAAAAGTCCACCGGGTCCGCAGGCGCCGCCAATATCTCAACGACTCGGCGGCGGTCCAGCCCGGCGGCATCGACGACTGCGTGGCGCGCTTGCGCGGCGAGGGCGTCACGCTCGTGCAGTTGCTCGACTTGATCGCCTCGATGAGCATCGAAGCGGTATTTACGGCCCATCCGACCGAATCGACGCGCCGGACGATATTGCGCAAACAGCAGCGCATCGCGCAGGACCTGTTCGACCGGCAGAATCCGTCGTCGACGCCGACGGAATTGAACGCGCTGTGGGCACGCGTGCGCATGGAGATGACGACGATATGGCAGACCGAGGACCATCCGCGCGAGGCCTTGACTGTCGCCGACGAGCGCGAGCACGTGCTCTTCTACCTGGTCGACATCATCTACCGCATAGTGCCGCTGTTCTACGAGGAGATCGCCGCGGCGCTCGCGCGCAGCTACGAGGTGCCGCTCGAATCGATCGAATTGCCGAGCATCCTGCGTTTCGGCTCCTGGGTCGGCGGCGACATGGACGGCAACCCGGAAGTGCACGGCAAGACCATACGCGAAACTCTGCAGCGCCACCGGCAGGTCATCGTCTCGACCTATTTCGACGAATGCCGGCACATCGCCGAGACTTTGAGCCAGAGCGCGCACCGTGTGGAAATCAGCGTCGCACTCGCGCAGCGCATCGACGTCTACGCCGAGATGTTGCCGGCGGCGCAGGCCTTGACGCCGGCGCGGCACGACCGCATGCCGTACCGCATCTTTTTCGGGCAAATCGGCGAGCGCCTCAGGGCGAGCTACGACGCGCGGCCGAACGGCTACCATACGCCGGAAGAGCTGCTCGCCGATCTCGCACTCGCCGCCGACAGCCTGCTGCGCAACCGCGGCCGGCATGCCGGATACTTTCTCGTGCGCCGCCTGATCGCGCGGGTGCGCACGTTCGGCTTCCATCTGGCCGCCCTGGACGTCCTGCAGAACGCGCGCATACACGACGAAGTGATCGCCCAAGGCCTCGGCCGGCCCGAGTGGCCGGACCTGGCGCCGGCTGAGCGGCTCGCGCAGCTGCGCGACTTGCTCGCACGCGATCAGGGGCCGCTGATGCCGTTCGACGCGATGGGCCGACGCAGCCTGTCCGTGTTCGAGGCGATCGGCCAGGCCCGGCATAAATTCGGCGCAAGCTCCATCGGCGAATACATCGTCTGCGGCATGCAAGGTCCGCAAGACCTGCTCGCGGTCGTGCTGCTCGCCCGTTGGGCCGATGTCGCCGACCGGCGCAGCGGCGAGAGCCCGCTCGGCATCGCGCCGCTGCTGGAATCGATCGCCGCGCTGCAGAACGCCGGAGAGATTCTGCGCGCCTTGCAGCGCGAACCGGCCTACCGCAGCCACCTCGCGGCGCGCGGCAACCGCCAAACGGTGTTGATCGGCTACTCCGACTCCAACAAGCAGGCCGGCATCGCCGCATCCCGCTGGGCGCTGCAATTGGCGCAGAGCCAATTGCTCGAGGTGGCGCAAGCGCAGGCGATCACGGTGACGATATTCCACAACCGCGGCGGCACGCCGGCGCGCGGCGGCGGGCGTACCCAACACCTGATCGAGGCCGCGCCCGCGGGCGCGGTGCACGGCGTCCTGCGCCTCACCGAGCAAGGCGAGGTCGTCAATCAGAGCTATGGGTTGCGGCCGATCGCGATGCGCACCCTGGAGCGAACCTTTGCCGCGGTGGCGCTGGCGACCGCGCATGCCGGCGCCGGCCGCAAGGTTCCGGCCGAGCAAATCGCGGCGATGAGCACGCTCGCCGAGCGCAGCCTATCGGTGTACCGGCGCCTGGTGTACGAGGATGTGGGCTTCTACGACTACTTTCGCGCGGCGACGCCGCTCGATGTCATCGAACGCATGCATATCGGATCGCGGCAGGCCGTGCGCGGCGGCGTCGGCCTCGCGGCCTTGCGGCCGATTCCCTGGGTGTTTGCCTGGACTCAAAGCCGCCGCATGTTGCCGGGCTGGTTCGGTTTCGGCAGCGGCTTGCAGGCGGCGCGCGAGCGGCACGGCGAACCGCTGATTCGCCAGATGCTCGCCGAATGGCCGTTCTTCGCGCATTTGTTCGACGACGTCGAAGCCATGCTGGCGCGCACCGATCTGAAGATCGCCGCGCACTACGACGAACTCGCCGGCGAAGCGGCGCGGCCGTATGCGCAGGCGCTGCAGAGCGAATTCGCGCTCACCGAATCGTTGCTGCTCGAGCTGCGCGGCTACGACCATTTGCTGGACGCTGAACCGACCCTGCAGCGCGCGATCCGCTTGCGCAACCCCTACCTCGATCCGATGCATCTGATGCAGGTGGATCTGCTGAATCGGTGGCGGCAAACCCGGCGCCAGGACGGCGATTTGTTTGCCGCGTTGCGCTCCACGATCAGCGGCATCGCGCAAGGCTTGCAGGCGACCGGCTGAACGGGCCGGGGAGGGCGCCGCAGCGGCCGGGACCCGTCAGCACTCGGGAACGTTGACGGCGAGTCCCCCTTGGGAGGTCTCCTTGTAGATGGTCGACATGTCGTTGCCCGTCTGGCGCATCGTCGCGATTACTTGATCGAGCGAGACCTTGTGCGAGCCGTCGCCGCGCAATGCCAGACGCGCGGCATTGATCGCCTTGACCGACCCCATGGCGTTGCGTTCGATGCACGGAATCTGCACCAAGCCCGCCACCGGATCGCAGGTCAGCCCGAGATTGTGCTCCATGCCGATCTCGGCGGCGTTTTCGATCTGTTCGTTGCTGCCGTTCAGGGCCGATGCGAGGCCTGCCGCCGCCATCGAACAGGCGACGCCGACCTCGCCCTGGCAACCCATCTCGGCGCCGGAAATGGAGGCGTTCTGTTTGTAGAGCATGCCGATCGCGGCCGCCGTCAGCAGAAAACGCATCACGCCGTCGTCGTCGGCGCCGGTTTCGAAGCGCCGATAGTAATGCAGAACCGCGGGGACTATGCCCGCCGCGCCGTTGGTCGGCGCAGTCACGACCTGACCGCCGGCGGCATTTTCCTCGTTGACGGCGAGCGCGTAAGCGTTGACCCAGTCGAGCGCGTGCATCGGACTCAAGGGATCGCCGTTCATCAGCTGGCGGTAGAGTTTCGGCGCGCGGCGCCGCACCCCGAGAACGCCCGGCAACAAGCCCTGCGCGTCGAAGCCGCGGCGCACGCAATCCTGCATCACTTGCCAGATGCGCGCGAGGCCGGCGCGCACCTCGGACTGCGGGCGCCAGGCGCGCTCGCGGGCGAGCATCAGCTCGGGGATCTCGAGGCCCAGCTTGCGTCCGTGTTCCAGCAGCATCGCCGCGGAATCGAATTCGAACGGCGCCGCCACGCGCGCCTCCGCCGCGCCCGCATCGACGCCGGCGCGCACGACGAACCCGCCGCCGACGCTGTAGTACTCCTCGCGCGCGAGCACCGCGCCGTCCGCCGCGTGCGCCGTGAAGCGCATGCCGTTCGAGTGCCCGGGCAGAACCTGGTCGAAATGGAACAGCAGGTTCAAGGGCTCGTCGAACGGGATTTCATGATGCCCGGCCAGGCGGATCCGTCCCTCGCTGCGGATGCGCTGCAAGCAGGGCTCGATCAGCGCCGAATCGATCGTCTCGGGTCGCCCGCCTTCGAGGCCGAGCAAGATCGCGCGGTCGGTGCAATGGCCGCGCCCGGTGAACGCGAGCGAGCCGTACAATTGCGCCGATACTTCGGCGGTGCGCGCGAGCAGGCCTCGTTCGGCCAGCAATTCGACGAAACCGCGCGCGGCGTTCATCGGCCCCATCGTGTGCGAACTGGACGGGCCGATGCCGATCTTGAAAATATCGAAAACGCTCAAGCTCATTGCAAATCCGCGGTGTCAAGGGGTTGGCCGCGCCGGCTTTGACCGGCCGCGGCGCCGGCAAGCGCTCATGATACGCTGGGCGCAGGGCGGATTCGCGCCCGAACGCAGGAGTCAGTCATGAAAATCCACCCGCAAATCGCCTCCGCCGCATTGCTGCTCGTGCTCGGCGCCGTTGCGCCGGCCTGCTTCGGCGCCGGCGTGCCCGCGGCCATCGTCGCGGCTGCCGCCGACCCGCACCGGCCGCCGGCGGACCGCGCGCGCGATGCCGATCGCAAGCCCGCCGAAACGGTTGCTTTCGCGGGATTGCGGCCCGGCCAGAAAATCGGCGAGCTATTGCCGGGCGCCGGCTACTTCACCCGCATCTTCAGTCAGGTGGTCGGCAGGCGCGGCCACGTCTACGCCGAGGCGCCGCCGCCCGGTCCCGGCGGCAAGGATTACGAGGCCGGTGCCCGCGCGCTCGCCACCGACCCGCATTATGCGAACGTGACGATTCTGGCGCAGCCCCTCGCCACGCTGCATTTCCCCGTGGCGCTCGACATGGTGTGGACCTCGCAAAATTATCACGACCTGCACAACATTCCGGGATTCGATCTGGTGAAGTTCAATCGGCGCGTCTTCGCTGCCTTGAAGCCGGGCGGTATTTATCTCGTCCTCGATCATGCGGCGGCCGCGGGCTCGGGCACCCGGGACACCGCAACGCTGCATCGGATCGATCCGGCGGTCGTCAAGAAGGAGGTCCTTGCCGCGGGATTCGAGCTCGAGGCGTCGAGCGATCTTTTGCACCGGCCCGAAGATCCGCACACGGCGAGGGTCTTCGATCCATCGATCCGCGGCAGGACCGATCAGTTCATTTTCAAGTTTCGCAAGCCCGCAGGCGCCCGCTGAGGCGCCCGCTGAGGCGCCCGCTGAGGGGCCCGCTGAGGGGCCCGCTGAAGGGGGCCCGCGGTGGCGAACTTGTCGCCGCCGCGGGTGTCAACGAAGGCATGCCGCGCACGTTGCACTTCTGTGGGAGGTCCTGGAATATGCCTGTGGAATTGATGCGACGCAGCATTCGTGGCGGCGGCCGAACCTTGAGTCCCGTCGCGCTGGCAGCCGCATTGTGGTTGAGCGGTTGCGTGGTGGCGCCGCCGGTGCGAACGGTCGCCGTACCGGGGCCCCGGCCGCAGCGGCTGTTCGTCTACCCGGCGAGGGGACAAAGTCCCGATCAGCTGGCACGCGACCGCTACCAATGCCATGTATGGGCCGTCCAGCAGACAGGCTTCGATCCGAGCAGGGCGAGCGTGCCCGCGTATGAGCGTGTCATCGTGCAGCCGGCGCCCGGCGCGGGCACGGTGGCCGGCGCGGTCGGCGGCGCGATCATCGGCTCGATTCTCGCGGGTCCGCGCGATTCGGGCGTCGGTGCCTTGTTCGGCGGCGCCACCGGCGCAATCTTGGGGTCCGCGGCCGATGCCGATGCGCGACAGCAGGCCCAGCAGGCGCAGCAGTTCAACCGTCAAGCAGCCGAGGGGCGCTCCCGTTCGCAGGACTACCGGCGCGCGATCAGCGCGTGTCTCGACGCCCGCGGCTACTCGGTCAATTAGCGGTTCGAGCGGTGCCCCCGATTTGCAAGCGCTGGCGATGCGTATAGACGTTGCAGTGGGCGTCGCGTAAAAAGCCGACCAAGGTCAATCCGGCCGCCGCGGACAACTGCACCGCGAGGCTCGACGGCGCGCCGATCGCCGCGAGGACGGGTGCGCCCGCGCGCAGCGCTTTTTGAACCAGCTCGAAGCTCGCGCGGCCGCTCAACAGCACGATACGGTTGGCGAGCGGCAAGCGGCCGGCGAGCAGATTCTCGCCGATCAGCTTGTCGAGCGCATTGTGGCGGCCGACGTCTTCGGCGATGCCGAGCAGGGCGCCCGAGAAATCGAATATCGCCGCCGCGTGGATGCCGCCGGTCGTGCCGAATCTTGCCTGCGAGTCGCGCATGTGCCGCGGCAGGTCGAGCAGCACCGCCAAATCCGCCGCATCGCCTGCAGGCAAGCGCGTCGCCGCCGCGCGCGCGATTGCGGCGTCGAGTCCCGTCGTTCCGCAGACGCCGCAGGCCGAACCGGCCGAGAAGCGGCGCGCTTCGGCGCGCCGGTCCACGGCGGCAGAGGCCTTCAAGCGGACATTGACGACGTTCGGACGGCGCGTGCTAGTCTCGATCGCATCGATGTCGGCGGGCCCCTCGATCAGCCCCTCCCCGTACAGCAGTCCGGCGGCAAGCGCCGCGTCGTCGCCGGGCGTGCGCATCGTCGCGCCGAACGACACGGGGCCGGCGCCGAGCGCGGGATGATGCAGTTGGAATTCGAGCGGCGCTTCGACCGCGACGGTATCGTCGCATTCGAGGCCGCCGTCGATGCCGGAGCGCAGCACGCGCAGGCCGAGGGTGCCGGCGCGTGCCGTGGGCACGCTCGCAATGGCGTCGATCGGTTTGCTCGGCATCGATGCCAATGATACCGTTCGAAGCCGCTTTAGCACCATGCCGAGGGGAATTGCATGTCGAAATCTTCCGATCTGAAGGCGCGCCAGGCGGCGGCGGTACCGGCCGGGGTGGCGACCAAGGGCATCTACGCGGTGAAGGCGGAAAATGCCGAACTCTGGGACGTCGACGGGCGGCGTTTCATCGATTTTGCCGCCGGCATCGCCGTCGTCAACACCGGGCACCGGCATCCGCGCGTCATGCAGGCGGTCGCCAAGCAAGCAGAGGCTTTCACGCACACCTGCTTTCACGTCGTGCCATATGAGTCGTACGTGCGCCTCGCGGAACGGTTGAACGCGCTCGCGCCGGGCGATTTCGCGAAGAAGACGCTGTTCTTGACCTCCGGCGCGGAGGCCGTCGAGAACGCGGTGAAGATCGCGCGCATCCACACGAAGCGTTCTGCGGTCATCGCCTTCTCCGGCGCGTTCCACGGGCGCACCCTGCTCGCCATGGGCCTGACCGGAAAGGTCATGCCTTACAAACGAGGCTTCGGGCCCTTCCCGGCGGAAATCTACCATGCCGCATTTCCGCTGCCGTACCGCGGCGTGACGAGCGAACAGGCGCTCGCGGACCTCGACCGGCTGCTTCACGCCGACGTCGATCCGCAGGCGGTTGCGGCGATCATCGTCGAGCCGGTGCAGGGCGAAGGCGGCTTCAACGTCGCGCCCTTCGATTTTCTGCAGGCGCTGCGGCGCTTATGCGACAAGCACGGCATCGTGCTGATCGCCGATGAGGTGCAAGGCGGCATGGGGCGCACCGGCAAGATGTTTTCGATCGAGCATTCGGGCGTCATACCGGATGTGATCGCGATGGCGAAGGGGCTCGGCGGCGGCTTGCCGCTGTCGGCGGTCACCGGCCGCGCCGCGATCATGGATGCCGCGCACCCCGGCGGCTTGGGCGGAACCTACGGCGGCAATCCGCTCGGCATCGCCGCCGCGCACGCGGTGCTCGACGTGATCGAGGCCGAGGGTCTGTGCGCGCGCGCACTGCGCGTCGGCGGGCGCATGCGCGCGAAACTCGAATCGTTGCAGCCGCAGTTGCCGTGCATCGGCGACGTGCGGGGCTTGGGCGCGATGGTCGCCTTCGAGTTGGTCAAGGACGAGAAGAGCAAGGAACCGGATGCCGCATTGACGGCCGCGATTTTGGCCCAGGCCGAGAAGCGCGGCTTGATTCTCCTCTCCTGCGGGGTGTCGGCGAACGTCGTGCGCCTGCTCGCGCCGCTGACGATTCCGGACGCCATGCTCGACGAGGGCCTCGGCATCCTCGAGGAGGCGCTGCGCGCCGCGCACGGCCAGGAGGCGGCGACGCGCGCCGCCTGAAGCGCGGCGCGGGTGTTCAGTCGCGGTAGATGACGGTCAGGCCGAAGGTGCGTGGCCGGAACGTCCACTGGCGCTGCAGCCGGGTCGCCGATTCGCAAGCCGGCGTCGGCGCCGTGCAGACTCCGGGATCGATCGACCAGTGGTAGTTGGTGGTCGTCTGGTTGTCGGTCAGGTTATTGACGAAGGCGGCGATTTGCAGGTTGCCGAAGGACATGCCGGCGCGCATCGACATGTAGTTCGTCGAGCTCAGAGTGTAGTTCGCCGCGTCGAACTGCTGCGTGGTCAAGTCCTGCTGCGGCGACTGCCACTTCGAGCGTCCCTGGTACTCGTCGTCGAAGCGCACGAACGAGCGGTGGTCGAGCAGGCGGAAGTTG
The DNA here is from genome assembly GCA_035531435.1 of Steroidobacteraceae bacterium. Classification (GTDB taxonomy): domain Bacteria; phylum Pseudomonadota; class Gammaproteobacteria; order Steroidobacterales; family Steroidobacteraceae; genus Bog-1198. The sequence goes on along the minus strand of DATKSW010000036.1, from coordinate 38,687 downwards.
TACTGCAGGCCGGCGGAGGCGGTGATCGGCGCGCCGGGCTGGCCGCTCTGCCCCGTGATCGCGTCGCCGCTGCTGACGATCGGCGTGATCTCGGTCGGCGAGAAGCGCGCATCGCGGCTGTAGCGGGCGTCGGTGTAGCCGGCGGTCAGCTCGGCGGTGAAGTGCTCGGTCAAAGCGATGTCGGCCTGGAAGTCGGCGCCCTTGGCGACCGCTGATCCCAAGTTCGCGATGAACGAGATCTGGCAGATCGGCGGCACGACGGTCTGCTGGATGTTGTTCCACTTGATGTAGTAGACGCTGGTCGCGAGCTTCAGGCGGTTGTGGAAGTTGTTCTTCGCACCGACCTCGAAACTGTTGACGGTGTCGGAGCTGAAGGTCTGCGGCGCGGAGTTGATGCCGAAGTTCTGGAAGTCGGTCGCACAGGCCGCATAGGGCACGGGATTGTTCGCGCCGCCCGGCCGGAAGCCCTTCGCGTAGGTCGCGTAGTACAGGTTATCGTTGTCGTACTGATAGGCGACGCTCACCTTCGGCGTGAAGGCGTTCTCGCTTTTGCCGCCGCTGCCGGTCTGCGGCGTGAGGAACAACTGCGGGCCGCCGGTCAGGGTGTTGAAGGTGTACTTGGTGTGCGACTCGCGCGCGCCGAGCGTGAGCTTCCACTGGTCCGTGAACGCGTAGGTGGCCTCGCCGTACCAGGCGACCTGCGTGTCCTTGGCGGACGTCTGCAGGAAGTACGAGTCGTTCGGGAAGCGCGGATCGTACAGCACCGGCTGATATGGGTTCGCGCACGCGCCGAGCGTGGCGTCGTAGACGCAGAATATCGAGCCGTAGTCCGAGCCGACGTAGGCTTGCGTCAGTTCGTTGAGCAGCGGGTCATGGATCTGTTCCAGGTAGCTCTGCCGATCGTTGCTGTAGAACAGACCCGTGGTCCAGACGAGCGGCGAGTTCGCATCCGTCGATTGCAGCCGGACCTCCTCGGTGAAGTTCTGCTGGCCGTTATCGACCGTGGCCGGGGAGCGGTAGTCGGTCGCGCCGGCCGGCAGGTGCAAGCCGGTGCCGTCGAGCAGCAGCGGATAGCCGTTGGCCACCGAACCCAGCACGGCCCCCGACTGGTAGAAGCCGAGGTTGTAGATCGTGCCGTCGTAGCCCGAGGTTTCCTTGCGGTGGTAGTACGAGGTGTTGGAGATCAACTCGAAGGAGCCGAAGTTGCCGACGACCTTCAACGCCGGCAGGTAGAACCGGTCGGGCCGGCCGCGGCGCGTCGGATCGGCGCTGACATAGCGGTCCTTGCCCCGATTGGAGTACAGCGGCCAGAAATCGTTGGTGTTGTTGCCGTAGCGATCCTGGTAATAGATGCTCGGGGTCATGCGCCAGCGGTCGCTGATCTGCCAGATCGCGGCGAGCCGCACGAGTGAGGTGTCGGTGAAGTTCGCATTGTTCTGAATCGTGTTCAGGCTCACCGGATCGATCAGGTTGATGTAGCCGCCGTCGCGCCGGTACCAGACGGTCGCGCGCACGCCGAGGGTGCCGTCGACGATCGGGCCGCCCGCGGCGACGCCCGCCTCGTAGCTCGGACCGCCGCCTTGAGTGTACGAGACCTCGTCGCGGCTGTAGATGCTGTCCTTCGTCAGGCTGGGCGGCGTCGTGATGTAGCGCACCGTGCCGCCCTCGGAGCCGGCGCCGAACAGCGTGCCCTGCGGGCCACGCAGCACCTCGACACGCTGGATGTCGAAGGTCTCGGGCAGCGCCTCGTCGGGGTTGAACGCGAGTGCGCGCATCTGGATCGGCGTGTCGTCGAGGTAGATGCCGGTCGTGCCGGCACCGCCGGTCGAGGCGATGCCGCGGATCGAGATGTTGTTCGTGCCGGTGTTGTCGACGTCGAGGCCCGGCGTGAATTTGGCGAGGTCGCTGATGTTCTCGACGCCGCGCAGGTCGATCGACCGCTGGGTGAAGGCCGTCACGCTCAAGGGCACCTTGCTCAGGCCCTCGGCGCGTCGCGTCGCGGTAACGATGATCTCTTGCAGCGGGCTGCTTATCGACTGATCGCCCGCGGCCGCCTGCGCGGCGAGGAGTCCGGGCAGCGCGAGGCCCGGCAGCGCGAACGCCGCCGCCACGAGCAGGCGGCGCCGGCCCGCCGAGCCGTGGATTCCTCCGCGGTGGTCATTACGCAACGCGTCGAATTGCCTATGTCCCAGCATGATTTGCCCTCGCCATTGATTTTCTATGCTTGGCATTGCCGGCCGAACGCCGCAAGCCGCTCGAATCCCTCGATTACCGCACCATAACGCCCCGATTCGCGAAACGCAATTATCGCGTTGCCGGCGCATTTGCCGCCGTTGCACAATAACAACGTCAACGGAGAAGCCGGCGCGGGTGCACGCCTCGGGCCCGGCGCGCGCCGGCGCGATCGCTTTGTGGGAACATGAGGCGGTGAACGCCCCGATCGATCGACCGCGCGCCAAATCCTTGAGCCCGCTGCGCGCGCTGATACCTTTCCTGCGCCCCTATCGCGGCAGACTCGCAGCCGCGATGGCCGCGCTGTTGGCGGCGTCCGCCGCCCTGCTGTCGTTGCCGGTGGCCTTGCGCCTAATGATCGATCACGGACTCGCGGCCAAGGACGCGGCGACGATCAACCGCTATTTCGTCGGATTTTTGGCGGCGGCGGTGCTCTACGGCGTGTTCGCGGCGCTGCGTTTCTACCTGGTCACCTGGCTCGGCGAACGCGTCGTCGCGGATTTGCGCTCGGCGGTGTATCGGCGCGTCGTGCGCATGGATCCGACCTTCTACGAGACGACGCGCACCGGCGAGGTGCTGTCGCGGTTGACCGCCGACACGACGCTGGTGCAGGCGATCGCCGGCGTCAATTTATCGATCGTGCTGCGCTCGACCTTAAGCCTCGTCGGCGCGCTCGTCATGCTCGGCTTGACGAGCGCCAAGCTGATGGGCGTGATCTTGATACTGATTCCGATCGTGGTAGCGCCGTTGATCGTGATCGGACGGCGCGTCCGCGGCCTGTCGCGCGCGTCGCAGGATCGAATCGCCGACACCAGCGGCCTTGCCGACGAGACGCTGAACGCGATGCAAACGGTGCAGGCCTTCACCTTGGAGGATCTGCAGAGCGAGCGGTATCGCGCCGCCGTCGAGGACAGCTTTGCGGCCGCCGTGCGGCGCACGCGCGTGCGCGCGCTGTTGACGGCTTTCGGCATCATGTTGGTATTCGGCGGCATCACGCTGGTGCTGTGGATCGGCGCGCACGCGGTGCTCGCCGGCACGATGACCGGCGGCCAGCTCGGGCAATTCCTGCTGTACGCGGCCCTGGTCGGCACTTCGGCGGCCGCGCTGACGGAAATGTGGGGCGAGGTGCAGCGCGCGGCGGGGGCGATGGAGCGCCTGTCGGAATTGCTGGAGGCGCGGCCGAAAATCGCGGCCCCGGCGCATCCGCTGGAATTGCCGGCGCGGCTGCAGGGGCGCATCCGCTTCGACGACGTGGTTTTCCACTATCCATCGCGGCCGCAGATCGCCGCGCTCTCGAACTTCAGTCTGCAGGTCGCGCCCGGAGAGACCGTCGCGTTCGTCGGACCCTCCGGCGCCGGCAAGAGCACGACCTTCCAGCTGCTGCTGCGCTTTTACGATCCGGACTCGGGACGCGTATCGATCGACGAGCGTTGCCTTGCCGATCTGCGGCCCGAGGACCTGCGTTCGCAAATCGGCCTGGTGCCGCAGGATACCGTGCTGTTCGGCGCCAGCGCGCGGGAAAACATCCGCTACGGAAGGCCGCGCGCGAGCGATGCCGAGATCGAGGCGGCGGCGCGCGCGGCCGCCGCCGACGAGTTCCTGCGCAAGCTGCCGCAGGGCTACGATACGTTTCTCGGCGAGCGCGGCACGCGGCTCTCCGGCGGCCAGCGCCAGCGCATCGCGCTCGCGCGCGCGATCCTCAAGGATCCGCCGATCCTGCTGCTCGACGAAGCCACGAGCGCGCTGGATTCGGAGTCGGAGCGCCTCGTGCAGCAGGCGCTGGAGAAGCTCATGCAAGGACGCACGACGATCATCATCGCCCACCGGCTGGCGACGGTGCAGAAGGCCGACCGCATCGTCGTCATGGAGCACGGCCGCAAGATCGCCGTCGGCACGCACGGCGAATTGATGAGGCAAAGCCCCCTGTATGCGCGCCTCGCGGTCCTGCAGTTCGGCCTGAACGGCGCCGACCCCGCCGACGCGGCCGAAGCGGGCAGCGGCGCGGGCGCGGCCCTTTAGCTGAGCAGACCTTCGGCGCGCAGCGCTTCCTGTACCTTCGGGCGCAGGCCGACGCGCGCTCGATAGGCCGCCAGCGCCGGCCACTTGGCAAGATCGATGCCGACGTGTCCGCTCCAGCCGAGTACCGTGAACAGATAGGCATCGGCGATGCTGAAGCGCTCGCCGAGCAGGTAGGATTTGCCGGCGAGCTGGCCGGTCAGCCAATCGAAACGCGCCGACAAATTGGCGAGCGCGCCGGCTTTCCAGTCCGCCGAGGCCTTGGGATTGAACAGCGGGCCGAAGCCCTTGTGCACTTCGGTGGCGATGTAATTGAGTATTTCGAGCAGGCGGTAGCGCTCGAAACTGCCGGCGCGCGGCGCCAAGGCGGCGTCCGGCTTTTGATCCGCGAGGTATTGCAAAATGACCGCGACTTCGGTCAACAGCTGGCCGTCGTCCAACAGCAGGGCCGGCACCGCGCCCTTGGAGTTGATGGCGGTGTAGTCGGCGCCCGATGCCGTCTTCTTGGTTTGCAGGTTGACCTTCTCGGTCGTGAACGGCGCGCCGACCTCGCAAAGCAAAATATGCGTAGCAAGCGAGCAGGCGCCCGGAGCGTAGTAGAGTTTCATCGGCGGATTGTTCCTCGGTGCGGTTGATGCGATCCGCCGATGGTACCGCAGCGCGCCTCAGTGCGGGAAGGCGATTCGCCGCGCGCGCAAGAACGCCCTGCCGTAGACCGGCGAGGCCAGCGAATCGATGCGCACGCGACCGCGCGCGGCGGGCGCGTGAACGAAGCGCCGCGCATCGATGGCGATGCCGACGTGCAGTTGCTTGTGCGGGAAATGCATGAAGACGAGGTCGCCCGCGCGCAGGCGATCGCGGCTCACCGCGACGCCGATATGGAGCTGCTCGCGCGTGGTCCGCGGCACGGCGATGCCGGCCCTGGCCGCGGCGTAGACGACCAAGCCGCTGCAATCGAATCCGGCCGGGCCCGTGCCGCCGTATCGGTACGGCCGGCCGAGCATCGCCAGCGCGCTGTGCACGAACAGTGCGCGGCGCTGCGCGACGGGCGGCGGGCCGCGATCGGCGCGCGCCGCGGGGAGCGTCGGCCGGCCGGCGCAGGCGGCGAGGCCGAGGGCGGCGAAGACGATGACTGCGCGGCGGTTCACGCGCCGCGGGGCGGCTCCGGCGCCGTCGCCAGGGCGGCGCCGACGATGCCGGCCTCGGCGCGCAGCGCGCCGATCCGCAGTTCCGCCGGCGAGCGCAGCTTGGCCAGGAAATTCTCCGGCCGTTCGGTGATGCCGCCGCACAGCACGATCAAATCCGGCCACAGCAAGGCATGCATTTCCTCGAGCACCAGGCTAAGCTCATCCGTCCATTGGTCCCAGCTCAGATTTTCCTCGACCTTGATGCGCGCCGCGGCGCGCAGTTCCGCCTCGCGGCCCGCGACCTGCAAATGGCCCAGCTCGGTATTCGGCAGCAAGCGGCCATCGACGAACAAGGCGCTGCCGATGCCGGTGCCGAGGGTCAGCAGCAGCACCGTGCCCGGGACGTCCTTGGCGGCGCCGTAGCGCAGTTCGGCGAGACCCGCGGCGTCGGCATCGTTGATCGCGGTCACCGCACGCCCGAGGCGCGCCGCGGCGAGTGAATCGAGCGGCTGGCCGATCCATGACTTGTTCAAATGCGCGGCGGTGCGCACCGTGCCGTGCACGATCACGCTTGGAAAAGCGAGCCCGATCGGGTGATCGCCGGGCACGCCGGCCACCGCCGCGGCGATGGCCTCGAGCAGGGTATCGACCGAGTCCTGCGCCGGCGTGCGCACGCTGTGGCGCGCGCCGACGAAATGGCCTGAGCGCAGGTCGATCAGCGCACATTTGATCGATGAGCCGCCGACATCGACGCCCAACGCGAGGTTTTGCACTGATTTTTGCACGGGATATCCGCCCCTTGGATGTTTCGAGAGGTCGATTCACCAACGAATTTATAATAACCTGTAAATTGGCGGCGTTGAACTTAACGTCCGGCGCCGTTGAACTTGACGAAATATCGGGGTGGAGCACCAGTGATGAATAGCGCGGCGACACAGGCGTCGATGCGCCGCAACGTGGCACTGCAGCCCGGGATGCTGCAGGCCGCCTTGCTGGATCGGCTGACGCGCGCCTTGGGCAAAAGCCCCGAGGCGGCGAGCGCGCGCGACATATACGACGCCTTGTCGCTCGCCGTTCGCGAGGAACTGACGCTGCGTTGGCTCGCGACCCAACGCCGCGTCGAGCGCGCGCGCGTCAAACGGATTTGCTACCTGTCGGTCGAATACCTGCCCGGGCGCTCGCTGATCAACGCTCTCGGCAGCCTCGGCGGCGAATTGGTGCAGGAGGCGCGCGATACGTTGCGCGCGATGCATTACGATCTCGACGAGATCGCCGCCGAGGAGGTCGACCCGGGCTTGGGAAACGGCGGCCTGGGGCGGCTCGCCGCCTGTTTCATGGATTCGCTGGCGACGCTGCAGTATCCGGCCGTCGGTTACGGGATTCGCTACGACTACGGCATCTTCACCCAGCGCATCGACGCGGACGGCGGCCAGCGCGAGCTGGCGAGCAGTTGGCTGCGGCTGCGCAACGTCTGGGAGACGCCGCGCGGCAAGGCGCGCTACACGGTGCGCTTCGGCGGCCGCAGCGTCGCCGCCGAACTGGCCGATCCGTCGGCCCCGCATCGCTGGATCGACACCCACGACATCTACGCGATCGGTTTCGATCATCTGATCCCGGGCAATCGCTGCGCGACCGTCAATCACCTCAGGCTCTGGTCCGGCCGCGGCATCACGCCGTTCAATATCGACGCCTTCAACGACGGCGACTACGCGGCGGCGGTGAAGGAGCAGATCGACGCCAAGAACCTCTCGCGCGTCCTCTATCCGGACGACCGCACGCCGCAGGGCAAGGAACTTCGTTTCAAGCAGCAGTATTTCTTCGTCAGCGCCAGCCTGCAGGACATGCTCGCCACGCATCTCGGCGAGGGCCGCAGTCTCGAAACCCTCGCCGACGCCGTGGCGATGCAATTGAACGACACCCATCCGGCGATCGCGATCGCGGAACTGATGCGCCTGTTGGTCGACGAGCACGCGATGCCGTGGGCCGCCGCGTGGTGCATCACCTCCGCCGTGTTCTCCTACACGAATCACACGCTGCTGCCCGAGGCGCTGGAGATCTGGCCGGTTGCGATGTACGAGCGCCTGCTGCCGCGGCACCTGGAAATCATTTATCTGATCAACCGCGATTTCTTGGCCGCCGTCGAGGCGCGCTTCCCCGGCGACATCGACCGGCAGAGACGCGTGTCGATCATCACCGAAGACGGCGCGCGGCAAGTGCGCATGGCGCATCTGGCGATCATCGGCAGCCATCGCGTCAACGGCGTCGCGCACCTGCATTCGGATCTGATGCGCACGCAGGTGTTCGCCGGTTTTGCCGAGATGCATCCGGAGCGCTTCATCAACGTCACCAACGGCATCGCCGTGCGCCGTTGGCTGAAACAGTCGAACCAGGGGCTGTCGGCGCTGCTCACCGAGCGCTTGGGGTTTGCCTGGGAAAACGACCTCGAGGAGATCGGCCGCTTGATCGGCTGCGCCGGCGATGCGGAATTCCGGCGGCGCTTGCGCGCCGTCAAGCGCGCGAACAAGGAGCGCCTGGCGGCCGAGATCGGCCGCCGCTCGGGGGCCGCTGTCGACGTCGATACGCTGTTCGACGTGCAGGTCAAACGCATCCACGAGTACAAGCGGCAAACGCTGAATCTGCTCTACGTCGTCGCCCGCTACAACCGCATCCGCGAGAACCCGGGCGCCGCCGTCGTGCCGCGCACGGTGATCTTCTCCGGCAAAGCTGCGTCGGGCTACGTCATGGCCAAGGCGATCGTCAAGCTGATCAACAATGTCGCGCAGACCGTCAACTCCGAGCCGCTGATGCAGGGCAAATTGCGCGTCGAATACCTCGCCGACTACGACGTCTCGCTGGCGCAGAGGATCATCCCCGCGGCGGACCTTTCCGAGCAAATATCGACCGCCGGAATGGAGGCGTCGGGCACCGGCAACATGAAGCTCGCGCTGAACGGCGCGCTCACCATCGGCACGCTGGACGGGGCCAACATCGAGATTCGCGATCACGTCGGCGCGGAGAACGTCTTCATCTTCGGTTTGACGGCGGAGCAGGTCGCGGCGCGCCGCGCCGCCGGCTATGTGCCGCGCCTGGAGCTCGACGCCAACCCGGAACTCGAGCGCGTGCTGCGATTGATCGATTCGGGACACTTTTCGCCGGGCGGCGCGGACGCGGCCAAGCTGGTCGTCGAGCGGTTGCTCGCCGACGGCGAGCCGTATCTGGTGCTCGCCGACTTCGCCGCCTACTCTTCGGCCCAGGAGCGCGTCGATGCGCTGTATGCGCAGGAGGATGCGTGGAGTGAAAAGGCGGCCGTCAACTGCTTGAGCATGGGCTATTTCTCGAGCGACCGCAGCGTACGCGAATACGCGGATTGGATCTGGGGCGTAAGGCCCGTGATATGAGCGCCTAGGCCCGTTGTCCGCCGAGCCGATCACCGACTTCGATCTGTACTTGTTCGGCGAGGGCAAGCACGAGCGCATCTACGAGAAACTCGGTGCGCATCCGCAGACCGAGCGTGGACCGCGCGGCACGCGCTTCGCCGTCTGGGCGCCCAACGCCGAGCGCGTCGGCGTCGTCGGCCCGTTCAACGATTGGGACGGAACGCGGCAGGCAATGCACTGCCGCGGGGACTCGGGCGTTTGGGAACTGTTCGTGCCGGATCTGCCGCCGGGCACGCCGTACAAGTATGAAATCGGCACGCGCGCCGGCGGCTTGATCGTCAAGGCCGACCCATACGGGTTCGCGATGCAGTTGCGCCCCGGCAATTGCTCGGTGGTCGCCGAGCTCGAAGGCTACGGCTGGCGCGACGGCGAGTGGCTCGCACGGCGCGCGGACGGCGATCCGCGGCGGCGCCCGCTCAATATCTACGAGGTGCATCTGGCGTCGTGGCGGCGGCCGTGGGACCTGCGCACGCCGCCGTTCATGGGGTGGCGCGAAGCGGCGGAGCAATTGATCCCGTACGCGCAGGACTTGGGCTTTACGCATCTGGAATTGATGGGCGTTGCCGAACATCCGCTGGACGCCTCCTGGGGCTACCAGGTCACCGGCTATTACGCGGCGACCGCCCGCTATGGATCGGCTCAGGACTTCATGTATTTCGTCGATTGTTGCCACCAGGCGGGTGTCGGCGTGATCCTCGACTGGGTGCCGGCGCATTTTCCGCGCGACGATTGCGGCCTGACCTGCTTCGACGGCACCGCGCTCTACGAGCACGCGGACGCGCGGCTCGGCGAGCACGCCGAATGGGGCACGAAGGTCTTCAATTTCGGACGCCACGAAGTGCGCAATTTCCTGGTGGCGAACGCACTGTTCTGGATGGACCGCTATCATGTCGACGGCCTGCGCGTCGACGCCGTGGCGTCGATGCTCTACCTGGATTACAACCGCAAGCCCGGCGAATGGCTGCCGAACCGTTACGGCGGGCGCGAGAACATCGAAGCCATTGATTTCTTGCGGCAAATGAACGATGCCGTGCATCGCGCCTTCCCCGGCTCGCTGACGATCGCGGAAGAATCGACGGCCTTCCCGCAGGTCACGCAGCCGCCCGCGGCCGGCGGGCTCGGCTTCAATTTCAAATGGAACATGGGTTGGATGAACGACACCCTGAAGTACTTCGCCCTCGATCCGATTCACCGCCGGCACAACCACCAGCTGATCACCTTCTCGTTCGTGTACGCGTGGTCGGAGAACTTCATCTTGCCGATTTCGCACGACGAAGCGGTGCACGGCAAAGGCTCATTGCTCGGCAAGATGCCCGGCGACGAATGGCAGAAGCGCGCCAATTGCCGCCTGTTGATCGCCTACATGACGGCGCATCCCGGCAAAAAGCTGCTGTTCATGGGCGCGGAATTCGCTCAGTGGCGGGAATGGCGCGATCACGACCAGCTCGACTGGTATCTGACGCAGGACCCGGGCCACCAGGGATTGCGGGATTGCGTGCGCGAATTGAATCGGCTGTACCTTGCGAGCGCGCAGCTGCACTTCAGCGACGCCGACGGCGACGGCTTTCGCTGGCTCGATCTGCACAACGCGGACGAGAGCGTCTTTGCGTTCCAGCGGCGCGCGACCGCCGCCGCCGACGCTGCGCCGCTGATCTGCGTATTCAATGCGACGCCGGTGCCGCGCGACGGCTACGCGATCGGCCTGCCCGAGCACGGGCAATACCTAAAAGTGCTGGACACCGACTCGGTGCGCTTCGGCGGCTCCGGTTACAACCGGCAAGATGCGGCGCCGACCTCGGCGCGAGGCGCGCAGGGCTATCCGTACAGCTTGCGGCTCAACCTGCCGCCGCTCGCCGCGTTGTTCTTCAGCGGTCCGCGCTAAGTGGAGCCGATCAAAGTCGGGCAGCCCCGGCCCTTGGGCGCCGCCTGCAGCGAGTCGGGCGTCAATTTCGCGGTCTTCTCGAGTCATGCGACGCGCGTCGACATCTGCATCTTCGATGCTGCGAGCGGCCGGGAGAAGGGGCGTTGGCAGCTGCCGGGACGCAGCGGTGACGTTTGGCATGGACTGCTGCCGCCGCGCCGCGCCGGCTACGGCAGCGACTACGCATTTTGCGTGCACGGTCCCGAGGATGCGGCAAAGGGCTACCGCTTCGATGCGCGGGCGACCGTGCTCGATCCGTACGCGCACCAACTGGTGCCGGGACCGCCGCTGCGGTGCCGGATCGTCGACCCGCGCTTCGATTGGCACGGCGACCGCGCGCCGGCGATCCCCTGGCGCGACACGCTGCTCTACGAACTGCACGTCAAGGGCTACACCGCGCTGCATCCGGCGGTGCCCGCGGCGCTGCGCGGCAAATATTTGGGGCTGGCGCAGGCTGCGGTCATCGAACATTTGCAGGCGCTCGGCGTGACCGCCGTAGAATTGCTGCCGTGCCAGGCCTTCGTCAGCGAGCCCTTCCTGCTGGATCGCGGATTGGTGAATTATTGGGGGTACAACCCGGCCGGCTGGTTCGCGCCGGCCTGGCAATACGCCGTCGAAGATCCCGTCGCCGAGTTCAAGACGATGGTCAAGGCGCTGCACGCGGCGGGCATCGAGGTCATCATGGACGTGGTCTTCAATCACACGGCCGAGGGCAACGAGGCGGGCCCCATGTTGTCGTTGCGGGGCATCGACAATCCGCTGTATTACCGCCTCCTCGGCGGCGATCCGAGCCGCTACGAGAACATCACCGGCTGCGGCAATACCGTCAATTGCGGGCAGCCGGCGGTAAGGTCGCTGATCGTCGATTGCCTGAAATATTGGGTCGAGGAAATGCACGTCGACGGCTTCCGATTCGATCTTGCCAGCGTGCTCGGCCGCGACCGCGGCGGCTTCGAGGAGAATTCGCCGCTCTTCAAGGCGGTGCGCGCCGAGCCCGCGCTGTCGTACGCCAAATTGATCGCCGAGCCTTGGGATTTGGGCGTCGACGGCTATCAGCTCGGCCGCTTTCCGCCGGGCTGGTCGGAATGGAACGATCGCTATCGAGACGCGATGCGCGCCTTCTGGCGCGGCGACGGCGGCAAGATCGGCGACCTCGCCGAACGGCTCGCGGGCTCGAGCGATTTGTTCCGCCACAACGGCCGTAAACCCACCGCGAGCGTCAATTTCCTGAGCGCCCACGACGGCTTCACGCTGTACGATCTGGTCGCCTACAACGAACGGCACAACGAAGCGAATCTTGAGAACAACACGGACGGCGCCAACGACAATCTGAGTTGGAACTGCGGTGCGGAGGGCGAGAGCGAGGAGCACGCCGTGATCGCACTGCGGGCGCGGCAAATGCGCAACCTGCTCGCCACGCTGCTGCTCTCGCAGGGCGTGCCCATGCTGCAGGCGGGCGACGAATTCGCGCGCACGCAGCGCGGCAACAACAACGCCTATTGCCAGGACAACGAATTGTCGTGGGTCGATTGGCGGTTGCGCACGGTCAACGCCGATCTGCTCAGAATGGTGCAAACGCTCGCCGCGCTGCGCCGCCGGCATGCGGAATTTCGGCGCGAGACGTTTTTCAAGGGCGCGCCGCAGCGCGCGGGCGCGAAGGATGTCGTCTGGCTGCACATGCGCGGCACCGAGATGACGCCGGCGGATTGGGCGAACCCTGAACTGCGCACGCTCGGCGTCTGGCTGCGCAGCGGCGCGATCGCCGTCGGCCGCTTGCTGCTCTTGATCAGCGCGAGCGGCGATGCGCAGGAATTCGCCTTGCCGACGCCGCCTTCCGGCGCGCCGTGGAGGCGCCTCGTCGATACAGTGCAACAGCCGTTCGATGCGCCGTGGACGGCCGCCGCGAGCGCCTATCCTCTCGGCGCGCGCAGCGTCGTTTTGCTGGAGTGCTGAGGGTATGGAGAGCGAGCTGATCGAGCGGCTGGCGCGGCTGTGCGGCGTCGGCGATGCGTACTACGATTACCACGGTCAATTGCAGAGCTTCGGCGCGCAAACGAAGAGCGCAATACTGCGGGCGATGGGCGAGCCGGTCGGCGATCGAGACGCGCTCGCGGCCGCCGTCGCCGGGCTGCAGAGCGCCCGGGCGCGCGCGCTGATGCCGCCGCTCGCCGCGGCGAACGGCCCGCGCATCGGCTTGGACTTGAACGTCACGGCGGCGCAATTCGGCACGAGCTTGCTATGGTCTTTGCGTCTCGAGGACGGCACGCGCAGCGACGGCGTCGCATCGACCGCCGACCTTCCGGAGCTTTGGGGCGGCGAGGTCGAAGGGACGTGGATGACACGGCGCCGCTTCGAGCTGCCACCGGAATTGCCGCCGGGCTATCACGAACTCGAGGCGCGGATCGCGGGCGGCGCCCGGCACCACTGCCTGCTGATCGTCTCGCCGGCGCGCTGTTTCGAACCGCCGGCGATCGCCGCCGGGCGGCGTTTGTGGGGCGTCAGCCTGCAGCTATACACGATCCGCTCCCGGCAAAACTGGGGCATCGGCGATTTCAACGATCTGCAGAGCCTGATTCGCTGGTTCGCCGCGCGCGGCGCGGGTTTCATCGGCTTGAACCCGCTGCATGCGCTGTTCGCGGCGGATCCGTCGCGCGCGAGTCCATATAGCGCTTCCGATCGGCATTTCTTGAACGTGCTGTACATCGCGGTGCCCGCGGCCGCCGAATACGCCGCCTGCGCCGCGGCTCAGGCGCTCGGCGGCGATGCACCGTTCGAGCGGCGCATCGATGCGCTGCGCGGCGCCGAGTTGGTCGATTATCGCGGCGTCGCCGCTCTGAAGTTCGAGGTGCTGGCGCTGCTGCACCGGCAATTCCGCGAATCGCAGATCGCCGCCCGCACGCCGCGGGCCGCCGCTTTTCATGCGTTCGTCGCCGCGGGCGGCACGAGCTTGCAGCGCTACGCGCGCTTCGAAGCGCTCGACCGGCATTTTCGCCGCACGCAGGATACCGCCGCCGGCTGGATGAGCTGGCCGCAGGAATACCGCGATCCCGACGGCGCGGCGGCGGCGGGGTTCGCGGCCGAAAATCCCGAGGAGGTGGAGTTTTTCCTCTATTTGCAATGGCTCGCCGACCAACAACTGCGTGACGCGCAGTCGCTGGCGCGCCGCTTGGGCATGCCGATCGGTCTGTACGGCGATTATGCGGTCGGCGCGGATGGATCCGGGGCGGAGATCTGGGCCGACCGCGGCAATTACCGGCTGGCGGCGCAAATCGGCGCGCCGCCCGATCGGCTCGCGCAAAACGGCCAGGGCTGGGGTATTCCGCCGCCGGATCCGCAGGCGATGCAGCGGCAGCGCTTGCAGGGCTTCGTGCGCTTGATCCGCGCCAACATGCGTCATTACGGCGCGCTGCGCCTCGATCACGTGATGGCGCTGTTCCGGCTGTGGTGGGTGCCGGCCGGCGCGTCGCCGGCGGCCGGCGCGTACGTGCACTACCCCTTGCAGCAGTTGGCGACCGTGTTGGCGCTGGAAAGCGCGCGCGCCGAATGCCTGGTGGTCGGCGAGGACCTCGGTGTCGTGCCCGAGGAGGTGCGCGCCGCGATGGCAGGATACGGCCTCTATCATTACAAGGTCATGTGGTTCGAGAAGGAAAACGGCGGATTTCGGCGGCCCGAGGAGTATCCGCGGCGCTCGCTCGCCAGCGTCACGACCCACGATCTGCCGACGATACGCGGCTATTGGGAAGGACTCGACATCGAATTGCGCGAGCGCCTGAAATTGTATCCGCACGCCGAAGCGTGCGCGCAGGAACTTCTCGAGCGCGAAGCCGACCGCGGCGCATTGCTCGCGGCGCTGCGCGATCAGGGCATCGCGCTGCCTGCGCCCGCGCGGCCGGACGAGGCGTACGCGCCGCCGCTCGCGCAAGCCTTGCACCGGTTTCTCGCCCGCTCGGGCGCCGCGCTCGCGGCGCTGCAGCTCGAGGATCTGCTCGGTATGTCGGCGCCGGTCAACGTGCCGGGTACCAACGAGGAATACCCGAATTGGCGGCGCAAGATGAGCTGCGACCTCGAGGATATATTCGCGCGCGCCGAGCTTGCCGGATGGCTGGAGGAGATCGACAGGGAGCGCGCGTGAGCCGTCTGCGCGCGCGCCGCGCCACCGCTCAACTCGCGGCGCGATCCTGCGAGCGCGCCGCCCAGATCCACAGCAAACCGGCGGCGACGACCGCGAGCGGCACGATCTTCACCGCCTGCGCGAGCGACGAGGCATCCGACAGGGCGCCGATCAGGAACGGCGAAATGGCGTCTCCCAGGAAGTGAATCGAAAACACCGACAGCGCGACCGCGGTGGCGCGCTCGAGCGGCGAGACGAGATTGACGATCGCCGCATTGACGGGACCGGTCGACAGGAACATGCACAACTGCGCAACGATCATGCTGAACAGATACAAGCCCGGCGAGGCGGTCGTCAGCGCCAGCCAGACGAAGGGCGCCGCGGTCAGCGTGGTGATCGCGCACAGCCAAAGAAACGCCGATTTCAGATATTTGGCCCAGTAATCGCCGAGCCAGCCGCCGACGAAGGTGCCGACGAAGCCGGTGATCACGACGATCGTCCCGAAGCTCACCGTCGCTTGGGTGCGCGGCATGCCGCGCACGCGCTCCAAGAAGGCCGGCATCCACGCGGCGAGGCCGCCGACCGCGAACGTATAGCCCGCGTAGCCGAGGACGGTCAGCACATAGGCGCGATTGGCGATCAGGTGCCGGTAGCTCGCGCGCGTAGCGGCGCCGAGCGCAGGCGCCGCCCGCGCCGCCGGCGGGCGCGGCCCCCGCACGGGCGCATCCTGCTCTCCGCGCGGCGGGTCGCGCAGCAGCAGGCAAAGCGCGGCGAGCGCGATCCCAGGAACGCCGGCGACGAAAAATGCCGCCCGCCAGCCGAAGTGGGCGTCGATGACGCCGCCGATCACGTAGCCGAGCGCCGAGCCGACGGGAATTGCGCAAAAGAAAATCGCCATGATCCGGCCGCGGCGTTCGGCGGGAAAGTAATCGGCGAGCAGGCTCGGCGCGATCGTGCCGTAGGCCGCCTCGCCGACGCCGACCGACGCGCGTGCGCCGAGCAGGGCGAGAAAGCTGCCGGCGAAACCCGAAAGGAAGGTCGCCAGGCTCCAGAGGGCGACGCCGGCGGCGATCAGCCTGGGACGCGAGCGCCGATCGCCCAAGGCGCCGAAAACCGGCGCGGACAGAGTGTAGACGATCAGAAAACCGCTCATCAGAGCGCCGAGGCGTTCGTCCGAAAGGTGCAGCTGCGAATGCTTCAGACTCTGAAACAGCGCAGCGACGACGTAGCGGTCGAGATAATTGAACAGATTGATCAAGGACAGCACGGCGAGTCCGAGAGCCGCCGACATCCCGCAGTTTTTTTTTGCTTCGCCGTGCATGCGCGCCGGTATAGTAGCAATGCGCGGGACGCCGCGCCGGGTCGGGCGTAGAATCAGTACCTAAAGGAGACCGTCGTTGGCCAAACCGAATTACCGTCACGCGAAGAATCAAAAGGAAGCGGCCCGCAAGGCGCGGCAAAACGCCAAACAGCAGCGCCGGTCGCAAGTGCCCGCGGAACCGGATCCGCTGAAGCCGGCCTGATCGGCGGCGAGCGCCGCCAGGCGGCACCGGCGCTCAGGCGATCAGCGGCGAGGCGCGCCCGGCGCGTTGGTACGCGGCGCGTTGTTCGGCGAATTGCACGACCTGCGCCGCCACTATCGAAAGCTGCCGCTCGGTGGCCGGATTGGTCGGCATGTTGTCCTCGCCGAAGCGTCCATCGGAGGTGTTGATCGCAACACCGAGCGGCGTCGGCCAGCCGCGCAGCGCGTGGACGATCGAGCGCAGCGCCGTCAGCGTCGCGCCGGTCGCCTGCCAACCGTTGGCGCAGGCGATCAGACCCACCGCGCGGCCTTCGAAATACGGCTGGCCGTCGTCGCGCATGTCCTCGGCATAATCCAGCGCGTTCTTGATCAATCCCGAAAGCGAGCCGTGATAGCCGGGCGAGGCGACGATGATGCCGTTCGCGCGGCGCAGGACGGCGACGAAGTGACGGGCCGTCGCGTTGCGCTCGATCGATTCGGGCACGTAGATCGGCAAAAGAATGTCCGCGCCCGCGAGCAACTCGGTGTCGGCGCCCAATTCGCGGGCTTTGGCGAGCGCATACTCGAGCGCGCGTTCGGAGGTCGAGCCGCAGCGCGTGGTGCCGCCGACGCCGACGATCAGCGGTCGGTTGGGATGATGAGCTTCGCTTGGCGACATTTGCACGATGCTAGCAAATTGCCGGGGGCTTTTTGCGGCGGGACGGCGCATTTGGCGCATTATTGAGACCTGGGTACGGCTATCGGACCCCCGCAGCCGGCGGTTGGCCGATCCCGGCGCGGCAGCGCAGGGAAACGCCGCCTTTTCGCCGCGCGGCCGCGAGCCTAGGTTTCCGCGAGCGCGGCATCGACGATGTGACGGGCATCGCCGAGTAGGCGCGATAAGTGCGCGCCGTCGCCGTAGCTCTCCGCGTAGATCTTGTATATGTCCTCGGTCCCGGAGGGACGCGCCGCGAACCAACCGGCCGCGGTGACCACCTTGATGCCGCCGAACGGCGCGCCGTTGCCGGGCGCATGATCGAGCACCGCGGTGATCGGCGCGCCGGCGAGTTCCGTGGCGGATATCTGCCGCGGCGCGAGCGTCGACAATTTCTTCTTCTGCGCCGGCGTCGCCGGCGCTTCGAACCGGTCGGCATGCACCGGCCCGAGCTCGCTCGCCAGCGTGCGGTAGCATTCGCCGGGGTCGCGGCCGGTTCGGGCGGTGATCTCCGCCGCCAACAGCGCCGGCGCGATTCCGTCCTTGTCCGTCGTCCAGACGCCGCCGCCGATGCGCGAAAACGAGGCGCCGGCGCTCTCTTCGCCGCAGAATCCGAGCGAGCCGTCCGCAAGGCCGTCGACGAACCATTTGAAGCCGACCGGCGTTTCATACAGGCGTTTGCCGAGGCGCGCGGCGACCCGGTCGATCATCGAGGAGCTGACGATCGTCTTGCCGATCGCGGCGTCGGCACGCCATGCCGGCCGGTGGCGAAACAAATAGTCGATCGCCACCGCGAGATAATGATTCGCGGGCAGCAACCCGCAGGTTCCGGAGACGATGCCGTGCCGGTCGTGATCGGTGTCGCAGGCGAAGGCGACGTCATAGCGCTCTTGCATGCCGATCAGGCGCTGCATCGCGTAGGCCGACGACGGATCCATGCGGATGCGCCCGTCCCAATCGGCGCTCATGAAACGAAATGTCGGATCGACCTCGTCGCTGACGATGTCGAGGCGCAGCCCGTAGCGTTCGGCGATTCGCGCCCAGTAGTGCACGCCGGCGCCGCCCAGGGGATCGACGCCGATGCGCAGCCGCGAGCCGCGAATGACCTGCATATCGATGACGCGGCCGAGATCGCCGACATACGCCGCAAGGTAGTCGTGCCGATGGGTGGTCGGCGCCCGGCGCGCCATCCCGTAGTCCATGCGCCGCACGCCGGCGAGGCCGGATTGCAGCGATTGATTCGCTTGCGTCTCGATCCAGCCGGTGATTTGCGTGTCCGCCGGGCCGCCGTTCGGCGGGTTGTACTTGAGGCCGCCGCTGTCGGGCGGATTGTGCGAGGGCGTAATGACGATACCGTCGGCGAGTCCGCCGGCGCGTCCCCGGTTGTAGGCCAAAATCGCGTGCGAGATCGCCGGCGTCGGCGTGTACTCGTCGCCCGCGGCAATCATGACCTCGACGCCGTTGGCGGCGAGCACTTCGAGCGCGCTCGCGAATGCCGGCGCGGACAGCGCATGGGTATCGAAGCCCAGGTACAGGGGCCCATTGATTTCCCGGCGCAGCCGGTATGCGCATATGGCCTGGGTGATCGCGAGTACGTGCCATTCGTTGAAGCCGCAATGGAGCGAGGAACCGCGGTGTCCGGAGGTGCCGAAGGTGACGCGCTGCGCCGCGTCGCTAGGGTCCGGCCGCTCGCTGAAATAGGCGGTGATCAAGCGCGGCACGTCGACCAGCAGATTCGCGGGCAACGGCTTGCCGGCAAGAGGACTCGCTGCGGCGTTCATCGGCGGGCGAGCGCCGCGCTCTTCTCGGCGATCCTCCGCATGAGCTCCCGCCAGGAGTCGACGAAGGCCTGCGCGCCGTCGCGCTGCAATTTCACCGCCAAGGCGTCGACGTCGATGCCTTGACGGGCGAATTGAACGAGAATCTCCTCGGCGTCGCCGCCGTCTTCGGCCATGACCCCGGCCAGGACGCCGCCGGCGGCGAAGGCAAGCAGCGTTTTCTCCGGCATCGTGTTGATGGTCGCGGGGGCCGCCAGGGCTTCGACGTACAGGCCCGGCCGCGCTTGCGGGTCCTTGACGCCGGTGCTCGCCCACAACATGCGCTGCAGCTGCGCTCCGGCCGCGGCGAGATCGCGCCAGCGCTTCGAGGCCTGCAGCGCGCGGTACGCACGGTAGCTGCGCCGCGCAATCGCTATTCCCAGCGCGTTGTGCAGCGGCGGCGGCACTTTGCCCGCGACCGCGCGGTCCCAGCGGCTGATGAACAGCGAGGCCACCGATGCGACGCGCGCATCGAGTCCGGCGGCCAGGCGCCGCTCGATTCCGCGCATGAAGGCTTCGGCGGCGGCGAGGTATTGTTCGCGCGAGAACAGCAGGGTGACGTTGACCGGTATGCCGGCGAAGATCGACTCCTCGATCGCCGCGAGGCCGGCCTGCGTGCCGGGAATCTTCACGAACAGGTTCGGCCGCTGCGCCTCGCCGTGAATCCGCCGGGCGGCGGCGATCGTCGCGCGCGCATCGTCCGCAAGCAGCGGCGACACCTCCATCGACACCCAGCCGTCGACGCCGGCGGTGGCGTCGAACACTGGGCGAAACAAGTCGGCGGCGCGCCGCAAGTCCTGCAGCGCGATCTCGGCGAACAAATCCTCGCCGCCGAGGCCGGCGGCCGCCTTCTCGCGGATGGCGGCATCGTAGGCCTGCGTCTTGCCGATCGCCTCGTCGAATATCGTCGGGTTCGACGTCAGCCCGGTCACGGACAGGTCGGCAAGGTAGCGGCGCAGCGTGCCGTTGTCGAGGATTTCGCGGGTGATGTTGTCGAGCCAGAGGCTCTGGCCCAAGTCGTGCAGCGCGGCGGTGATGCTCATGGCGTATCCTCGAAGTCGTTCAAGGTCATCTGCAGCAGATCGCCGATCCGCTCGATCGAGCGGTCGGGTGGGGGGGTCACGCGATCGGCGCCGTCGGCGTGCGCATAATGCCCCTGGCGGACGAATACCGTCGTCAGCGGCCGCTTCGCCGCGAGCTTCATGGCCGCCAGCAATTGCGTTTTGTCGTCGATTGCGACGTAGTGCGGCGCAGGGTAGCGCCGCCATACGCGCTCGAGCGCGCGCTCCTTGTGGTCGTAAATCATGACCCTGCCGTCGAGCGCCTCCCATATCCCGGCGCGGCGGATTTTGCGCGGCTGGAAGACGACGTCGCCGTCGGAGAGTACGACCGGCAGGCCGATCCTGCCGAGGTGCGCGAGCACTTCGCGCGCGCCCGCATACAGGCAAGCGGCAAACGGATAGTCCAGCATGAAATCCGCCGTGAGCAGCAGGCGCGGATGATCTTCGAGTCCTTGGCGGAACCTCTGCAAGCTCGCCAGATAATCGGCGACGCCGTTCTGTTCGCGCAAGGCGGCGAAAATATCCCAATAGCGGGCGCATTCGGCCGCGCCGAATGCCTCTTGCAGATGCGTTCCGAGGTCTGCGGCGAAGCGGTCATTGTCGAGCAGCGTATTATCGACGTCCAACAGAAAGACCGTGGCGCCGCCATTCAGCACGGCGCCGCCCGTGCCGCTTTCGGCGCATGCCAGGCATCGGCGTGCTGCATGACTTGCGAGGCC
This sequence comes from Steroidobacteraceae bacterium, assembly GCA_035531435.1. GTDB lineage: Bacteria > Pseudomonadota > Gammaproteobacteria > Steroidobacterales > Steroidobacteraceae > Bog-1198. Next base: position 18,030 of record DATKSW010000036.1, on the reverse strand, counting down.
TGCGGCGGGCCCCAGCTGCCGGGTTCGTATAGGCTCAGCGGTGGCGGCGACTTGAGCACCGGATCGACTATGCGCCAGGCAGCCTCGACACAGTCGTCGCGCGTGAACAGCGAGGTATCGCCGCGGATCGCATTGCCGAGCAGGCGCTCGTACGGCGATTGCTCGACCGTCGAGTCGTGGCGCACGATCAATTCGATTGCTTCGCCGCGCATGCCGTCGCCGATCTGTTTGACGGAGGCGCCGGCGCAAATGACGACCTGCGGACTCAAGCGGAAGCGAAAATAATTGGCGGGCGCCGCCTGCTCGGCGCCGAACACCGCGAGCGGCGGCGACTTCAGATTGACGACGACCTCGGTCGTCGTCGTCGGCAGGCATTTGCCGGCGCGCAAGTAGAAGGGCACGTCCGCCCAGCGCCAGGTGTCGATGTGCAGGCGCAGCGCGGCGAAAGTCTCCACCTGCGAATCGGCGGCGACGCCCGGTTCGCGGCGATAGCCGCGGAATTGACCGCGCACGATGTCGGCGGCGCCGAGCGGCCTGATCGCGCGAAACAAGCGCAGTTTCTCCGCCTGCATCGCCTCCGGTTCATGCCCGTTCGGCGCGTCCATCGCGAGCAGGGCGAGGACCTGCAGCAGATGGTTCTGCACCACGTCGCGCACGGCGCCCACCTCCTCGTAGAACGCGCCGCGGCCCTCCACGCCGAATTCTTCGGCCATCGTGATCTGTATGTCGTTGACGTACTGGCGGTTCCAAATCGGTTCGAGGAAGGCGTTCGCGAAGCGGAAGTACAGCAAATTCTGCACGGCTTCCTTGCCGAGATAGTGGTCGATCCGGAATATCGAGGGTTCCGCAAAGACCGCGTGCAGGGTGCGGTCGAGCGCCTGCGCCGATAGCAGATCGCGGCCGAAGGGCTTCTCGACGATGACGCGCGCGTTGTCGGCGGCGCCGGATTTGCCGAGGCCGGCGACGACCGTGGCGAACATGCTCGGCGGAATCGCCAGATAGTGGATCGGGCGCGCCGCGCCCTGCAGCTGCTCGCGCAATTTCGCGAACGTCGCCTGGTCCGCATAATCGCCGTCGACGTAGCGCAGCTGCGCCGACAGCTTCTCGAAGGCGGCGGCATCGAATTGGCCGCCATGCTCGATGCTCTCGCGCGCGCGCCGCCTCAGGTCGGCAAGCTGCCAGCCGGCACGGGCGACGCAGATGATCGGCAAGGCCAATTCGCCGCGCCGAATCATCGCCTGCAGCGCCGGGAAGATCTTCTTGTAGGCCAGGTCGCCGCTGGCGCCGAAGAACACGAAGGCATCCGAGTTTGCCGCGCTCATGGCGCTAGCCGAGACCGCGGAGGCGGCGGCGCAAGGCGTGTATCTCGTCCATCAGCTCGAGGGCGAGCGCGACGCCGGCGAGATTGATCTGCAAGTCGCGCTGCAGGCGCAGCGCCGCGCGCGCGCGGCGCAAGGCGGCGCCGGAGAAGCGCCACTCGGCGGCCTCGCCGCGGGCGCCGTCGAGGATGCCTTCGTCGACCAATTCGACGATCAGTGCGCAGTCGGCAGCGCACAGCCGGCCGAGATCCTCGATCGACAGCGCCGATTCCTGTTCGAATATGCTGCCCGTCAAGACTTGAATTTCACGTTGCGGCATCGGCGTTCACACTCCAAACCCTGCGCGAGGATCGAACGGCAGCGCTGCCGCCATCGCCCGGTAGGCGGCGCCGGACTTCTCGTCGTTCGCCGGCGGCAGCGCTATCTGTAGTACGACAAAGAAATCGCCGGCCGGTTGCGCGGGAATTCCGCGGCCCCTGAGCCGCAACTTGGTGCCGCCCTTCGAGCCCGGCGGAATCTTCAGATCGATCGGCCCGCTCGGCGTCGGCGTCTTCACGGCCGCGCCCAAGACCGCTTCCCACGGCGCGACCGGCAGGTCCAGATACACATCGCGGCCGTCGACGCGGTAGAGCCGATGCGGCTGGAAATCGACTTCGATATACAGGTCGCCGGCGCCGCCGCCCGCACCGCGGGCGCCTTGTCCGGCGAGGCGGATCGTCTGGCCGGCGAGGATACCCTTGGGGATCTGCACGTTCAGAGTGCGTTCCTTCAATTGTAGGCGGCCCGAGGCATCGAGGTCCGGCACGCGCAGGCTGATCGCGCGCGTTCCGCCGGCGAAGGACGCCTCCAGATCGAGCAGTACCTTGGCGTGATGGTCTTCGCCGTGCGCGGCGTCGAAGCCGCCGCGCGTCGCGTGCCGCCCGCGCCCCTGGCGGCCGAACAGCGCCTCGAAGAACTCGCTGTACGCCGCGGAATCGCCGCCGCCGCCGCTGAATTCGAAGCCCGCGCCCCAATCGGGAGGCGGACGGAACTGCTCACCGGCACTGTGGCCCGAGCCCAATTGATCGTAGGCGGCGCGCTTTTCCGGGTTCTTCAGGACCTCGTAGGCTTCGCCGAGCTCCTTGAAGCGCGCCTCGGCATTCTTTTCCTTGCTGACGTCGGGATGATATTTGCGCGCGAGCTTGCGGTACGCCTGCTTGATCTGCGTTTCGCTCGCGTCGCGTGCGACGCCCATGATCTTGTAATAATCCTTGAACTCCACCGTTCACCCTGCGCTTCGCAAGCCGCCGTCTCGCCGGACTCCGAAGGATACTATGGGCGCGGGCGCCCGAATCAACTTCGGCGGACGGCTTTTTTCATCCATTTCGGCGGCCATGCGCGCTACAGTTGGTACGCGAGCGTCAGCAGCAGACCCTCGCCGAGATCGCGCCAAAGGCCGGGCCGGCGCTTCCGATAGGCGTGTGCATCCGCCGCCAGCGCCTGGATCCATGCGGCCAGCCAGTCGATTTCGCGCCGTCCATAGAAGACCACCGCGGACTCGTAGTTCAGCAACAAGCTGCGCGAATCGAGATTCACCGAACCGCACAGGGCGAGCGAGGAGTCGAATACGACGGCCTTGGCGTGCACCATGTAAGGCAGCAGATGGAAGGCGACACCGGCGTCGGTGAGCGCACGCAGCGAGCGGCTGCGGGCGAAATCGGCCAAGCGATGATTGGATCGCTCGGGCAGATAAATATCGACGGCGATGCCTCGGCGCGCAGCCAAGCGAATGGCGCCCTCCAGCGCGGCGTCCGGCACGAAGTAAGGGGTGACCGCAAGCAGCCGGCGCTCGGCGTGAAATGCCGCGTCGAGCAGCAGCGCTTGTACGGTATCCTCCGTCTGATCGGGACCGCTCGGCAGGAATTGCGCGGGCTCGCCCTCGAATCCTTCGCCGCGGTCCGGGATCGGTGCGCCCGGTTCGCCGCGCGAAGCGACCCAGTCGGCCTCGAACTGCGTGGCGGCCGTCGCGGCCACTGCGCCTCGCAAGTCGAACGACAGGTCGCGCCATGGCGGCGCGCCGCCTGTGCCGGTAAAGTATTCCGCCGCCAAATTCCTGCCGCCCGTCCACAGCAGCGCGGCGTCGGCGATCGCGTACTTGCGGTGATTGCGCAGATTGCGCGAACCGCTGGTGTTGCGCGCGAACAGCGGCGAGAAAACGGCCGTCTCGACGCCCGCCGAGTGCAGGGCGGTGAAGGTCGAACGCGGCAGCTGGATCGCACCGACGCCGTCGATCAATAAGCGCACCCGCACTCCGGCGCGGGCGCGCTCGGCCAGGCGCGCTGCGGCTTCGCGGCCGAACGCATCCTTGCCGATGAGGTAGGTGCCGATATCGAGGCGCAGCGTCGCGCTGGATATCGTCTCGAACAGGGCGGCGCGCGATTCGGCGCCGTCTCGATGCAGGCGCACCCGGCAGGGCGATGCGGCGGGCAAGTCGAAGCTTTCGATGAGGCTTTCCGCCCAATGCCGGGATTGCCGGCGAGGCGCGCGCGGCTGCGCCGCCTTGCGCTGCAGTTTGCGCCGGCCGAACAGCAGATATGCCGGCAGCACCAAGTACGGCACGGCAATCATTCCGAGTACCCAGGCGATTGCGATCGACGGCGGCCGGCGATATTGCGCGGCGCGGGTCGTCAGCACGTAAATCAGAATGCTTGCTGCGACCGCGAGTGCATCGGCGAAAGCCCAAGTGCCGACCGCCGCGTTCACCGCCGTGCCGCAGTCAAGGCGAGACGCGGACGACGAGCTTGCCGAAATTGCGCCCCGTCAATAAACCGAGAAAGGCGGCCGGCGCATTTTCCAATCCTTCGACGACGTCCTCGCGGTATTTGACGGTGCCATCCCGGACCCAGGCGGTCATTTGTCGTTGGAATTCGTCGAAACGAACCGTGTAATCGTCGGAGATGATGAAGCCGCGCAGCGTCAGGCGCTTCACCAGCACGGCGCGCATCAGCGAGGGCGTAAAATCCGCGCCCTGCTCCTGTGCGCCGTCTTGGTAATGCGCGATCAGTCCGCAGACCGGCACGCGCGCGCGCACGTTGAGCAGCGGCAGCGCCGCGCGAAACACCCTGCCGCCGACGTTCTCGAAGTAGACGTCGATGCCTTGCGGACAGGCGGCAGCCAGGCGCTCGGCAAGCAGCGGCGCACGGTGATCGATGCAGGCGTCGAAGCCGAGTTCACCGACGGCCCAGGCGCATTTCTCCGTGCCGCCGGCGATGCCGACGACGCGGCAGCGCTTGTGTTTGGCGATTTGCCCGACCACCGAACCGACCGCGCCGGTCGCGGCGGCGACGGCGACGGTCTCGCCCGCGGCCGGGTTGCCGATTTCCAGCAGGCCCTTGTAGGCGGTAAACCCGGGCATGCCGAGGACGCCGAGCGCATACGAAGGGCGAGGCATCGCCGCCGGCAACTTGACGAGTCCGCCGCCGTCGGAGACCGCGTATTGCTGCCAGCCGCCCGTCGCCAGCACCAGGTCGCCGGCTTGGTAGGCCGAGTTGCGCGAGGCTTCGACGCGCGACACCGTGCCGCCGACCATCACCGCGCCGAGCGCGACCGGCGCGGCGTAGGACGGTGCGTCGCTCATGCGTCCGCGCATATAAGGGTCGAGCGACAGCCAGAGCGTGCGCAGCAGGATATCGCCGGGCTGCAGCTCGGGCACGGGCGCCCGCTCGATGCGGAACGATCCCAGGGTCGCCGCGCCGGTGGGCCGAGCGGCGAGGATCACTCGCTGGTTGATGGCGGTTGCGGCCATGGTTGTCGCGGCTCCTGTGTGATTTTCACGTGAGCTTGCCGAACAGGGCGCCGACGGCGGCGGTTGCCGCCATTGCCAAGGCGCTCCAAAAGGCGACGCGCAACGCGCCGGTCAGAGCGTTCGCACCGCCCGCCTTAGCGGACAGCGCCCCCAATCCGAGCAGGCAGAGAATCGTCGCCGCGGCGGTCGCGCCGATCAAGTAGGTCATCGGCGATAGCACGGCCACCATCAGCGGCAGCAAGGCGCCCGCGGCGAAGCTGGCCGCGGAGGTGAGCGCCGCCTGTACGGGGCGGGCGCTCGAGGTCGTCGACAAACCGAGTTCATCGCGCGCGTGCGACCCCAAGGCATCGTGCGCCATCAGTTGCTCGGCGACCTTCTTCGCGAGTGGCGCATCGAGGCCGCGGCGCACGTAGATGTCGGTCAATTCGCGGCTCTCGCCGGCGTAGTCGATCGCGAGTTCCGCGCGCTCCTGGTCGAGCGCGGCCGCTTCCGTGTCGGCCTGCGAGTGCACCGAGACGTATTCTCCGGCGGCCATCGACATGGCGCCGGAGGCGAGCCCGGCGACGCCGGTCAAGATAATGCCGTGATGCGTCGCATGCGCGGCGGCGACGCCGACGATCAGGCTGGCGGTGGAGACGATGCCGTCGTTCGCGCCGAGAACGCCGGCGCGCAGCCAGCCGAGACCCGCGAGGCGGTGGCGTTCGTGGCTATGAGGACGCATCCTCCTCAGTGTAGCCGCTTGCGGGCTTCGCTTCCTCCCGCATGTGCGCCGCGATCTGGATAAAAACACAGTGGTTTGCGTATCATGGCGGCCGAGCTTGCGCGGCGGCGCCTGCTCGGTGGCGGCACCGGTGGCATACTTTGCGCTGACTTCGATGCGAAATACAAAGACCACGAAGGGATCGATTCTGTACCGAGAAACCGCCGAAGCGGCCGTTGCCGCGCCGCCGCTCGCTGGCGCGCGGCGCGCCGAGGTCGCGGTCGTCGGCGCGGGTTTCACGGGCTTGTCGACCGCCTTGCATCTGGCGCAAGCCGGCGCGAACGTCGTCGTGCTCGACGCCGAGGAGCCGGGCTTCGGCGCATCGGGACGCAACGGCGGCCAGGTCAATCCGGGTTTGAAGAAGGATCCGGACGAGGTCGAGCGCGACTTCGGCGCCGATCTCGGCGGGCGCATGAACGCCTTCGCCGGGCGCGCGCCGGGGTTCGTCTTCGATCTGATCGAGCGCCATGCAATTGACTGCGATGCGCGCCGCAACGGCACCCTGCGCGCCGCCGTGCATCCGCGACACGCGGCGCTCGTGCGCCGCACCGCCGAACAATGGATCCGCCGCGGCGCGCCGGTCGAGATCCTCGAGCGCGACGCGATCGCCCGCGCAGCCGGCACGCCACGGTATTCGGCCGCGCTGTTCGACCGGCGCGGCGGCGACTTGAACCCTCTCGGCTTTGCGCGCGGGCTCGCGCGCGCGGCGATTGCCGCCGGCGCCGCCGTGCACGGCGGCTCGCGGGTCACGGCGCTTGTGCGCCGCGCCGATGCCTGGCATGCGCGCACGGCGCACGGCGAGGTCGCGGCCCGGCAGATCGTCATCGCGACCAATGGCTACACGGATGATCTTTGGCCGCGGTTGCGGCGCACGATCGCGCCGCTCTTCGGGGCGATCGCCGCCACCGCGCCGCTCGCCGCCGAAATTGCGCAGTCGATCCTGCCGGCGCGCAGTGTGCTCTACGAGAGCGGCGCGATCACCGTCTACTACCGTATCGACGCTGAGCGGCGCTTGTTGATCGGCGGCCGCGGACCGATGCGCGAAATCGACGCGGCGGAGCAGATTCCGCATATCCAGGCCTACGCGCGCGCGTTGTGGCCGGCGCTCGCCGGGGCGCGCTGGACGCACGCGTGGGGGGGGCGTCTGGCGATGACCCGGGATCACTACCCGCATATCCATGAACCCGCGGACGGCGTGCTCTCATGCCTCGGCTACAACGGCCGCGGCGTCGCCTTGGGCACGGCGATCGGCGCCGCCCTCGCCCAGCGGATCTTGAACCCCGCCGCGCCTTTCGACATGCCGATCACGGCGATAAAACCGATCCGTTGGCATGCGTGGTGGCCGGTCGCGGTGCGGGCGGCGATATTGCGCGGGCGCCTGATGGATCGCTTGGGGCGCGAGCGGCAATCGCCGCGGCGGCTTACGGCGCTCGCGATGCGCCGCCCGCTATAATCACGGCGTGTGCGGCCGCTATGTCAGTCCGGACGAAGCGTCGATCGAGCGCGAGTTCGATTTGCCGGCTGCCGGCTGGCGGTTTCCCGCGAGCTTCAACGTCGCGCCGTCGCAGGCGGTGCCGGCGATACGCTGGATCGGCGGCGCCGCGCGCGCCGATCTATTGCGTTTCGGACTGGTGCCGTTCTTCGCCAAGGGCAAACCCGGCAAGTACAGCACGATCAACGCGCGCATCGAGACCGTCGAGAGCAGCGCGAGCTACCGTGGCCCCTGGCGGCACGCGCAGCGCTGCCTCGTCCCGGCGCGGGGATTCTACGAGTGGCATGTGAACGCCGACGGTTCGAAGCAGCCGTTCTATATTCACCCGACCGACCAAGGGATATGCGCATTCGCCGGGCTGTGGGACCGGTCGGTCGGCGACGACGGTACGGCGATCGAATCGTTCACGATCATCACGATGCCTGCCAACGACCTGATGGCCGAGATTCACAATGCGAAGGCGCGCATGCCGGCGATCCTGCCGCGCGCGCAGCGCAATGCGTGGCTCTGTGGCAGCCAGGACGCCGCCCGCGCAGCCCTCATCGCCTACCCGTCCCAGCACCTCGCTGCCTACCCGGTCGGCACGCGCGTCAATTCGCCGCGCAACAACGACGAGCGGCTGATCGAACCCGTACCGGCAGCACATTGGCAGGCCCGGGTTCCTTGATCTAGGTCCCATCACGCCGGGCGTGCTTCGCGCTACTCTGCGGGTGGAGGAATTGACGTAATCATGGGCGCGAGGCTCTTGTTATTGCTGACTTTTCTGCTACCGGCGGCGATCGCCGCCGCGCACGCCCGCATCTATACTTTCATCGACGCCGAAGGCATACGGCATTTCACCGACACGCCGGACAACAATCGCTACGCGTACCGCTTGCTGATCCTGTCGCCGGCCGCGATGACCGAAAGCGGCCAGCGGTATGACCCCGCGCTGCTTGCGCGCGCCTCGCGCTACGACCCCTTGATCGACCGCGCAGCGGCGGCCGCGGCGCTCGAGCCTGCGTTGCTGCGGGCGGTCATCGTCGTCGAATCGGGCTTCAATTCGCGCGCCGTCTCCAAGAAAGGCGCGATCGGACTGATGCAGCTGATGCCGGCGACGGCGCTGCGCTACGGGGTGCGCGATCCGTTTGACCCCGGGCAGAACGTGCACGCCGGAGCGCATTATTTGAGGTACTTGATCGACCGTTTCGGCCACAACATTCGTTTGGCGCTAGCCGCCTACAACGCCGGAGAGGATGCGGTGGCGCGCAACGGCGGCATTCCGCCCTACAGCGAAACGCACGCCTACGTACCCAAGGTATTGAAAATATACAGATTGCTGCAGCAGCGCGGACGCGCCGGTTGATTTCGGGGTTTGCCGGCCCCACGTCTTCCGGAGGCAATCTCCTGCGTTGACGGGATGGGGGCGTTTTGCTGCCGGCGGAGCCGATGAATCTTGCAAGCGCGGACGGTCCCGGGGGCAGTCCCGACGAGCGCGATTGGGTCGCCGTATTCCGCGGTTCCTGCGGTGTCTGCCGCGACTATGGCTTGGTATTGGAAGCCTTGGTGCTGCCGTATGCGATCGTCGAGCAGCCCGGCGGCTGCGAACTGCGCACGCCGGCTTCTCAATGGAGCCGCGTCGAGCAGGAGCTGCGCCGCTATGCCGCCGAGCGCCTCGAGCGACGCGCGCCGGCGCCCCGCGATGCGCCGCGAGGCGGTGCCGGCGCCGGTGCGATCGGTTACGGCCTGGTATTGCTCGGCGTCGCTTATTGCGCCGGCATCCGCCTGTTCGGCATCGATTGGCTCGCAGCCGGCGCGGTCGACGCCGGGGCGGGTGCGCGCGGCGAGTGGTGGCGCGCGTTGACCGCGCTCACCCTGCATTTGGACCCGGCGCATTTGTTCGGCAACCTCTTGTTCGGCATCGCCGCCGGCGTGCTCTGCAGCCGCCGGTTCGGCGCCGGCGTCGCCTGGCTCAGTATTCTTGCGATGGGCGCGATCGGCAATATTCTCGAGATGCTGATCGCGCCGGTCGCTTATCGGGCGGTCGGCGCATCGACCGCGGTATTCGCCGCACTCGGACTGCTCGCCGGCGTCGCCTGGCGGCAGCGCATGAGTATGCGCGAACGCTGGCTCAACCGTACGCTGCCGCTGTTCGCCGGCGTCTCGTTGCTCGCGCTTCTCGGTGCGGGTAACGCGCACGTCGACGTGCTCGGCCATGTGCTCGGCTTTTCGTCCGGCCTCTGCCTGGGGTGGATATACGCGCGCAGCGGCATGCCGCAGAACTGCGGCACGCGCTTGCAAATCGCCGCCGGCTCGTTCGCGCTGGCGCTGATCGCGGTCGCCTGGACGTTTGCCGTGCGCAGCGCCGCAGCCTGATGGATATTTACGGGAATACCGTACGCGGCAGTGGGAAGTCCCAAGATTCATGCGGCCCGCGGCGTGTTTGAATGGCGGCGATGGGCGATGCGGAGGGCAAGTCGATGTACGCGAAGATTCTGGTTCCAGTGGACGGCAGTGCGACCTCGACGGCGGGGCTCAACGAGGCGATAAAACTCGCGAAGAGCCTGGGCAGCAAAATTCGCATTCTGCACATCGTCAATGAGTTGATCGTCGATTACGCCTACGGTTCCGGCGTATACGCAGGTACCGTCATCGACTCGATGCGCGGCGACGGCCAGAAGGTGCTGGATGAGGCGAAGGCGTTCGCGCGCCAGCAGGGCATCGAGCCGGAGGCCGTGCTGATCGAATCGATCGGCGGCCCGGCGGCGCAATTCATCGTCGAACAAGCCAAGAATTGGCCGGCGGACCTGATCGTCATGGGAACGCATGGCCGGCGCGGCATTCGCCGCCTGGCGCTCGGCAGCGACGCCGAAGTCGTGATGCGCAGCGCGCCGGCGCCGATATTGTTGGTTCGGCAAGAGCCTGGCAAGGCTTGAGCGGCGATGCGCCCGTCAAACCGAAGCGGTCTGTACCCCGCCGCGGCGCTGGCCCGGCCATGAGCGCATCGCCGCGCCTGAAGACCGAAGTATGCATACCGGTCGCGGTGTCGGCGCGGCACGTGCATCTCTCGGCGCCGGCCATCGAGCGGCTGTTCGGCACCGGGCACCAGCTGCGCGCTCGCGCGCAGCTGGTGCAGCCGGGACAGTTTGCGGCCGCGGAAACCGTGAACTTGATCGGCCCGAAGGGGCGGTTGGATCGTGTGCGCGTCGTCGGCCCGGCGCGCGCGCGCACCCAGGTCGAATTGTCGCGCAGCGATGAGATCGCGCTCGGCGTCGATGCGCCGCTGCGCGAGTCGGGCGATCTCGCCGGCACTCCCGGCATCGTCATCGAAGGACCGCTCGGCCGCCTGCGTCTCGATCACGGCGTCATCTGCTCCTTGCGCCACCTGCACATGAGTCCGGCCGACGCAGCGGTCCTCGGGCTCAGCGATCAACAGCGGGTTGCCGCGGCCGTGGACGGCGGCGGCCGCAGCGCGGTCTTTGCGGACATCGTCGTGCGCGTCTCGCCGGCATATCGGCTCGAATTGCATCTCGACACCGACGAAGGCAATGCCGCCGGCTTGAGCGCGCAAGGGGCATTTGCGACGCTGACGCTACCGCCTGCGAAATCGGCAGCCGCGCCGCTGCATCCAAAGTAGCCGGAGCGAAGCACCTAGGGCCGCTTCTGAATGGTGGGCGGTACAGGGATTGAACCTGTGACCCCTGCCGTGTGAAGGCAATATTGCCGTTTCCCCTCGTTTCCGATAGTCTACAAATACCCTGAATTTAACGGATTATAGTCTCAGTCGGTATTTGGCAGTATCTAGTCGGTAGTCCGTACAGAGTCCGTACGGACCAAAAGGGAGTCCGGAGATGGCCCACGAGATCCACAAATCCCGCGTTCGGCAGGCGTTTAGGCCGCGCAGAGAGCCCTATTGGGGGCCACCGCTCGGTCGTGGACGTACCCTGGGCTTTCGGAAGATCGACGCGGAGCGGGGCTCCTGGATCGCCAGGAAGCGCGATGAAACCGGCCACAAGGTCTATCAGTCCCTCGGCTACGTAACCCTGGAATTAGACCACGAGGCGGCGCGCCAAGCTGCCTTGGTGTGGTTCAACCGGAAGGATGCCGGGATCGACGACGATATTAGGACAGTCGCCGACGCCTGCCGGGAATACGTAAAGGACCGGGAGCGGGAGAAAGGGAAGGCTTGCGCGAACGATGCCGAAAAGCGATTCGAGCGCACCGTTTACGATGACCCGATTGGTGCGATTCAATTGGCGAAGCTCCGTACGCCCCGAGTCAAGGAATGGCGCGACGGCTTGAAACTCTCGAAAGGCACCGCTAATCGCACGCTCACGGCGTTTAAGGCGGCTCTTAATCTGGCCGTCGCCAACCGCCGAGTCGAGGCGGGCGCGGCCAGGGAATGGGGCGACGTTAAGCCATATCCAAATGCCACGGCACGGCGGACCCTGTTCCTGGACCTTGCGCAGCGCCGCAAGTTGATCGACAAGGCCGATGGCGCAATCAAACATCTTATGACTGCCGCAGCGTTAACGGGCGCTCGGGCGGGCGAACTGGTTAGCGCTAAGCGATCCCAACTCGATACACGCCTCGGAACGATCACGTTCAATGGTAAGACGGGCGCTCGGACGATTCCGCTTTCGCCGGACGCGCTAAAGCTGTTCAAGGAACTGGCCAAGGGCAAGCTGCCGACGGCGCATCTTTTGGCCCGAGACGACGGCAAACCGTGGGCGCACTCTGATTGGGATGGGTTAGTGCGCACCGCAGGCGCGGCGGCGAGACTTCCCAAGGGTGTTTGCCTGTACACGCTCCGGCACAGCTTCATAACGCAAGCGATCACCTCCGGCATGACCACGCTCGACGTGGCGCGTCTATGCGGGACATCGGTCGGGATGATCGAAAAACACTATGGGCACTTGGTTGCGAGTGCGGCGAAAGAGCGCTTGGCGAAGGTGACGATTCTGTGACCAGAAAATGCAAGGATATCAGCGCTGGAATAGCTACGAATAAGGACAATATACTTAGCGCCTTCCCGAAACGAATCCGGCTGTCGCTAAATCAGCAACTCGCATTTTTTGAGCATGCGAGCGAGGCTGTCGCATTGTACCGCGCGTTGGTGCCATTCTCGAAACCAAAACGCAGACCCCATCGTGCGACAAGCGATAAGCATCTAAAGTCCGCACATCGACCGAGCAACACGCCGCGTCAGAGTCTGATGGGCGACATATTTGATGCGTACATGGACATTCGCGACGGTAACTTGGATTCTCGAGTGTTCAACCGCGTAGCCAACGCAATTCTCGCAGCTGAGGCACTAGAATTTTCAGTTACCGATCATGACTTGGCGTCGCTTCGTGCCCAACGAAAGCCATTCAACGCTATAGCGGCCAAGCTCTTTCAGGCTGAGTAGACCGCAAGCATCGACCTACGGGGCGAGTTATCGCGCCTTAACGATGCCGGGCTTGCTGCGCGCAGGCGAGGTCAGGCATACCCTTCGATACGGCTGAAAACTTTGGAGCCGTCATGAAAACTCGCCTCGCACTTCCGCCACTCGATGAGCGCCAACGCTATTCGATTGAGGAAGCAATCGCCTATCTCCGCTCGTCCCGCCGGACCCTATTCGACGACATCAAGTACGGTCGCCTACTGACCATTAAGGAAGGTAAGCGTCGCTTTGTCCCCGGAAGCGAAATTGCTCGCCGCTCTCGCATTGACGTAGAGGGCGCCTAAATGTGGTCCGACCAAATGTCGGTGCTTGACCGAATCCGCGATGCGCTGAGTTTCGTGTCGCCGGACAACCGCGAGACCTGGGTAAAAATGGGAATGGCGGTTAAATCCGAAGTTAGTGAAAGCGGCTTCGATTTGTGGAACGAGTGGAGCCAATCAGCGACGTCCTACAACGCTCGCGATGCGCGGGATGTATGGAAGAGCATTCGCGCCAACGGTAAGGTAACAGCGGGCACGCTGTTCCACGAAGCTCGTGCGAACGGTTGGCGCGACGTTGGCGCTTCTCGCAAGCCGACACTCGAAGAGATTGCCGACGGGCAACGCGTCGCCGCTGAGCGAGCGGCGAAGGACGAGGCCGATATTGCCTGCCAGCGCGCCGAGACAAATGCGAAAGCGGCGGCAATCCTGAAAGCCGCGACCGCAGCGAACCCCGATCAACCGTATTTGGTGCGGAAGGCCGTCGCCCCAGTTTCAACTATGAGAGAGATCGACGCAGACGCGGCGGCGACGATCTTGGGATACGCACCGAAGTCGGGCGGCAAGGTGCTGAGCGGGCGATTGCTAGTGGTTCCAGTGAAGCAAGGGGATCGCCTTTCAACGTTGGAACTGATCGACGGCGACGGGCTCAAGGCGGCACTCGTCGGGCGCGGTACCAAAGGGGGCGGATACTGGGCAACGGAACGACTGCCGGAGTGCGATGGCTTGAGCTTACTGATCGGCGAGGGCGTCGCAACCGTGCTATCGGCGCGGGAGGCTACCGGATATCCCGGGATCGCTGCGCTGTCGGCTGGCAACCTACCAGCGGTGGCAAAGGCGATCCGGGCACGATACCCGTCGGCGAAAATCGTGATTCTCGCAGACTTGATGAAAGCGACCGGCGAACCGGATCGGCATGCGCGCGAAACTGCGCAAATCGTCGGCGGGCTTCTTGCCATTCCGGACTTCGGCGAAACCCGACCTGACGGCGCAACCGACTTTAACGATCTGTCGCGACGTTCCGGGACGGACGCAGTACGCCGATGTATCGACGGTGCGAAGCGCGTAGTCGCGCCGGATAACCTGCCGCGCGCGATCTTGACTTGTGCCGCGAACATTAAGCCTGAGGCGGTTACATGGCTTTGGCCTGGCTGGCTTGCGGCTGGAAAGCTCGCGATTCTTGCGGGCGCGCCAGGTACAGGCAAGACGACACTGGCCCTCTCGTTTGCTGCGACACTGACGAGCGGAGGCGCTTGGCCGGATGGTTCGCGAGCGGAGGTAGGCGAGGCGCTGATCTGGTCGGCCGAGGACGGTATCGCAGATACCCTAGTTCCGCGCCTCGCGGCCATGGGTGCGGATAGGTCGCGAATCCATTTTATCGAAGGGGCGCTAGATGACGATGGCCGGAAGCGCCCGTTTGATCCAGCGACCGATGTTCCGCAGTTGGCAGCGGCAATCAAGAACAACGACCAGCCGCCGCGTTTGCTGGTAGTCGATCCGATCGTTTCGGCAGTTGCCGGCGACGCGCATAAAAGTAACGAGACCCGCAGGGCGCTCCAACCGCTGGTCGATTTGGCCGCTCAGTATGGAATCGCCGTTATCGGCATTTCGCACTTTTCCAAAGGCACCGCAGGGCGTGATACCACGGAGCGCGTTACCGGCTCGGTCGCATTTGGGGCGCTGGCGCGCATCGTGTTGGCGACGGCCAAGATGCCCGATGACCAGGGGGGCGGTCGGGTGGTGGTTCGCGCTAAATCAAACCTTGGTCCAGATAATGGCGGGTTCCGTTACGACTTGCGGCAAGTCGAGGTGGCCGGTTCGGCGCTCACGGCATCGGCGGTACTGTGGGGCGAAGCGGTCGAGGGGAACGCGCGCGACATTCTGGCGGAAGCTGAGGCTCGCGACGACGACGGCCAGAAAACCGCGACCGACGAAGCGGTGGACTTCCTGCGCGGCCAATTGCGCGACGGCCCGATGAAGGCTGCCGACGTAAAGCGCGAGGGCACGGCGGCGGGGATTTCCGATCCGACCCTGCGCCTTGCGCGCCAGCGCCTTGGAATCCGACCTGAGAAACGGGGCTATTCGGGCGGTTGGTGGTGGCGGCTACCCTCCGAAGGTGCACTCGGCCTCGAAGATGCACACCCTTTTGAGACTTCACCTTCGAGAGAGACTGCACCTTCGACCGGATCTTTGGTTGATTACGAGGCGTTCTAAATGACTTTACTGGTAGAACTGCGCTGCGCGGGCCTTTCGATATCCAGCACCGGCGGGCGGCTTATTGTGGCACCGCGCGAACGGCTAACCGATGAACTGCGGGAGCGTATCCGACGCAACAAAGCCGCGATGCTCGCCGACTTAGAGAGGCTTCCTCGTCGTATCCGCGCGATGGCCGCACGCTGGAACTATTCGACGCAAGAACTCGCCGACGCGCTGGCAGGCGCTCAAGCGGACCCTGGCGCGTGGCTGGCCTGGGTCGATCACGATGAGCGGCATTTTGGTGATTGCGTAACCCCGCAGGACTTTGAGCGCGCGTATCGGCGTTTACACCGGATCAATTGAGTCAAACCCCATGAGCAAACGAGTCAAACTCCTAACGCCCAATCCTGCGGATTGCTTGCCGGTCAAGCCGTTGGCTGGAGAATCCAAGCCGGCGACCGTTGCGCGCACGGCCGCGATGCCAACGGTACATGCGGCGATTACGGCGCGACAGGTGATCGGACCGAAATTTGGCGGCGAATCGGTTCACTTAGGCGAACTAATCAATACGCTGGACGCACAGGCACGGGACGCCACGAGTGGCAACCTAGCCCGCAGCGAGGAAATGCTTGTGGCGCAATCCCATACGCTGGATCAACTATTTAACGCCCTGACTCGGCGCGCGCTAAATGCGGAGCTTATGCCGCACTTGGAAACCTACATGAAGCTTGCACTTCGAGCGCAGGCACAATGCCGCGCGAATGCGGAGGCTCTGAACGAGATGAAGAACCCGCGGCCAGTGGCTTTCGTCCAGCAGGCGAATATCGCCAATGGCCCGCAGCAGGTTAATAACGGGACGGCGCGCCAAACCTTAGCGCAAGGTGCTTGCTCGCGCGCGGAAAAAATTCAGGATACGCCAAACGAACTGTTGGAGGCGAGCAATGGCGAACGGCTGGACATCGGAGCGAGGGATACGGCAGGCGGCGCTGATCCGGCGATGGCGACCTTGGGAGAAATCCACCGGGCCGAAGTCCGCCACGGGTAAAGCGCGCTGTGTTCGCAATGCTTGGAAAGGCGGCACGCGACCGATGCTGCGCGAGTTGGCGCGGGCGCTTCGGCTTCAACGGCAGCGGCTCACGGAATGCCGTGGTGGCCAGTGATCAGCTTTGACGCTTCCACCCTGGGTGCGCGACGACGGCGACCGCATCACGGCTGCGATCAAGATCTTTGTCGCGCGTTACAATTCACACTCGGCGAAACTGCCGGTGGACACCGTCTTGGTGGACTTTTATCCTGCGGGACCAGGCGCCACCATCGTCAACAAAATCACAATCAGGGGGGGCAACATGCACCAACCGGCGACAACGACACTATTGGGCGTCATCTGCGCCGTTTTACTGCTCTCTTTCCACGTCGCGTTCGCGGCGAACGGTTCCGGCTTAAACGGTCTCGCCAATCAGCTTTCGAAGGATTCGAATGTGACAGATATTACGAATGCCGAAATTGACTTGGAGTATGACGCCGCTAAATGCGCGGCTTATTACACCTTGAACGACGCAATAGCAAAGCAAAGCGGTTACGCAAATACGGCTACTGGAAAAAATATGGATCGCGCATCAGCTGACGCGATGCAACTATTTTATATTTTGGCCAAAGGTATCAACATGAGCCAATCTGCACTGGAATCTCAATTTAAGATGGATATTCGGGACATCTCAAAGCAGTTTGGCAAGAACTACGTAAACGCCCCAACGGTCGTGGAAAGCGTGGGGCTCCCCTGTAAGGCATTAATCGAGCATCCGACGGAGCGTCTTGCTTATTGGCTCGATGTCGAGCACAAGCAGGACGCGCGAGCGCACAAACATTGAACCATTTGCGCTCTCGCAAAGGTGGGATCAAGATCGCGCAAATAATGCCGCCGAAATATGGGTGGTTTTACACTGGTTCGCGGCGTGGAGGACGATGAGTGAGGATAGCGCTTGCTCTAATTTTGGCTTTAGTTTTCTCGCCTTTTTCACAAGCTAAGGACTATTTCATCCGGCTTGGTGATCAAGCCAACGTTGTGTTAACCGATACACCCTGCCATATGGAATGGCTAACGGGGCCCGGTTGGCAACGATCTAGATATCAGGTTGTAGCCACAAGCGGAGTCTTTACAAACTATAAGGGGTGTTGGAGGCGCTTTGGCGATAAGTTGTACGTTCTGGATGACGTTGCCCCGTTCTGGTTCGGACGCCTTACTTTTTACCATCTCGACTCTCGTCCGTGCTCGTTCCACGTTCCGGGCATTTCGTTTGCTGGGTGGCGAAACGGCCGAGAAATCGGAGTATCGAAACTCCCGGCAACGCTTACCGCTAATGTCAGCGTCCTCGACTACGGACCAATTTGCTGGCGTTCTAACGGAAATTGGTTTGATGAAATTAATGCGCCGAGTGTCTATTCGGCTTTTGAGGCCAAGGCATCCTCGTTACCTTAGCGTGGCTTGCCGCAGCCAACAGTCCGGTTGCGACAAACATTATCTGTGCGCGACCCAATAATCCGGATCAGCCCGTTCTGACGGAAACGGAAATCCGTACCAGCGTCCGTATACGTGCAATTCTGGCGTCTCTATCAAAGCCAGAAAGTGCTGAAAAAGTAAGTTTTTCAGCAAGTTAAAGATGGTGGGCGGTACAGGGATTGAACCTGTGACCCCTGCCGTGTGAAAGCAGTGCTCTACCGCTGAGCTAACCGCCCTTGTGAAGCCGGAAGGCTGCGGATTATGGCATCGCGCCGCGGTGAAAACAAACCAACGCGCGGC
>DATKSW010000035.1:0-90044 GCA_035531435.1 Steroidobacteraceae bacterium | reverse complement strand
CGGGGTACCAGACGTCGCTCGCGGCCCACGGCATCACCGCGTCTCAGATGCTTCGCGAGGTCAGCACGATCGACATCGTGCTGCTCGACATCGGCCTTCCCTTCATCGACGGCTGGCACATCCTCGAGCAGATGGAGAATCGCCACAGGCCAGCGGTCATCGTGGTCAGCGCTCGCGGCGAGGAGTCCGACAAGGTTCGGGCACTCGACCTCGGCGCCGACGACTACCTGGCGAAGCCTTTCGGCGCCGACGAACTGCTCGCGAGGGTTCGCGCGGTCCTGCGGCGAGTGAGGCCGCCGGACGGCACTGGAGGTACCGTCGCGCTCGGGAGCGTTCGGGTCGACCTCGGCGCGCGTACGGTCACGCGCAACAGCGCGGAGGTACGACTCTCGCCGACCGAGTGGCTGCTGCTCGCCGAACTGGCTCGCAACTCCGGCGTGACGCTCGACCATCGCACTCTGCTCCAGCGCGTCTGGGGGCCGCAATACGCGGATGAGCGCAACTACCTTCGGACATTCGCCCAGCGCCTGCGGGTCAAGCTCGAGGACGACCCGGCGCGCCCGGAGATCGTGGTGACCGTGGGACGCCAGGGATACCGGTTCGGGCCGCCGCGTTGATGCTCCGTTGACTCTGTCAGGGAGATCATGGTGTTGCGATGGTAAGCAAGCTGCACAAGGGAGGTTCGAGATGATGCGCGCACACGAAGACTTCGTCGTCGCGCCTGGCACGGAGCACATTCTCGAGCGGATCAGCGGCGAGCTGCTCAAGCGTCACGGCGGTGCCCATTCGGTGCACCCCAATGAGGATCTCCTCCAGCTCAACGTGCGCAAGCAGGTTGCGGACCTCAAGGCGGCCGGGCTGGACGTGGAAGTCCACATGCAGTCGACGATCGGCAAGGCTGCCGAGTCGATCGCCGAAATGGTGCGTGAGTGCGACGCCGACCTCATCGTCGCCGGTGCCAGCAAGCATGGTCCCCTGGCCGATCTCGTCTTCGGCACGGCGGGTCAGCGCATGTTCCGGCTGGCGCCCTGCCCTGTGCTGGTCGTTCCCGCGCAAAACTAACCTCCGGTTCGTGACCCTGCCAGCCGGCGGATGCTCGCGTCGTCCCGTGCTCGCACCTGCACATCGCGCAATCGCTCACTGCCGCACTACAGAGACGGGTTTCCGCCGGGTCGAATGTCCTGGAAGAGTGATGCCTCGGACCCTAGGGGTACCGCTTCACCGGGTCCCACAATGCGCCGGATGAGAGTGGCCAAGTGCTCATACATTGTTGATCGATCGTTGATGGATTCCTGACGATACTGGGCTCAAATGCCACTTGATCTGCTCGCCCTGCTGTGTTTCGCCGGGATGCTCGTCGCGGGCGTCCTGATGATCGACGGCCTCCGGAGGATCTGAGATGGCGGCTCTCACCGGGTACATCGTCGCTGCGATCATCGCGCTGATTGCGGCGATCTACTTGCTGGTCGCGCTTGTCGCCCCGGAGCGCTTCTGATGATCCTCGACATCATCGCGGCGGTCATCACCTATGCCGCCGTGGCCGCGGGCGCGTGGTTCATCGGCGGCTACATGCTCAAGGTCTACAAGGGCGAGCGCGTCTGGCTCAGCCCGGTGGTCCGGCCCGTCGAACGCCTCACCTACCGGATCATCGGCGTCGACGAGGAGCACGAGCAGGGGTGGATCGGTTACCTGGTCTCGATCCTTGCCGTCACCTTCGTGAGCATCGTGTTCACGTACCTCATCCTTCGCTTCCAGGATCATCTGCCCCTCAACCCGCAGAACCTCCCCGGCGTTCCCGCACCGCTCGCCTTCAACACGGCGATCAGCTTTGCCACCAACACCAACTGGCAGAACTACACGGGCGAGACGACGATGAGCTACTTCTCACAGATGGTCGCCCTGGTGCTGCACAACTTCCTCAGCGCCGCGATGGGCATGGCCATCGCCATCGTGATCATTCGCGCGATGGCGCGCCGAACCATGAACACGCTCGGGAACTTCTGGGTCGACACCGTGCGCGGCACGCTCTACGTGCTGCTGCCGATCAGCGTGCTGGTTGCTCTCATCCTGGTGGCCAACGGCGCCATCCAGAACTTCAGCGGTTACTCGATCATCCACACGCTCACCAACGGAGTGCAGACGATCGCCCAGGGTCCCGTCGCATCCCAGGAGGCGATCAAGGACCTCGGGACCAACGGCGGCGGGTTCTTCAACGCGAACAGCGCCCACCCGTTCGAGAACCCCAACGGGTTCACCAACGCACTGGAAATTTTCACCGTCCTGCTCATCCCCTTTGGCCTGGTGATCACGTTCGGCAAGTGGGTGGGGAATGTGAAGCAGGGAATCGCGCTCGGCGCGGTCATGGGGATCATTCTCATCGGCGCCTTCGGCGTCGCCGCGTGGCAGGAGCAGCAGGGCAACCCCGCGCTGGTCGGCACCGGGGCAACCCAGGTGGCGTCGGCGCAGTCCGCCGGCGGCAACATGGAAGGGAAGGAGGCCCGGTTCGGGCCCATCCAGACGGCCCAATTCGGCACCGCTACTACCGGCACCAGCACGGGATCGGTCGATTCGTCACACGACAGTTGGACGGCGATCGGCGGATTGATTCCACTGGTCCTCATCAAGCTCGGTGAGATCACCCCTGGAGGTGTTGGTTCCGGCCTCTACGGCATGATCGTGTTCGCGATCGTCGCGGTGTTCATCGCCGGCCTCATGGTTGGCCGAACCCCGGAATACGTCGGCAAGAAGATCGAGGCGCGCGATGTCAAGTACGCAGCCATAGCGATCCTCGTCCTGCCCGCATCGATCCTCGGATTCTCCGCCATCGCGGTGCTCACGGCGGGAGGGCAGGCAGGGCCGATCGCGACGCAGGGAACGCCGCACCAGCTCACCGAGATCCTGTATGCGTTCGCGTCAACGACCGGAAACAATGGCAGCGCGTTTGCCGGCTTGACCGGCAACACGCTCTATTACAACCTGATGCTGTCCGGCGCGATGTGGATGGGACGTTTCCTCTTCATTATCCCGGTGATGGCGATGGCGGGAAACCTCGTCAAGAAGAAGATCGTCCCGGCGAGCGCGGGCACCTTCCCCACCGATGGACCGTTGTTCGTCGCACTCCTGGTGGGAACGATCCTCGTCGTCGCGGCGTTGACCTTCTTCCCCGCAGTCTCGCTCGGGCCGATCCTCGAGCATTTCAAGCTCATCGCGGTGCATTGATATGGCCCTCGCAGCCGCTCACCATCCCCGACGCCGCCGGAGCAGCGTCACCGACCCGGAGTTGCTCTTCCCCGCAATCGGTCAGAGCTTCGTCAAGCTGGACCCGCGCGTCATGGTGCGAAATCCGGTGATGTTCGTCGTCGAGATCGGCGCGCTGATGACCACGTACGTCTTCATCGCGGACGTTGTTGGCAACGCCGTCGACACCAGCTTCGTCGGGCAAATTGCCCTCTGGCTCTGGTTCACCGTGCTCTTCGCGAACTTCGCCGAGGCGATCGCCGAGGGTCGCGGCAAGGCACAGGCCCAGGCGCTTCGCCGCACGCGCACCGAGACGATCGCGCGCAAGCTGCAGGGCGGCCGCGGCGGCAAGGAAACGCCGGTTCCCGCTCCCGACCTGCGCAAGGACGACATCGTCGTCTGCGAGGCGGGCGACGTGATCCCGAGTGACGGGACGATCATCGAAGGCATCGCGAGCGTCGACGAGTCGGCGATCACCGGCGAATCGGCACCGGTCATTCGCGAGGCAGGCGGCGACCGGAGCGCGGTCACCGGCGGCACCCGGGTGCTCAGCGACCGCATCGTCATCGAGATCACCCAGAACCCTGGCGAGACCTTCCTCGACCGCATGATCTCGCTTGTCGAGAGCGCATCGCGGCAGAAGACTCCCAATGAGATCGCGCTCAACATTCTGCTGGCGAGCCTGACGCTGATCTTCCTGATCGCGGTGGTGACGCTGCAGCCCTATGCCGTCTTCTCGGGCGCCTCCATCGAAGTCACCGTGCTGGTCGCGTTGCTGGTCTGCCTGATCCCGACGACGATCGGTGGTCTGCTCAGCGCCATCGGAATCGCCGGGATCGACCGCCTCCTCCAGAAGAACGTCCTAGCCATGTCCGGCCGCGCCGTCGAAGCTGCCGGTGACGTCGACACGCTCCTCCTCGACAAGACCGGCACGATCACGCTCGGCAATCGCCAGGCGACTGAGTTCCTGGCGGCGCCGGGTGTGGCCATGGAACAGCTGGTCCGCGCCGCCGACCTCGCAAGCCGCGCTGATGAGACCCCGGAGGGACGCTCGATCGTGGCCTTGGCGCGGCGGTTCGGCGCGCCAGAGGACGACGGAGACACCGCCTGGACTTTCGTGCCATTCACGGCCGAAACGCGAATGAGTGGCGTGGACAACGCCAAGGACAGTATCCGCAAGGGTGCGGGCGACGCCGTCGCCAAGTGGTGTGGACGGGGCAAACGCGGCGATAGTGTCGTGCCCCAGGGCGTCACCGATCAGGTCGAGGTCATCGCCCGCAGTGGCGGCACGCCGCTGCTCGTCGCGCAGAACCACATCATCCTCGGCACCATTCACCTGAAGGACATCGTCAAGCCAGGCATCGCGGAACGGTTCGCCGAGTTGCGCAGGATGGGTCTGCGCACCGTGATGATCACCGGAGACAACCCCCTCACGGCTGCGGCCATCGCCGCCGAGGCGGGGGTCGACGACTTCCTCGCGGAGGCGACGCCTGAGAACAAGCTCGATCTCATCCGTCAGGAACAGGCGGGCGGAAAGCTCGTCGCAATGACCGGTGACGGCACCAACGACGCGCCCGCTCTGGCGCAGGCAGACGTCGGCGTTGCGATGAACAGCGGAACGCAGGCGGCGAAGGAAGCCGGCAACCTCGTCGATCTCGATAGCGATCCGACCAAGCTGATCGAGATCGTTGAGACGGGCAAGCAGATGCTCATCACGCGCGGAGCACTGACCACTTTCAGCATCGCCAACGACGTCGCCAAGTATTTTGCGATCATCCCGGCCGCGTTCGCGATGACTTACCCCGAGCTCGGCGCGCTCAACATCATGCATCTCGCGACGCCGCGCTCCGCGATCCTGTCGGCGGTGATCTTCAATGCCTTGATCATCGTCATCCTGATTCCGCTCGCGATCAAGGGGGTCAAGTATCGGCCGCTCGGCGCAGGCCCCTTGCTGCGGCGAAACCTGCTGATCTACGGCTTGGGCGGCCTCCTCGCGCCGTTCCCCGGCATCAAGCTCATCGACATGCTGCTGTCGGCTGCCGGCTGGACCTGAGGGCGAGCGCGATGTTCATGCGGCTCCTGCGACCCGCGGCCAGCCTGATCGCGCTGCTGACGGCTCTCCTCGGGATCGTCTACCCGCTCGTCGTCACCGTCGCGGCGAGGACGGTCTTTGCGCGCCAGGCCGAGGGCAGTCTGCTCTACAGGGACGGCAAGCTCATCGGTTCGACGCTCATCGGCCAGCGGTTTTCCGATGCCAAGTACTTCTGGGGGCGGCCTTCCGCGACGACGCCGCAAGTCTATGACGGCGCCGCCTCATCAGGCTCGAACTTCGGGCCGCTGAATCCGGAGCTGCTGGATGAAGTCAGGGCGAATGCCAAAGCCCTGCGCGATGCCGACCCCGCCAACCGCCGGCCGATACCGGTCGGGCTCGTCACCTCATCGGCGAGCGGACTGGACCCGGAAATCAGCCCGGCGGACGCGCGCTATCAGGCCGCCAGGGTCGCGCGCGCGCGGCACATGCCGCTCTCGCAGGTCGAGGGGCTGATCGCCGCGCATCGGCAGGATCGTCTGCTCGGCTTGTTCGGCGAGCCGCGCATCAACGTCCTCGAGCTCAATCTTGCGCTCGACCGCCCGCACTGAGCCGGATTTGCCGCAGCCGCGGCGCGCCGATATCCTGGCGCGTGCGCAAGCGCCGCAAGGCGCGCGACCGATCGACGGCATCTATGTCAGCACCTGGCGAGCGCCCTGATCCCGACGCATTGCTGGCCGGCGTGCAGCGCGCGCAGGCGCGCGCGCGGCGCGGACGGCTGCGCGTTTTCTTCGGCGCGTCCGCCGGAGTCGGCAAGACCTACTCGATGCTGGAAGCGGCGCGCGCGGCGCGCGCCGGCGGCACGGACATCGTTGCGGGCTACGTCGAGCCGCACGGCAGGGTTGAAACGGAGCGCTTGCTCGAGGGACTCGAACAACTGCCGACCCTCGAGGTCCGTTATCGCGGCATCACGCGCCATGAATTCGATCTCGACGCGGCGCTCGTTCGTGCGCCGGGGATCGTGCTGGTGGATGAGCTCGCGCACACCAACATCGCCGAGGGCGAGCCGCGGCCGCGGCACGCCAAGCGCTGGCAGGACGTCGAGGAACTGCTGGATGCCGGCATCGGCGTGTGGACGACGCTCAACGTTCAGCATCTCGAGAGTCTGAACGACGTCGTCGCCGGCATCACCGGTATCCGCCAGCAGGAGACGATCCCGGACCGGATATTCGACGAAGCCGATGAAGTCGAACTGATCGACCTGCCGCCCGACGACCTTCTGGCGCGCCTGAAGGCCGGCAAGGTGTATGCCTCCGAGCAAGTGGGCACCGCGAGCGAGCGTTTTTTTCGCAAGCCGAATCTGCTGGCGCTGCGCGAACTGGCGCTGCGCCGCACCGCTGATCGCGTGGACGCGGCGGCGCAGGAATTTGCGGGCGACGCGCACAGCTCGAAGCCCTGGCTTGCGCGCGACCGGTTCCTGATCGCGGTCGCGCCGGACGACCAGGCCGAGCGGCTGGTGCGCGTCGGCAAGCGATTTGCCGATGCTCTGGATGCCGAGTGGCTGGTCGTCTCGGTAGAGACTCCCGCCGAACTGAAGCTCTCGGAGTCCGAGCGCAACCGCCGCATCGACGTGCTGCGCCTCGCCGAGTCCCTCGGCGCCGCGACGGTCACGCTGGGCGGCCCGTCGGCGGCCGAAGTGCTCATCGAGTACGCCCGCCTGCGCAATGTCACTCGCATCGTCGTCGGCGAGGCGAAGCGCGGGGGCATTCGCGCCTGGTTGCGGCGCTCCACAGCGACCGAACTCGTGCGCCGCGGCGCGGGTTTCGACATCTCGGTGATTGCGCGCCGCGACACGCGCCTACCGCGGCGCCGCGCCGTGCCGACCAGCAGTCCGGCCGCGGTGCGCTGGGATCGCTACGGCGCGGCGCTTCTGATCTCGGCGATCTGCACGGGCGTTGCGGCGCTGATGTACCCGTACTTCGAGCTGACCAATCTCGTCATGGTGTACCTGCTCGGCGCGACGGTGGCGGCGGCGCGCCTCGGGCGCGGACCCGCGAGCCTCACGGCGGTCGCGAACGTCGCGGCGTTCGACTTCTGCTTCGTGCCGCCGCGCTTCACGTTCGCGGTCAGCGAGGCTCAGTACGTCGTGACCTTCGCCGTGATGCTGGTGATGGCGCTGGTGATCGCCAACTTGGTCGCCAACGTGCGCGCCCAGACCCGGGTTGCCGCGGCGCGCGAGCGGCGCACTTCGCTTCTTTATGCGATGAGCCGGGAACTGGCCGCGACTCCCGGCTTCGGCAAGCTCGCGCGCATCGCCGTCAAACATGTCGCAGAAACCTTCGCAAGCCGCGCCGTCGTGCTGATGCCGGACGGCGGCGGCCATTTGCGCCATTGGGACGGCGAGCCGGTCGCGGGCTTGCTGCAGAGCGCCGACCTGTCGGTTGCGCAATGGGTATTCGACCATGGCCGGCCGGCCGGCTTCGGCACCGATACGCTGCCCGCTGCGCCCGCGCAATACCTGCCGCTCACCGGCACGCGGCGCACGCTCGGCGTGCTGGCGGTGCGCCCCACCCACCGGCGCCGGTTGCTGTTGCCGGAACAAAGGCACTTGCTCGAGACCTTCGCCGGCCAGATTGCGCTCGCGATCGAGCGGGCGCAACTCGCCGAGGAGGCCGAGCGCGCGCGCATCGCCATGGAGGCGGAGAGCATGCGCAGTACGCTGCTCGCATCCATCTCGCACGACCTGCGTACGCCGCTCGCGGTGATCGCGGGGGCGAGCAGCGCGCTCAACGACCCGACGCTGACTCTGGATCCCGCCGCCCGGTCGCAACTCGCCCGCTCGATCGACGGCAAGGCGCAGGAGATGTCCGAGCTGATCTCGAACCTGCTCGACCTGATGCGCTTCGAGGCCGGCGAAGTGCGTTTGCGGTGCGACTGGGAGACCCTCGACGATCTCGTCGGCACCGCCCTTGCGCGCCTCGATGGGCGCTTCGGCGACCGGCCGACCGACGTGCTGCTGCCGTCCGATCTGCCGCCGGTCTATGTCGATGCGCCGCTGGTCATTCAGGTACTCGTCAATCTTCTCGACAATGCGATCAAGCACACGCCGCCGGCAACTCGGATCGAGGTCTGTGCGGGAGTGGACGGCGAAGCGGTGCGCGTCGCCGTCGACGACAACGGACCGGGGTTGCCGCCGGGTGATCCCGAGGAGTTGTTCGCCAAGTTCAAACGCGGCCGCGAGGAGAGCAATGCGGGCGGCGCCGGATTGGGGCTCGCGATCTGCCGCGCCGTCGTCAATGCCCATGGCGGTCAAATCACCGCGACGCCGCGCCCGGGCGGAGGTGCGCGATTCCTCTTCACGCTGCCGACTCGAAAGGCCGCGCCGTGACCAAAGCGATGTTCCTGGTCTTGATCGTCGAAGACGACGCCGGCATACGCGGCGTGCTCGCGACGCTGCTTACTTCCCAGGAGTACCGTGTCGTCGCCGCCGAATCCGCCGCACGGGGCGTGATCGAGGCGCGCAACCACCGGCCGGACCTCGTCATCGTCGACTTGGGGTTGCCGGACTGCGACGGACTTTCCGTGATTGGCGAAATTCGCCGCCACTCGCCGGTCCCGATCCTGGTGCTGTCGGCGCGCACGGCGGAGACGGACAAAATTGCAGCGCTCGATGCCGGCGCCGACGACTACGTGAGCAAGCCGTTCAGCACGCCGGAATTGATGGCGCGGGTCCGGGCCGCACTGCGGCGCAAAGCGCGCGGCGGCGAACGGCTGCCGCTGCTGCGCTTCGCAGAGGTGCACGTCGATCTCGAAGCGCGCACCGCGCAGGGCCCGGGCGGCCCGTTGCACCTCACTCCGCTGGAGTTTCGCGTCTTGGACTGCCTCGAGCGCCATGCCGGGATGATCGTGACGCAGGCGCAGTTGCTGCGCGAAGCCTGGGGACCGGAGCGCGCCGGCGACAGCCGCGGCCTGCGCTCCTATATCAAGACTCTGCGCCAGAAGCTCGAGCCGGATCCGCGGCAGCCGCGCTACCTGATCACCGAGCCGGGAGTGGGGTACCGACTGCTGGTCGAGGAGGATTGGCGGCCGTCATAACCTCGCCGCGGCCCCCGGGTATACTGCCGGCCGCCGTGCAAACATCGTATTCATTGGGGCGCGAGCGGTGCCGGACGTGAGCATACGGCCGGTCGACCCGGCACAGGCGCGGGCGCTGATCGGCAAGTCCGATGCCTTGATGGGCGCGCTCTATCCGCCCAAGAGCAATCATTTCGAGAGCGTGCCGGCGCTGCAATCGCCGAACGTGCTTTTTCTCGGCGCCTTCGTCGAGGATGCGCTGGTCGGCTGTGGAGCCGTCAAAACGCTGGACGACGACGGCAGGTACGGGGAGATCAAACGCCTGTTCGTCCTCGAAGAGCACCGCGGCAAGGGCATCTCGAAGGCGTTGATGCGGGTTTTGGAGTCGCACCTCGCCGCAAGCGGCGTGCCGGTCGCGAGGCTGGAAACCGGCATCCGGCAGCCGCGGGCGATCGCGCTGTACAAGGGTTTGGGCTACGCCGAACGCGGTCCCTACGGCGGTTACGCGGCCGATCCGTTGAGCGTGTTCATGGAAAAGCCGATTGCGGATGCGCAGCGCCGATGAGCGGGCGGACCTTGGCGCTCGGACGGCTTGCCGAGATCCTGCGAGAACCGGTCGCGCGCTGGTGGGAGCGTGCGGTCGAACTGCCGGGAATGGCGGTTATCGCCGCGGACATTTCGCCGCCGCTGTGGGAGGAGATGCCGCGGGTGCTCGCCTGCAGCGAATTCATCGGCGCCGCGCTGCTGCGCGATCCGCAGGCCCTGGCATGGCTCGCAAGCCACGATCGGCCGCAGGATGCGTCGGCCGCGAATCGGCAATACGAACGCGCGGCCGGCGAGGCCGCGGACGCCGCCGCGGCGCAGCTTGCGCTGCGGATTTGGCGGCGGCGTGAAATGTTGCGGATCGCCTGGCGCGATATCGCCGGGCGCGCGAGCGTTGCCGAGACTCTGCGCGCGGTCTCCGATCTCGGCGATGCGGTGATTCGGGCGGCCGCGGCGGCGGCCGCGCGGTCTTTGCAGCCCACGTTCGGCACGCCGCGCGACCACGACGGCGGCTCGGTGCCCCTGATCGTGCTCGGCATGGGCAAGCTCGGCGGCCGCGAGCTGAACTTCTCCTCGGACGTCGACTTGGTGCTGCTGTTCGCGGCCCAGGGCGAGACGGACGGCCCCAGGGTCGTCGACAACGAAGAATACTTTCAACGCCTCGGGCGCGAATTCATCCGTCTGCTCGACGAGCACACCGAGGACTCGTTCGTATTCCGCGTCGACATGCGCCTGCGGCCCTTCGGCGACAGCGGGCCGCTCGCCGTCAGTCTCGCGGCCCTGGAGGAATACCTGCAGCAGCACGGCCGCGATTGGGAGCGCTACGCCTGGATCAAGGCCCGGCCGATCGTCGGCGCCGCTGCCTATGAGGCGACCTTTCGCGATTGCGTGCGGCCATTCGTCTATCGGCGCTACCTGGATTTCGGCGTCTTCGAATCGCTGCGCGACATGAAGGCGTTGATTGCGCGGGAAGTGGCGCGCCGCGATCTCGCTTGGGATCTGAAGCTCGGTACCGGCGGGATTCGCGAAATCGAATTCATCGCGCAATCGCTGCAGTTGGTGCGCGGCGGCAGCGACCGGCGGCTGCAGAGCGCCTCGCTGCTCGATGTCCTGCCGCTATTGGCCGGCTCGAAATTGCTGCCGGACGAGGCGGTCGCGGATTTGTCGGCGGCGTATTTCGTGCTGCGCGGCGCGGAGAACGCGATTCAGATGATCCGCGACGAGCAGACCCACCGCCTCCCCGAGGGCGAGCTCGACCGCGCGCGCCTGGCGTTGCATCTCGGCTGCGAGGACTGGCCGTCGGCGCTTGCCCAGATCGAGCGGGCGCGCCGCGCGACGGCCGAACAGTTCAAGCTATTGCTGTTCGCCGGTTCGCGGGCGCCGCGTGCCGAAGGCGATGCCGGCCTCTGCTCGTTCGGATCGGCCGCGGTGAAGATCGAAGAGGATCTTGCCGGCCGGGGGCTTGCCGCCGGCGACGTTGCCGCGGTGGCGGCGCTATTGGTGCAATACCGGCAATCGGCGGCGTATCGGCGCCTCGACGAGGCCGGCCGGCGCCGCTTGCAGGCGATTCTCGGCCGATTGATCGATGCCGCCGCCGCGCGCGCCGAGCCCGCAGCGCTGATCGGCCGGGTCATTCGTATCCTGGAGGCGATCGGCGCGCGTTCCTCGTATCTCGCCCTGCTCAACGAACAGCCGCCGGCCCTGGCTCGCTTGATCGAGGTCTCGGCGATCAGCGGATTCCTCGCGCGCCAGATCGCCGAGTTCCCGCTGCTGCTCGACGAGCTGATCGATCCGAAGCTCTTCGAGGCGCTGCCGTCGCGTGCGGGTTTTGCGCAGGAGCTGGCGGCGCGCACGCAGCGGCTGCCCGCCGACGATCCGGAGCGTCAGGTCGAAGGCCTGCGGCAGTTCCAGAAGGCGGCGATTTTCGCGGTGGCACTGGCCGACCTCACCGGGCGGTTGCCGCTGATGAGGGTCAGCGACCGCCTGACGGATATCGCCGAGCTGATCATTCAGTGCTGCATGGACCTCGCATGGCAGCAAATCACGGCGACTTACGGCGTTCCGTATTACGGCGACGATGCAGGACAATTGCGGCCGGCGGCGGTCGCGGTGGCGGGCTACGGAAAACTCGGCGGCCTCGAGCTCGGCTACGGCTCGGATCTGGATCTCGTGTTCCTGCACGACTCCAGCGGGGAAATCCAGCAGACGCGCGGCGCACGCTCGATCGACAACGGCGTCTTCTTCCTGCGCCTCGCGCAGCGCATAGTGCACCTGTTGACGATGCATTCGGCTTCCGGCCGGCTCTACGAAGTCGACATGCGCCTGCGTCCGAACGGCAAGGGCGGCTTTTTGATGACCGGCATCGAGGCGTTCGAGCGCTACCAGCAGCAAGACGCTTGGACCTGGGAGCATCAGGCGCTGCTGCGGGCGCGCGGCCTCGCCGGCGACCCCGATTTGTGCGGCCGATTCGAGGCCGCGCGGCGCCGTACGCTCACGCAGGCCGTACGCCGCGAGACCTTGCGCGAGGAGGTCCGGCAGATGCGCGCGCGCATGCGCCGCGAACTGTCGCAGGCGGGCGCCGGTCAGTTCGACATCAAGCAGGATGCGGGCGGCATCGCCGACATAGAGTTTTTGGTGCAATATTGGGTGCTCGAGGCCGCGCACCGCTTCCCGGAACTCGTGCAGTACACGGACAACATCCGCCAGCTCGAGGGACTCGCGCGCTGCGGTGTCATCGACGCGCCGACCGCGGATTGGCTCATCGATGCGTATCGCGGTTACCGCGCGGTGCTGCATCGCTTGTCGCTCGACGGCGCGAACCTGCGGGTCGTCGAGGCCGACGCGTTCAAGGCGCAGCGGGCGCGGATAGAGCGGATCTGGCGCGATACCTTCGAGCAGCAGCAATCAGTGAGGTAAGATACATGTCGGCGATCGCAGTGGATGATTCCGAGCGCGCCTTGATTCAGCCAAATGCGCAGCATCGGTACACGGTCACGGCCGCGGACCTGCCGTTGTGCTGCCCGATGCCGGCAATGCATTTGTGGAATTCGCATCCGCGCGTTTATTTGGCGATCGAACCCACGGGCTGGGCGAAATGCCCGTATTGCGGGGCGGAGTACAGCTTGAGCCGCGGCGGCGCTCAGGATTTGGCGGCGGCCGTCCGGTAGTCGCTGTAGGATTTTTCCTCGAGCAATTTCGAGCCGAGCTCGGTATTGATCCGCCGCTTGATCGCCGCGCGCTCGTCGTTCTCGAAATATACCGCGCGGGCGAGCCTGATGAACTCGGCGTCGAACGCCTGCGCGCGCTCCTTCGCGCGGATATCGTCTTCAATCATCCAGAGGCGCTCATTGACGGCCCGCAAGGCGTTCTCGGCAGCCGCGATATCCGCGTGCGCGTAGGCCGACGCCGCCCAGGTCTCCTGCAGCGCCGCGAGTTCGCGGCGGACATTTGCGAGCTTGACCGCGTCCGTCATGCGCTGCGCCTTGATTTGCAGGATCGTCATTTTGTCGATCAATTCTCCCGGCGAAATGGCCACCAGAATTTCGCTCATAGGGACTCCGCCGCACCGGCCGAAAAATGCAGTCTAGCAAAACCGGCGACGCCTGCCGGCGATCCGGGAAGGCGGATCGAAGGTGATAGACTCTGCCGGGGAATCGCTGCGAAGGGGTCGCGAGCAGTATGACGGGATTCGGCGGCCGGCGCATCGGCACTGCCGGCGGCGCAATGCTGGCCGCAGCCGACGATGTCTCGGGACCTTGGGACCGCGGCGGCGAGGCGATATTCGACCCGAGCTATTGGCAGGCCCGCGGCGGGCTCGAGCCGGCGGCCCGCGGCCGCGGCAGCGCATGGTTCGTCCGCCAGGGCGGGCAAGAGTGGGTGCTCAGACACTACCGGCGCGGCGGCTGGGCCAGGCATTGGCTCGACGACCGCTATTGCTGGAGCGGCGAGCGGCGGGTTCGCGCGTTCGCCGAATGGCGCCTGCTCGAGGTTTTGTGGGCGCGCGGGCTGCCGGTGCCGCAGCCGATCGCCGCGCGCTACCGGCGCCGGCTGCTCTGCTACCGCTGCGATTTGATCACGCGGCGCATCGCCGATGCGCAGCCCCTGAGCGCGCTGCTTGCGGCGGCGCCGCTGCCGCAATCGCTATGGCAGGCGATCGGCGCGGCGCTCGGGCATCTGCACCGCGCGGGCGCCGATCATGCCGATCTGAATGCACACAATATTCTCGTCGACGGCGCCGGCGCCGTCAGCGTCATCGACTTCGACCGCGGCCGTCTGCGCCGGCCCGGTGCATGGACTGCGCGCAATCTGCGGCGGCTGCACCGCTCGCTCGTCAAGCTCGCCGCCGCGCAGCCCGCCGCGCGCTTCACGGCGGCGCATTGGCAAATGCTGACGGCCGGCTACGCCGCGGTGTGGGTGGGTTCGCCGCCGCCGGCCGGCAGCGGCTCGGCGTAACGTACGCGCCGTGCGCCGCCTTTACAACGTTCTGATCGGCCTCGCGGTGCCGCTTGCGTTCGCGGCGGTGCTGCTGCGCGGGCTGCGCGACCGCGCCTACCGCCAGGGACTCGGCGAGCGCTTCGGATTCGGCCGCCGCGCGGCCGGTGCGCCCTGCATCTGGCTGCATGCGGCCTCGCTCGGCGAAGTCGCGGCCGCGGCGGCGGTGCTGAGCGCTTTGCGCGCGCGCCATCCAGAGACGCCGATCGTCGTGACGACCGCGACGCCGACGGGACGCTCGCGGGCGCGCGAATTGTTCGGCGCCGGCACCGTGGTGCGCTTCCTGCCCTACGACACGCCACGAGCGGTCGCCCGCTTCCTCGACAATGTCGAGCCCGCGCTCGCGATCATCATGGAGACGGAGTTGTGGCCGAACCTGTTCCGTGAGTGCGCGCGGCGTGCGCTGCCGTTGGTGCTCGCGAGCGCCCGCTTGTCGGCCAAATCCGCATCCCGCTACCGCCGCTGCGGCGCGCTGTTCAGGGATATCTTTACCGCCAATGTCATCGTCGCGGCGCAGACCGCCGGCGACGCCGAGCGCTTTCGCAGCATCGGCGCGCATCCTGAGCGCACGCACGTCGTCGGCAATGTGAAATTCGACATCGAGGTCGGCGCGGACGGCGGCGTGCGCGCGCAGCGGCTGCGCAGTCAAACCCTCGGCGGCAGACCGACGTGGATCGCGGGCAGTACGCATGCCGGCGAGGATGAGCAGGTCATAGATGCGCATTGCCAGGTGCGCGCGCAGCGGCCGGATGCCCTGTTGGTGCTCGCGCCGCGCCATCCGAGCCGCTTCGACGGCGTTGCGGCGCTGCTTGCGCGCAGTGGCCTCGCATTCTCCCGCCGCAGCGGCGGGGCGCCCGTGGCCGCCGACGCCGCCGTGCTGCTGCTCGATACGCTGGGCGAGCTGTCCGACTTCTACGCCGCCGCGGACATCGCCTTCGTCGGCGGCAGCTTGGTGCCGATCGGCGGCCACAATTTGCTGGAACCTGCCGCGCTCGGCGTGCCGGTGCTCTACGGACCGTCGCAGTTCAACGGCCGGGAGAGCGCCGCGCTGTTGTCCGCCGCAGGCGCGGCGCTGCCGGTCGCCGACGCGCGCACGCTCGCGGCGAGCGTGCGGCGCTTGTTCGATCGACCCGAGGAGCGGCAGCGCATCGGCGCGATCGGCCGTGCGACCGTCGCCTCCGCGCGCGGCAGCGTCGCGCGGCTGCTCGCGTTGATCGAGACGAGCGCGCCGGCCTCTACCGCGCAGTGATCCCGCCGCACCCCGGATTCTTGCCGCACGCGTCCGCTACCGCATTGTTTTATATGACTTTGTGGCCGTGCGCAAAAAAAGCCCGCGGCGTATCGTCGAGCCGGGAAGAGCGCGCAATCGCCTAGTAGCGCGGAATCGTCGGGTCGAGATCCCGGGACCAGGCGAGGATGCCGCCGGTCAAATTGTAGACCGACTTGAAGCCCTGCTGTTCGAGGTAGCGCGCCACCTGCAGACTGCGGCCTCCCGAGCGGCAAATCACCACCGTCTCCTCGGCCGCGTCGAGTTCGCCCAGGCGCTGCGGAATCTGGTCCATCGGGATGCGGCGATGTTCGCAAGGCACCGGCGCGAGCGCGGTTTCCCAGTCCTCGCGGACGTCGAGGAGCGTGACCGGCGCGCCGCTGCTGCGGTGCGCGAGGAATTCCTGCGCCGATAATTCGCGGACCATCAGAACACGAACCGATCGACGCTCGGGGCGCCGATCAGGGGCTCAATGACGGTTTCGAACAGGCTTTCGCGGTTCCATTCGCCGGCGCTCACGCGGCGCACCAGCAGCGCCTCCATGACCGGCGCCGTGCCGACGACGACGAACAGGCGGCCGCCGACCGCGAGCGCCCGTTCGAAGCGCGTGTCGTAGCGCGGCAGGGAACCGGTGACGGCGATCGCAGCGTATTCGCCGAGGGGCGCGGCGCCAAAGGCGTCGCGCACCTGAAGTTCCACGCGCGCCGCCGGCAGCGTCGCCAGGTTCGCGCGCGCCTGCGCGATGAAATCGGCATGAATGTCGATCGACCTGACCGTTGCGGCGAGCAGCCCGAGGCACGCGCTCAAGTAGCCGGTGCCGGTGCCGATTTCCAGTACCGTGTCCTCGGGATCGACCGCCAGGGCCTGCAGGATGCGGCCGTGCAGCTTCGGCGCGAGCATCGACTGGCCCATGCCGATCGGGATCGAGGCGTCGGCGAACGCCAGATCCCGATAGGCCGGCGGCACGAACTCTTCGCGCGGCACGGTGGCGCAGGCGTCCAAGACGCGTGGATCGAGCACTTCCCAGGTACGAATCTGTTGTTCGACCATCTGCCGACGGGCGGTCACGTTATCCATAATTGCCGAATCGCCGATTTAAGGGCGCTGATTATGGTCAATTTCGCCAAGCGATGCCATGGCCGTGCGCTATTCTGCGCAGCACGATGATTTGCGACGCGCCGCGCCCGCGCAGGTAACGTAATTTAAGCGTCGTGCAGAGTCATCGCAATCGAGGTCCGCGTTGATCGCGTTGTCCGCAGGCATATGGATTATGATCTCGGCCGTGCTGGCGGCCTGCCTCGGCGCGCTCTACGTTCGCAAGCAGCGCCAGCAGCGGACTCTCGACGAATTCTCCGCGCAGGTTTCACGGCTGACGCGCGACGCCGGCGCGCGGCTGCGCGACCGCGAACAGATGTTCGAGCGGCTGGTGGAGGCCGTGCACGATGCCGTGCTGGTGACGCGCGAGCGCATCTTGTTCGCGAACCAACGCTTCCTCGCGCTGCTCGGCACGACCAGGGAAAACGTCGTCGGCAAACCGCTGTCGGGTTTCGTCGCGCCGGAATACGTCGACTTGATCGACCGCAATCTGCGCCGCCGTCTGGCCGGCGAAGCCGCGGCGGAGCGCTACGAAGTCGAATTGGTCGGCGCGCAGGGCCAGGTCAGCCGGGTCGAATTGTCGACCGCGCTGATCGACAGCGCCGGCGAGGCGGCCCTGCTGCTGACCGCATCGGAAACGCTGCCGGCGGCGGCCGCGCCTTCGCCGCGGCCGCGCGCCCTGGCGACGCTCGATGCGATGGGTGAAGGAGTGATCACCGTCGACCTCGAGGGGCGCATCGACTACGTCAACCACGCGGCCATGCTGCTGCTCGGCCAGCGCCTCGACCAGGTCGCCGGCAAGACGTTCGCCGAGGTCGCCTCCCTGGTCGACGAGGCGGACCGCCATTCGCTCGGCGATCCGGTCCGCAAGGCTCTCGGCAGCGGCAGCCGGGTGTCCGCGGGCAAGCGCGCGGTCCTGGTGCCGGCGAACGGCGGCATGGAACGCTCGGTCGAGATCAGCGTATCGCCGCTGCACGCCGACGACGCCGTGCTGATCGGCGTCGTCGTCGTCCTGCACGACACCAGCGAATTGCGCGGCCTGACGCGCCAGATGAGCTACCAGGCGAGCCACGATGCCTTGACGGGACTCGTCAATCGGCGCGAGTTCGAGCGGCGCCTGCAGGAAGCGGTGGAATCGGCGCAAGCGGGCGACGTCGCCCACGCCCTGGCATATCTGGATCTCGATCGATTCAAGGTCGTCAACGACACCTGCGGCCACACCGCCGGAGACAAGCTGCTGCGCGAGGTGGCTTCGCTGATCAAGGACGCGGTACGCGACTCCGACACGGTCGGGCGCATCGGCGGCGACGAATTCGCGTTGCTGCTGGTCGGTTGCCCGCTCGAGAAGGCGCGGCAAATCGCCGACGACGTGGTGCGCTCGGTCAACGACTACCGCTTCGTCTGGAAAGACAAGATCTTCAACATCGGCGTCAGCGTCGGCCTCGTGGAAATCGGCCGCGACGCCGCGACCATCGAGGATATCATCAACGCGGCGGATTCGGCCTGCTACGTCGCGAAGAAACAGGGCGGCATTCACGTACAGGTGTACTCGGCGCGCGAGGAGGCGAGCGCGCGGCATCGCGGCGACGTCCATTGGCTGCAGAAGCTGCAGAGCGCGCTGCGGGACAACGCCTTCGAGCTGTACTTCCAGCCGATCGTGCACGCGCAGATCGACGGGGTGCGCGGTCCCGCGCTGGAAGTGTTCATACGCATGCTCGGGGAACGCGGCTCGCCGGGCACTGCGCTGCCAGAGTTCATCCGCGCCGCGGAGCAATACCGCTTGATGCCGCACATCGACCGGTGGGTCGTGCAGGCGGTTTTCTCGGCGCTCGGCCGCGGCGGCTTGAAGCTGCCGCCGGGACGCAGCATCGCGATCAACATCGCCGGACAGACGCTCGGCGATTCGCAGTTCCTCGAGTTCGTCGTCGATTGTTTCGATCACACGGGCGCGGCGCCCGGGGACATTTGTTTCGAATTGACCGAAGGCTCGGTGGTCGCCAATATGGATCATGCGCGCCGCTTCATCGAAGTCTTGCACGGCATGGGCTGCGAATTCGCGCTGGACGATTTCGGCAGCGGCCTGAGCTCGTTCTCGAACCTGAAGACCCTGCCGATGGACTATTTGAAGATCGACGGCTCCTTCATCCACAACCTCGCCTTCGACACCGTCAATCAGGCGATGGTAGCCGCGATGATCGAGCTGTCGCGGACCTTGAATTTCCGCGTGGTCGCCGAACAGGTCGAAGATCAGGGTTCCCTCGATGCCGTCAAACGCTTGGGCATCGATTTCGTGCAGGGCTTCATCGTCGGCCGGCCGCAGCCGCTGGCGATCGTGCCGGTACCGCTGTAACGGCGGCCCGCCACGCGGGCATATAACCGCCAGGCAGGCGCTTATAATAACTTTCTATGGTGCTGAGCCCGCCCTTAGGAGGAAAATCCCGAACCTCGAGGGGATATTGATCGGCTTGGCACAAATCGAGGTGCGTCATGCATGTATTCGAAGACAACACCCGTTCCATCGGCCATACGCCGCTGGTGCGCATCAATCGGCTCGGCGCCGGCTCCGGCGCCGCCATTCTCGCCAAGATCGAGGGCCGCAATCCGGCATATTCGGTCAAATGCCGGATCGGTGCGGCGATGATCTGGGATGCGGAACAGCGCGGCACCTTGAAGCCCGGCGTGTCGATCGTCGAGGCTACCAGCGGCAATACCGGCATCGCGCTCGCGTTCGCGGCCGCCGCGCGCGGCTATCAATGCGTGCTGACGATGCCGGAAACGATGAGCATGGAGCGGCGCAAGGTATTGGTCGCCTTCGGCGCCAAGCTGATCTTGACGCCCGGGGCGAAGGGCATGAACGGCGCGATCGCCAAAGCCCAGGAACTCGCCGCGGCCGACCCGCAGAAATACGTGTTGATGAAGCAATTCGAGAATCCGGCGAATCCCGCGGTGCACGAAAAAACCACGGGCCCGGAGATCTGGAACGACACCGACGGCGGCGTCGACGTATTCGTCTCCGGCGTCGGCACCGGCGGCACGCTGACCGGCGTTGCGCGCTATATCAAGAAGACGCGCGGCAAGAACATACTGACGGTGGCCGTAGAGCCGACTCATTCGCCGGTGATCACGCAGACCATGGCTCACCAACCCTTGGTGCCCGGGCCGCACAAGATACAAGGCATCGGCGCGGGCTTCGTACCGAAGAACCTGGACCTGACGCTGGTGGATCGCGTCGAACAGGTCAGCAACGACGAGGCGATCGCGACCGCGCGCCGCTTGGCGCGCGAGGAGGGCATTCTCGGCGGCATATCCTGCGGCGCGGCGATGGCCGCGGCGCTGCGCCTCGCGCACGAGCCCGCGCAGCAGGGAAAGACGATCGTCGTCATCCTGCCGGATGCGGGCGAGCGTTATCTCTCCGGAGCCTTGTTCGAGGGGCTCTTCGAGGAGGTCGAGAAGATGCAGGCGGTTGCGTGAACCGTCCGTGAACGGCGCGGCGGAGGCGGAAAACATGGATGCCGCGCGGCGCCGGCGGCTCACCGAGGAGCTGCTGCAAAGCTATCTTGCCGACACCCGGGCGCTGCGCGTGTCGCAGCGCTACCTGCCGTCGCGCGAAGCGATCGTCGAGATCCTGGAAATGCTCCTCGATCTGATGTATCCGGGATATTTCGGCCGGCACGACTTGAGCCACGCTAATTTGGCTGCGCACGTCGCCGCCCAGGTCGATCGCCTGAGCCCGAAGATCGAGCGCGAGATCGAGCAGTGCCTGTGCTACGGGCGCGAGCGCGAAGATCGGGCGGCGCCCGAGACGGGTGCGATGCGCCCGGGCGAGTGCGCGCCGCGCGCGCGCCGCTTGACCGAGGAGTTCCTCGGCCGCCTGCCCGAAATACGCCGCATGCTGGTGCGCGACGTGCAGGCGGCGTTCGACGGCGATCCGGCCGCGAGCAATCTCGACGAAGTGATCCTCGCCTATCCCGGTGTGCTCGCGGTCAGCGTTTACCGCATCGCGCACGCGCTGCATTCCCTCGGCGTGCCGATGATGGCGCGCATCATGACCGAGTGGGCGCACTCGAAGACCGGATGCGACATCCATCCCGGCGCACAGATCGGTCCGGAGTTCTTCGTCGATCACGCGACCGGGGTGGTGATCGGCGAAACCACCGAGATCGGCTCCGGGGTCAAGCTCTACCAGGGCGTGACGCTCGGCGCGATTTCACTGCCGCGCGATACCGCGGGGCAGATCATTCGCGGCCGCAAACGCCACCCGACCGTCGAGAGCGGCTCTACGCTGTACGCGAACGCGACCGTGCTCGGCGGGCGCACCATCGTCGGTGCCGGCAGCGTGATCGGCGGTTCGGTGTTTCTCGCCCACAGCGTGCCGCCGCGCTCCAGGGTATCGCTGAAGGAGCCGGATCTGCGCGTCGCACCGCGTGACGGCGAGGCGTTGGCGGACGCGGCGTTTTTCGAAATTTGAACCGCGCCGACCGCCGATCGCCTATAGCCTGCCGAGGATCGGCACCAGCAGCAGTGCGACGATATTGATGATCTTGATCAAGGGGTTGATCGCGGGGCCTGCCGTGTCCTTGTAAGGATCGCCGACGGTATCCCCGGTCACCGCGGCCTTGTGGGCGTCCGATCCCTTGCCGCCGAAATGGCCTTCCTCGATATATTTCTTGGCGTTGTCCCAAGCGCCGCCGCCGGTCGTCATGGAAATAGCGACGAACAGGCCGGTGACGATCGTGCCGATCAACAGTCCGCCG
Organism: Steroidobacteraceae bacterium; assembly: GCA_035531435.1. Classification (GTDB taxonomy): domain Bacteria; phylum Pseudomonadota; class Gammaproteobacteria; order Steroidobacterales; family Steroidobacteraceae; genus Bog-1198. The sequence continues at coordinate 68,554 of DATKSW010000035.1, read as the reverse complement.
AGCGCCTGGACGCCGTACCCAGGACCCATCAGCCAATTGACGATCACCACCAGCACGATGGGCACGGCGATCGGCAGCAGCGAGGGCACGACCATCTCCTTGATCGCCGCCTTGGTCAACATGTCGACCGCGCGCGAATAATCGGGCTTCGCCGTCCCTTCCATGATGCCCTTGATCTCGCGGAACTGGCGCCGTACTTCGCCGACCACCGCGGCCGCGGCGCGGCCGACCGCTTCCATCGCCATCGCGGCGAACAGGTACGGCACGAGGCCGCCGATGAACAGGCCGATGATCACCGCCGGGCTCGACAAATCGAAGTGCGTGGCATGACCCAACGTTTCCCGCAATTTATGGGTGTAGTCGGCGAACAGCACCAAGGCGGCGAGTCCCGCGGAGCCGATCGCGTAGCCCTTGGTCACCGCCTTGGTCGTGTTGCCGACCGCATCCAGCGGATCGGTGACGTCCCGGACCTTCTTGTCGAGACCGGCCATCTCCGCGATGCCGCCGGCGTTGTCGGTGATCGGTCCGTAGGCATCCAGAGCGACGATCATGCCGGTCATCGACAGCATGGCGGTCGCCGCGATTGCGATGCCGTACAAGCCGGCGAGCCGGTCGGCGGCCCAAATGCTCAAGCAGACGGCGATCACAGGCAGCGCGCAAGCCTTCATCGATACGCCGAGGCCGGCGATGATGTTGGTCGCGTGACCGGTCTGCGAGGCCGCGGCGACGTGCTGAACCGGCTTGTACTCGGTCGCCGTGTAGTACTCGGTGATGACGATCATCGCGGCCGTCAGCAGCAGGCCGACCAGCGAACACAGCCAGATCGCCATTGCGTGGCCGCCGAGGATCCATTTGCAGAGAAAATAGAACGCCACGGCCGAGATCGCGCCGGAGACGATGACGCCCTTGTACAAGGCGTTCATGATCTTGCCGCCGTCCTTGACGCTGACGAAAAAGGTGCCGACGATCGACGAGACGATCGAAGTGGCGCCGAGCAGCAGCGGCAACAGCACGGCCTTATCGCCGAGATCGACCATGACCAGGCCGCCCAACAGCATCGTGGCGACCAGCGTCACCGCGTAGGTTTCGAACAAGTCGGCCGCCATGCCGGCGCAGTCGCCGACGTTGTCGCCGACGTTGTCGGCGATCACTGCCGGATTGCGCGGGTCGTCCTCCGGAATGCCGGCTTCGACCTTGCCGACCAGATCGGCGCCGACGTCGGCCCCTTTGGTGAATATTCCGCCGCCGAGCCGCGCGAAGATGGAAATCAGCGAACCGCCGAACGCGAGTCCGACGAGCGAGCGCAGCGCGGCGTCCGGATCCGCGAGGCAATGCAGCATCGCGAGGTAATAGCCGGCGACGCCGATGAGCCCCAGGCCGACGACCAGCATCCCGGTGATCGCGCCGCCACGAAACGCCACTTGCAGCGCGGCGTTGATGCCACGATGCGCCGCTTGCGCGGTGCGCACGTTCGCGCGCACCGAAATGGACATGCCGATATAGCCGGCGGAGCCGGAGAGCACCGCGCCGAGCGCAAAGCCGCCGGCGGTCGGCCAGCCCAGGAACACGCCGAGCGCGATGCACAAGATCGCGCCGACGAAGGCGATCGTCGTGTATTGGCGGTTCAAATAGGCGCGCGCGCCGGACTGTATCGCGGCGGCGATTTCCGCCATCCGCGCATTGCCGGCTGGTTGCGCGAGTATCCAGCGCACCGAGAACGCTCCGTAGAGAATCGCAACCACACCGGCTGCCAGGGCCAGCCAAAGCGCATTATCGAGGTTCATGAGGCCGTCTCCGTATCGTCTTGTTGCGGGGATTAATCGCCTGAAAGTTATGGTCTTATTGGAAAACGGCGGCGACTATAGCACGAAGGGGCGGCGCAGCCGCTTGCGAACCGCGACGCCCCGCAGTCGCACGTAGTCGGGCAGCCCGCCGCGGTACGGCGGGTAATCCTCGCCGCCGATCAAAGGCGCCAAATAGCGGCGGCACGCGGCCGTGATGCCGAATCCGTCCGCGGTCATGAAATGGCGCGGCAGCTTCTTTTCCTTGTTGGCGATCGCCGCGAGCGGCGCCTCGCCGATCGTCCAGCGGTACGGGGCGGACGATTTCCTGACGATCACCGGCAGAACCGCGTTTTTGCCCTGCACGGCGAATTCGACCGCGGCCTTGCCGACCGCATAGGCCTGAAGGACATCCACCGCCGAGGCCGCGTGTCGCGCCGACCGCTGCAGGTAATCGGCCACCGCCCAGTGGAATTTGTATTTCAGCGCGTCGCGGATCATTGCGGCGACCAGCGGGCCGACTCCGCCGAGCTGCGCGTGGCCGAATGCGTCCTTGCTGCCCGCTGCGGCGAGAAATTTTCCGCGGCCGTCGCGCAAACCCTCGGAGACGACGATGACGCAGTAACCGCAGCGCTCGACCGACAATCTGACCTTGGCGAGGAACCGGTGCGCGTCGAAGGCGATTTCCGGGAACAGAATGATGTGCGGCGCATCGCCCGCCTTGCGCGCGGCGAGTCCCGCGGCCGCGGCAATCCAGCCGGCGTGGCGGCCCATCACCTCCAAAACGAACACCTTGGTCGAGGTGCGCGCCATAGAGGCTATGTCGAGCGACGCCTCGCGGGTCGAGATCGCGATGTACTTCGCGGCCGAGCCGAAGCCGGGGCAACAGTCGGTGATCGGCAGATCGTTGTCCACCGTCTTCGGCACGCCGATGCAGGTGATCGGGTAACCCTGCAGCCGGCCGAACTCGGCGACTTTTTGCGCCGTGTCCATCGAGTCGTTGCCGCCGTTGTAGAAGAAATAGCCGATGTCGTGCGCCTTGAAGACTTCGATCAGGCGCAGGTACTCGGCGCGATTTTCCTCGATGCCGGCGAGCTTGTAGCGCGCCGAACCGAACGCGCCGCCCGGCGTATGGCGCAAAGCGCGGATGTCGCGGGCGCTTTCCCTGCCGGTGTCGATCAAATCCTCGGTGAGCGCGCCGACGATGCCGTCGCGGCCCGCGTACAGCTTGCCGATCAGCCGCTCGTATTTGCGCGCGGTCTCGATGACGCCGCAGGCCGAGGCATTGATGACGGCCGAGACGCCGCCGGATTGAGCGTAGAGCGCGTTCTTCGGGCGCGGGCGCCCGGCATTCTTGCCGGTCATGGGGGCCTTTTGGCTGCCGTTGAAACGCCGAGAATAGCCGATCGGCGCGGGATCGGCACTGATGCGCCGCGGGTTCGCCGGCCAGCCGCGAAGCTTCTCGCGCCGCGCAGGCTGCCGCGCGGCCTGGTTTGACGATCCGGCCCGGCAAAGGTACGGTAAGGCGTTCTTTACTTCGAACCATAATCAATCATGCGAATAGTTCTGTTGGGCGCGCCTGGCTCGGGGAAGGGCACGCAATCACAGCGGTTGGTCGAAGCCCATGGGGTGCCGCAAATCTCCACCGGGGATTTGTTGCGCGAGGCGGTGGCCAAGGGCAGCGAACTCGGACGCCGGGCGAAAGCGGCGATGGATCTCGGCCACTTGGTCGATGACGCGGTCGTGCTCGGCATGATCCGCGAGCGTCTGGCGTGCGCCGACGCAGCCAAGGGCTTCATCCTCGACGGCTTTCCGCGCAACATCGCCCAGGCGGTCGCGCTCGACCGGCTGCTCGCCGACCTGCATCAGCCGCTCGAGGCGGTGTTGTTGATGAATCTGGACATCGGCGTTTTGTTCAAGCGCCTGACGGGCCGGCGCATCTGCGCGGATTGCGGCCGGGTGTTCAACCTGTTGACCTCGCCGCCCGGCACGCCCCCACATTGCGACAAGTGCGGCGACATGCCGCGGCTCATACAGCGCCCCGACGACAAGGAGGAGGTCATCGGCAAGCGCCTGGAGGTCTACGAGGCGCAGACCAAGCCGCTGATCCGCCACTACCAGGACAACGGCCTGCTGCGCATCGTCGATGCGGACGCGGATACCGAGAGCGTATTTCAGAATCTGCAGCGCGCCGTGCGGGGCGGCTAGCCGAGACTCTCGAGCAGCAGATCGCCGATTTGCGCACGTCGCCAGCCGTTGAGCGCATGGACGTCGCGTCCGCCCGCCGCCAGCGTCTTCAGATCGCCGCGCGGCGCGAGGATTTCGGCGCTGACGCCGAGGGCGGCGGCACGCGCGTCGACGATGCCGAACAGCCGCTCGAGCAGCGCCGCTTGCGCGTCCGTCGGCCGCTTATCCTGCGCAGGCTGCATATCCGTCGCGCCGCCCTGCGCCGCCTCGCGCAGCGTTTCGAGCAAGCCCTCCGCGAAGCGTTCGTTGAAGGCCGCCGGAATGGTGCGCAGCGCGCGCAAGCCCGCGGCGCTGCGCGGATTTGCATTGGCGACGTCGAATATCGCCGCATCCCCGAGGATCCATGCGCGCGGCAAGTCGCGGTCGCGCGCCAGCCGTTCCCGCCACACGGCGATCGCCTTGGCGCGCGCTCGCGGCTCGGGCGCAAGCTGCGCGATGCCGCGCAGGCGCTGCCACGCGAGTTGCGGGTCCGGTTCGTACAGCCGTAGGTCGCCGAGAGCGGCGCAGTCTTCCGCGACCCAGTGCGCGCGGCCGAGCTCGCGCGCGCGCTCCTCGAGCCGAAAGGCGATCTCCTGCAAATAGCGCACGTCGTCGGCCGCATATGCCAGCTGTTCGGGCCGCAGCGGCCGCCGCGACCAGTCGGTCCTGGTCTGCTCCTTGGTCACCGTCACCGCGAGCAGCGTGTAGGCGAGCTCCGCGTAGCCGATCTGCGGCTTCAGCCCCACGCAGCCGGCGGCGATCTGCGTGTCGAATACCGGCGTCGACACGCACTTCGCCGTCAGATACAGCGCCTCCAGATCCTGGCGCGCGGCATGGATCAGCTTGCGGCAGGCGGGCGCCGTCAATACCGGCACCAGGGGATCGAGGCGGCCGCGCATCGCATCGACGCACCAGAGGCCGTCGCCGGCCGCGATTTGCAGCAGACACAACTTCGGAAAGAAGGTCCTTTCGCGCAGGAACTCCGTATCGACGCCGATGTGCGCATGCGTCGACAGCCGCTGCGCGAGCGCGCCGATCTCTTCGTCGGTGTCGATCCATATCGCCTCGGGCATCGCGCTCTTCCACGTGTACAATAATTCGGCGATCGATTATGACCGAATCGACCGATCTGCGGCTCGCCAAAGAGCTGTGGGACCCGGCACGCGGGCGCCCGCAGCCGCGGCGCCTGACGCGGTCGGCCACGGACGTTTGACGATGCATGTGCATATATTGGGTGTCGGCGGCACGTTCATGGGCGGCATCGCGGCGATCGCCAAGAGCGCCGGCTTTCGCGTGACCGGCTCCGATATCAATCTCTACCCGCCGATGAGCACGCAGCTGCAGGCGCTCGGCATCGATGTGATCCAGGGCTATGAGGCCGAGCAGCTCGACCTCGCGCCCGACGTCGTCGTCGTCGGCAATGCCCTGAGCCGCGGCGCGCCGGTCATCGAGGTGATGCTCGACCGCGGCATGCCGTACCGATCGGGACCCGAGTGGCTGGCCGAACGGGTGCTTGCCGGCAGACATGTGCTCGCGGTCGCCGGCACGCACGGCAAGACCACGACCTGCAGCATGCTCGCGTGGATCCTGGAATTCGCCGGACTCGCGCCCGGATTCTTGATCGGCGGCGTGCCCGCCAATTTCGGCTTGACCGCGCGCCTCGGCGAAGCGCCGTTGTTCGTCGTGGAAGCGGACGAATACGACACCGCGTTCTTCGATAAGCGCGCGAAGTTCGTGCACTATCGGCCGCGAACCTTGGTCCTCAACAATCTGGAATACGATCACGCCGACATATATCCGGATCTCGAGGCGATAAAGCTGCAGTTCAATCAGCTGCTGCGCACCGTGCCGGCGGCGGGGCGCATCATTGTCAACGGCGCGGATGCCAACCTCGCTGCGACGCTTGCGGCGGGGTGTTGGACGCCGTTCGAGACCTTCGGCGCATCCGGCGGCCCCTGGGATTGGAGCGCAAGCGAGGAGGCGGGCAGCGCGGGCGGGCGATTCGAAGTGCGCGCGCAGTGCGTCGTGGTCGGCCGCGTCGAATGGCCCCTGATCGGCGGGCACAACGTCATGAACGCATTGGCGGCGATCGCCGCGGCCCGGCACGCGGGCGTCGCGCCGCAGCGCGCCCTGCAGGCCCTGTCGTCGTTTCGCGGCGTCGAGCGGCGCATGCAGCTGCGCGGCTCGGCGGCGGGGGTCGCCGTCTACGACGATTTCGCGCACCATCCGACCGCGATTGCGGCGACGCTCGGCGGCTTGCGTTCGCGGGTCGGCGCTGCGCGCATCGTCGCGGTCCTCGAACCGCGTTCCAACACGATGAAGCGCGGCGTGCACCGCGGTCAATTGGCCGACGCGCTCGCGGCCGCGGATGAGAGCTGGATCTTGGTGCCGCCGAATCTCGGCTGGGATCTGCCGGCGGCGCTCGGCGCGCTCGGCGGCCGCGCGCACTTCGCCGCAGGCGTCGAGGAACTCGCCGCCGGTCTCGCGCGCGAGCTGCGCGCCGGCGATCATGCGCTAATCATGAGCAACGGCGGTTTCGGCGGTCTGCACGACAAATTGCTGGCGGCGCTGCGCACGCGGCAGGCGCCGTGAACGAAATCCCCCTGTTTCCGCTCAATGCCGTGCTCTTCCCGGAGGGCCCGCTGCCGCTGCGCATATTCGAGACACGCTATATCGACATGGTGCGCCGCTGCCTGCGCGAGTCGCTGGGATTCGGCGTCGTCGCGATCCGCGGCGGCAAGGAAGCCGGTGCGGCGGATTTCGGCGATGTCGGCACGCTGGCGAAGATCGTCGACTTCCACCAGCTGCCGGACGGCCTGCTCGGCTTGTCGTGCGTCGGCGAGCGGCGCTTTCGCATCCGCGGACGGCGCCGGCAGTCCGACGGCTTGTATATCGGCGAGGTCGATTGGCAGCCGCCCGATGCCGCCGCCGGCGTGCCGCGGCGCCATGCGCAACTCGCCCTGCTGCTGAAGACCGTTCTGCCGCAGCTCGGCGAGGTCTACGCCGACATCGGCATGCGACTCGACGATGCGTCGTGGGTCGGCAACCGCCTCGCGGAAATCCTGCCGCTGGAACTCGCAGACAAGGAGTACTGTCTGCAGCTCGCCGATCCGGTGCAGCGGCTCGACGTGTTGGCGCCGCTGATCCGCCTCGGCAAGAGCGGCGAGGACGCCGGCGAATCCGGCGCCAGTTCAGCGGGCCGTTGACGCGGCGGCGATGCCCATGGCGCCGCCAGGCAACGCCTGGCTAAGGAAGCGGCCGCGCTAGCGCGCAAAGGCGCGCGCCGCCGCCGCCACCGTGGCGTCGATGTCCGCATCGCCGTGTGCCGCGGAGACGAACCCGGCTTCGAACGCCGACGGCGCGAGATAGATGCCCTCGGCGAGCATCGCATGGAAGAAGCGCGCGAAGCGCGCCGTGTCGCAAGCCATGACCTTGGCATAGCGGTCGACGCGCGGTTCATCCGTGAAGAACAGCCCGAACATGGCGCAGACATGATTGGTCGCGAAGCCCACGCCCGCGTGCCGCGCGGCCTGCGCCAGCCCATCGATCAGCCGATCGGTCGTCGCGCGCAGGCGTTGGTGAAATCCCGGCGCCGACAGCAGCCCGAGCGTCGACAGTCCGGCGGCCATCGACACGGGGTTGCCGGACAAGGTTCCGGCCTGATATACCGGCCCCAGGGGCGCGAGCCGCTGCATGATGTCGCGCCGGCCGCCGAATGCGCCGACCGGCATGCCGCCGCCGATGATCTTGCCGAGTGTCGTCAAGTCCGGCCGCACGCCGTACAGTTCTTGCGCGCCGCCCAGCGCGACGCGAAAGCCGGTCATCACCTCGTCCAATATCAGCAGCGCGCCGGCGCGGTCGCATTCGCTGCGCAAGGCCGCAAGGAAGCCGGGCGCCGGCGGAACGCAGCTCATGTTGCCCGCAACCGGCTCGACGATCACACAGGCGACCTGCCCGCCGATTTGCCGGAACGCGTCGCGAACCTGGTCGGCATCGTTGAAAGTCAGGGTAACGGTATGTTTGGCGAGCGACTGCGGCACCCCCGGAGAGCTCGGCACGCCGAACGTCAACGCGCCGGATCCGGCCTTGATCAACAGGGAGTCGGAGTGTCCGTGATAACAGCCCTCGAACTTGACGATCGTCTCGCGCCCGGTGAAGCCGCGCGCCAGTCGGATCGCGCTCATGGTCGCCTCGGTCCCGGAACTCACGAAACGAAGCAATTCGATCGACGGCATCAGTTCGACGATCCGCTTGGCGAGCCGCGTCTCGAGTTCGGTGGGCGCCCCGAAACTCAAGCCGTCCGCGGCCACGCGCTGTACGCTCTCGATCACCTCGGGGTGGGCGTGACCGAGGATCATCGGGCCCCACGAGCCCACGTAATCGATGAACTCGCGGCCGTCGGCGGCGGTCAAGCGGGCGCCGGCCGCCTTCTCGATGAAGATCGGTTCGCCGCCGACGCCGCGAAACGCGCGGACCGGCGAATTGACGCCGCCCGAGATGTATTTGCAGGCCTCGGCATACAAGCTCAACTGAAGATCTCCTCGGGCGACCGGCCGCGCAGCGCGCTAGTTTAAATGGATTCGCGTCCGCCGCGAATCTCTTCGCTTGCCTGCGGGCGGCAGGGTATGCCGAGCAGAACTTCGAGTCCGCCCTGCGGCAGATTGCCGGCCCGCGCGAACCCGCCGTGCGCCTTCATGACCTGGGAGGTGATCGCGAGGCCGATGCCCTCGCCGCCGCTGTCGCGGTCGCGCGATTCGGCGACTCGGTAAAAGGGCTCGAAGATACGCCGCAAATCCGCCGCCGGAACTCCCGGCCCGCAATCCCGGACGGCGATCTCGGCGCCGTCGCCGGCGGCGCGCACCTCCACCGCCACTACGCCGCCGTCCGGGCTGTAGCGCACGGCGTTGCGCAGTACGTTCTCGATCGCACTGCGCAGCAGTTCGCGGTTCGCCGCAACGCGCACGCGCGACGCTCCGTCGTGCCGCACCGCGCAGTTCTTGGCGGCGCCCTCGAAGGCGGCGTCGCGGACGACCTCCTCGACCAGTTCGTCGACATCGACGGGTTCGCGCTCGAATTGCGGTCCGCCGCCGTGCAGGCGCGCGAGCTTCAGGACCTGGCTGATCAAGCCGTCCAGCCGTTCGATCTCGCGCTCCAGGCGGTCGAGCTGGCGGACCGGATCGGCGTGCTCCTGGCGCGCCAAGCCGACCGCGACGCGCATGCGCGCGAGCGGCGAGCGCAATTCGTGCGAGATGTCCCGCAGCAGCTGCGTGCGGGCGGCGCGCGTCGACCGCAGTTGATCCGCCATGGCGTCGAAATCCCGCGCCAGCACGGCGAGTTCATCCTTGCGGCCGCCGAGCCCCGCGCTGACGCGCACCTCGAGATTTTCGGAAGCCAGCGCGCGCGCGCCCTCCTGCATGCGCTTTATCGGCGCGCTCAAATGCTGCGCGAGCCACCAGCTGGCGAGCGCGCTGACGACCAGCGCAATCGCCAGCACCGCGAGCGGAATGCCGGGCAGGCTCAAAGCCCCGAAAATGCTGGGGCGCCGCGGCGCGATCAGGACCGTGTAGACCGTGCCGTCGGCGGTGACGATTTGCGGCGCAAGACGCGCCGGCCGCAGGTCCAAGGGCAGTGCGCCGCCGAAGCGGCGGTGCTCGAATCCCGTCAAGGCCTCGCGGCGGATGAATGCCAGGCGATGCGCGGCGCTCGCGGTCAGGCGCCTGCCGAGGACGTCGGCGCCGTCCGCACCGATGATGAATATGTCGTGGCCGATGATTCGATGTTCGTTGGCCGTGAGCCAGCGGCGCAGCGCACCGATGCCGCCTTGCGCGAGAACCTCGGAGGCGGCGAACGCGACGGACGGCCGCCGCTGCAACTCCCTTGATTCGAATTCACGCGCGGCCACCGCATTGGTGATTGCGATGCTGCCGCCGGCGATGATCGCCATCGAAAGCCAGAACAGCACGAAAATGCGGAAGAAGAGGCTATGCATCGGCCGCGGTCAACATGTAGCCCGAGCCGCGCACATTCTTGATCTCGGGGTTTCTGCTCTTTTCCAAGTCCAGTTTGCGGCGCAGATTGCTGATGTGCGTGTCGATGCTGCGGTCGTACGGAACGAGCTTGCGCCCCAGCGCCTGTTCGGTCATCGCTTCGCGCGAGATCACCTGCCCGGCCGAGCGCATCAACAGCTCCAGAACGCGAAACTCCGCGCCGGTCAGGGGCGCGAGCTTGCCGGCGACGCGTACCTGGTGCATGCCCGCGTTCAACACGATCGGTCCGACCTCGAGGACGTCGACGGCGCCCGCGCGGCCGGCGCGGTTGCTCACCCTGCGCAAGATCGCACGTATTCTGGCGACCAGTTCGCGCGGGTTGAACGGTTTGCTGAGGTAGTCGTCCGCCCCCAATTCGAGACCGACGATGCGGTCGACGTCGTCGCCGCGCGCGGTCAGCATCAGGATCGGCGTCGCGTGCAGGGCGCCGAGTTCGCGCAGCACGTCGAAGCCGCTGACGTTAGGCAGCATGACGTCGAGAATGACGATCTCGAATTCCCTGCCCCGCAAGGCGCGCAGCGCTTCGCCGCCGTCGTGCACGCTCGCCACCTCGAAGCGCTCGGCGTTCAAGTACTCGGTCAGCATCTGGCACAACTCGCGGTCGTCATCGACGAGCAGCACCCGCGCTTCGCGCGCCGCATTTGCATCTCCCGCGGAAGGATTGGCGGTATTCATCTCGCTCGCCGTGATTTCTGCTGCGCATACTTTCGCACAATCGGCGGCCGCGGCACCCGAGCGGTGGATAATTGACAAATCTTTGCAGTGGCGGCGCCCGACCGAGATTGCCTGCGGCGCGATTCACAGAACTTTGCGAAAGATTGCCGTGTCCATGACATAGGCGGGCGCGCCGCGCGCCTAGACTGAATGGCGCAGAACCCAGCGCGACCACGAGGAGACAGCGACATGAAAGCGATTCGGACGATTTTAGCGGCGGGCCTGATCGCCGCCGCGGCGGCTGCGGCAGGGGCGGCAGGCGCGGCAGGCGTGGCGCCGCCGGTAGCAGGCGCGGCAGGCGCGGCGCCGCCGGTAGCAGGCGGGGCGCCGCACGCCGGCGGCTGCGGGCCCAGCGCACAGCATCCGGGATTCGGTGGCCCGGGCGGCGGTCCGGGAGGCTGGCGCCATCACCGGCATGGCGGCCGCCGCGGCGAGTACGGTTGGCGCGGCACGCGCATCCTCCATGCGCTGCATTTGACCGCGGCGCAACAGCAGGCGGTGCATTCGATCATGACCGCGGCACATGCGGGATTTCGCGGCCTGCACGAGCAAATGCGCGCCAACGGCGCGAAGCTGCGCAGCATCACGCCCGATGACCCGAGCTATGCCGCGGTCGTCGCCGACGTCAGCCGCGCGAACGGCGCCCTGTTCACGCAGGCGATCGCCAAGCAAGCGGACCTGCGGGCGCAGATGTACGCGCTGCTGACGCCGGCCCAAAAGAAGCGGCTCGCGGTGCTGAGGGCGCGCATGCAGGCGCGGTGCCCCGCCGCCTAGCTCAGCGCGCCGCCGCCTGTTGTGCCGGCATCGCCTCGAGCCAGTGCACTTGCGACTCGATGCGTCCGTCCGGGTGCAATTCGAAATGCCGATATGCGGGCGGCCGCGTGTCGACGGCAAAGCCGTCGCTCGCCGGCAGGAACTGCGCTCCCGTCGACGGCGTCGCGAACAAGCGTACGCCGCCGCGCCGGCCGTCGAATGCCTGGTGAACGTGGCCCCAGGCGACGCCGCGGACATGGGCGTGCGCATCGATGATGCGCCAAAAATCGCCGGCGTTGGCAAGACCGATCGAGTCCAGCCAGCGGCTGCCCATCGCGACCGGATGATGATGCAGGCAAACCATCGTATGCGCCGCGGATCCGGCAAGCTCCGCGTCCAAGCGGTCGAGCTCTGCGGCGCTGATGCGCCCGCCGACCTCGCCCGCGGCGCAGCTGTCGAGCATCACGAAGCGCCATGCGCCGATCGAGCGGGCGCCGCATAATTGAAACGGCGCGGAGTTCAGTTCTCGCGCCATGGCGGCTGGTTCGTCGTGATTTCCCGGAATGCAGAGCACCGGCGCCTGCAAATTCTGGCAAATGCTGCGGAATCGCAAATAGCCGCCGGCATCTTCCTGAGCCAAATCGCCGGTAACGAGCAGTGCCGCATAGTCGGGGAACTCGGCGAGCGCCCGGTCGAGCACATAACGCAAGCTCGAATCGGTCTCGACGCCTCGAAGCCTGCCGTCGGCGCGGCCGTACAGATGGGGGTCGGTGATTTGCAGCAGCTTCATATCGCGATTCTAGCAAGCGGGGTGCGGGGACGATGGTGAACTGGGTCATAGGGGCGCGTCCTGACACTGCACATAAGATCGGCGGACAGACGACGGCCGCACAGTCGGCGGGGCCGGCGCTGCCGCAAAGGCGACCTAGGTCGCGCTTTTTTGCTCTCGGCCGGCTCCGCTCGGCCGGCGCCCGCACAGACGAGCGTTGCTGGCGGCCTGTGCATCGGGGAGAATGTGCCGCCCCGCCCACCATCAAGAAGAGCGCCATGCCGACCCGCCGACAACTTGCCAACGCGATCAGAGTGCTTTCCATGGACGCGGTTCAAAAGGCCAAAGCCGGCCATCCGGGTGCGCCGATGGGAATGGCCGACATCGCCGAAGTGCTGTGGCGCGACATACTGAAGCACAACCCCTCGAATCCCGCCTGGTGGAACCGCGATCGATTCGTGTTGTCGAACGGCCACGCGTCGATGCTCCTGTATTCGCTGCTGCATCTGAGCGGCTATCCGTTGCCGATGGACGAGCTGCGCAAATTCCGCCAGTTCGGCTCCAAGACGCCGGGTCACCCCGAGCGCGACATCCACCTCGGCATCGAAACCACCACGGGGCCGTTGGGGCAGGGTATCGCCAACGCCGTCGGCATGGCGCTCGCCGAACGGGCTCTCGGCGCAACGTTCAATCGCCCCGGTCAGGCGATCGTCGATCATCGCACTTACGTCTTCTGCGGCGACGGCTGTCTGATGGAGGGCATTTCCCACGAAGCGGCATCGTTCGCCGGCACGCAGAGGCTCGGCAAGTTGACCGTTGTTTACGATGACAACGGCATTTCGATCGACGGCAAGGTGCGGGGCTGGTTCACCGACGATACGCCGCTGCGGTTCGAGGCGTACGGTTGGCACGTGTTGCCGCGCGTCGACGGCCATGACAGCGAGGCGGTTGCCGCGGCGTTCGCCGCCGCGCGCGCCGTCGCCGACCGGCCGTCGCTGATTTGCTGTCAAACCATCATCGGTTGGGGCGCGCCGCACAAACAAGGCACTGCGGCGATGCACGGCGAGCCGGTCGGCGTCGAGGAAATCGCGGCGGCGCGCGCCGAGCTCGGCTGGACGTCGCCACCGTTCGAGATCCCCGAGGAGATTCGCGCGGCCTGGGATCTGCGCGACAAGGGCGCACGCGCGGAGCAGCAGTGGCGCACGCAGTGGCTTGCCTACGAGGCGGAAAACCCGGCGCTCGCCGCCGAACTGTCGCGGCGCATGTCCGGCGAATTGCCGCAGGCATTTTTGGGCTTCGCCGACGCCTACGTCGCCGGCACGCAAACCGAAGGAGCGGCGCTCGCGACGCGGCAGTCCTCGCAGGCCGCGCTGAACGCTTTCGGGCCGGCGCTGCCGGAGTTGCTCGGCGGATCCGCGGACCTGACGCCGTCGAACGGCACGCTGCGCAAGGATTCGGCGGTGCTCACGCCGGATCGACCCGGCGGCAATTACCTGCATTACGGGGTGCGCGAATTCGGCATGTCGGCGATCATGAACGGCATTACCGGTCACGGCGGGTTCATCGCCTACGGCGGCACGTTCCTGACGTTCTCCGACTACGCGCGCAATGCCGTGCGCATGGCGGCATTGATGCGCCTCGGTGTCGTCTTCGTCTATACGCACGATTCGATCGGACTCGGTGAAGACGGTCCCACGCACCAGCCCATCGAGCATCTGGCGAGTCTTCGAGTCATTCCGCAGCTCGACCTCTGGCGGCCGTGCGACGCGGTGGAGACGGCGAGCGCCTGGCGCATCGCCATCCTCAACCGGCAAGGACCGACTTGCCTGGTGTTGACGCGCCAATCGGTCGTGCATCAGCCGCGCAGCGCCGCGCAGATCGCGGCGATCGAGCGCGGCGCGTATGTGTTGATCGACTGCGACGGCGCGCCCGAGGCGATCGTGATTGCGACCGGGTCGGAAGTCGGCATCGCCGCCGAGGCGGTGCGCGCCGCACAGGCGAAGGGCCGGCGCGTTCGCCTGGTATCCATGCCCAGCAGCAACACGTTCGAGCGTCAGGACGCCGCCTACAAACAGCAGGTACTGCCGGATGCGGTCAGCCGCCGGGTCGCGGTGGAAGCGGGCGTGGCCGAGCCCTGGTGGCGCTACGTCGGACTGCGGGGCCGAATCATCGGCATCGACCATTACGGCGAATCGGCGCCGGCGAAGGATCTGTTCCAGCACTACGGCTTCACCGCGCAGCACGTGGCCGGCGCGATAGACGCCGTGCTGGCCGAATGAGAGACGGGATAGACGAGCGGGATTTCAACGAGGACGGAACGAAGATGGCAATAAAAGTGGCAATCAACGGCTATGGGCGCATCGGCCGCAATATTCTGCGTTCGCTGTACGAGAGCAAACGCGGCGGCGAGCTGCAAATTGTCGCCATCAACGATTTAGGCGACGCCAAGACCAATGCGCACTTGACGCGCTTCGACACCGCGCACGGCCGCTTTCCGGGCGAAGTACAGGTCGACGGCAATGCGATGGTCGTGAACGGCGACCGCATCCGCGTCGTCGCGGAGCGGGATCCGGCGAAACTGCCGTGGCGCGAACTCGGCGTGGATTTCGTGCTCGAGTGCACCGGCCTATTCACGAGCAAGGCGAAGGCATCGGCGCATCTGGCGGCCGGCGCCAACAAGGTGGTGATTTCGGCGCCGGGCGGCGAGGACGTGGACGCGACTGTCGTCTACGGCGTGAATCACGGCGTGCTGAGGTCGGGCTTCACGGTGATATCCAACGCCTCCTGCACGACCAATTGTCTGGCGCCGCTCGCCAAGGTTTTGCACGACAGGATCGGCATACTGGCCGGCGTCATGACCACGGTGCATTCGTATACCAACGACCAGGTGCTCACCGACGTCTATCACACCGATTTGCGCCGCGCCCGATCGGCGACGATGTCGATGATTCCGACGAAGACCGGCGCGGCGGCCGCGGTCGGCCTGGTGCTGCCGGAACTGAAGGGCAAACTCGACGGCTTCGCGATCCGCGTGCCGACCCTCAACGTCTCGCTGGTGGACCTTAGTTTCACGGCGGCGCGCAGCACCAGCGTCGAGGAAGTGCATACGGCAGTCAAGGACGCGGCCCGGGGCGCGCTCAAGGGGATCCTCGCATACAACGATCAGCCGCTGGTTTCGGTCGATTTCAACCATGACCCGGCATCCTCGACTTACGATGCGACGCTCACCAAGGTCCTGCAGGGGACGCTCGTGAAGGCATGCGCCTGGTACGACAACGAATGGGGGTTCTCGAACCGCATGCTGGACACCACCGTGGCATGGTCCAAGGCGGTATGATCGGCAACGGAGCGACGCCGTGAAGGTCAAAAAAATGACGGACTTGAACCTGCGCGGCAAGCGCGTCCTGATCCGTGAAGACCTCAACGTGCCGCTGCGCGACGGAGCCGTGAGCAGCGACGCGCGCATCCGCGCGGCGCTGCCGACGATACGGCTCGCGCTCTCGCAAAACGCCTGCGTCATGCTGATGTCCCATCTAGGCCGGCCGGAAGAAGGCAAATTCTGCGAGGCGGCCTCGCTCGCGCCGATCGCGAAGCGCTTAGGCGAGCTGTTGGGCGTGCCGGTCGAGTTGAAGCGCGATTGGCTGAACGGCGTCGAAGTGGCGCCCGGCGCGGCCGTGCTGCTCGAGAATGTGCGCTTCAACAAGGGCGAGAAGAAGGACGCGGACGAACTCGCGAAGCAGATGGCGGCGCTTTGCGACGTCTTCGTCATGGATGCCTTCGGCACCGCGCATCGCGCCGAAGCGAGCACCCATGGCGTCGCCAAATACGCGGCGGTGGCATGCGCCGGACCGCTGTTGGTCAGCGAGTTGACCGCGCTGGAAACGGCGTTGGAGAAGCCCGCCCGGCCGCTGATCGCAATCGTCGCCGGCTCCAAGGTGTCGACGAAGCTGACGGTGCTGGAGGCGCTGCTCGGCAAGGTCGACGGCCTGATCGTCGGCGGCGGCATCGCCAACACGTTTCTCGCCGCGCACGGCTACAACGTCGGCAAATCGCTGTATGAGCCCGAGATGCTGGATATCTGCAAACGACTGGTCGAGCAATCGAAAAAGCGCGGCATCGAGATCCCGATGCCGACCGACGTCGTCGTCGCCAAGGAGTTCTCCGCGACGGCCGAAGCGGACGTCAAGGCGGTGGGCGCCGTTGCGGCCGATGAGATGATTCTGGACATCGGCCCGGATTCCGCGGAGCGCGTGGCCGGGATCCTGGCGATGGCCGGCACGATCCTATGGAACGGGCCGGTCGGCGTGTTCGAGTTCGATCAGTTCGGCGAGGGCACGCGCGTTCTGGCGAACGCGATCGCGCGCAGCAAGGCGTTTTCCCTGGCGGGCGGCGGCGATACGCTCGCGGCGATCGAGAAATACGACATCGAGGAGAGTATTTCCTATATATCCACCGGCGGCGGTGCATTCCTCGAGTTCGTCGAGGGCAAGAAGCTGCCCGCCGTCGAGATTCTGGAACAGCGCGCCGCATGAGCGCGCTGTTGCGCAGCACGAAGATCGTCGCCACCCTGGGGCCGGCGACGGACGATCCGGCGGTCATCGCCGGCATCGTGCGTGCCGGCGTCAACGTCGTGCGCCTGAATTTCTCTCACGGCGACATCGCCGACCACACGCGCCGCGTCGAATTGGTGCGCGCCGCGGCGAAGCAAGCGGGCCGCTACGTCGGCGTACTCGGCGATCTGCAGGGGCCAAAAATCCGCATAGAGCGGTTTGCCCACGGGCCGGTGCAATTGGCCGACGGCGAGCAGTTCGCGCTGGACGCGTCGCTCGCCGCGGATGCCGGCAATCGGCTCGAGGTGGGCATCGTCTACAAGAAATTGCCTGCGGACGTGTTCGCCGGCGACGTTCTGCTGCTCAACGACGGGCAGATCAGCCTGCAAGTGGAGGGCGTCGATGGGCCGCGGATTCGCACGCGGGTCCTGGTCGGCGGCGAACTCGGCAACAACAAGGGCATCAATCGGCAGGGCGGCGGCCTGTCGGCGGGCGCCCTCACCGACAAGGACCGGCGCGACATTCAAAGCGCCGCCTCCTTGCAGGTGGATTACCTGGCCGTGTCATTCGCGCGGGACGCCGCCGACATGATCGAAGCGCGTGCGCTGATGCGCAAATCCGGCGGCCATTCGTTGCTGATCGCCAAGATCGAGCGCGCCGAGGCGATCGAGAACCTGAGCGACTTGGTGCGAGCCAGCGACGCGGTCATGGTCGCGCGCGGCGATCTCGGCGTCGAAATGGGCTTCGCGGAGCTCGCCGGATTGCAGAAACGGATCATTCAAGAGGCGCGCCATCAGAATCGCGTCGTCATCACCGCCACGCAGATGATGGAATCGATGATAGTCAACACGATTCCGACGCGCGCCGAGGTCTCGGACGTCGCCAACGCCGTGATGGAGGGGAGCGATGCGGTGATGCTGTCCGCCGAGACCGCGGCCGGCAAACATCCGGTCAAAGTCGTCGAAGCGATGGCGCAGATCATCCTGGGCGCGGAGAAGTACCAGGGTACGCACGTGCGCGTCCGGCTGCGCAGCAGCGGCCAATTCGAACGCAGCGACGAGGCGATCGCGGCGGCGGTCATGTATACGGCGAATCATCTGAACGTCAAGGCAATCGTCGCGCTGACCGAATCCGGCTCGACGACCCTGTGGATGTCACGCGTCCGCTCCGACATCCCCATCTATGCGTTTACCCGCCAGCCGAGCACGCTGCATCGGGTGACGCTGTACCGCGGCGTCTATCCGGTGGCCTACGACGTGACGCACGGCGATGCCGAGGCGCTGTACCGCTCCGTGTTCCGTCAATTGCTCGATTTGAGCCTGGTCAAGGAGGGCGATCTCGTGATCCTGACGAAGGGCGAGCTGAGCGGCGTCTCCGGCGGCACCAATTCGATGCAGATATTGCGTGTGGCGGCGGGTTAGTGCGATGCGCCCGGATTTTCGCTCGATCGGGCTGACACGCGAATTGCTCGAGGACCGGATGTATCCGCTGACGCTCTCTCGCCTGGAGGAAGCGATTGCGGCGCCGTCGTGAAGGCGCGGCGTCGCAGCCGATGACGCGCCGGAGCGCGCGTTGAACGGCGAGGCGCGCAAGACCGCTTTGGTGCTAATGGGCGGCGGCGCGCGCGCCGCCTATCAGGTCGGCGTCCTGAAGGGGCTCGCGGGCCTGTTGCCGCGCGGCGCCGCTTGTCCGTTTGCGGTGATCACGGGCACCTCCGCGGGAGCGGTCAGCGCCGCCGCTCTTGCCGCCGATGCGGCGCATTTTCTGCGAGCGGTGCATGCCATCGAGCGCGTGTGGCGCGATTTCCGCGTTCATCAGGTGTTCAAGGCGGATGCCGCCAGCATGCTGCGCTCGGGCCTGCATTGGCTCGGCGCGCTCGGCAGTGGCGGCACGCTGGTGCGGGCGCCGCACGCCCTGTTCGACAATTCGCCGCTGTGGGATCTGCTGCGCGAACGGCTGGACTTCGACGATATTCGCCGCAGCGTGCGCCGCGGTTGGCTGCAGGCCATCGGCATATCCGCGACCAACTACGGCGAAGCCGAATCCGTCACCTTCTTCGACGCCAACCCGGCAATCGACCCCTGGCGGCGGTCCAATCGGAGCGGCAGGCGCGTGCGCCTCACGCTCGAGCATTTGATGGCCAGCCTGTCGCTGCCGTTTCTGTTCAGGCCGATCCTGCTCGAAGGGCAGTATTACGGCGACGGCGCGATGCGCCAGACTTCTCCGTTGGGCCCGGCATTCCAACTCGGAGCGGAGCGCATCTTGACGATCGGCGTCGGCAGCGCCGATGCCGGGCGTTCGCAGGCGCGCAGCGAGCCGACGTTCGGAAAAATGTTCGGCTTCATGCTCGACTCGCTGTTCATGGACCAAATCGACGCCGACATCGAGAGGATCGGGCTGTACAACGAGATTCCGGGTCGCCGCCCGGTCGAAGTGCTGATCGTCAACCCCTCCGGGGATCTGACCGCGGCGGCGCGGCGCCACGCCGCCGAATTGCCGCGCAGCATGCGGATGCTGTTGCGCACGGTCGGCGCGAACGACGCCGCGGGCGCGGAACTGCTGAGCTATTTGATGTTCGAGCGGGGTTTCACCCGCGAACTCATCGCCATGGGCTATACGGACGCCATGGCGCGCGCCGCGGAGTTGCGGGCGTTCGTCGCGCCTTAGGCCTGCGGCAGCGCCTCGTGCCGGGTCAGCACCTGCGGGTAGCTGCTGCGAAAGTGCGCGGCGAGCCGTTCGGCGATGTATACCGAGCGATGCCGGCCGCCGGTGCAGCCGATCGCAATCGTCAGGTAGCCGCGATTGCAGTCGGCGAATTCGCCGATACGCTTGGCGAGGAAGGCGATCATGTCGGCAATCATCTCGCCGACGCTCGCGTGGCTTTCCAGATATTCGGCCACGGCGGCATCGTGGCCGGTCAGGTCGCGCAACGCGTGTTCCCAGAACGGATTCGGCAGGCTGCGCACGTCGAACACGAAATCCACATCGCCGGGGATCCCGTTTTTGTAGCCGAACGATTCGAACATCAAGGATAAGCGGTGCGTACGCCGCCGGTCGATGCGCCCGCGCACTATTTCGCGCAGCGCGTGCACGCCCATGTTGGATGTGTCGATGATCAGATCCGCCGCGGCCGTGACCGGTGCGAGCAGTTTGCGCTCCGCGGCGATCGCATCGCGCAGGCTGACGCCTGCCGCGCTCAGCGGGTGCTTGCGCCGCGTCTCCGAATAACGCTTCAGCAGGATATCGTCGCCGGCATGCAGGTAGAGAATGTCGCAATCGATGCCGCTGCGGCGCAGTTCGTCGGCAAGGTTGGGGACCAATTCGATGTCCCTGGAGCGGTTGCGCGCATCCAGGCCCACGGCGGTGCGCGGGTAGATCTCCTCGGAGCCGCGGACGATGTGTGCGATCAGCGGTTTGAGCAGCGCCGCCGGAATGTTGTCGACGCAGTAATAGTCGATATCCTCCAGCATGTGCAGGGCGACGCTCTTTCCGGAGCCGGACAGTCCACTGACGATGATCAGGCGCACCGGCAATGGTTCCCCGGCGTCAAGAGGAGCGCGCCCTGATCACGTCGTCGGCATGATGATCCGCCGACTTTTCCTTGTGCTTTTTGACGGAGCGGTCGAGTTTGTCGGTCAAGGCATCGATCGCGGCGTACATGTCGCCGTCGGTGGCCTCTGCGTAGATTTTGTTTCCCCGCAGCATCAGCGTCGCTTCGGCCTTGTGGCGCAGCTTCTCGATCGTCAGGACGCAATGCACGTCGATCAATTGCTCGAAATGGCGCGAGATCTTGTCGAATTTCTTCAGTACGTAACCGCGGAGCGCGGGCGTGATTTCCAGATGGTGGCCGCTGAGGTCGAGCTGCATGATGATCCTCCATTCGTCGATATGATCCTTAAGGTGCGCGCGCCGCGGCGCGCTTGCGCTCGCTGGACGGGGCGATTTGCATGCCTTCGCGATATTTGGCCACGGTGCGCCGCGCCACGGGTATCCCCTCGGCGGACAAGGTCTCCGCGAGCTTGCTGTCGCTCAAGGGGTTTTCGGAATTTTCCTGGGCGATCAATTTCCTGATCTTCGCGCGGATCGCCGTCGACGACATTGCCGTGCCGTCGGCCGCGGCGACGTGGCTCGAGAAGAAGTAACGGAATTCGAATACGCCGCGCGGCGTATGCATGTACTTCGCGGTGGTCACCCGCGAGATCGTCGATTCGTGCATTTCCACCGCTTCGGCCACGTCCTTGAGGATCAGGGGCTGCATCGCCTCTTCGCCGCGCTCGAAAAAACTGGTCTGCCGCTGCACGATGCAGCGCGCGACCTTGACGAGGGTTTCGTTGCGGATTTCGAGGCTGCGCATCAGCCAACGCGCCTCCTGCAGCTGCGTGCGCAGCATCGCATGGTCGGGCGAGCGGGAGATCAAGGCGGCATAGGTTTGATTGACGCGCACCCGCGGCACCGTCGCCTGGTTGACTTCGACGATCCAACCGTGTTCGGAGCGGCGTACGAAGACGTCCGGGATCACGTATTCGGCCTGGCCGCAGTTCAAGGCGGCGCCCGGCCGCGGGTGACAGGAGCGCACCAGAGCCAGAGCCATTTCCAGGTCGCTTTCGCTGCAACGCAGTTGGCGGCGCAGCAGCGCGAGCTGTTGCGATGCGACGAGGTCCAGGAACTCGAGGGCGATGCGCAGGGCGATCTCCCGCGCCGGCGTCGCCGCGTCGAGCTGGCGCAGCTGCAGGGCGATGCATTCGCCCAGATTGCGCGCGCCGACGCCGGCGGGTTCCATGGATTGGACCGCGGCCAACAGCCGCTCGACGTCCGCCGTCGATGCGGAGATTTCCGGCAAAAGACTCGCGCGAATGGCTTGCAGGTCGTCCTGCAGATAGCCGTCGTCGGAAATGGCGTCGGCGATCACGCGCGCAATCGCCAGGTCGACCGCCGATAATTTCGCGAGCTCCAACTGCTCTATGAGCTGTTCCTGCAGCGTCAATGCGCGTTGATCGCTGAAATCCGCGTTTCGATCGTCATCCCCAGACCAGGACGAGTCGAACGCCGCCGTCGATCGCTCGCCCCAGGCTTCGTCCGCGATCTCGACTTCCGGCTCCTCGCGCTGATCGCCGATCGTGGACTTGCCGTCGAGTTCGGCATAATCCTCGCGCACCGGCGATTCCTCGAGTTCGCGCGCGGCCTCCGGCAAGCCGTCGCTCGCCGAGTCCTCTTCCGCTTCCAGCATCACATTGGTTTCGAGCGTCTCGCGCACATGGGCTTGCAGATCCAATGCCGGCAGTTGCAGGAGACGAATCGCCTGTTGCAGCTGCGGCGTCATCGTCAGCTGTTGGCCCATACGGAGCTGCAGGCTAGGCTTCAACATAAGGTACTTGCGTGGCGCGAGCCTACAGTTTGAAATCTTGTCCCAAGTACACCTCACGCACCTGTGAATTTGCAAGAATCTGCTCGGCAGATCCCGACGCGATCACCACGCCCTGGCTGACGATATACGCCCGGTTGCAGATGCCGAGCGTCTCGCGCACATTATGATCCGTAATCAATACGCCGATTCCCTTATCGGCCAAGTGCTTGATTATGCGCTGGATGTCGGCCACGGACAGCGGATCGACGCCGGCGAACGGCTCGTCGAGCAGCATGAATCTTGGGTCCGCCGCCAAGGCGCGGGCGATCTCGACACGGCGCCGTTCGCCGCCCGACAAGCTCACGCCCAAGCTGTCCTGAACGTGGTCGATGTGCAGTTCGCCGAGGAGTTCCTCGAGCCGAGCTTCGCGGGCCTCGCGGTCGAGACCGCGGCGCGTCTCCAGGATCGCGCGGATGTTGTCGGCAACCGACAATTTGCGGAACACCGAGGGTTCCTGGGGCAGGTATCCCAAGCCCATTTGCGCCCGCCGATGCATCGGCAGCCGGCTGATGTCGCGATCGTCCAACAATATCTCGCCGTGCTCGCAGCCGGTCAGACCGACGATCATGTAGAAGGCGGTGGTTTTGCCGGCGCCGTTCGGGCCCAACAAGCCGACGACCTCGCCGCTCGCGACGCAGAGCGACAAATCCCGCAGCACTTCGCGCGATTTGTATTTCTTCGCGAGGTTCGACGCCCGTAGCATGCTCATGGCTTGCGGGGGGGCGGAGGCGGCGTGATCGTGATGTGCACCCGGTGGGAATTCTGATCCGCGGCCCGGGCGACGATGCTGCGCTCGGCAATGTCGTATTTCAACGATTCTCCGCGTATTTCCTTCTGGCCGTCGCTCAGCCACGCATCTCTGGAAAGCGCTATGACCCCTTTGCGGACGTCGTAATCGATCTGCTGGGCATGGCCGTTCACCAGTCGTCCGCTCTTCGGATCGCGTTGCGAGAACTTGGCGGGTTTGCCGGTGACGATGGCATGCGACAAGAGCTTGTGCGTAAAGGTGATGTCCGCCCGATCGGAGTGCAATTCGCCCTGATTCACGCTGATGTCGACGCTGCCTCGAAAGATCCAGTGGCTGTTCTCGAAATCCAGTCCGTTGGCATGCGCAAGATCGGCCGACACCGACATCGTACCCTGAGAAATCCTGACTTTGCGAAAAATCAGATCGTTATTGCGGTAATCGATTTGCGAGGACTGCGCGTCCAGCACGATCGGCGGCTGCGCCGCAGGGGCCGATGGCGACGGTCGCGGCGATGGCGGCGCGGGGGCATGGCGCACGGCTGCGGCCGTGTGCTGCACGGCCGCAGCGAGCAGCGCAAAGGCCGCGAACAAAACGTACGCTCTACGGCAGGAAACGGCCATTGACCCGCGACTCCAAGCTCACCGTGCGCTCGTTCAGATTGGCGATCAGGCCGCGGGCGCTGAGGGTTTGGCCCGCAAAATCGATATGCACGTCGCTCGCCGTGCGCACCAGCGCCGCATGCACGTCGTAGGTCAGTTGGTCGGTGCGGATCAGCGCCGCGCCCGCGTGCTCTCTGTCGGCGCCCGTTAGGCGCACGTTGCCGCTCACGTCGATGGCGTTGCCGCCCGGCTCGATATGGGCGAGGTCGCCGACCATCAACCAGGACTGGCCGCCCGGCGTTTGGTAATCGACGCGGATGTCGTGCAGCGCGACTTCGTTGCCGCCGTCTATCTGATCGATTCGTGCGGCGGCGATTTTGACGCTGGGGTCGCCGTTGCGATCGTAGTCGGTCAACACGGCGCCCTGCAGATAGTAGCCAGGTTGACGGGCGCGCAGGGCGGCGGTCGCGGGTTTGCGGGTATGCGTCGGCGTGCTCAGGATCCACGTGCTGACCGCCAACGCCACGACCGCCAGGATGGTGAAAATTCTGAACGACATCAGCGCCTCCCGGCGCGCGAGCGGAGAATCGCGTCGCACAGTTCGCGCACCGCGCCGCCGCCGCCGGCGGATTTCGCGACCCAGTGAGCCGCCGCCAACACCAGTGGGTGCGCGTCGGCGACCGCGCCGGCGAAACCGACCGCCGTCATCAGCGGCAGGTCGGGCGTGTCGTCGACGAGACATGCGGCAGAGAGCGGCGATACACCGAGTTTGGCGGCGAGTTCCTGCAGCGCGGCCGCCTTGTCGGTGCAACCCTGCACGACGTGGGCGACGCGCAGTTCGCGCATGCGCGCCGCGACGGCCGCCGAACGGCGGCCGCTGATCACGGCGACCGCCACGCCGCTCAATGCCAGCAGCTTGATGCCGTGACCGTCGCGCACGTGGAAAGCCTTCAGGGACTCGCCGCGCGCGCCGAAGTACAACCGACCATCGGTCAGCACGCCGTCGACGTCGAGCGCCAGCAGTTCGATTTTGCCGAGCGGCGTGGGCTTGCGCGCGCTCAAACGACCCCCGCACGCATCAAGTCGTGAACGTTGAGAGCGCCGACGACGCGTTCTTCGGCGTCGATCACCAGCAGCGAGGTGATGCGATGCGTTTCCATCAGATGCACGGCCTCGGCCGCGAGCATGTCGGCGCCGACGGTTATCGCCCGCCGGGTCATCACCTCGTCCATGCGCGTGGTGCGCAAATCCGCCGCGCGATCGAGTGCGCGGCGCAGGTCGCCGTCGGTGAAGATGCCGATCGCGCGGTCCGCCTCGTCGACCACCGCGGTCATGCCGAGCCCCTTGCGGCTCACTTCCATCAAGCCGTCCGCGAGCGCCGTTTGGCTCCTTACCTTGGGTATGTCGGCGCCGGTGCGCATCACGTCCTGCACACGCAGCAGCAGCCGCCTGCCCAAATTGCCCGCCGGGTGGGAACGCGCGAAATCCTCTTCGGTGAAGCCGCGCGCCTTCAGCAGCGCGACGCCGAGCGCATCGCCGACGGCGAGCGCGGCCGTCGTGCTTGCGGTCGGCGCCAGGTTCAGAGGGCAGGCTTCGGCGGGCACGGCGATGTGCAAATGCACGGTCGCCAGGCGGGCGAGCGCCGAATGCGGATTACCCGTCATCGCGATCATGGCGACCCCCAAGCGTTTGATCACGGGTACGATCGTCAATATCTCGTCGGTTTCCCCGGAGTTCGACAGGGCGAGTACGGCATCGTCGCGGGTGATCATGCCGATGTCCCCGTGGCTCGCCTCGCCCGGGTGCATGAAGAACGCGGGCGTACCGGTGCTTGCGAGGGTCGCGGCGACCTTGCCGGCGATGTGCCCGGATTTTCCCATGCCGGTGACGACGATGCGCCCGCGGCAATCGAGACAAATACGGCAGGCGCGCGCAAAATCGCCGCCTATGCGCGGCAACTGCGCGCGCAGGCCGTCGATCTCGACGGCGAGTGCCTGGCGAGCGGCCTCGATCAGGTCATCGTCCGTGTAAGCGCGCTGCATCGTCGAATGATACCGCGGATGCGGCGCGTCGCGCGGATTGGGCCGCCGCACGCTTTCTTTGTACACTCCCTGGATTTCGAGCATTCATAAGGAACGGGCATGAATCCACAAGAAGTCGCGCAGTTGATCCGCGCCGGCTTGGCCGGCAGTATCGCGACGGTGACGAGCGACGACAACGTGCATTTCGAGGCGGTCGTCGTTGCCGAGGCGTTTGCCGGCAAGCGCGCGCTGCAGCGCCATCAACTCGTCTATGCGGCCCTCGGTACGGCCGTGGGCGGCGAAATTCACGCGTTGGCGCTCAAGGCGTTCACGCCGGAGGAATTTCGAACTCGAGGCCGGCCTTGAAGCGGCGCCGTCGCGGGCGTCCGGTACAGCGTGGGGGAGCATTCCTTGGATAAATTGCAGATAACCGGCGGTATCCCCCTAGAGGGCGAAATACGCATTTCCGGGGCCAAGAATGCGACCCTGCCCATCCTGGCCGCTTGCCTGCTCGCCGACGGACCGGTGATCGTCTCCAACGTTCCGCATCTGCGGGACGTCACGACGATGATCGAACTGCTCGGGCGCATGGGCGTGTCGGTGACGGTCGACGAGAAAATGCGCATCGAGGTGGATGCATCGACGATCAAGGAGTATTTCGCGCCGTACCAGCTCGTGAAAACGATGCGCGCGTCGATTTTGGTCCTCGGCCCGCTGCTCGCCAGATTCGGCCAGGCGGACGTATCGCTGCCCGGCGGCTGCGCGATCGGCGCGCGGCCTGTCAATATCCACGTCGCCGGCCTGCAGGCGATGGGCGCCGACATCCACATCGAAAACGGCTACATCAAGGCGCGTGCGAGCCGCCTGAAGGGCGCGCGTCTGGTGCTGGAGACGGTGACGGTCACGGGCACCGAGAACCTGATGATGGCGGCGGCGCTCGCGGACGGCCAGAGCGTGCTGGAAAATGCGGCGCGCGAGCCCGAAGTCGTCGATTTGGCGAATTTCCTCAACGCCATGGGCGCGAAGATCCGCGGCGCCGGCAGCGACAAAATCGTCGTCGACGGCGTGCGCCGCCTGAACGGCACGTCCTACGAAGTGCTGCCGGATCGAATCGAGACCGGCACGTATCTGGTCGCCGCGGCGATCACCGGCGGCCACATCCGCGTCAAAAATACCCGGCCGGAACACCTGGATGCGGTGATCGGCAAATTGCAAGAGGCGGGCGCGGCGGTCGCGAGCGGCGACACCTGGATCGAGGTGGACATGCGCGGCCGCAGGCCGCGTGCCGTGGATATCCGCACCGCTCCGTATCCGGCATTTCCGACCGACATGCAGGCGCAATTCGCAGCGCTGAATACCGTCGCCGCAGGGGTCGGTACCATCATCGAAACGATATTCGAGAATCGCTTCATGCACATGCTCGAGATGCGGCGCATGGGCGCGGAGATCCGTCTCGAGGCCAATACCGCGATCATCAGGGGCGTCGAGCGGCTGACCGCCGCACCGGTGATGGCGACCGATCTGCGCGCCTCGGCGAGCCTGATTCTGGCGGCCTTGATCGCCGAAGGGCGCACCGAGATCGAACGCATCTACCACATCGACCGGGGCTACGAGGCGATCGAGGAGAAATTTCAACAATTGGGCGCGAAAATACGCCGCACGCCGGGCTGAGGCGTGGCCGCTGTGCCGGCCGCGGCGGGCCGCCGGCCCCGGCGTCCATGTTCACGGCTTCGGCTGGACGTTGCGGGTCGGCCGTTCGATGACCGGGAACCTGTATTTGAAAGCTTGCAGTCCGTGCCGGCCGGCCAATTCGATCTGCGTGCCGGGCTTCAGCGCGGCGACTCGGCTGATCAGCTCCTGCGCACTGTTGATCGGCGTGCCGTTCAAGCTCGTGATCAGGTCGCCGGGCCTGACGCCGGCTTCGTAGGCCGGGCTTTTCACCAGAATATTCACGACCGTGACGCCGCCGCCGGTCGCCATGCCGAGCTGCGCCGCCTGTGCATCGCTCAGATCCTGCGGCGCAAGTCCGAGCCAGCCGCGGATCACGCGGCCGTAGGCGAGGATCTGCTGCACGACGCCGCGCACCAGATTGACCGGTATCGCGAAGCCGATTCCCTCCGGTCCGCCGTAGGCGCGGTTCAAGACCGCGGTATTGATGCCGACCAATTCGCCGCGTACGTTGATCAGCGCGCCGCCCGAATTGCCGGGATTGATCGCCGCGTCCGTTTGGATGAAATTCTCGAATGTCGCGAGTCCGAGTTGACCGCGGCCGGTCGCGCTGACTATTCCCTGCGTAGCCGTCTGGCCCAATCCGTACGGATCGCCGATCGCGAGAACGATGTCACCTACCCGCAGGGTGTCTGACCGCCCAAGCGGCATGACCGGCAGATTACCGATCGACAATCGCAGGACCGCAAGATCGGTATCGGGATCCTGACCGACGATCTTCGCTCCGGCGACGCGGCCATCCGCCAATTGCACCCTGATCGAATCGGCGCCGGCGATCACGTGCTGATTGGTGACGATCGTGCCGTCGGCGTTGACGATCACGCCGGAGCCCAAGCTGCGTTCCACATGCTGCCGAAACGTCGGCCAATAATCACCGAACAACTGCGCGAGCGGCGAGGCTTGCGTTTGCTCGGTGACTACGCGGGCCGTGTAGATGTTGACGACCGCCGGCTCCGCGCGCGCCACCGCGTCGGCGAAGCCGCTGATGACCATGGCCGGCGCCGCGCCCGCGGTGGGCGCCGCAACCGGCGCCGCGGCCGATTTGTGCAAGGAGCCGGCTCGCGGCGGCGGACTCGCCGCAGCGGAATGCGACCCGGCGCCGTTCGGCACGCCGAGCAGCGACGGCCTCCACCAAACGATCACGAAGCCGGCCGCCAAGCCGATGATCACCGCTCTGATCAGCAATTTCGCGAGGATGCGCGCGTTCTTCAATTAATATCCCGCAAGAGAATTCAAACTCGACCGGTCAGTGCCTTAACGTCGCGATTGCCCGAGCGCCGACGCAGGTCCGGTGTTGCCCGCAGCGGGGTCTGTCTACTGTGTATAATGCGCTACCGATATTGAATGTTAAACAGCGTTTACCCGCGGATGCGGGTAAAGTTTTGTCAATCGCTCGCAGGGGTAATCGGAATGGCTGATCAGGTGGATCATAGTCGACGCCGGCTGTTGACGGCGGCCACTGTCGGAACAGGGGCGATCGGCGTGGTGTTCGCCGCAGTGCCGTTCATCGCCTCGTGGAATCCGAGCGCACGGGCCAAGGCGCTCGGCGCACCGGTGGAAGTCGATGCGTCCAAACTCGAGCCGGGGCAAATCGTCAAAGTCGCGTGGCGCGGTCAGCCGGTGTTCATCGTGCGCCGCACGAAGGACGCGGTCGAACACCTCGGCGACCACGATGCGACGCTCGCGGATCCGAATTCGGACGACTCGCAGCAGCCCGCGTACATCAAGGCATCGGGCGCGGCGCGCGCGCGCAATCCGGAATACTGGGTGGGTCTCGCGGTTTGCACGCATCTTGGCTGTTCGCCGCTCGGCGCGCTCAAGCGCAACGACGAGTTCCAATTATCCGGCACGGATTTGGGCCAGAATTGGCCGGGCGGATTTTATTGCCCGTGTCACGGCTCGAAGTACGACGCGTCCGGCCGCGTCTTCAAGAACATGCCGGCGCCGAAGAATCTGACGGTGCCGTCCTATGCGTTCGGCCAAGACTTGCACATCGTGATCGGCGTCGACGACGCCCCGAAGAGCGCCTAAGAGACGCAGGAGAGCTTGACAGATGGCCGCAGCACCTGATTCCGCCGACGCCGGCAAGAGCCGGGGATTCATCCATTGGATCGATCAGCGCTTTCCGCTCAGCAAGTTGTGGAAGGAACAACTCTCCGAGTACTACGCGCCGAAGAATTTCAATTTTTGGTACTACTTCGGCTCCTTGGCGCTGCTGATCCTCGTGAACCAGCTGATCACCGGCATTTACCTGACGATGAACTACAAGCCGTCGGCGGCCAATGCCTTCAATTCGATTCAATACATCATGTACGACGTGAAGTGGGGCTGGCTGATCCGCTATCTGCACACGACCGGCGCGTCGGCCTTTTTCATCGTCGTCTATCTGCACATGTTCCGCGCGCTGATGTACGGTTCGGCACGAAAGCCGCGCGAATTATTGTGGATTTTCGGTTGCGTGATTTTCGTGCTGTTGATGGCCGAGGCGTTCATGGGCTACGTGCTGCCCTGGGGAAACATGAGTTTCTGGGGCGCACAAGTCATCACCTCCCTGTTCGGCAGCCTGCCGGTGGTCGGCGGAACATTGGTCGAATGGATCCGCGGCGACTTCGTGATCGCCGATGCGACGCTGAACCGCTTCTTTGCGCTGCATGTCGCCGCCTTGCCGCTCGCGCTCGTGTTCCTGGTCATCGCGCACGTCATGGCGCTGCACGAGGTGGGATCGAACAATCCGGACGGCATCGAGATCAAGGAGCATAAGGGAGCGGACGGACATCCGCTCGACGGCATTCCGTTCCATCCGTATTACACCGTCAAGGACTTGGTCGGCGTCGCCGGGTTCTTGTTGTTGTTTTGCGGGGTGATCTTCTTTGCGCCGACGTTCGGCGGCTTGTTCCTCGAACCGGCGAATTTCCTGCCGGCGAATCCGCTGCAAACTCCGCCGCATATCGCGCCCGTTTGGTATTTCACGCCGTTCTACGCGATGTTGCGCGCGGTGCCGTCGTTCGCGGGTACGCAGGTCTGGGGCGTGCTGGTCATGGCAAGCGCGATCATCGTGCTGTTCTTCGTTCCGTGGTTGGACCGCTCGCCGGTCAAGTCGGTGCGATATCGCGGGCCGATTTACAAGATTGCGCTGGCGATCTTCGTCCTGGCGTTCGTCACTTTGGGCGTTTGCGGCATGATGCCGCCGGCGGGCATCTATCCGCTTCTCTCGAGAATCGGTACGGCGCTGTATTTCGCGTTCTTTTTGCTGATGCCCTGGTACACGAAGATCGATAGGGTGAAACCGGTGCCGGAGAGGGTTACGGGACATGCTTAAGCGCTTTTTATTGATCGCCGCCGTGTTCCTTCCGGGCGGCGCGGCCTTGGCGCAGGAGGCCGGGTATCCGCTGCAGAATGCGGACACGGACATCAACGACATTCAATCGCTGCAGCGCGGTGCGCGCGACTTCATGAACTACTGTTCGGGCTGCCATTCGCTGCGCTACCTGCGTTACAACCGCATGGCGAAGGACTTGAGGATAGCGCCCGCGGACCTCGCCAGGGACCTGATGTTCACTTCCAGCAAGCCGTTCGATCACATCATCTCGGCGATGCCGGCCGATGCCGTCGCCTGGTTCGGCAAGCAGCCGCCCGACCTGACCTTGATGGCCCGCTACAAGGGCGTCGACTACATATATTCGTTTCTGAAGGGCTTCTACGCCGAAAAGGGGCGTTTATGGGGTGTCGACAACCTGTATTACCCGAAGGTTGCGATGCCGTTCGTGCTGGAGCCGCTGCAGGGCCTGCAGAAGCCCGTCTACAAGAGCGTGACCGACGATCGCGGCCATGCCAGCATGGAACTGAGCGGCGTCGAGCCGATGACGCCGGGTTCGATGACCCCGGCGCAGTATGATCGGTTCGTGCGCGACATCTCCAATTTTTTGGACTATGCGGCCGAACCGATCAAGGCGCAGCGCGAGTCGATGGGAATCTTCGTGACGCTGTTCCTGCTGGCGTTCTTCCTATTCGCCTACCTGCTGAAGAAGGAATACTGGAAGGACGTGCATTGAACATAGGCGGCGCACGATCGCGTTCGCCGTGAACGGAGCAACCGGGGAAGGCCTCATCGCGATCAGGAGAGAGCGTTCGTGGCACGTCGGGCGGTGATGACATTGTTTTCGGCGCCGACTGACCCGTGGAGTCACCGGACCCGCATAGTGCTCGCGGAGAAGGGCATTTCGATCGATGTGGTCAACGTCGACGTCGGCAAGTTGCCCGAGGACCTGCTCGATCTGAATCCCTACCACAGTCTACCGACGCTCGTGGACCGGGATTTGGTCTTGTACGACTCGCGGGTCATCATCGATTACCTGGACGAGCGCTTTCCGCATCCGCCGCTGATGCCGATCGACCCGGTGACGCGTGCGCAGTTCCGAGTGGCTCTGTACCGGGTCGAGCGCGATTGGTATGCGATGGCCGCCGACATCGAAGCCGATCCGCACGGCAAGACCGCTGCGCAGAGCCGCAAAGTCCTGGGCGAAGCGATTGCCGCCAGCGCCGAAGTGTTCAAGGCGAAGCCGTTCTTTCTGAGCGACGACTTTTCGCTGGTCGACGCGAGCATCGCGCCGATTTTGTGGCGCCTGCCGCTCTATTGCATCGAGTTGCCGGGCCAGGCGCAGCCGATCGTCAAATACATGCACTCGATCTTTTTGCGGCCGGCGTTCCGCGCATCGCTGACCGAGGCCGAACGGGGCATGCGGCATTGAAGGCGCGCCGTCCGTACCTGCTGCGCGCGCTGCACGAATGGATCACCGACAGCGGCGAGACGCCGCACATCGTCGTCGATGCAAACGCCGCAGGGGTTGCGGTGCCGCGCCAATACGTCAAGGACGGCAAGATCGTGCTCAACGTCAGTGTGACGGCGACGCAAATGCTGCAGCTCAACAACGATTTCCTGAGCTTCGAGGCGCGCTTCGGCGGCGCCAGCTTTGCCGTGCGGGTGCCGGTGCGCGCGGTACTCGGCATCTACGCGCGAGAGACCGGACAAGGCATGATTTTTCCCGAAGGCGATGCCGATCCCGATCCCACGGACGGGCCGCCGGCGGCCGCCGCCGGCGGCAGGGCCGCGGGCGGCAAGGCTTCCGGCGGCAAGTCGGCGGCGACGCCGGGCAAACGCCCGAAGCTGCAGGTCGTCAAGTGAGGCGGCGGCGCGCGCGCCTCAAGCCGCGCAAAATGCCGCCTTGATCCAGATCAATTCGTACGCCGCTTCGGGCCGCCCTTGGATGCCGACGACGTCGAAGCGTACCGGGGCATTGTGTGCCGCTGCCGAACGCATCAGGAACAGCGCGGCGGCGCGCACGATCCGGCGCCGCTTCGCCGCCGTCACCGATGCGAGTGCGCCGCCGAAATCGCCGCGCGAGCGCTGCCGTACTTCGACGACCACCAACTCGCCGGCATCAAGGCAAACAAGGTCGAGTTCGCCGAGCCGGCAGCGGAAATTGCGTGCGATCACCTCGAGGCCCTGCGCGGCGAGATAGCCTTCGGCGAGGCGTTCCGCCGTACGACCGCGCAGGCCCCGCAGGGCGGCGCAGCGCGCGCGGCGATTGGCGCGGGATACTTCGATCATGGCCTCAGCATGACCGACCGGCGCTGCGCCGTCGCCGGCGATATTGGGGCAATTCGCGGTAAAACCCCGCCGCTTGCGGCTACTGGCCCGGTGATTGCGGAGCCGGGGGCTGCGCAGCCGGGAGCTCGGGGACCTGGGGCCGCGGGGGAAGGGGCTGCGGGATGCCGTCTTCGATCTTTGCCCAGTCGAGGCTGCGGCGAATGCGGTTCCGACCATCGAGCCGCAGCCTGCCGGTCATGCCGGAGATTTCCGCGCCGCCGCTGAAGTAACCAGAACGCAGGGCCGGCACCAGACGATATGCGTCGAAGCCGAATGCATACAGCCGGTCGCGGCGCGAGGTTCCCGCAGCCCAGGCGGCACGCACCGCATCGCGGATCCCGGCAGTCACCGGGTCCGCGGATATCATCCACGGCATGTCCGCAAACCGCAGGCCGTCGATGTCGGAATTCGCGCGCGGATCCGCAGCGAAACCGTCCGGCATCGCATACACGGGAATATCGCCCGCATAGTGGAATTTCAATTGCGGCACGATCAGCCTCGCGGTGCCCGGCGAGGCGGCGATGAATATGAAGGCGGCGTCGGCCCTGTGCGTCGCCGGGCCGCCTTTGACCTCGTGTATTTGCAGCGCCGATTCGATGATGTCGGTAAAATCGATCTGCGCCGCGTCGTAGCGCTCCAAGTCGAGGACCGCGCCGCCGAGGCGGTCGAGTTCCGCTGTAAATGCGCCGGCGACGCGCTCTCCCCATTCGCCTTGAGGCACGATCGCGATGCCGCGCATCCGGCCGTCGGCGATGAGGCGGCGCGCGACGATCTTCGCCTCGTCCTCCGGGTACAAGGCAAATTGGTAGAAATTGCGCGGGGTCGCCACCGCCGTGCCGAGGAAGTTCAGCGCCAGCACCGGAACGCGGCCGGCGAGCGGCGCCAGCGCCGCGACGCCGTCCTTGGTCAGCGGCCCGACGACGAAATCGGCGCCGTCGGCGATAGCTTGATCGTAGGCAGCGGCGACCGGCTGCGCGGCGGCATCGTAGATCTTCACGCGCGGGCGCGATGCGGCGTCTTGTTCGAAGTACGCGGAAATGAAGCCGTCTCGCACCGCCGTGCCGACGGCTTCTGCGGGACCGGAGAGCGGCAACAACAAGGCGATCTGATTCGGGAATTGCGTGACGGCGCGCAGTTGAGTTTGCGCGGCTCTCTGCAGTGCATCATCGGCCGGATGCATCGGAAAGCGCGCCCGCCATTCGGCCAGGGCGGCGGACACATGCATCGGGTTGCGGTCCAGTTCCAGCGCGATCGGTCCCAGCGCCAGCCAGCCGCCGACGATCGGGTTCGCATTCGGCGGGGCCGCGAAGGAATCGCCGCGGGCGGCCGCGGTGCGTATGCGCGCGAACAGCTCGTCGCGGTTCGCGCGAACCGCGGCCGGGCTGCCGAGCCAACGCTCCCTTTCGACGTAGGCGCGCACCCCCGCGGCCGGATCGTCCGCCAAGAACTCGGCGCGGCCGCGCAGCCACCAATATTCCTGCGCCTCGTCGGGCAGCGTCGGCACGGCCATGCGGTGCAGTTCGCGCAGCGCTCCGGCGCCGTCGTTGCCGGCGAGCGCAAGCTCGGCGCCGAGCAGCGCGCGCAAGGCGGGAAGCTGCGTGCGCGCTGCGGCGGAGACGGCCGCGAACGCCTGCCGGGCCGCGGCGATATTGCCGGCGGCGAGCCATTGCGCGGCGCTGCGCAGTTCGAAGTAGTCGTGATTGGCCGACGGCTCGGCGGCGAGCGCGGCGTAGGCTTGCGCGGCTTCGGCGTGGCGGCCGTCGCTGGCGAGGCGGTCGGCCGCGTTCTGCTGCGCCGCCGGGGATTCGACCGGCGCGATCAGCGTGCAGCCGGCGACGCTCAAAGCCAGGCACGCGGCGATGCAGGGGATTAACCATGGACGCCGGCGGATCGCTGCCATACCCTCTACACCTATTGGCCTTAACGCTGTCAAGGCGCGGATTATAGTGGCAAACAACCCCCCGGGCAGGCTCTATGTCGTTGCGACGCCGATCGGCAACCTCGGCGACTTCAGTTCGCGGGCGCGGGAGGTGCTGCAAAGCTGTGCGCTGATCGCGGCCGAAGACACCCGGCACAGCGGCCCGCTGCTGCGCCACTTCGATGTGCACACGCCGCTGATTTCGCTGCACGAACACAACGAACGGCGGCGCACCGCGGAACTTCTCCGGCGACTCGAGGGCGGCGCGGATCTCGCTCTGATCAGCGACGCCGGAACCCCGGCGATCAGCGATCCGGGCTTCGAGCTGCTGAGCGCGGCGGCTGCGGCGGGCATCGAAATCACCTGCGTGCCGGGACCGTGTGCGGCGCTCGCGGCGCTGTCGGTCGCCGCGCTGCCGACGGCGCGCTTTGCATTCGAAGGCTTCCTGCCGGCGCGCGGCGCGGCGCGCCGCCGCCGTCTGGCGGCGCTCGCGATGGAGCCGCGCACGCTGGTGTTCTACGAATCGCCGCATCGCCTGCGCGAAATGCTCGAGGATTGCGCCGCCGCGTTCGGCGCAGCGCGGCATGCGGCGGTGGCGCGTGAACTGACCAAGCTGCATGAGACGATTTACCGCGCAACGCTCGGCGAGCTCAAGGCGCGCGCCGCCGAGGACGCGGATTTTTGCCGTGGCGAGATCGTCGTCGTGATCGCCGCTGCCGCGCCCACGGCGGCCGCCGACGAGGCGCGGGATTTGGACCGAGTGCTCGGCGCGCTGCTCGATGAATTGCCGCTCGCGCAAGCGGCGCGCCTCGCGGCGCGCATCGTCGGCGTGCGCCATAACGAGGCGTACAAGCGGGCGCTGGCGCTGCAGCGCGAATCCGCCTCGCAATAATCCGCGCACCTGCGTATGGTGCATGCCAAGAGTCGGCCAGACAGTCGCTGTGCGTCATCACGCATGGAGGAAAGTCCGGGCTCCATCGGGCTAGGTGCCAGGTAACACCTGGGGGGCGTGAGCCCACGGAAAGTGCAACAGAAAGATACCGCCTAAGCGCCGCGCGAGCGGCGCCGGTAAGGGTGAAATGGTGCGGTAAGAGCGCACCGCGCCGATGGCAACATCGGTGGCACGGCAAACCCCACCTGGAGCAAGACCAAATAGGGAAGCGAGCGGCGCATACCGGCCGCGACATGTGGCCCACATGGGCTTCCGGGTAGGTCGCTTGAGGTGTACGGCGACGTGCATCCCAGAGGAATGACTGTCCACGACAGAACCCGGCTTACCGGCCGACTCCCTTTTTCGTCGTTGCATCGTCATCGATGCAGCGACGCGCGCCGTCCGCCGTCCGGCGCTCGCGGTTTGACTCCTGCGGCGAAGTCCAGAAAAGACCTCTAACGGCTTGAAATGATAGAAGCCACGCACCCCAGTGCGCATTCTGTTCCCGGAATGTGACCTAAGTCACTGTCAATACGGGGGTTTTTTTAACTTAAGACGTTGACAGTCCGACGCGCCGATCCCTATAGTGGCGGCAAGTGGGAAAAAGTGGGAGAAAATGGGTCAGAGCGACCCATTGATACCAATGTTTCGCGGCGCCAACAAATTAACTCTCGATGCCAAGGGCCGGATCGTCATGCCGACCCGGTATCGCGAACGGCTGCAGGAACTTTGCGGCGGCAAGCTCGTGATCACCGTCGACAAGGACCAATGCCTGTTGATCTATCCGTTGCCCGATTGGGAAGAGATCGAGCGCAAGCTGATGCGTTTGCCGACATTGAACGCGCAGGCGAGGCGGCTGCAGCGGCTGATGGTCGGTCACGCCACCGATCTCGAACTCGACGGTCACGGCCGCTTGTTGTTGCCGCCGAAGCTGCGCGAGTTCGCCTTGCTTACGCGCGACGCGATGTTGATCGGCCAGGGCGTGCGTTTCGAATTGTGGGATGAGGCGCGGTGGAACGAGCGACGCGATGAATGGCTTGCGGGCGAGGAACCCGCGGCCGATTTGCCCGCCGAACTCGAAACCCTGTCGCTGTGATCCGCAGCACGCGACTTCAGAGCGCAGGTCCGTTGACGGTGCAGGAAACAGCGGAGCGAATTCACATGCCGGTGCTGCTCGTGCAAGCCGTGGCGGCGCTCAACGTCCGCGCGGACGGCGCGTACCTGGACGCGACTTTCGGCCGCGGCGGCCACGCGCAGGCGATCCTCGAGAAGCTCATCGCCGGCGGCCGCTTGCTGTGCTTGGACCGCGACGCCGAGGCGGTCGCCGCAGCGCGCAGCCGCTACGGCGGCGATGCGCGCGTCGCGATCTTCCTGGCGCCGTTCTCGGCGCTCGGCGTCTGCGCCGAACGCGTGCGGCCGGGACTGCGCCTCGACGGCATCTTGTTCGACCTGGGCGTCTCTTCTCCGCAGCTCGATGACGCCGCGCGCGGCTTCAGCTTCGCGCAGGACGGGCCTCTCGACATGCGCATGGGCGGCGCGCACGGCCGAAGCGCGGCCGACGTCGTCAACACGGCTCCGGCGAATGAACTGGCGCGGATTTTCCGCGAGTTCGGCGAGGAGCGCTTCGCGCTGCGCATCGCCCGCGCGATCGTCGCCGACCGCAAAACCACGCCGTTCCTGCGGACGCTGCAATTGGCGCAGATGATCGCGCGCGTCTGCCCGACGCGCGAGCGCAATAAGCATCCGGCCACGCGCGTCTTTCAGGCCCTGCGTATTTACGTCAACGACGAACTCGGCGAACTGCACGCGGGACTCGCGGCCGCGTTCGAGCGGCTCGCACCGCGCGGGCGTCTCGCGGTCATCAGCTTCCACTCGCTCGAGGATCGCATCGTCAAGCAGTTCATGCGCCGCCACTCGCTGACCGATCCCGTGTATGCCGGATTGCCGCAGATTCCGCCGCAGGCGCGGCCGCAGCTGCGCTTGGTCGGCAAGTCGATCGTGCCCACGGCTGCCGAAATGCAGAGCAATCCGCGCGCGCGCAGCGCGCGCCTGCGCGTCGCCGAACGGCTCGCGGAGGGCCTCGCCGCATGAGCGAGCGCAAAATTCTGCGGATCGTCCTGCCGGTGCTGTGGCTCGCGGTGCTTTTCAGCGCGACCGCGGTGGTTTACGCGCGCTTTCGGGCGCGCGCGCTTTTCGAACGCCTGGAGACGGTGAACACCAAGCGCGATTCCCTGGACATCGAGTTGGGGCGCCTGGAACTCGAACAGAGCACCTGGTCTTCCAACGCTCTGATCGAAAAGAAGGCCGACAGCGAATTGCACATGTCGATTCCTCAGCCGGGCGAAGTGCGGATCGTACGGCCGTGAAAGCGCGCGCCGGCGGGCCAGACGGCCAACTCAAGACCTATGGCTGGCGGTCGGCGCTGGTGCTCACGCTGGTGCTGCTCGGCGCGGCGCTGCTCGCCGCGCGGGCGGTGCAGCTGCAGGTGATGGAACATCGCTTTCTCACCAAGCAGGGCGACGACCGCTCGCTGCGCGTCGTGACGATCGTCGCCCACCGCGGCGCCATCACCGACCGCAACGGCGAGCCGCTCGCGATCAGCACGCCGGTCGACAGCATCTGGGTCAATCCGCAGGAGATCCAGGCAAACCTCGATCAACTGCCGATATTGGCGGCGGCGCTGCGAGTCGACGAACAATCGCTCGCGCGGCGCATCACCAGCAATCTCGGCCGCAAGTTCCTCTACCTGGTCAGGCACCTGCCCCCGGATCAGGCCGCACGCATCAAGAGCCTCGACATTCCCGGCGTTTACCTGTTGCGCGAATACCAGCGCTTCTATCCGGCCGCCGAGGTGAGCGGGCACGTCGTCGGCTTCACGACGATCGACGACCGCGGCCAGGAGGGCCTGGAGCTGAGCTATGACCAAATGCTGAACGGCCGCGACGGCGCCAAGCGCGTTCTGCAGGACATGTACGGCCATTATGTCGAAGACGTCGACAGCATCCGCGCGCCGCGGCCGGGCCGCGATCTGGTCACGAGCATCGATTTGCGGATTCAATACCTGGCGTACCGGGCGCTGAAAGAGGCGGTGCGGCAATACCGGGCGCGCGCCGGCTCCGTCACCGTCATCGATTGCGATACCGGCGAAGTGCTGGCGATGGTGGACCAGCCCTCGTACAACCCCAATAACCGCGACCAGCTGCGGCCGCGCCTGTACCGCAACCGCGCCGTCACCGATATTTTCGAGCCCGGCTCCAGCATCAAGCCGTTCATCATTGCCGCGGCGCTCGCCTCGGGACAATACCGCGCCGACAGCGTCGTCGATACCTCGCCGGGGTTCATGAAGGTGGGCGACAAGGTCTTCGAGGACGAACACGATCTCGGCGCGATCGAT
The DNA here is from genome assembly GCA_035531435.1 of Steroidobacteraceae bacterium. Taxonomy (GTDB): domain Bacteria; phylum Pseudomonadota; class Gammaproteobacteria; order Steroidobacterales; family Steroidobacteraceae; genus Bog-1198. The sequence goes on along the minus strand of DATKSW010000035.1, from coordinate 29,324 downwards.
CTGGCGACGCTGCTCGCGAAATCCAGCAACGTCGGCGCCGCGAAGGTCGCGCTGTCGCTGCCGCCCAAACTGATTTGGGAGACGCTGACCAGCCTCGGTTTCGGGCAGGTCACCGGCAGCGAGTTTCCGGGCGAATCGGCCGGCATCCTCACGAATTATTCCCACTGGCGGCCGATCGGCATCGCGACGCTGTCGCACGGCTACGGCTTGTCGGTGACGCCGCTGCAGCTCGCGCACGCCTATGCGACGATCGGCGCCGGCGGTATCGAGCGGCCGATCACCTTTGAACGAGTCAGCGGGCCGGTCGACGGCGTACGCGTCATCAGCGCGCACGTCGCGAATGCGCTGGTGCGCTTGATGGAGCACGTCGTGACCGCAGACGGTACCGCCCCGCGCGCGGCGATCATCGGCTACAAGGTCGCCGGCAAGACGGGTACGGCGTGGAAATCCTACGACGGCGGCTATTCGACCAACAAATACATGGCGGTGTTCGCAGGGCTGGTGCCGGCTTCGCGGCCGAAGTTCGCGACCGTCGTGATCATCGATCAACCGAGCGGCAGCGAGTACTACGGCGGCGAAGTGGCGGCGCCGGTATTTTCGAGCGTCATGTCCGGTGCACTGCGGCTGATGGACGTGCCTCCCGACGATCTGCAGAACGTGCCGCGCCCGGCGCTGGCGCGCAACGATACGCCATGACCGAGAACGGCGATGCATACCGCGCGGTCAGTCTGATGTGGCTGTTGGACGGCATCGGGGCGATTCCCGCGACCGCCGCGCAGGTCGCCGATCTGACGCAGGACAGCCGGCAGGTCCGGCCCGGCAGCCTGTTCCTGGCTCTGCGCGGCAGGCGCTCGCACGGTCTGGAGTTCGCGGCGCAGGCCGCCGACCGCGGGGCGAGCGCGGTGCTATGGGAGCCGGACGGGCGGAACTCGGCGCCGGCATTGCCGCAGTCGGTATTCGCGGCGCCGCTTGCCGATTTGTCCATGCTTGCGGGGCGCATTGCCGACCGCTTCTTCGGCTGGCCGTCCGCGCAGCTGACGGTCTGCGGAGTCACCGGCACGAACGGCAAGACGACCTGCGCCTTTCTGCTGGCCCAATGTCTGGAGCGCCTGGGGACGCCGGCCGCTTACGCCGGTACCATCGGCTGGGGACGAGCCGGCGCTCTGGCGCCGCTATCGCACACCACGCCCGATGCGGTCAGCGTGCATCGCATGCTCTCGCAGCTGCGCACCAGCGGCGTGCGCGAGGTGGCCATGGAAGTATCCTCGCATGCGCTCGATCAGCATCGCGTCGCCGGCGTGCGCTTCCACACGGCCGCGTTCACCAATCTGAGCCGCGATCACCTGGATTACCACGAATCGATGCAGGCGTACGGCGCGGCCAAGGCGCGCTTGCTGGAATTCGGGGAATTGCAGCAGGCCGTCATCAATGTTGGCGATGAGTTTGGCCGCGAACTCGCGCAACGCTACGCCGGCCGCGTGCCGCTGGTCGCCGTTTGGGTCGGCCACGGCGATTCCGGCTGGCTCGCGCAGCGCTCGCTGCATGCGCAGACCGTGTCGGCGGAGCCGCGCGGCATCGTCATGCAGCTCGCCGGCACATTCGGCACCGCCAGTTTGCGGGCGAAGTTGATCGGCCGCTTCAATGCCGAGAACGCTTTGATCGTCGTCGCCTGTCTTGCGGCCCGCGGCGTGCCGCTCGCCGAGGCCGCCGCCGCGCTCGGCGAGTGCCAGCCGCCGCCCGGCCGGATGGAAATGGTCGAATCGGCCGGCTGCGACAGACCCACGGCCGTCATCGATTATGCGCATACGCCGGACGCGCTCGCCAAGGCGCTGACGGCGCTGCGCGAGCATTGCCGCGGCGCTTTGTGGTGCGTGTTCGGTTGCGGCGGAGACCGCGACGCCGGCAAGCGTCCGCTGATGGGGGCGGCGGCCGACGAGTTCGCCGATCGAATCATCGTCACCGACGACAACCCACGTTCCGAGGATCCCGACGCGATCGTCCACGATATCCTCAGCGGCATCCAATCCCGAACGGTGCGCGTCATCCACGACCGCGCACAGGCGATTTCGACTGCGCTCGGCGAAGCGGCGCACGGCGACCTGGTGCTGATCGCCGGCAAGGGCCACGAGGACTACCAGATCTACGGTTTGCAGCGCCGCGCGTTCAGCGACCGTGTCGAAGCGCGGCGCCATCTGGTCGAGGCCGCATGAAGCGCAGCCTGCAAGAGGCCGCGCGCGCGGTAGGCGGCACCTTGACCGGCCCGGACCTGCCGTTCGCGTCGGTGTCGACCGACAGTCGCACGCTCGAGGCGGGGGCGCTGTTCGTCGCCTTGCGCGGCCCTAAATTCGACGGCGGCGATTACGCGGCGGCGGCGGCGGCGGCCGGAGCGGTCGGCGTACTGGTCGATCGTCCATTGCCGCTGGCGCGGCCGCAAATCCTGGTGCGCGACACGCTGCAAGCCCTGCAGGCGCTCGCGCAAGCGTGGCGCCGCGAGTTCGAACTGCCGGTGATCGCCGTCGCCGGCAGCAACGGCAAGACCACCTGCAAGGAGATGATCGCCGCGATTCTGTCGCGCAATGGCGCTTGCCTGTCGACGCGCGGCAATCTCAATAATCACATCGGCGTGCCCTTGACCCTGCTGCGCCTCGATGCCGTGCACCGCAGCGCCGTCGTCGAGGTGGGCGCGAATCGCCTCGGCGACGTCGCCGCCCTGATGCCGCTGGTGCGTCCCACCGTGGGGTTGATCACCAATGCCGGCGCCGAGCATCTGCAGGGCTTCGGCGATCTCGATGGCGTTGCGCGCGGCGAGGGCGAGACCATCGCATGCCTCGACGCCGGGGCCGCCGCGGTCATCAACGCCGACGACGCCTACGCCGACTACTGGCGTGAGCTCGCCGGTAGCCGCCGCATCATCGCCTTCGGCCGCCGCCGCGGCGCGGATTTCGTCGCCGCGAATGCGGCACAGGGCATCGAGGGCGGCGAGTTCGTCATCCGCTTCACCTTGGTGTGCGCCGAGGGAGAGTCGCCGATCGTGGTACGCGCCGGCGGCGTGCACAACGTCATGAATGCCGCGGCGGCGGCCGCCGCCGCCGCGGCCGCCGGTGCGACGCTCGCCGATATCACGGCCGGCCTCGCCGATTTTCGCGCCGTTGCCGGGCGCCTGCAGCTGAAAATGGGCGCGCGCAGCAGCTGGATCATCGACGACTCGTACAACGCCAACCCGAGCTCGGTACGCGCAGGTTTGGACGTGCTCGCCGCGCAGGCGGGGGTGAAATGGCTGGTGTTCGCCGACATGGGCGAACTCGGCGCGAGCGCCGAGGCGAGCCATGCCGAGATCGGCGCGTATGCGCGCGCCTGCGGCGTCGCGCGCCTGTTCGCGCTCGGCCGTCTGGCGACGCGCACCGTCGAGGCCTTCGGCAGCGGCGCGGAATGGTTTGCGGACTGCGAGGCGCTGATCCGCCGGCTGCAGGGCGAGATTTCGCCCGCCGTCACGGTGCTCGTCAAGGGCTCGCGCGTCAATCGCCTGGAACGAGTCGTTGCGGCGCTGACCGGCGCCGCGGCCAAACCCGCGGTCAAAGCGAGTTGACGCCGTCATGCTGCTCTATCTCAGCGAATATCTCGCCAAGCGCCATTCCGAGTTCCACGTATTCCAGTACCTCACGTTGCGCGGCATTTTTGCGGCGATGACCGCCCTGGCGGTCGCCCTGTTCGTCGGCCCGCGCATGATCGATACCCTGAACCGCTATCAGATCGGCCAGCAGGTGCGCAGCGACGGCCCGAAATCGCATTTGCCGAAGGCCGGGACGCCGACCATGGGCGGCGGCCTGATATTGGTGGCGATCGCGTTCGGCACCCTATTGTGGGCGGACCTGCGCAGCCGCTTCATTTGGATACTGCTCGCGACCACGCTCGCCTTCGGCTTGATCGGCCTATGCGACGATTATCTGAAGCTCATCGTCGGTAATTCCAAGGGACTCGCGGCGCGCTACAAATATCTGGCGCAATCGATCGTGGCAATCGGCGCGGCATTCGCTTTGCAACACTTTCATCAATTGCCGGCGGAGACCTCGCTGTACGTTCCGTTCTTCAAGAGCGTAGCGGTGCCGATGAGCGCCGCGACTTTCATCGCCTTCGCCTATTTCGTGATCGTCGGTACCAGCAATGCGGTTAACTTGACCGACGGCCTGGACGGACTTGCGATCATGCCGGCCGTCATGGTGGCCGCCGCGCTCGGCGTGTTCGCCTACGCGACCGGCAACGTCAAATTCGCAGCCTATCTGCAGATACCGTACATACCGGGCGTGGGCGAGGTCTTGATCTTCAGCGCGGCCTTGGTCGGCGCCGGCCTCGGGTTTCTGTGGTTCAACGCCTATCCGGCGCAAGTATTCATGGGCGACGTCGGCGCGCTGGCGATCGGCGCATCGCTCGGCACCGCCGCGGTTATCGTGCGCCAGGAGATCGTCCTCTTTGTCATGGGCGGCGTGTTCGTGCTGGAGACGGTGTCGGTGATGCTGCAGGTCGCCTCCTTCAAGCTCACCGGCAAACGCCTGTTCCGCATGGCGCCGATCCATCATCACTTCGAATTGAAGGGCTGGGCCGAACCCAAGGTGATCGTGCGCTTCTGGATCATCAGTTTCGTTTTAGTGCTGGCCGGTCTCGCGACCTTGAAGATCCGATGATGAGCAGCGTCGTCCTCGGCATCGGCAAAACGGGCGCTTCCTGCCTGCGCTATCTCGCCAAGCGCGGCGTGGCCGTGAGCGCCACCGACACGCGCGCGGCGCCGCCCGGTCTTGCGGATTTGGGCGAGCTCGCCCTGCGGCTCGACATCCGCGTCGGCGGCTTCGATTTGTCGCTGCTCGACGGCGCCTCGCAGGTGCTGATTTCGCCCGGCGTGTCGCTCGAGGAGCCGATCGCGCGGGCTGCGCGCGCCCGCGGCATCGAGGTCATCGGCGACGTCGAATTGTTCGCGCGCGCGGCGCGCGCGCCGGTCGTCGGCATCACCGGCACGAACGGCAAGAGCACGGTGACGAGCCTGGTCGCGCACCTGGCGCGCGCGCAGGGCAAGCGGGTGCAGGCCGGCGGCAACCTCGGCGAGCCGGCTCTCGACCTGCTCGAGGGACCGACGCCGGATCTGTACGTCCTCGAGCTGTCGAGCTTTCAATTGGAATCGACCTCTTCGCTCAAGCCGCTCGTCGCGGCCGTGCTCAACGTCAGCGCCGATCACCTGGACCGTTACGCGACCATCACCGAATACGCGCGCGCGAAGCAGCGGATACTCGCCGATGCCGCGGCGGTCGTCTTGAACGCGGACGACCCGTCGGTGATGGCGATGCGCCGCAAAGGCGTGCCGACGAGCACGTTCTCGATCGCCGCCGCGGATGCGGACTACATGCTGGTCGCGGACGGCGCGGCGACCCACCTGGCGCGCCGCGGCGAACGGCTGCTCGACGTCGCGCGCCTGAAAATCGGCGGCCGCCACAACGCGGCCAACGCGCTTGCCGCGCTCGCCTTGGGCGAAGCGGCGGGACTGCGGCTCGCGCCGATGCTCGCGGCCCTGCAGACCTTTCCCGGATTGCCGCACCGCTCGCAATGGCTGCGCACCGTCGACGGCGTTCGTTACGTCGATGATTCGAAGGGCACGAACGTCGGTGCGACGATCGCCGCCGTCGCCGGCAGCGAAGGACCGCTGCTGATGATTCTCGGCGGCCTCGGCAAGGGCCAGGACTTCACGCCGCTTGCGGCGGCCTTGCGCGGCAAGGTCCGCCGTGCGCTGTTGATCGGCGCGGATGCCGCCCGGGTTGCGGCCGCGATCGCCGGAGTCTGCGAGATCGAACGTGCCGCCTCGATGGAGGAAGCGGTCGCCGCCGCGGCGCGCGCCGCGCGGCCGGGCGATACCGTGCTGCTGTCGCCGGCGTGCGCCAGCCTCGACATGTTCCGCGACTACGCCGCGCGCGGCGATGCGTTCGCGGCCGCGGTGCGCAGCATCGCCGGGAGGCCTGGATGAGCGCCACCGCCATGACTTACGGCTTGCGTGCACGCGATCGAATGCCGTTCGCCTGGGACGGGGTGACGCTCGGTTTGGCGGCCGCCTTGTTCCTCGTCGGCCTGATCATGGTCACGTCCGCCTCGATGTCGATCGCGGCGCGCAGTTTCGGCGATCCGTTCTTTTTCTTGAAGCGGCAGTTTTTCTACGGCCTGTTCGGCATCGCGTTCGCCTGGGGCGTCACCCGCGTGCGCAGCGAATTGTGGCAAAAATACGCCTTGTTCCTGCTGCTCTGCGGGTTGACGCTGTTGCTGCTGGTGCTGATACCGGGAATCGGCTCGATGGTCAACGGCGCGCGGCGCTGGCTGCGCATCGGTCCGGCGAATTTCCAGGTCTCGGAAGTCGCGCGAGTCCTGGTCCTGAACTGGGTCTGCAGCTACAGCGTGCGCAAGCGCGCCGAGCTCGAGCAGACGATGGTCGGCATCCTCAAGCCGGTGGCGCTGATCGGCGTCGCCGCGGTTCTGCTGATCCTCGAACCGGATTTCGGCGCGACGATCGTGCTGTTCGCGACCGGGATCGCGGTGCTGTTCGTCGCCGGCGCGCGCCTGCGCCACGTGCTCCTGTTGATGTGCGCGGCGGTGCTGATATTCGGCCTGCTGGCGCTGACCTCGGCCTATCGGCTGAAGCGCATCACCGTCTTCCTGCATCCCTGGGACGATCCGTTCAATAGCGGCTTTCAGTTGACGCAGTCGCTGATCGCCTTCGGCCGCGGATCCTGGTTCGGCGTCGGCCTCGGTAACAGCGTGCAGAAGCTTTTTTACCTGCCGGAGGCGCATACCGACTTCGTGTTCGCGGTGCTTGCCGAGGAGCTCGGGCTGGCCGGCGTCTTCGGCGTCATCGCCTTGTTCGTCGCGCTGGTGTGGCGGGCGCTGCAGATTTCGCGGCTGGCCGCGCGCGCGGGACTGCGCTTTCAATCGTACCTGGCGCTCGCCTTCGGCGTGTGGATCGGCCTGCAGGCGATCGTCAACATGGGGGTCAACATGGGCGTGCTGCCGACCAAGGGGCTGACGCTGCCGCTGCTCAGCTACGGACGCAGCAGTCTGCTCGTGACCCTGGCGTGGATCGGGGTATTGCTGCGGATCTACCACGAGGTCAAATGCAGCTCGCGCGCCGCGGTGATGCGCGCAGGCGTGGGGGCGCGATGATCGGCGGCCCGGTGTTGATCATGGCCGGCGGCACCGGCGGCCACGTGTTTCCGGCGCTTGCGGCCGCCGAAGTCCTGCGCGAGCGCGGTGTCTCGGTCGTCTGGCTAGGGACGCCGGCGAGCCTCGAAGCGCGCCTGGTGCCGGCGAACGGCTTTCCGATCGATTGGCTGCGGGTCGCGGGAATTCGCGGCAAGGGCTTGCCGGCGCGGCTACTCGCGCCGTTCTCGATCGGCCGGGCGGTCGTCGAAGCGGCGCGCGTCCTGCGCCGCCGCCGGCCGCGCGCAGTGCTCGGCGCCGGCGGTTTCGTCAGCGGTCCGGGCGGCATCGCCGCATGGCTGCTGCGCATTCCGCTGTTGATTCATGAACAGAATGCCGTCGCCGGCATGACCAACCGCTGGCTCGCGCGGCTCGCGGTGCAGGTGCTCGAGGCCTTTCCCGGCAGCTTCGGCGGCGGTGTCCACGCGCTCTGCATCGGCAATCCGGTGCGCGCCGACATTGCGGCCCTCGAGGCGCCGGCGCTGCGCTTCGCCGGCCGGTCGGGACCGCTGCGGTTGCTCGTGATCGGCGGCAGCCAGGGAGCGCGGCGCCTGAACGAATGGCTGCCCGCCGCGCTCTCGACGCTGCCCGTGGAGTTTCGCCCGCAGCTGCGCCACCAGACCGGAGCGCGCGATCTTGCGGCGGTACGCGATGCCTATGCGCGTGCGCGCATCGATGCGCAAACGGCCGCCTTCATCGACGACATGGCCGAGGCCTACGGTTGGGCCGATATGGCGATATGCCGGGCCGGCGCGCTGACGATCGCCGAGTTGCAGGCGGCCGGTCTCGGCGCGCTGCTGATTCCGTTTCCGGCCGCGGTCGACGACCATCAGACCAGGAACGCCGAAGCGTTGGCGCGCATCGGCGGCGCACGCATCGTGCAGGAGCGCGACCTCGACGCCGAACGGCTCGGCGGCTTGATCATGGAGATGGGCGCCGACCGCGAGCGGCTGCTGTCGATGGCGCAGGCGGCGCGCGCCTCGGCGATCACCGACGCGGCGTCGCGGCTCGCCGATTTTTGCATCGCCGCGGGAGAGCCGCGATGAACAATCGCATGCGGCGCATCCAGCGGATTCACTTCGTCGGCATCGGCGGCAGCGGCATGGGCGGGATCGCCGAGGTGCTGCTGAATCTCGGCTACCAAGTGCAGGGCTCGGATATCAAAGACAACGGCGTCACCGCGCGCCTCGCGCGTCTCGGCGCGACGGTGTTTACGGGGCACAAGGCCGAGCACCTCGGAGCCGCGGACGTGGTCGTCTTCTCGAGCGCCGTGAGCCGGGATAATCCGGAAGTGGCCGCGGCGCTCGCGAGGCGCATACCGGTCGTGCCGCGCGCGGAAATGCTCGGCGAATTGATGCGCTTTCGATATTCGATCGCGGTCGCCGGAACGCACGGCAAGACGACGACGACCAGCCTGATCGCGAGTGTCTTGGCCGAGGGCGGGCTCGACCCGACGTTCGTGATCGGCGGCCGCCTGAAGAGCGCCGACAGCAACGCACGCCTGGGCGCCGGACGCTACCTGGTCGCCGAAGCCGACGAGAGCGATGCGTCGTTCATGCATCTGCAGCCGATGATCGCAATCGTCACGAACATCGACAACGATCACCTGGCGACGCATGAAGGCGACTTTGCGCGGCTCAAGCAGAGCTTCGTCGACTTCCTGCACAACCTGCCTTTCTACGGGCTCGCGGTGCTGTGCATCGACGATGCCGAGGTGCGGGCGATCCGCGACGCGGTCGCGAGGCCCTGCGTCACCTACGGATTCGAAGCATCCGCCGACGTCCGCGCCGCCGGCGTGCGCCGCGAAGGCATGCGTTCGCACTACCGGGCGCTGCGCGCCGGGCGGGCGCCGCTCGCGCTCACCATCAACCTGCCGGGCCGCCACAACGTGCAGAATTCGCTCGCGGCGGTCGCGGTCGCGAGCGAACTCGGCGTCGACGACGCGGCGATACAGCGCGCGCTGGCGAATTTCCAGGGCATCGACCGGCGGATACAGCCGCTCGGCGAGCTGCGCTGGTCCGGCGGCAAGGCGCTGCTGGTCGACGATTACGGGCACCATCCGACGGAAATCGCGGCGACGCTCGATGCGGTGCGGCAGGGTTGGCCGGGGCGGCGCATCGTGCTGGCATTCCAGCCGCACCGCTATTCGCGCACGCGCGATTTACTGGACGACTTCGCGCGAGTCCTCGGCGACTGCGACGTGCTGCTGGTTGCCGAGGTGTACGCCGCCGGCGAGGCGCCGATCGCCGGTGCCGACGGCCGGGCGATTTGCCGGGCGGTGCGCGGCCGCGGGCTGGTCGAGCCGATATTCGTCGAGCGTATCGAGGATCTCGCCGAGTCGTTGCGCGGCGTGCTGCGCGACGGCGATCTCGTCCTGACGATGGGCGCCGGCAATATCGGCACGGTCGCGCACGAGCTGCAGGCACGCCTTGCGGCCGGAGCCGGCGCATGATCAAAGCTCCGGACGCAGTGCCGCTGCCGGCCGAATTCAGCACGCGGGTGCTGCGCGACGTGCCGATGGCAAAGCATACTTCCTGGCACACCGGCGGTTGCGCGGACTTATATTTCGTGCCGCGCGATCTTCGCGACCTGGCCGCGTTCTTGCGCCAGCTCGCGCCGGGCGTGCCGCTGCTGTGGGTCGGCTTGGGCAGCAACCTGCTGGTGCGCGACGGCGGCTTTCGCGGCGCGGTGATCATGACCCACGGGGCGCTCGGCCGGCTCGCGAGGCGGAGCGCGACCAGCATCGATGCGCAGGCGGGCGTCGCCTGTGCGCGCATCGCCAGGCAATGCGTGCAATGGGGACTCGGGGCCGCCGAGTTCTTCGCGGGCATTCCCGGCACGCTAGGCGGCGCGCTGGCGATGAACGCCGGCGCCTGGGGCGGGGAAACCTGGCGGCATGTCGTCGAAGTCGACGTCATCGATCGCCGCGGCACCACCCACACGCGCCCTCCCGGCGAGTTTCGCATCGGCTACCGCAGCGTAATCGGACATGACGACGAGTGGTTTGTCGCCGCGCGTCTGCGGTTCGAGGCGGCGCCGGGCGCGCACGCCGATGCGATCCGCGATCTGCTCGAGCGGCGCAAGCAGTCGCAGCCGATCGGCGAATGGAGTTGCGGCTCGGTGTTCACGAATCCGCCGGGCGAGCATGCGGCGCGGCTGATCGACAGCGCGGGCCTGAAGGGTTGTCGCCGCGGCGATGCCTCCGTTTCGGCGAAACACGCGAACTTCATCATCAATCACGGCGGCGCGCGCGCCGCCGACATCGAGGCGCTGATTCGGCACGTGCAGGCGACCGTCGCCGCCGTGCACGGGATCAGTCTGCAGCCCGAAGTGCGCATCGTCGGAGAGCCGGCATGAGCCTGCTCACCGGCGGCCACGGCCTGCGCCGCGCGCACCGAGCGGACGACTTCGGCAAGGTCGCGGTGCTGCTCGGCGGCGATTCCTCGGAACGGGAGATTTCGCTGTTGACCGGCAACGCGGTGCTCGCGGCGCTGCGCCGCCGCGGCGTCGATGCGCGGGGTTTCGATCCGCGCGACCTGCCCATCCAGGAAATCGCGGCGCAGCGCTTCGAGCGCGCGTGGATCGCGCTGCACGGCCCGGGCGGCGAGGACGGCGTGATGCAGGGGGCGCTCGAATGGCTGGGCGTGCCGTACACCGGCAGCGGTGTGCTCGCCTCGTCGCTGACGATGGACAAGATCAAGACCAAGCTGGTCGTCGCCGGCGCCGGCGGCGCAGTGCCGCATTACGCGGTGCTCGCCGGTGAAGGCGATTTCGCCGCCGCGCTCGCCGCGGTTGGTTTACCGATGATGGTCAAGCCCGCATCGCAAGGCTCCAGCCTCGGCATCAGCAAAGTGAAAACCGCCGCCGAATTGCCGCCGGCGTACGCCGCCGCAAGATCCGTCGAACCGATCGTTTTCGCGGAACGCTTCGTCGCCGGCCCCGAATACACCATCGGCGTGCTGCAGGATCACGCCCTGCCGTCGATCCGCATCGAGCCGGCGACCGAATTCTACGATTACCAGGCGAAATATTTCCGCGACGACACGCTGTACCGCTGCCCGAGCGGGCTCGACGCCGGCGAGGAGGCCGCGCTGCGGGCGAGCGCGCTCGCCGCGTTCCGCGCGAGCGATTGTTATGGCTGGGGCCGCGTCGATTTCATGCGCGACGAGCGGACCGGCCGGTTCTACTTCATCGAGATCAACACCGTTCCCGGCATGACCGACCACAGTCTGGTGCCGATGGCGGCGCGCGCCGCGGGCATCGATTTCGAGGAGCTGGTCTGGCGCGTGCTGGAGACGAGCTTTGCGAGGCAGCGCAAATGATTCCGAGCGTGCTCTATCGCCGCAACCGCTTCAAGAGACGCGAGAGGACGGCCCCCGCGCCGTGGCGCCGCCTGCATACGCTGATCGATTGGCGGCGTCTCGCGCACAAGAGCCTGCTTCCGGCGCTCATCGTCGCCGGCCTCGCTGCGCTCGCTTGGGCTTTGAACCGTCCGCTGAGCGTCGTCTCGATGGACGGCAGCTTTCAGCGCGTCTCGCCGGTCGAAATCGAGAAGGCGGTAGCGCCGTACCTCGCATCCGGATTCATGTCGGCCAATCTCGACGCGATCCAGGGGGCGGTGCAGGCCTTGCCGTGGGTCGACCAAGTGCGCGTGCAGCGCCGCTGGCCGACCGGCGTGCGCGTGACCGTGATCGAACAGACGGCGGCCGCGAGTTGGGACGGCTCGGGGCTCGTCAATACGCGCGGCGCTTTGTTCATCGCGGCCGCGGCGCATGTGCCTGCGGAATTGCCGCGTCTGAGCGGCCCGCCCGGAACCGAACCGCAGGTCGCGCAGCTCTATTTGCGCACGCAGCCGCGCATGATCGACGCCGGGATGCGCATCGCGGCGCTGCGCCTGGACGATCGCGGCGCCTGGGAGATGGACGTCGCCAGCGGCGTGACGGTGCGCCTCGGTCGCAATCAGATCGACGCGCGCATCGACCGCTTCATCCGCAGCGCCGCGCCGGTCATGGCGCGCCACCCGAACGAAATCGCCTACGTGGATATGCGCTATGCGAACGGCTTCGCCGTCGGCTGGCGGACCGCGTCGGCTCCCGTCTCGGCGCCCGCAACGGCGCCGGCACCGGCGGCGCTCAAGCACCACGACGACACCCAAGCCTGAGGGAACGGAACATCAATGGCCAAGCGCTCTGATCGGAACCTGCTCGTCGGGCTGGACATCGGCACCAGCAAAGTCGTCGCAATCGTCGGCGAAATCAAGGTCGACGGCTCGCTCGAGGTCATCGGCATCGGCAGCCACCCCTCGCGCGGCCTGAAGAAGGGGGTCGTCGTCAACATCGAATCGACCGTGCAGTCGATCCAACGGGCCGTCGAGGAAGCCGAGCTCATGGCCGGCTGCGAGATTCATTCCGTCTATGCCGGTATCGCCGGCAGCCACGTGCGCAGCCTGAACTCCCACGGCATCGTCGCCATCAAGGACAAAGAGGTCGTGCAAGGCGACGTGGAGCGGGTCATCGACGCGGCCAAGGCGGTGGCGATTCCGGCCGACCAGAAGATCCTGCACGTGCTGCCGCAGGAATACGTCATCGATTCGCAGGAAGGCATCCGCGACCCGATCGGCATGTCGGGCGTGCGCCTGGAGGCGAAGGTACACATCGTCACCGGCGCCGACAGCGCCGCGCAGAACATCGTCAAGTGCGTGCAGCGCTGCGGACTTGCCGTCGACGACATCGTCCTGGAGCAACTCGCCTCGAGCTTCGCCGTGCTGACCGAGGACGAAAAGGACCTCGGCGTCTGCGTCGTCGACATCGGCGGCGGCACGACCGACATCGCCGTGTTCGGCGGCGGCGCGATCCGGCATACGGCGGTCATTCCGATCGCCGGTGACCAGGTGACCAACGACATCGCCGTATCGATGCGCACGCCGACGCAGTATGCCGAGGACATCAAGTTGAAGTACGCCTGCGCTTTGTCGCAGCTCGCCAACCCCGACGAGACGATCGAAGTGCCGAGCGTCGGCGATCGGCCGCCGCGGCGGCTCGCGCGGCAGACGCTCGCCGAGATCGTCGAAGCCCGCTACGAGGAGCTGTTCGCGCTGATTCGCGACGAATTGCGGCGCAGCGGGCTCGAAGAGACGGTCGCCACCGGCATCGTGCTGACCGGGGGCACAGCGAAGATGGAAGGGGCGATCGAATTGGCGGAGGAAGTGTTTCACATGCCGGTGCGGCTCGGCGTGCCGCAATACGTCAGCGGTCTCGCCGATGTCGTCAGCAATCCGATTCACGCCACCGGAGTCGGCCTGCTGCTGTACGCGAAAAGCGCGATGGATTCGCAGCGCGCCGACGGGCCGCTGCTCGGCGGCGGCGTGAAGAACATATTGGAGCGCATGAAGGCCTGGTTTCAGGGGAATTTTTGATAACACGGGTAAGGAGAAGCGGAATGTTCGAACTCATGGATTCATACAGTCAAAGTGCCGTCATCAAGGTACTCGGCGTGGGCGGAGGCGGCGGCAACGCGGTCTCGCACATGGTGCAAGCCGGGCTCGAGGGCGTGGACTTCATTTGCATCAACACCGATGCGCAGGCGCTGAAGCACTCCAAAGTGCGCACCGCGCTGCAGATCGGCTGTAACATCACCAAGGGATTGGGGGCGGGCGCCGACCCGGAAGTCGGCCGGCAAGCGGCGATGGAGGATCGAGACCGCATCATCGAACTGATCGAAGGCTGCGATATGTTGTTCATCACCGCCGGCATGGGCGGAGGCACGGGCACCGGCGCTGCTCCGGTGGTCGCCCAAATCGCCAAGGAACTCGGCATTTTGACCGTGGCGGTCGTCACCAAACCGTTCGAGATGGAAGGCAACAAGCGTTCGCGCATCGCCGACAACGGCATGCTGGAGCTGTCGAAATACGTCGATTCCCTGATCACGATCCCGAATCAGAAGCTCTTGTCGGTGCTCGGCAGCGAGACGACTCTGCTCGACGCTTTCAAGGCGGCCAATACCGTGCTGCAGGGCGCCGTTCAAGGCATCGCCGAACTGATCACGAGACCGGGTCTGATCAACGTCGATTTCGCCGACGTGCGCACGGTCATGTCGGAGACCGGCATGGCGATGATGGGTTCGGGCAGCGCCTCGGGCGAGGATCGGGCGCGCGAGGCCGCCGAGGCGGCGATCTCCAGCCCCTTGCTCGAGGACATCAACCTCGCCGGTGCACAGGGGATCTTGGTCAATGTCACCGCCGGCATGGATCTGTCGATCGGCGAATTCCAGGAGGTCGGCAACGTCATCAAGCAGTTCGCGTCGGACGACGCCACGGTTGTCGTCGGCACGGTCATCGATGCGGAGATGGCGAATCAAATCAGGGTCACGGTGGTCGCCACCGGGCTCGGCCGGCCGGTGACCAAGCCGGCGCGCGAACCCGCCGCGGCGATCGCGCCGCCGCCGACGATGCGGGTGGTGCGGCGCGCCACGCCGCTCGCCGCGAGCGACTATGCGGCGCTCGACAAGCCGACCGTGCAGCGTCAACGCGCCGTCGGCGACGGCTTGCGCAGCCCGGCGGAATCCGAGGATTTGCTGGATATTCCGGCCTTCCTGCGCAGGCAGGCGGATTGAGGCGGGCGCGCGAAGAACATTCCCTACTGCGGCGCGCCGCGGCCGGTCTCGGCCGCGGGCGCGCCGGTTTTTCATGACGCGCGTCTTTAGGCTTCGGCGCCTGCTGTGTTACCTTTGCCGCAATGGCACGGCTGCGGTCTTAGATTAGGCAATGCTGCATCAACGAACACTGAAAAATTCCATACGGGCCTCGGGGATCGGGCTGCACACGGGCAAGAAAGTGCTGATGACCTTGAGGCCGGCGCCGCCGGATAGCGGCATCGTCTTTCGCCGCACGGACCTGCCGCAAGCGGTCGACATCAAGGCGCGCGCCGAGTACGTCGGCGATACCATGCTCGGCACGACCTTGCACCGCGGCGAGGCGAAGATCTCGACGGTCGAGCATTTATTGTCGGCGCTCGCGGGCTTGGGGATAGACAACGCCCTGGTGGAAGTCAGCGCCGACGAAGTGCCGATCATGGACGGCAGCGCCGGACCGTTCGTCTTCCTGCTGCAATCGGCGGGCGTCGAGGAGCAGAAGGAGCCCAAACGATTCATCCGGATATTGCAGAGCGTGCGCGTCGAGGACGGCGACAAGTGGGCGCAATTCGATCCGTACGACGGTTTCAAGGTGAATTTCGAGATAGAGTTCAATCATCCGACGTTCAAGAAGCATTCGCAGGTCGCGTCGATGGATTTCTCGACGACCGCGTTTTTGCGGGAAATCAGCCGCGCCCGCACCTTCGGCTTCATGCGCGATCTCGAGAGTCTACGGGCGCGAAACCTCGCGCTCGGCGGCAACATGGACAATGCGATCGTGCTCGACGACTACCGCGTGCTGAATGAGGACGGGCTGCGCTACGAAGACGAGTTCGTCAAGCACAAAATCCTCGACGCGATCGGCGATCTGTACCTGCTCGGCCACAGCCTGATCGGCGAGTTCAGCGGCTTCAAGTCCGGCCACGCGCTCAACAATAAATTGCTGCGCAAGCTGATCGAATCCAAGGCCGCCTGGCAGGAGGTCACGTTCGAGAGTCCGGCGGACGCGCCGATTTCCTACCTGCCGGCCGCGGCGCAGGCCTAAGGCGACGGCGCCGATCGCACCACGCGTATGCGCACGCTGTCGATGTCGATGCAGAGCGCCGCCGCCAGTTGGCTGCGCACGCCATCGCTCAGGTAGCGCAGGCGCGAGGCCCAGGCGGCATTGCTGACGCCGATCGACAGGCGCCCGCGGTCGATGCCGGCGCTCGCGACCTCGGCGGCGAGTTCGGCCGGCAATAGCGCCTTGAGCTGCGCCAAGACCACGCTGCGCTCCTTGAGGCGCCGCTCGAGGTCCTCGAGCCTCTTATGACGTATCGCCAATAACTCGCTGATAGGTTTGGGATATTGCATTGCAGTAGCCGCCGCCGGCGCAAATCTAATCGCACAAGTGTGCGGAAATCCTTGTTTTAAGTCATCTTTTTCTGCATAGTTTGGCCCGACTGCTAAACGGCATACTCGTCGAAAGACGAGGACGCAAAGCTACCGGTCTACTGCTCCAGCCGTAGTGTTTGGGCTATGACAGCGGGGTTGCCAGTGAAAAGCGCGACGTCAGCGTTGGAAATGCATTCCGTATGAACGTCATACTCGTCGGCCGACAATCGGGCCGGGTGAAACAATTTGACTTGCGATTTCCCTTGGTCATCGCGGTCGCGCTGTGTCTCGTGCTTGCGGTCACCGGCGGCGCGTTTTCGATCGGCATGAATTTGGGTTCGCGGCAGCATGCGGCAAACCCGCTGCGCCAACTCGGCAATTGGTCGGCGGCCATCCTCGCGCAGCAGGCGCAGATCGAGCAGGTGCGCCGCCATTTGCAGGAAAAGGTCAATGCCCTCGCCATGCGCGTGGGCGAGATGGACGCCAGTGTGATCCGCCTCGATGCGCTTGGTAACCGCTTGATGCATATGGCGAATATCGACGACCGGGAATTCGATTTCAGCAAGCCGCCGCCGCAGGGCGGCGACAATAGCGGCGACGGACAGCCCGCCGAAGTGCCCAATCTCAGTGCCATGGTCGATAGCTTGCAAGGGGAGCTCGCGAGCCGCGAGCAGCAGCTCGGTGTGCTCGAGAATCTGATACTGACCCGCCAGCTGAACAAGGAAATCTACCCCGAAGGCAGCCCGGTGCAGACGGGCTGGATCTCCTCGTATTTCGGCATGCGCTCGGACCCGTTCACGGGCTTTGCGGAATTCCACAAGGGGATCGACATCGCGGATCCCGCCGGCACCCCGGTCGAAGCGGTCGCCGCCGGACTCGTCACCTGGGCCGCGCCGCGTTCCGGCTACGGAAACATGGTGCAAATCAACCACGGCAACGGAATGGCGACGCGCTATTGCCACAACGAAAAGCTGCTGGTGAAGCAGGGCGATATGGTGCACAAAGGCGAGGTGATCGCCTTGACGGGCTCGACCGGGCGTTCCACCGGGCCGCATCTGCACTTCGAAGTCTTGAAAAACGGCGTGGCGGTCAATCCACTGCGCTACGTCGGCGAGGTTCCTTAGAGCTTCGAGCGGGCCATCGGCCGGCGAAACGATTTCCCGCCTCCTCGGTCTATCCGTACAATACGAAGTTTTCTGAGGATTCCCTCGCGTGTGGAAGTTATTGACGCAAGTTTTTGGCAGCCGCAATCAGCGCCTGATCAAGGAGCTGAGCCGCACCGTCGCGGCCGCCAATGCCGTCGAAGCCGCGGTCCACGATCTGCCGGATGAGCAATTTCCCGAAAAGACGCGCGAGCTGAAGGCACGCTTTGCGGCCGGCGCATCGCTGGATTCGCTGATGCCCGAGGCTTTCGCGTTGGTGCGCGAAGCTTCGCTGCGCAAGCTCGGCTTGCGCCATTTCGACGTCCAGCTGATCGGTGGGCTGGTGCTGCACGCCGGTAAGATCGCCGAAATGCGCACCGGCGAGGGCAAGACGCTGATGGCGACGCTGCCCGCCTATTTGAATGCCTTGAGCGGCGATGGCGTGCACGTCGTCACCGTCAACGAATACCTGGCGCAACGCGACTCCGACTGGATGGCTCCGGTATTCCGCTTTCTCGGCTTGCAGGTCGGCGTCATCATGAATGCGCAGACTCCGGAGGAGAAGCGCGCCGCCTACGCCTGCGACGTCACCTACGGCACGAACAACGAATTCGGCTTCGACTATCTGCGCGACAACCTGGCGTTTCGGCTGGAGGATCGCGTACAGCGCAAATTGGCTTTTGCGATCGTCGACGAGGTCGACTCGATCTTGATCGACGAGGCGCGAACGCCGCTGATCATTTCCGGCCCCGCCGAGGAGAGTACCGAGCTGTACATCAAGATCAACACGCTGATTCCGCGCTTGACGAGACAGAAGGAAGAGGACGGCCCGGGCGATTACGCCGTCGACGAGAAGACCAAGCAGGCGACATTGACCGAGGACGGACACGCCAAGGTCGAGGAGTTGATGGCCGAAATCGGCCTGCTGCGCGACGGCGAGAGCCTGTACGACGCGACCAATATCCGCCTGATGCATCACTTGAATGCGGCGCTGCGCGCCCATTCTCTCTACAAGCGCGACGTCGAGTACATCGTGCGCGGCGGCGAGGTCATCATCGTCGACGAGTTCACCGGACGCACGATGCCGGGCCGCCGCTGGTCCGACGGCCTGCACCAGGCCGTAGAAGCGAAAGAGGGCGTCACGGTTCGCGAAGAGAACCAGACCGTCGCCTCGATCACCTTCCAGAATTACTTCAGGCTGTACGCAAAGCTCTCCGGCATGACCGGAACCGCCGACACTGAGGCCTTCGAATTCCAGGAAATCTACGGACTCGAGGTTGCGGTCATTCCGACGCACAAACCGATGATCCGCAAGGACCGCTCCGATCTCGTGTTCCTGACCGAACACGACAAGTTTCAGGCGATAGCCGAGGACATCCAGGATTGCGTGAAGCGCGGCCAGCCGGTCCTGGTCGGCACCACCTCGATCGAGACCTCCGAGCGCCTCGCGAAACAGCTGGCAGCGGCGCAAATTGCGCACGAGGTCTTGAACGCCAAACAACACGAGCGCGAGGCGCACATCGTCGCCGAAGCGGGGCGGCCGGGCGCGGTGACGATCGCGACCAACATGGCGGGCCGCGGCACGGACATCGTTCTCGGCGGCAGCCCGCAGATGCAGATCGACGCGATCAGCAATCCCACCGAGTCGCAGCTGAAGCAAATTCAAGACGACTGGCGGCAGCGGCACGAACTGGTCATCGCCGCCGGCGGCCTGCACATCGTCGGCACCGAGCGGCATGAATCGCGGCGCATCGACAACCAGCTGCGCGGCCGATCCGGCCGTCAAGGCGATCCGGGGTCGAGCCGCTTCTATTTATCGCTCGAAGACAATCTGATGCGCATCTTCGGCGATCCGACGCGCATGAAGGCGTTGATGACCCGGGTCGGCATGAAAGCGGGCGAAGCGATCGAGAGCGGCATGCTGACGCGCCAGATTGAGCGCGCGCAACGGCGCGTGGAACAGCACAACTTCGACGCCCGCAAACAGCTGCTTGAATATGACGACGTCGCCAACGACCAGCGCCGCGTCATTTATCGGCAACGCACCGATCTGATGAGCGCCGAGGACGTCGCCGAGGCGGTCGTCGGCATCCGCGAGGAAGTCGTCGAGACGATGGTCGATCAGTTCGTGCCGGGCGGCACCGCCGAGGACCAATGGGACGCCGGCGGCCTCGCGGAGGCGATCGAGCGCGATTTCGGCCCCAAACTGCCGATCGAGGCGTGGCTGCGGGCGGAAGAATCCGGCGACGGCTCGAGTTTGAAGAAGAAGATTCTGGAAGCGCTTGAACTCGCCTATCGGGAAAAGGTCGACAGCGTCGGCGCCGAGGTCATGCGCTACATAGAGAAAGAGGTGATGTTGCGCACGCTCGATCAGCACTGGCGCGAGCACCTGGCGGCAATGGACTACATGCGCCAGGGTATATACCTGCGCGGCTATGCGCAGAAGGATCCGAAGCAGGAGTACAAGCGCGAGGCGTTCGGCTTGTTTTCGGCGATGTTGGATAGAATCAAACTCGATACGGTGACGACGGTTTCCAAGATCCAGGTGCGCAGCCAGGAAGAGATCGAACGCGAGGAGCTGGAGCGCCAACGGCGCCTCGCGCGCGCACTGCAATTACAGCACGCCGAGGCGATCTCGCCGATCCAGGGAGGCGTCGGCGCGGATCACGCGCTGCGCGGCGAGGGCTCGACGGAGGCGGACGCGCGCGCCGCAGCGCCGGCGGCGATGCCGTTTGTGCGGCCGGTACCGAAAGTCGGCCGTAACGAGCCCTGTCCCTGCGGATCGGGCCGCAAATACAAACACTGTCACGGCGCATTGCAGCAAGCGAGCGGTTGAACCGCACATCGCCGATTCACGTCGTCGCCGGCGTGCTGACGGACGCCGGGGGCCGGGTATTGCTTGCGCAGCGTCCCGCCGGCAAACACTTGGCCGGCGGTTGGGAATTTCCCGGCGGCAAGCTTGATGCCGGCGAAGCGCGCCGTCACGGCCTTTACCGCGAACTTGCCGAGGAGCTCGGCGTTGCGGCCCTGCACGCTCATCCGTTGATTCGCGTCCGCCACCGCTATCCGCAGCGCACCGTGCTGCTCGACGTTTGGGTCGTGACGCGCTACCGCGGCGTGCCCGCCGGCCGCGACGGCCAGCGCTTGCGCTGGTGTCGACGGAGCGCGCTGCAGCGAGCCGATTTGCTCGCGGCCGACCGGCCGGTCATCGCGGCATTGAGGCTGCCGGAGCGCCTGACGGCGAGCGCAACGCGCGCCTACCGCATCTTGCCGATCGACGATGCGCGCTGGAACCGCCCGCAACGCGCGGACCGGCTGCGCGGCGCGTGGTGCGAAGGCGCAGCCGATGCCGTGGCGGCGGCGGCCTTGGACGACGCGCGGTTTCTGGTTCTGCGCCGCGCGCTTGCGCCCGCGGCGCTCGCGGCGCTTTGCAATGCCGTCAATTTGCCGGTATTCGCCCGCGGGATCCGTTTACAGCAAGCTTGGAAGTTGGGCGCGACCGGCTTGAACGAAATCCGTGCGTAGAGGCCGTGGCGCCGCCGCCCCGGGGTTGGCGCGGCGCCCGTCACGCCTGCAAGTGCGCGTGGAAGAAGCGCAGCAGCGTCGCATAGGCGTGCCGGCCGTCCTTTTGCCGGAGCAGGCCGTGCTTCGCGCCCGGATAGAGCATCAGATCGAACGTCTTGCCGCCGTCCTGCAGTGCGCGCAGCAGCTTGAGGCTGTGCTGCGGGAATACATTGTCGTCGGCCATGCCGTGGATCAGCAGCAGATCGCCGCGCAAATCCCGCGCGTGCGGCAACACCGAACTCGCCGCATAGCCCACCGCGTTGTCCTGCGGCCGGCCGAGGTAGCGCTCCGTGTAATGCGTATCGTAGAGTGTCCAATCCGTGACCGGCGCGCCGGCGGCGCCGGCGCGAAAGATCCCCGCCGCCTTGGTCATCAGCATCAGGCTGAGGTAGCCGCCGTAGCTCCATCCCCAGACGCCGATGCGCGCGCCGTCGACATACGGCTGCTTTGCGAGCCAGCGTGCGCCGGCGACTTGATCGGCGACTTCGACATTTCCCAAGCAGCCGCGAATCGGTGCTTGAAAGTCGGTACCGCGAGAGCCGCTGCCGCGATTGTCGAGTTGGAACACGAGGAACCCGGCGCGCACCAGCACTTGCGTGAACGAAGCGCCGCACCATTCATCGCGAACACGCGCAACGCCCGGTCCGCCGTAGACCTCGACGATCACCGGGTGGCGCCGCGCGGCATCAAAGCCCGGCGGTTTGAACAGCCGGTACCAGAGCGTCTGGCCGTCCGCGGCCGCGAGAGTGCCGAACTCGGGTTGGCAATCGGCATCGAGGTAGGGCGCATAGGGATGGCCGCCCTCGAGGCGATTTTCCTGCAAGGTGGCGATCAAGTCGCCGTCGGCGCGGTGCAGACTCGCCTGCGGCGGCTGCGCGCGGCTGGTGAAGACGTCCACAAAGAGGCCGGCGTCTGCCGACATCGAGATCAGGTGGATGCCGTCGCCTTGCGAGATACGCCGCGGCGCGGCCGGGTCGCCGGTGTCGAGCGACGCCGCGTAGAGCGCGCGCCGAGTCGGATTGCCCACATTGGCGCTGAAGTACACGAGACGCCGCCGTTCGTCGACGCCCTTGACGGCGCGTTCGCCGAAGTCATCGACGCTCCAGTTTCCGGCCGTCAAGCGGCGGCGCAAGCGCCCCAGATCATCGTACAGGTACAAATGCGTGAAGCCGTCGCGGTTCGATGCCCACAGAAATTCGGCCGAGTCGGTCAGGAACGTGAGTTCGCCGTTCAGTTCGATCCAGCTGTCGCTTGCTTCCGTGAGCACGACGCGGCTTTGGCCATGCAGCACGTCGGCGAACAACAGGTCCAAGCGGCGCTGATCGCGGCTTTCGCGTTGAATCGCGAGTCTCTTGCCGTCCGGCAGCCAATCGACGCGCGCAACGTAGATATCCGGGTCCGCGCCAAGGTCGATCCAGGTGACCGCGCCGCTTGCCAATTCGACGACGCCCAAGCGGATGAGCACGTTGGCGCCGCCGGCGGCCGGGTATCGTTCGGCGATCGCGGCGATCTCATCCGCCTCGATTTGCAGGCGCGGCATCGCCCGCAAGGGACTCTCGTCGACGCGCAGGAAGGCGATGCGGCGCTCGTCCGGCGACCACCAATAGCCGGTGCCGCGGCGCATTTCCTCCTGGGCGACGAACTCGGCCATGGCGTTCTTGACTGCCCCGCCGCCGTCGACCGTCAAAGCGCGTTCGCCGGCGGCGGCGAGATCATAGATGTGCAGGTTTTGGCCGCGGACGTACCCTAGATAGCCGCCGCGGGGCGAGATGGTCGCGTCGGTTGCGGCAGCGGAGGACGGCGCGATCGGCCGCAAGGCGCCATCGGCTGGTCGCTGCGGATCGAGGTAAAAAAGGTCGCCGTTGAACGCAATCAACACCGCCCGGCCGTCGGCGCGCAGCGCATATTCCAGGATTCCGGACTGAGCCGCGGTGCGCTGCCGCTCGCGGCGCGCACCTTCCTCGACGCTCGGCGCAGCCGCCTGGGAGAGCAGGTCCCGCGAATCGAGCAGCCGCCGGGAGCGCCGTCCGCGGACATCGTACTCCCACAGATCCAGGCGGTTCTTGTCGTCCGCGGCGCCCTGCAAATAGAACACGTGCGAACCGTCCGCGGATATGCGCGCGGCGGTCGGCACTGGCCCCGCGAGCGCCGGGGAATCGAACAGCCGATCGATCGTCAGTTCTGCCGCGGGCGACGCGTTCATTGCGGCGGCGGCGCGTCCTCGTCGGCGCCGGCATCGTCGCCGGCCCCGTCCTCGGCCCGATCGTCGGGGATGACGCGTTGTTCGCAGAACCATGCGCCGAGATCGATCAGCCGGCAGCGATCGCTGCAAAACGGCCGGTACGGGTGCGCCGCGGACCATTCGACATCGCGCCGACAGGTGGGGCATTTGACGATCGTGGCCATCGACGCCGGGCCCTGGCTTCAGATGCAGCAGGTCAACAGAAACTGCACGTCGAATTCGACATGCACCGGTCTGCGCGAGGAGTCGGTCCAGTTCAAAAAGCGCACCGTGCAGCGGTGCTGATTGCCGCTGATCTCGGGGAACAAGTCCGTGTCGGCAGGCAGCGCGATGCGCACCAACTGGCACGGCGTCTCGCGATCGAACGGCAACTGATACACGCCGCCGACCGCGGTCTCGGCTTTGCAACGCGCGCTTTGCCGCGTCATCCAGAGAATTTCCGCGATACTGTCGCATAATGGCCGGATCATCGCGAGCCACTGGTCGAATTCGGCGGCGCGCTCCTCCGTCGGCCGGTTCAACCAGTAGGAGTAGTCGGGAAGATCGAAGTCGCAGGTTCCGCCGGGAATCGCGCTACGATGTTTGATCGCGCTCAGAAATTCACTATCGCGCAGCGGCGCCATGAAGTTGCCGCCCGCCGCCGCCAGAGCGCTGCGCAGCCGGGTCAGATTCGAGAGCAGCGATTTCAGCCGCCCCAGGTCGACGCCGCTCTTCGATTGGTAGTCGTTCAAGATGCTGACGTGGCGTTCCAGTTCCTTCAGCACGTCGCTGCGCGCGTCGCCGCGCGCGGTGATCGCCAGGATCTCGAGGAGGCTCGCAACCGCGGCGCGCGCGCTCCACGCAGTCGCCAGCTCGCCGTGATAGGTGGCCTGCGTATATAGAAAATCGAGACGCAGGAAGGTGCGCATGCGCTCGTTGAGCGGCTGTTCGTAGACGATCGGCGTCGGCTGCGGCGCGGATTCGCTCTGCGGGTCCTGGCGGGCTTCCATCCGCGTATTCTGAGCCAGACCGAGGCCTAGGGTAAACCTGGAAGCACAGATAAATTACCGTCGATCGGCGGTGGCAGCGCCCGCCGCGGCCGCCAATTCCAGGTAGCGCCGGTGCAGATCGTCGACCGCGCCGCGCAGCTCCTGCAGGCTGCCGTCGTTCATCAGGACATCGTCGGCCAGTTGCAGACGAGCCGCACGGCTCGCTTGAGCGTCCAGGATCGCACGCGCCTGCAGGACGGTGCCGCCGTCGCGGTCGATCAGGCGGCGCAGCCGTACGTCCTCGTCGGCGTCGACGACCAGGATTCGATCGAGGCCTTCGCGCGAGCCGCCTTCGACCAACAACGGGATCACCATGACGAGATACGGTCCCCTCAGGGCCGCCGCACGGCGCCGCATCTGCGCCTGAATGCGCGGGTGGAGGATTGCCTCCAAGTCGCGGCGCGCCTCGGCATCGCTAAAAATCAGCTTGCGAAGCGCATGGCGGTCGAGTTCGCCGTTCGCCGCGAGGATCGCGCCGCCGAAGCGCCGCACGACCTCGCCATGCGCCGCCTCGCCTGGCTCCACGATCGCGCGGGCGATCTCATCGGCGTCGATGACCGGCACGCCGAGCTCCGCGAAGCGCCGCGCGACGGCGCTCTTACCGCTCGCAATTCCGCCCGTCAGGCCGATGCGCAAGGGCGGCATCGTCGTTACCCTGCGAGACCCGAAATCCGCAGGTAGGCGCCGATCATGCGGTGGCCGTAGAGCATCGCCAACCAGCCGGCCATCGCAAGATATGGGCCGAACGGGATCGGCGCGCTGCGCTCGCGGCCGCGCAAGGCGATCATCAGCAGGCCGAGCGCGGCGCCCGCCGCCGCGGCAAGCACGATGATAAGCGGCAGCAGCGTCCAGCCGAGCCATGCGCCGAGCGCCGCAAACAGCTTGAAGTCGCCATAGCCCATGCCTTCCTTGCCGGTGACCAGGCGGAAGATCTGGAACACGAGCCACAAGGAAAGATAGGCCGCCGCCGCGCCGAAGATCGCGTCGCGCGGCGCGACCGGGAGCGCGCTGCCGGGCAGCGGGCCAAACGCGACCGCCGCCAGCAAGCCCGTCCACATCAGCGGCAAGGTGATTCCGTCGGGCAGCAGTTGATGGTCGATGTCGATGGCGCCCAACGCGATCAGTGCCCAGGTGACGAGCAGGGCGCAGGCGGCGGCGGCGCCAAAGCCGAAATGCCAGGCGACCGCGGCCGAGGACAGTGCGCACGCGAGTTCGACCGCCGGGTAGCGCGCGGGAATGCGCGCGCGGCAGGCCGCGCAGCGGCCGCGCAGCCACAGCCAACTGAGCACCGGCACGTTGTGCCGGGCCTTGATCGGCGCTTTGCAGGCCGGGCAGGCGGAACGCGGCGTGAGCAGATTGAACGCTTGCGCCGCGCCGGCATGAATCGTCGCCGCGTGGGCCGCCCCGTGGGCCCCGTGGGTCGCCTGGGGCGCGTGGGGCGCGTGGGGCGCGTGGGGCGCATCGGGCGAGGGCGACAGGTCGGCCGCCTGCGCGCGCCACTCGCGCTCCAGCATCAGCGGCAGGCGATAAATGACGACGTTGAGAAAGCTGCCGACGACCAAGCCGATGACGAACACGGAGCCTGCGAAAAGCGCGGTGTTCCCGGCATAGACCGCCGCAAGCTCGTGGAACGTGGAAATTGCGGTATTTCCCGAAGCGCGGGAGCGGCGGCCTTAAACGACGGAGCCGAGTTTGAAGATTGGCAGATACATCGCGATGACCATGCCGCCGACCAGGACGCCGAGAACCGCCATGATCAGGGGCTCGAGCAAGCTCGACATGCCGTCGACCGCAGCGTCGACCTCGGTCTCGTAGAACTCGGCGACCTTCGCGGACATCGTGTCGAGCGAGCCGGATTCCTCGCCGACGGCGATCATTTGCACGACCATGTTCGGGAATAGGCCGGTATTCTCCATGGCGCGCTGCAGACGCTGTCCGGTCGCGACTTCGTCCTTCATGCGCAGTGTCGCCTCTTCGTAGACGATATTGCCGGTGGCGCCCGCGACCGACTGCATCGCCTCGACGAGTGGCACGCCGGCCGCGAACATCGTCGACAGCGTGCGTGCGAACCGCGCGATCGCCGCCTTGACCATGATCGGGCCGATGATCGGAAATTTGAGCATCAAGCGATCCAGATAGCGGCGCATCTTGCGCGAGCGCTTCTTGAAATAAATGAACGTGTAAACGGCGCCGATGGTCACGATCAACATCCACCAACCCTGGTGCTGGACGAAGCGCGACAGATTGACGACCATTTGCGTGAACGCCGGCAGGTCGGCGCCGAATCCCTTGAACAGCGATTCGAACTGCGGAATCACGAAAATCAACAAGATGATCGTGACGATGACGGCGACGACCAGGACCGCGGTCGGATAGAACAGCGCCTTCTTGATCTTTTTCTTGAGATTCTCGGTTTTCTCCTTGTAGCTGGCGATCTTGTCGAGGAGGGTTTCCAGGGCGCCCGCCTGTTCGCCGGCCTCGACCAAGTTCACGAACAAGTCGTCGAAATACAGCGGATGCTTGGCGAGCGACTCGTGCAGCGTACTGCCGCCCTCGACGTTGGCTTTGATGTCGAGCACCAGTTTTTGCATCGCCGGCTTGTCGTTGCCGCTGCCGATGATCTCGAAGGCTTGCACCATCGGAATGCCGGCCGCCATCATCGTCGCCAGCTGGCGGCTGAAGACCGCGATGTCCATGGCGTTGACTTTGCCGCCGCCGCTGAACGGACGGGCGCGCTGCGTCTTGACGCGCGTCGGCGCTACGCCCTGGCGGCGCAGGTCCGCACGCAGCGCCGCCTCGTTCGCGGCGAGCGACTTGCCGCGAACCTTGTTGCCGCGCTTATCCTTGCCTTCCCAGAGAAACTGGATTTCCTGTTTGCCCGCGGTCGCCGTTATCGCCATAGCTCGATCCTCGCCGTCATCCCAATCTAGTCGATCGTGACGCTGTTGATTTCTTCCAAGCTGGTCATGCCGTCTTTGACCTTAAGCAAGCCGGAACGGCGCAGGTTCCAAATGCCGTCTTTCACGGCTTGATCGTTGATGTGTATCGCGCTGCCGCCTTCCATGATGATCCGGCCGATCGCTTCGGTGACCGGCATCACTTGGTATATGCCCATGCGGCCCTTGTAGCCGTCGGTGCACTGGCCGCAGCCCACCGCCTTGTAGATTTGAATGCCGCTCGCGATGTCGGTCTCTTCGAAGCCTTCCTTGCGCAAGGCTTCGGCGGGCACGGAGATCGGCTGTTTGCAATTCACGCACAGCCTGCGCGCCAATCGCTGCGCGATGATCAGGCTCACCGAGGTCGCAATCGCATAGGGTTTGACGCCCATGTCGACGAGGCGCGTCAAGGTCTGCGGCGCATCGTTCGTGTGCAGCGTGGAGAGCACCAAATGGCCGGTCTGCGCCGCCTTGATCGCGATTTCCGCGGTTTCGAGGTCGCGAATTTCGCCGACCATGATGACGTCCGGGTCCTGGCGCAGGAACGCGCGCAGCGCCGCAGCGAACGTCAAACCGACCTTCGGATTGACGTTGACTTGATTGACGCCGGGCAGATTGATTTCCGCCGGATCCTCGGCGGTCGAAATATTGCAGTCTTCCGTGTTGAGGATATTGAGCCCCGTATACAGCGATACGGTCTTGCCGCTGCCGGTGGGGCCGGTGACCAGAATCATTCCTTGCGGCTTTTTCAGGTAGCGCAGGTAAAGCTCGCGCTGCAGCGGCTCGTAGCCCAAGGCGTCGATGCCGAGCATCGCGCTCGAGGGATCGAGAATACGCGTGACGACCTTCTCGCCGAACAGCGTGGGGCAGGTACTGACGCGAAAATCGATCGCGCGGTTCTTCGAGAGGCGCATCTTGATGCGTCCGTCCTGCGGCACGCGCCGTTCCGCGATATCGAGGCGCGCCATGACCTTGAGGCGGGCGACGATCTTGACCGCGAGCTGCACGGGCGGCAGTGCGACTTCCTTCAATACGCCGTCCAGGCGCGTGCGGATGCGGAAGATCTTTTCGTACGGCTCGAAGTGGATATCCGATGCGCCCTTTTTGATCGCATCGATCAGGATCTTGTTGACGAAGCGCACGATCGGCGCGTCTTCGACGTCGTCCCTTCCCAGCGCCTCGGTATTCGCCTCGTCGTCGCCGCCGGTGACCTCCAGGTTCTCGAGATCGAAGTCGTCGTCGGCCAAGCTCGGCATGATCGCTTCGGCCTGGTCGATCGCCTTGTCGACGGCCTTTTGCAGCTTATCGTCCTCGACGACGACGAACTCGATGCTCAACGACGTCTGGAAGCGAATCTCGTCCAGGGCATGCAGATTCGTCGGGTCGGCGACCGCGAGGAACAGCCGTTTGCCGCGCTTCATCAGCGGCATCACGCGGTGTTTCTGCAGCAGTTTGTCGCTGACGACCCGCAGCGCATCGCTGTCCGGGGCAACGGCGTCGAGGTCGAGGAGCGGCACGCCGTATTCGTTCGATGCGGAGATCGCTATGTCGCGCGCCGACGCGAGCTCCGCGCTGACCAAATGCGAGACCAGGCTGACGCGCTTCTCCTTGCAGCGATCGATGGCATCGCGCATCGCCGCTTCGTCGAGCAGCCCGTCTTGGACGAGCCGTTGCGCAAGCCCGCTGAAGGCGCCCCGGCTGGCGTTTCCTACAGGCGCTAAAGCGTTGTCATTCATGGACTTGAAGGCTTTCCGAGCATGCAATATCGTCCTCGCCGCAAGATCAGGCCGCCGACGAACACCCTCTGCCTGGTGCGTAGAAGATTATGTTCGCACATTGCCGGCGCAAGGCTACGTGATTTCGTTCCCATTATCTTAAGTAGCCCCCGCGATGATCAGATCGGCATCCGGGCGCGCCTCGGGCGAGTCGTCGCGCCATGGCGCTGTCGTCCGAATTGGTGCCGTGCAATATGCGCGGCTCGCGCGGTTCGCGCGGTTCGCCCAATGCCGCGTTTGCGCACGCCGCGGCTTGACTTTAGAAAAAGGGAAGCCCCTCGTTCGAGGGGCTTCCACCAATCAACAGAATCAAACGATCGGCTGATTACGTATGGCAAGCGCTCGGCAGATACTGCGCACCGACGTTTGTCGTACCGGCGGTCGTTCCGGACGCCAGCGTCACGCCGGAG
>DATKSW010000034.1:0-35055 GCA_035531435.1 Steroidobacteraceae bacterium | reverse complement strand
GCCGCCGACCTTTACTAAAGCGCCCAAACCCGCTAGGATTCCGCGCAATTTTCCCTGCTAAATCAGAATATTACGCATGAAAGTCACGATCTACGGCGCAGGCTACGTGGGACTCGTCACTGGCGCCTGCCTCGCCGATGCCGGCAACCACGTCGTCTGCGTCGACGTCGATCGGCGGCGGATCGAGATGCTTCATCGCGGCGAGGTTCCGATCCACGAGCCGGGGCTCGATGCGCTCCTCGAGCGCAACGTCGAGGCGCGACGCCTGCGCTTCACGCTGGATGCGGCCGAGGGCGTTGCGCACGGGCTCTTCCAGCTGATTGCGGTCGGCACGCCGCCGGAGGAGGACGGCTCGGCGGATTTGCGCCACGTGCTCGCCGTCGCACGCACGATCGGCGATCTGACGCAGGACTACAAGGTCGTGGTCACGAAATCCACGGTGCCGGTCGGCACCGCCGACAAGGTGCGCCAGGCGGTCGCGGCTTCGCTCGGCAAGCGCGGCGTGGACGTCGATTTCGACACGGTCTCGAACCCCGAATTCCTGAAGGAGGGCGCGGCGATCGCGGACTTCATGAAGCCGGACCGCGTCGTCGTCGGCGCCGAAAGTGCGCGCGCCGCGCAGCTGATGCGATCCCTGTACGAGCCGTTCACGCGCAACCGCGACCGCATGATCGTCATGGACATCCGCTCGGCGGAGCTGACCAAATATGCGGCGAATGCGATGCTCGCGACCAAGATCAGCTTCATGAACGAGCTGGCGAATGTGGCCGAACGCGTCGGCGCCGACATCGAACAAGTGCGCATCGGCATCGGTTCGGACCCGAGAATAGGCTACGCGTTCATCTATCCGGGCGCGGGCTACGGCGGCTCGTGCTTCCCGAAGGACGTGCGGGCGCTCGCCCGTTCGGCCGGAGAAGCGGGCTACGACGCCAAGATCCTGGCCGCGGTCGAGGCGGTCAACGCGCGCCAGAAGCGGCGCCTCTTTGAAAAGATCCAGGCGCACTTCGGCGAACTTCGCGGCAAGACGATCGCGCTCTGGGGGCTTGCGTTCAAGCCGCACACCGACGACATGCGCGAGGCGTCGAGCCGCGTGCTGATCGAGGCCTTGTGGGAGGCCGGCGCGCGCGTGCGCGCCTACGATCCGGTGGCGATGCCGGAGGCGCTGCGCCTCTACGGCGAGCGCGCGGACTTCGCGCTCTGCAAGACTAGCCCGGCGGCGCTCGCCGGCGCCGATGCGCTCGCGATCGTCACCGAATGGCAGGAGTTTCGCAGCCCGGACTTCGATGCGATGAAGGCCTCGCTCAGCGCGCCGGTGATCTTCGACGGCCGCAATTTGTACGATCCGGCGCAGATGGCGCGCTTGGGCTTCAGTTATCATGCGATCGGCCGCGGCAAGCGCTGAAGAGGGCCTCTGGTGAGTTCACTGATACCGGTCATTTTATCTGGCGGCGCGGGTACGCGCCTGTGGCCGCTGTCGCGCGAGATGTACCCCAAACAGCTGCTCGCGCTGACCTCCAAGCAAACGATGCTGCAGGAGACCGCCCTGCGGCTCGCCGGCGTCGCCGACGCATTGGCGCCGATCGTCGTCTGCAACGAGGCGCATCGCTTTACGGTCGCCGAACAGATCCGCGCGATCGACATCGGCGCCGCCGCGATCCTTCTCGAGCCCGCCGGCCGCAATACGGCGCCGGCGGTGGCGCTCGCGGCGCTCGCGGCGCTGCAGATCGAATCGGATGCCGTGTTGATCGTCGCGCCGGCGGACCATGTGATTCGCGATACGCGCGCCTTTCAGCGCGCCGCGAAGGTCGCCGCCGCGCTAGCCGAGCAGGGCAAGCTCGTGACCTTCGGCATCGTCGCCCACGCCCCGGAAACCAGTTACGGCTACATCCGCCGCGGCGCGGGTCCCGGGCCCGCCTATCCGGTCGCCGAGTTCATCGAAAAGCCGCCGCTCGATCTTGCCAGCCAGTTCGTGGCCTCGGGGGATTACTACTGGAACAGCGGCATGTTCGTGTTCGCGGCGGCGCGCTATCTCGAGGAGCTGCGCGCGTTCGCGCCGGATATCCTGGAGGCGGCGACGGCGGCCTTCCGCGCCGCCACGAGCGACCTGGATTTCGTGCGCATCGACAAGGCGGCGTTCGAGAAATGCCGCGGCGAATCGATCGATTATGCGGTCATGGAGAAGACCCGCGCCGCGGTCGTCCTGCCGCTCGATGCCGGCTGGAGCGATGTCGGCTCCTGGTCGTCGCTGTTCGATGCGCTGCCCGCCGACGAGGAGGGCAACGTGCTGCAAGGCGATGTGCTGGTGCACGACACCCATGATTGCTACGTGCACTCCACCAGCCGCCTGGTCGCCGCCGTCGGCATGGACGATCACATCATCGTCGAGACCAAGGATGCGGTGCTGGTGGCGCCGAAGGGGCGGGTCCAGGACGTCAAAGAGTTGGTCGCCGTCTTGAAGAAGGCCGGCCGTCCGGAATCGGCGCTGCACCGCGAGGTGTTCCGCCCCTGGGGCAGCTACGACAGCATCGATGCCGGCGAGCGCTTCCAGGTCAAGCGCCTGACGGTCAAGCCGGGCGGGGTCTTGTCCTTGCAGATGCACCACCACCGCGCCGAGCACTGGATCGTCGTCTCCGGCACCGCGCGGATCACGCGCGACGACAAGACTTTCCTGCTGTCGGAGAACGAATCGACCTACATCCCGATCGGCGCGACGCACCGCATCGAGAACCCGGGCAAAGTGCCGCTGCATCTGATCGAAGTGCAATCCGGCTCTTATCTCGGCGAAGACGATATCGTACGTTTCGAGGACAATTACGGCCGGCAGGGAACCGAATCGTGAAGCCGATCGCCTGCTTCAAGGCCTACGACTTGCGCGGCCGCATTCCGGATGAACTGAACGACGAGGTGGCCTACCGCGTCGGCCGCGGCTACGCCGAGTTTCTCGCGCCGCGGCGCGTCGTCGTCGGCCGCGATATCCGTCTGTCGAGCTTGCAGCTGACCGACGCCTTGTGCCGCGGCTTGACCGACAGCGGCGTCGATGTCTTCGACATCGGCGTCTGCGGCACCGAAGGCGTGTATTTCGCGACCTTCGACGGCGGCTACGACGGCGGCATCATGGTCACCGCGAGCCACAATCCGGCCGACTACAACGGCATGAAGTTCGTCCGCGAACAATCGAAGCCGATCAGCGGCGACAACGGCTTGCAGGAGATTCGCGCCTTGGCCGAGCGCGGCGAGTTTGCGCCGCCTGCGCAGCGCGGCGTGCGGCGCACGCAGGACATCGACGCGGCCTATGTCGCGCATTTATTGTCGTACGTCGACCTGAAGAAGCTCAAGGCGCTCACCATCGTCGTCAACCCCGGCAACGGCGGCGCCGGCCTCGTGATCGACCGCCTGCAGGCGCACCTGCCGTTCAGGTTCATCAAGCTGCACCACGAAGCCGACGGGCGTTTCCCGAACGGCATCCCGAATCCGATGCTCGAAGAGAACCGCAAGCCCACGATCGATGCGATCCGCCGCCACGGCGCGGATTTCGGCATCGCCTGGGACGGGGATTTCGACCGCTGCTTCCTCTTCGACGAACGGGGCGGCTTCATCGAGGGCTATTACATCGTCGGGCTGTTGGCCGCGGCGCTGTTGCGCGGCGAGCCGGGCGGCCGCATCATCCACGATCCGCGCTTGACCTGGAACACGATCGAGACGGTGCGCGCGGCGGGCGGCGTGCCGGTACTGTCCAAATCAGGCCACGCGTTCATCAAGCAGCGGATGCGCGAGGTGGACGGCGTCTACGGCGGCGAGATGAGCGCGCACCATTATTTTCGCCGCTTCGCCTATTGCGACAGCGGCATGATCCCCTGGTTGATCGTCGCCCAGCTGATCAGCGAAGCGGGCGTGCCGCTCTCGCAGCTCGTCGGCGCGCGCATGCGCCGCTACCCCGCGAGCGGCGAATTGAATTACCGCGTCGCCGATGCCGGGCAGGCGCTCGCCGCGATCGAAGCGCGCTACGCGGCGGCCGCCCTCGCGGTCGATCGCACCGACGGCGTATCGTTCGAATTCCCCGATTGGCGCTTCAACTTGCGGGCATCGAACACCGAGCCCTTGATCCGCTTGAACGTCGAGGCGCGCGCTTCGGATGCCGTGTTGCGCGCGAACACCGCGGAACTGCTCGCCTTGCTGGCGGCGCAGGGCGCGGTCGCGGCGGATCATTGAGCCGCTCGCCGAAACTCAGCGTCGTCATCCCCGTCTACAACGAGGAGGCGGTGCTGCCGGCCTTGTTCGCGCGGCTGTATCCGTCGCTCGATGCGTTATCGGTCTCCTACGAATGCCTGTTCGTCGACGACGGCAGCCGCGACCGCTCGGCGGCTCTGCTGCGCGAGCAGTTCGCGAGGCGCCCGCGCGAGACCCGCGTGGTGCTGTTTCACGCGAATTTCGGCCAGCACAGCGCGGTGATGGCCGGCCTTTCGTACGCGCGCGGCGAGTACGTCGTGACGCTGGATGCGGACCTGCAGAATCCGCCCGAAGAGATCGGCAAATTGGTCGCCAAGCTCGACGAAGGCTACGACTACGTCGGCACGATCCGCGGCCAGCGGCAGGACCGCCTGTGGCGGCGCGGGTTTTCGCGCGCGATCAACCGCTTGCGCGAATGGATCACGCCGGTGCGCATCACCGATCAGGGCTGCATGATGCGCGGCTACTCGCGCTCGATCGTCACGGCGCTCAATCAGACGCGCGAGGTCAACACCTTCATCCCCGCGCTCGCCTCGATTTATGCGATGCGCCCGATCGAAGTGCCGATCGCGCACGAGGAGCGCCACGCCGGCATCTCGAAGTATTCGCTCTATAGCCTGATCCGCCTGAACTTCGATCTGATCACCGGCTTTTCGGTGGTGCCGCTGCAGCTCTTCTCGATGATCGGCATGGCGATTTCGCTGCTCTCGGCGCTGCTGGTCGTCTACCTCGCGCTGCAACGGCTGTTCTTCGGCCCGCAGGTGCAGGGCGTGTTCACGCTGTTCGGCATCGTGTTCTTTTTGATCGGCGTCGCGCTCTTCGGGATCGGCCTGCTCGGCGAATACGTGGGGCGCATCTACGCGCAGGTGCGCGAACGGCCGCGCTACATCGTCCAGGCGGTGCTGGAAGCGGACGGCGAGGAACCGCCGGCGTGACGCGGGCGGTGGTGTTCGCCTACAGCGAAGTCGGCGCCCGCTGTTTGGCGGTGCTGCTTGCGCAGGGAATCGATGTGGGGCTCCTCTTCACGCACGCCGACGACCCCGGCGAGGGCCGCTGGTTCGCAAGCGTCGCCGAGATCGCCCGCGCGCGCGGCCTGCGGGTGGAGATGCCCGAGGATCCGAATGCCCCGGAGTGGATCGCCTTGGGGCGCGCCGCGGCGCCCGATTTCCTGTTTTCGTTCTATTACCGCCGCTTGCTGGGCGTGCAATGGCTCGCGGTGCCGCGCCGCGGCGCCCTGAACATGCACGGCTCGCTGCTGCCGAAATACCGCGGGCGGGCGCCGGTGCACTGGGCGATTCTGAGCGGCGAGACCGAGACGGGCGCGAGCCTGCATTACATGGTGGCAGAGCCCGACGCGGGCGCGCTCGTCGATCAACAAGCGGTGCCGATCGAGGAGAACGAGACGGCGCTCGAGGTGTCGCTGCACGTCGCGGATGCCGCCGCGGCCGTGCTCGCGCGCGCGCTGCCGCGGCTGATCGCGGGCACCGCCACCGCACGGCCGCTCGACTTGGGGCAAGGCTCGGTTTTCGGCCGGCGGCGCCCCGAGGACGGCCGCATCGATTGGCGCCGCGGCGCGCGCGCCGTGCACGATCTGGTGCGCGCCGTGGCACCGCCTTTTCCGGGGGCCTTTACCGATCTCAACGGGTGTAGGCTTTCGCTGCTGGAGACGCGCGTCGATCAGGCGCCGGCGCGCCATCGGGCGTTGGCGCCGTGCCTGTACGCGGCGGACGGCGCCTGGTACGCCGACTGCGTCGACGGCCGGCGCCTGCGGATTTTGCGGCTCGCCGCCGACGGCCGGGCGGCTCTGGCCGAGGCGCCGCCGGCGGCGCTCGCGCACCAGCCGCTCGCCTTGGTTTGACGGCTCTCACTGCGGGTTCGAGGGATTCATCTTGAAAAACGTACTCATTCTCGGCGTCAACGGCTTCATCGGCCACCACTTGAGCAAGTACATCCTCGAGCGCACCGATTGGCAGGTCTACGGCATGGACCTGCAGTCCGAGCGCGTCTCGACGCTGCTCGGCAATCCGCGTTTCCACTTCGTCGAGGGCGACATCACGATCAATCTCGAGTGGGTCGAATACCATGTGCGCAAATGCGACGTGATCCTGCCGCTGGTCGCGATCGCGACGCCGGCGACCTATGTGCGCGCGCCGCTCAAGGTCTTCGAGTTGGACTTCGAGGCGAATCTGCCGATCATCCGCCACTGCGTCAAATACAAAAAGCGCGTGGTCTTTCCGTCGACCTCCGAAGTCTACGGCGCGAGCCGCGACCGGCAGTTCGATCCGGCGACTTCCGAGCTCGTGCTGGGGCCGATCCACGAGCAGCGCTGGATCTACTCCTGCATCAAGCAATTGCTCGATCGGATCATCTGGGCCTACGGTCAGCAGGGCCTGCAATTCACCTTGTTCCGGCCGTTCAACTGGATCGGTTCGGGCCTCGACAGCATGGACGACCCGAAAGAGGGCAGCTCGCGGGTATTGACGCAGTTCCTCGGCCACATCGTCCGCGGCGAGCCGATCAAACTCGTCGACGGCGGCACCCAGACGCGCGCCTTCACTTACGTCGACGATGCCGTCGAGTGCCTGACGACGATCATCGACAATCCGGGCGGCATCGCCGACGGCAAGATCTACAACATCGGCAATCCGGCGAATCTGTATTCGATCCGCCAGCTCGCCGAAATGATGCTCGCCGTCGCGCTCGCGCGCCCCGAATACGCGCCGACCGCCCGCAACACGCGCATCGTCGAGGTCTCGGCGATGCAGTACTACGGCAAGGGCTATGCGGACATTCCGGCGCGCCTGCCGTCGATCGAGAACACCAGCGCCGAGCTCGGCTGGAAGCCGCATACCGACATGAGGGCGGCGCTGGCGGCGATCTTCGACTCCTACGCGCACAGCCTGCCGCAGGCGTCCGCGCTGTTGTCGCGCGATGCTTGAAGGCGCGCACATCGGCCTGAAGATCGATGTCGATACGCTGCGCGGCACGCGCGAGGGCGTGCCGCGGCTCGTTGAGCTGCTGTCGCGCCTTGGGATCGATGCGACGTTCTATTTCTCGGTGGGCCCCGACCACACCGGGCGCGCGTTGCGGCGCGCCTTTCGCCCCGGGTTTGCCAAGAAAGTCGCGCGCACCTCGGTGCTGAAACACTACGGCTTGAAGACCCTGCTGTACGGCGTGCTGCTGCCCGGCCCGGACATCGGCCGCGCCGCGGGCGAGGTCATGCGCGGCGTGCACGCGGCGGGCTTCGAGGTCGGCCTGCATGCTTTCGATCACGTGCGCTGGCAGGACAAGATCGCGGCGGCCGATGCGCGCTGGACGCGGATCGAGTTCGAGCGGGGCGTCGCGGCGTTCGAGCGCGTGTTCGGCTTCCCGCCGGCCTCGCACGCGGCCGCCGGCTGGCAGATCAACGAGGCGGCGATCGCGCTGGAACGAGAGCACGGGCTTGCCTTCGCGAGCGACACCCGCGGTAGCGCGCCGTTTCGCCCGCTGCTCGCGGGCGAGGCGCCGCAGGACGCAGGCGCGCAGGCGCCGGCGTGCCCGCAGCTGCCGACCACGCTGCCGACCTTCGATGAATTGCTGGGCGCGGGCGGCATCGACGAGAGCAACGTCGCCGCTGCCGTGTTGGCCCGCTCCGCCGCGCCCGGCGCGCCGCCGCTGCAGGTCTTCACGCTGCACGCCGAACTCGAAGGCATGCGCTTGTTGCCTGCCTTCGAGCGCTTGCTCGGGCAATGGCGGGGCGCGGGGGCGATCCTTGCGCGCATGGCGGCGATTCACGCGCAAAGCGTCCGAGAACGCCTGCCCGCGGCGCCGATCGAGTACCGCGAGATCCCCGGCCGCTCGGGCAGGCTCGCCGTGCAAGGCGCGGTGGCGGCGCTGCCCGCATGAACGCGTCCTCGCAAGGGGCAGGCAGCCGCGCCGCGGCGCGCGCGCTGTATCTGCTGCTCGCGCTGCTCATCGCCGGCGCCTGGTTCGCGGCAAGCGCCGAGCGCCCGCTGTTCAATCCCGACGAGGGCCGTTATGCGGAGATTCCGCGGGAGATGCTCGCCGGCGGCGATTGGGTGATTCCGCATCTCGACGGCCTGGTGTACATCGAAAAGCCGCCGCTGCAGTATTGGGCGACGGCGTTCTGCTATCGCCTGTTCGGCGTGTCGGCATTCTCGGCGCGCCTGTACACGGCCCTGACCGCGATCGGCACGCTGCTCATCGTCTGGTTCCTCGCCCGCAGCCTGTGGAACGAACGCGCCGCCTGGCGCGCCGCGGCGGTGCTTTGCAGCATGGCGCTCTTTCCGGTCGTCGGCCAATTGCTGTCGCTCGATATGAGCCTGACGTTCTACATGACCGCGAGCCTCGCGGCGTTCCTCGTGGCGCAGTGCCGTCCGCAGTCGGCGGCCCGCGCGATGCCGATCGCCTGGGCGGCGGCGGCGCTCGGCGTGCTGACGAAGGGGCTGGAAGCGGCGGCGATTCCGGCGGCGACCTTGATCCTCTACAGCCTGACGACGCGTGATTTTTCGGTGTGGCGCCGTTTGTCGATAGGCGTGGGCCTGCCGCTGTTTCTGCTGATCGCCGTGCCCTGGCACTGGCTCGCCGAGCTTCGCCTGGCCGATTTCCTGCAGTTTTTCATCGTCAAGCAGCATATCGCGCGCTACTTGACGCCGATCGCCGACCGCGAGGAGCCCTGGTGGTTCTTCGGCGCGGTGCTGCTCGCCGGATCGCTTCCCTGGACGGCGTCGGCGCTCGGCGTGCTCGCCGGCGGTTGGCGGGCGCGCAGCGCGGACTTGGGGTTCGATGCGCCGCGCTTTCTGTGGATCTGGGTGGTATTCGTGCTGGTCTTCTTTTCGCTGTCGGAGTCCAAATTGATTCCGTATTTGCTGCCGGCGCTGCCCGCGCTCGCCTGGCTGATCGCGATCCGCCCGGCGCCGGCGCTGCGCCGCGACGTGCTGGTCGCGGCGGCGGTGACGCTCGCGGCGGCGCTCGCTTGCCTGATCGCCGGTCTCGATTTGCCGCGCCTGCTGGCGGGGGTCGCGCGCCGCGCCTATTTCCTGCCGCTCGCGGCCCCGCTGTTGCGGATTGCCGCGGTGCTCGGCGCCGCCGCGGTGTTCGCGCTCGTCAATCGCCACCGCGAGGCCACGGGCGGCGCGGTCATCCTCGGCAGCGGCTGGTGCCTGGGGATGCTCCTGTTGATCGGCTCGGCGGCGCTGGTCGCGCCGCTGTATTCGGGCCGCGGACTCGCCGCGGCGCTGCCGGCGGCCCTGCGCGCAGTGCCGATCTACAGCATCGCGACCTACGATCAGACGCTGCCGTTTTATTGGCGGCGCACGCTTACCCTCGTCTCCTACACCGGCGAACTCGGCTATGGCTTGCGCGCCGCGCCGCAGCGCGAGATCCCGAGCGTGGATGCGTTCCTGCCGCGCTGGTCGGCGGCGCGGCAAGCCTGCGCCGTCATGGAGATCGGCATGTACGGGAAGTTGCGGGCGCGCGGCGTGCCGATGCGCTTGCTCGGCCGCGACGCGCACCGCGTCTTGGTGGCGCGCCGATGAGCGTCGTCACCTGGGCGCTGATCTTGAGCGGCGTCGGCTTGAATGCCGCGGCGCAGCTCTTGCTGAAAGCGGCGGCGCGGCCGCTCGCGGGCCTCACGCGCTTCGATGCGGCGCCGGTCAGCGTCGCCTACCCGATGCTCTCCCTGGGCTATGTGGTGGTCGCGGCGGCTTCGGTGCTGTGGCTCGGCGAGACCTTGTCGCCGGCCAAGGTGCTGGGAATAGGCTTGATTTGCCTGGGCGTCGTGCTCGTCTCGAGGAGCTCCGTATGAAGGATTTTCTGCCCTTTGCCCGACCGGCGATCGACGAGGAGACGATCGCGGCGGTCGCCCGGGTGCTGCGTTCCGGCCAGCTCGCGAGCGGGCCGAAGGTGCAACAATTCGAGGCGGCGCTCGCCGCTTACCTCGGCGGCGGCCGGCAAACGCGCGTCCTGACCTCGGCGACCGAGGGGCTGGAGATCGCGCTCGCCGTCGCGGGCGTCGGCGCCGGCGATGAGGTCATCGTGCCGGCGATGAGTTTCGCGGCGAGCGCGAACGTGGTGGTGCGCTTGGGCGCCAAACCGGTGTTCGTCGACGTGGAGCTCGCAACGCGCAACCTCGACGTCGATCTTGTCGAGCGCGCGCTGAGCGCGCGCACGCGCGCGATCATGCCGGTGCATTTCGCGGGGCTCGCGGTCGACATGGACGCCCTCGGCGCCGTCGCCGCACGCCGCGGTTTGCGGGTGGTCGAGGACGCCGCGCACGCGATCGGTTCGCGCCATCGCGGCCGCGCCATCGGCAGTTTCGGCGATCTGACGGTCTTCAGTTTCCATCCGAACAAGAACATGACCACGATCGAGGGCGGCGCGATCGTGAGCGCCGATCCGCAAGCGCTCGCGCTGATCGAGCGGCACCGCTTCCATGGCATCCGCCGCAACGCCGACGGCGAAGTCGACGTCCTGTTCGCGGGCGCCAAGAGCAATTTATCCGACGTCGCCGCGCAGATCGGCATCCTGCAGCTCGGCCGCCTGCCCGAGTTCAACGCGCGCCGCCGGGCGCTTGCGGCGTGCTATTTCGA
This sequence comes from Steroidobacteraceae bacterium, assembly GCA_035531435.1. Classification (GTDB taxonomy): domain Bacteria; phylum Pseudomonadota; class Gammaproteobacteria; order Steroidobacterales; family Steroidobacteraceae; genus Bog-1198. The sequence goes on along the minus strand of DATKSW010000034.1, from coordinate 24,238 downwards.
GCAGCTGGCCGGATTCGGTGCGCTCCTGCTGCCCTCGCCGGGCGATGAGGGCCACAGCTGGCACATGTTCACGGTGCTGATCGATTTTGCGGCGCACGGCACGACGCGGCCCGCGTTCCTCAAGGCCATGGCGACGCGCGGCATCGGCATCGGCGTGCATTACCCTTGCATTCCCGGGTTGAGCTATTACCGCGGCTTGGGCTACCGCCAAGAGGATTATCCGGTCGCCGCGCGCATCGGCCGCGAGACGGTCACGCTGCCGCTGTTCCCGGCGATGCAGGATGCGGACGTGGAGCGCGTTTGCGCGGCGCTGCGGGCCGAATTGCGCGCGCCGCAGGCGCCGCGCGGCTAGCTCGGGCCGCGGGGCGGCGGCGTCTTGATCGGCTTCGGCGATAGGTGCAGACTGCCGGTTCTCGAATTTTCACCGCAAAGGACCGAACCCATGAAGCGCATCGCCTTGACCGCGTTGATCAGCCTGGGCCTCGCCTCGCCGCTGTACGCGGCGTTGAAAGTGGGCGCTCAGGCGCCCGACTTTACGACCGAAGCGACGCTCGCCGGTAAGCCGTTCAAATTCTCGCTCGCCGGCGCCCTGAAGAAAGGCCCGGTCGTCCTGTATTTCTACCCGGCGGCGTTCACGCCCGGCTGCACCGTCGAGGCCCATGAGTTCGCGCAGGCCGCCGCGAAGTTCCACAGCCTCGGTGCAACCGTCATCGGCGTCTCCCACGACTCGATCGCCACCTTGAACAAATTCTCGATCACCGACTGCCGCAAGAAGTTTCCCGTGGCCTCCGACGCCGATCAGCACATCATGAAGGCCTATGACGCGGTGCTGCGGCTCGACCCGAAATATGCGAACCGCACGTCCTATGTGATCGCGCCGGACGGCAAGATCATCTACGAATACACCTCGATGAACCCGAACAAGCACGTCGCCAACACGATGGCCGCGGTCGAGAAGTGGGATAAGGAACACAAGCACAACGGCTGAGTACGGCCGGCAAGATGCGCCCATGGCGACTCGAAAGCGGCTGACGCTTCACCGGCTGCGGCAGATGCATGCGAGCGGCGAGAAAATCGCCGTGCTGACGTGCTACGACGCGCTGTTCGCGCATCTGCTCGACGAAGCCGGCGTCGATGTGCTCCTGGTCGGCGACTCGCTCGGCATGGTGGTGCAGGGCAGGCAGAGCACGCTCGCGGTGTCGATGGAGGAGATGATCTATCACACGGCGTGCGTGGCGCGCGGCAACCGCACGGCGTGGATCATCGCCGACATGCCGTTCGGCAGTTATCAGGAGTCGGCGGAGCTCGCGCTGCGCAACGCCGTGCGCCTGATGCAGGCGGGCGCGCAGATGGTCAAACTCGAGGGCGGAGGCTGGACCGCGCCGACGGTGCGCTTCCTCGCCGACCGCGGCATTCCGGTCTGCGCGCATCTCGGCTTCACTCCGCAGGCCGTGCACGCGCTCGGCGGCTACCGGGTTCAGGGACGCGATCAGGAGGCGGCCGGCGTGCTGCGCGAACAGGCCGCGGAACTCATCGGCGCCGGCGCCGCGGTTCTCTTGCTCGAGATGGTGCCGGCGAGCCTCGCCCGCGAACTCGCCGATGGGCTGCCGGTGCCGCTGATCGGCATCGGCGCCGGCGCCGGCTGCGGCGGCCAGGTGCTGGTGCTGCACGACATGCTCGGGGTCACCTCGGGCAGTGCGCCGCGGTTCGTGCGCAATTTCCTCGAGGGCAGCGCCGGTATCGAGGCGGCCGTGCGCCACTACGTCGCTGAGGTCAAAGCAGGCCGGTTCCCCGACGACGAAATTCACAGTTTTTGATTCGGAGCCCGGGTGCGAACAATCCGGAGGATCGACGATCTGCGCACCGCCCTGTGCGGGCAACGCGATATCAGCCTGGTGCCGACGATGGGCAATTTGCACGAGGGGCACTTGTCGCTCGTGCGCCTCGCGCGCGGCGGCGCCGGACCCGTGGTCGCCAGCATCTTCGTCAATCCGCTGCAGTTTTCGCCGAGCGAGGATTTCGCCCGCTATCCGCGCACGCTCGACCGGGATTGCGAGCTGCTGGCCGCCGCGGGCTGCGACATCGTCTTTGCGCCGAGCGCCGAGGAGATGTACCCCGCGGCGCAGGAGTACCGGCTGCATCCGCCGGCGGGCCTCGCGGACATTCTCGAGGGCAGCTTTCGCCCGGGGTTCTTCGTCGGCGTCTGCACGGTCGTCATGAAGCTCTTCGGCATCGTGCAGCCCCGCGCCGCGGTGTTCGGCAAGAAGGACTATCAACAGCTGCTGATCGTCGAGCAAATGGTGCGCCAGTTCGCCCTGCCGATCGAGATCATCCCGGCGGAGACGGTGCGCGATGCGCACGGACTCGCGCTCGCCTCGCGCAACGGCTATTTGAGCGAATCGCAGCGCGTCGAGGCGGCGCGGCTGCACGGCACGCTGCGCGACATTGGCGGCGAAATCCGCTCCGGAAGGACCGATTGGCCGCAAATCGAGCGCAGCGCCCTGCAGTCGCTCGGCGCGCGCGGCTGGCGGCCGGATTACGTGGCGATTCGCCGCCGCGCCGACCTCGGCGAGCCGGCCGGCGCCGAGCCGCTGGTCGTGCTGGCCGCCGCGCGCCTCGGCGACACGCGGCTCATCGACAATCTGGAGATTTAGTCCGACGATCGGCGCTAGAAGCTCGCCTCGACGGTCCCATAAGGGAAATAACCTCCGCTTAGAAAGAGACCGTCACGTCGCCGTACACCAACCGCCCAATAGGCGAGTAGGTGGCGATATCGGCGTTGGTGTGCTGGTTCCCGAATGCGCGCGGGGCGAGCGGCGGCATGGTGTTGGCGATGTTGTTCACGCCGACTGCGAGGGTCAGTTTCCTGTCGCTGTTCGCTCCGAACCGCCAGTCATATGCGCCGCGCAGGTCCCAAACGCTGTAGCTGGAGATCGGTATACCGGGACTGGTGGTACCGGCGAGCCCTGCGTCCTCGACGGACGCGATGTAGGTATTGGCAAGCGTCACGTCCACGCCGCGGAAATTCCAATTGACCGTCGAGTAGAAGCGGTACTTCGGCAAGGTGCCGGCGAATACGCCTAGGTCGCTGGCATTGCCCGCATATTGGATGGCCGGATCGCCGGCGATTCCGTCCGAGAACTCGAACGAATCGAACACGGCCCCGTTGGTCGACAAGGTGTAGGTACCGTAGCGGGTCCAAGGCAGAACATAGGTCGCACCGACGGACCACGAGCGCTCCCGCAGCACCGCGAGGTTCGTAAAGCGGTCGACCAGATACAGTTGCGTGAGCTTGCTCGGATCGCCAAGGCCCGTCGATGGGTCGGTCAGGAATGCCTTCAGCGCGCCGGGCGTGGTGAACGGGTCCGATCCGCCGAGATTGGTGAACTGACCGACACCGAGGTTATTGAAGAATGGCGAGGCGGACCCCAGGTTGTTGACCGAATTGAATATGTTGTTGAAGCCGATACCGCCGGCGAATCCGTAGAGGTTGATCGACGAGAAGTCCGCGCTGACTTGCAATCCGTCGGCCCACTTCGGCCGGAACACGAATCCAACCGACCGCGATACGGAGACGGCGGGTTTCAGGCCGGGATTGGCGCCGTCTTCCGCGTTGAAGCTGTTCGTGGCGAGATCCGCATAGTTCGCGCCGAGCACGTTGCCGGCGATGAATCCCGGCGCCGTGCGCAAGTCGAACGGACCGTACGCCTGGTACAGCGGCGGCGCGACGAATGACTTGGTATAGGTCCCATGCACGACGAACTGCCGGTCGAAAGGCTCCCAGCGGAAGCCGAACTTCGGCGTGGTGCTGCTGCCTGCGTCGCTGTAGTGCTCGAAACGTCCGGCCGCCAGCAGCTCGAACGAGTGCAGTCCCGGCAGGTGCATGGATGCGGAAGCGAGTGGAATACGCGTCTCGGCGTACACCGCGCTGTCGTCCCGACCGTGAGTGAACGGATCGGTGTACAGGCCGCCAACCCAATTTTGGTCGTTTCCGGAAACGAGACCGGTCACCGGATCGGTGACGCGACCGTTTGCATCGGCGTGGCCCGAAATCTCCTCGCGCCGCCAATTCAGGCCGATGGCGAGACTCACCTTGCCTGCCGGCAGACGGAACAGCCTGCCCACCGTATGCGCATCCCAGCTATAGAGCTTGCTGTCGGCGTTCAGCACTTCGGTACCGTACAAGTTCGCGAGCGCGGCGGACGGTAGACCGCCGACTGCGAACGGATCGAGCGCCGGTTGCAAGACCAGCGCGTTGTCGACGGAGTAGCCGCCGTAGACCTTGCTGTAGTTGCCGCCGGCCACGGGGTTGCCGCTGGAATCGTAGCCGCCCGCCACCGCCAGCGCCCCGTTCGGTTTGTACAACAGGTTGGTGTCGTGTTCGGCGAGCTTGCTCTCGCTGTAATCGACGCTCGTTTGCCAAGACCAACCGCCGCCGAGCTGTCCCTTTAGCCCCAGGGTCAGGCGGTACGCGTCCGTCGTGTCGAATACGCCCTTGGGCAGGGCGGAGTCGGCGAAAGTGACTCCGGTCGCGGCCGTGTTGAGCGGATCGTAGGGCGAACCGGCCGGCACCGTCAGCGACAGGGCGGAGAACGGCGCACCCTGTGCTTGCCAAGCGGTCGATTGCACCTTGTTGCGCGATACCATGATGTCGCCGAATAGTCTCGTTCGACCGCCGAAGAGATCCTTCGAGTTGATCGTGGCCACGAAATTTTCATGCTTCTCGGACTGCAGCAGCATGGCGTAGCGAGAATAATCGAATGCGTTGGACAGCGCGGTCGCAGTGGTTGCGTTATACACACCCGCGGTCGCCAATTGCGCATAGCTCGCGGCGGTGGCAGCCGCGCCGGTCGGCACGTTTGGCGCCGTGAGACCCGGTGCGAGCACATAGGCGCCGCCGCCGACGACCCCCGCAAGCGCGGTGCCCGGCGTCACGCCATAGGCGGGACTCGCGAACGCGCGCTGGTATTGCCAGAGCGGCGCGGTCTTGGAGATGCTGCCTGTGGCGGTGATGTTCACCGGGCCGAGGTCGGCCCCGCCGGTGACGAAGTACGATTGGTCGCTATAGCCGCCGTCGGCTGCGCCGTAGTGTCCGCCGAAGGACAGGCCGTGGTAATTGCGCTTCAGAATGAAATTGACCACGCCGCCAATGGCATCCGAACCGTAAAGAGAGGAAGCACCGTCAGTGAGCACATCGACCCGCTCGAGAGCCGCGGCGGGAATCTGGCTCACGTCGACGAAGTCCTTGCTGCCGTTCAGACCGGCGACCGCATCCAGGGCCACGCGTTCGCCGTCGACGAGCACCAAGGTTGGCAGGTTGCGCAGTTCAATTTGCGAGCCGCCAGCCGTGAACTGGTTGTGATTCTGCGCGTTGCTGGCGCCCGCGTTGCTGCGACCGGCGAAGTCCGGAAGGGCCTTACGCAAACTGTCGAGCATGTTGCCGGCGACGCCGATCCTCGCCAAGCTGGCGGCATCGATTGAGATCACAGGGACCGCCACGGCGTCGGGATTCTCGGGAATGAGGCTACCCGTGACGACCACCTCCGCCAGGGATGTCTCCTGCGGCGCGGCGGCCGTGGCGGCCGCCGCATACGCGCCTGTCGCGCAGATGAGACACAGACCGGACAGCGATATCACTTGTGTGCCGGTGAACCGGCGCGATGAGCCATACATCATGCCATCCCCCCCCTCGTCGTGGTTGCGTTATGCCAGCGGCTGCAACTCTATACCGTCAAGCTGAAACGATTCTGAATCGATTCTGACGAATATTTCAGGTTGGTTCGGCGGCGGGCGCAAACGAGCGCCGCGATAGCGATCGCCGTCAGTGCGCCGGATGCGGCACGGCGAACCACATGACGGCGCCGCCTGTGTGACGCTCACCAGGGGATACGCCGACGTATAAGCGGTGCAATTGCGGCACCAGAATCGTCGTCTTCGCCCCTTGCGCGCTCGGCACATGCGCAAGTTCCGCGAAATGATTGGCGTCGATTTCCTGATAGACGCCGATCCAACCATCGCCGCCCGGCGCATAGATGCGGCGATTGGCGGCATCGAACACCTCGCCGTCGGCGTGCCCCGGCGCCTCGAAGCTCGCGAGCGTCGCGCCGGTGTCGCTGTTCAGCACGATCATCTTGCCCGGGTTGCGGGCGACGATGAACAAGCGGTGCGTCTTCTCGTCGAGCGCGGCGAGCGCGTTCTCACGGGCCTCGTGAATCGACCAGCGGGCAACGATCGCGAGACTATGCTTGTCGATCACGTCCAGTTCGTTCTTATCGGTGATGTTGATGAATATATGCGGACCATGCTGCTCGACCGCGAGCGCCTCGACGTGATTCGCATGGAAATGCACCGTGCCGATGACTTTGCCTGATTGCGGCACGATCTCCTCGAGCCACGAATCGGCCATCTTGACGTCCTTGCCGCCGGTGACAATGTACAGATGGCCGCTGGCAGCGTCGTAACCGATCGAGTCCGCCCCCGGATGCAGCTCGATGGTGCCGATCGTCGCCAGAGTGCGCGAATCGAGCCGCTTGACCGTCTTGCTGCCGTCGGTGATCAGCAATTCATGACGACCGGGCACCGGAAAAATACTGTGCGGCGTCTCGAACCCGGTGATCGTGCGCAGGTGCTTGCCGGTGCGCAGATTGAACACTTCGAGCGTGCCGTGATCCTCGGCGCAGAGAAACAACCGATTGCTCTTCAGGTCGGCGACCAGGTGATCGAAGTCGCCGGTATAGCCCGGCAAGGCGGTGCTTCCCAGCAGAACGAGCGGCAGTGCGGGCGAAGTCGCCGGCAACAGCGGCGCGGCGGCCGACAGGTTCGCAGCGGCTCCCAGGGTTACGCACTGCAAAGCAATGGCTAAGGCGTGTTTCAAGATCGTCCCCTCGCGTCTAAAGCGATTAAAAAAAATCGCCGCTTGTATAGCGTGAGACCCTGAAACCAACCTTAATCGGACTGCTTGCGCCGCAGCGTGAGGCCGACCATGACCGGCATCACGAGCAAAACGAGCGGCAGCTGCACGATGATGCCCGCGATGATCGCGATCGCGAGCGGCTGCAGCATTTGATCGCCCGAACCGCTGATCGCGGCGCCGAGCGGAATCAGCGCCAGGATCATCGCCAGCGTGCTCATCACGATCGGCCGAAGCCGGCCTTGCGCCGCACCGAGCAGCGCGTCGCGCGCCGGCATCGATTTTTCGAGCGCCTGAAATTCCGAGGCGAAGAAGATTGCCATCTCCGTCGCGATGCCGACGACCATCACCATCCCCATCATCGCCGTGATGTTGAACTCCGTGCCCGTGAGCCACAGGCCGATAAACACCGCGCTGCTCGACAGCACCGCGCTCGCGATGATGATGATCGGCAGCCAGAAGCGGTCGTAGAGGAACAACAACAGGACGAACTCGGCAACGGCGGCCGCGGCGAACACCTTGATCATGCCGCGCACCGCCATCTGCTGTTGTTTGTAGGTGCCGCCGATCGTGTAGTACACGCCCGGAGGCAGTACGCCGGCCACCGTGAGCGCCCGGCGCACGCCGGCAATGGTCGAGCCGAGATCGTGGCCACCGCTGATCTGCGCGGTCACGGCGACGATCTCGGCGAGATTGTCGCGGGTGATCTGCGGCTGGCCGCTGACGAATGTCGTGCTCGCCACGGTCTTCAGCGGCAGAACACGCCCGTCCGGCGACCGTATCGGCAACTCGCCGAGCGCATCCCGGTAGATCTTCCCCTGCGAGGGCGCGAGCCAGAGGCGCACGCCGACATCCTGCAGCGTGCCGAGGTAGCGCGTCACCACCGCGCCGTGCAGATAATGGTAGACCTGGCCCTGGACGTCGGCCGCCGTCAGGCCGGCGGTCGCCGCGGCCGCCGTATCGACGCGCACCTCGAGCGCATCGCCCGCCGGAATCACGCCGTCGTTGATCGATGCCGGCTGCACGCCGGGGACCTTGGCGATCGCGGCGGCGACCTTAAGAGCGACGCTGCCGAGCACCTGTGGGTTCTTTGCGGTCAGCTGAATCACGATCGGCTGGCGGCGGCCGATCATGTCGCCGATCAAATCGTCGAGCAGCTCATGCGTGTCGAAATTGATCCCCGGAACGAGCCGCGTGATTTGCGTATTCAGGTCGTCCATCACGTTCCAGATCGACGGCCGCTTGGCCGCCGGCGTCAGGCGCACGAAGAAATCGCCCTGGTAAGACTCGGTGAGATCGCCGCCGAGGCCGGCGCCGGTGCGGCGCGAATAGGTGTAGACGTAGGGATTGGACTTCAGGATTTTCTCGACTTCGGAGATCTCGCGATTGGTTTCGCCGAGCGAGGTGCCGGGCGCCGTCTGGTAGTCGAGCACGAAGCCGCCCTCGTCCATCCTCGGCAGGAAGCCGGTGCCGACCCGGTGGTAGGCGAAGTAGCCGATGCCGATCAGCACCACCAGAACGACCAGGATCAGCAGCGGCCGCCGTTCGAGCCCGTGCAGCGCCTTTCTCTGCAGCTTCTTGAGGAACCCGCCGCTGCCGTGGCCCGGATCATCCCAGGCCTGGAAGTCGATCATGCCGCGGGCCAGCAACGGTACGATGAACGCGGTCAGGATGAACGAGATGATCAGCGACGAGGCCATGGTCAGCGACAGGAACTTGAAGAACGCGCCGGTCAGGCCGGACAGGAACGCGAGCGGTACGAAGATGATGATCGTCGCGAGGCTGGAACCGGACAGCGGCGCCAGAAACTCGCGCGCGGCCGGCAATATGGCGGCATTCGCATCCTTGATTCCCGGCACGCCGGCGCGGCGCGCGATATGTTCGATCATGACGATCGCATCGTCGATCAACAGGCCGATCGCGGCGGCGATGCCGCCGAGCGTCATGATGTTGAACGTCATGCCGAGGGCGTAGAGCAACATCACCGTGATCAGCACCGACAGCGGCACGATCGTCATCGCCACTGCGGCGACGCGCCAGTTGCGCAGGAACCCGAGCACCACCAGCGCCGCGAGCACCAGACCGATCAAGATCGCTTCCTCGACCGCCGCGATCGAGGAGCGCACCAGCTGCGTCTGGTCGTACCACTTGTACAGCCCGATCGACTTCGGCTCGGTCTTCATGAAACCGTCGAGCCTCTTCTCGACGGCGGTCGCGAGGCTCAGCGAATCGGCGCTGTCCTGCTGATAGACGTCGAAGGTCACAGCCGGCTTGCCGTTGTTGTCGATCAACAGCCACTGCGGCACCGAACCCATTCGCACCGTGGCCAGATCCGTCAGACGGATGATGCCGCCGTTCGGCGTGCGCAACGCGACCTCGCGCACCGACTGCAGCGAGCGGTAGGCGTCGTTGCCGATCGCCAGGTACAACAGATCGTTGTCCTCGAGACGGCCGAGCGCGCTGATCGTGTTGCTCGCGCTGAGCGCCTGGGTGACGTCGGCGAGCGTCAGACCGTGCGCCTGCAGGGCCATCGGACTGACGGCAACCTGTACTTCCGGCGTTTCGCCGCCGAGTACGCCGACGCGCTGGATCCCGGGAATGCCGGTCAGCAGCGGCGCGATCTGGTATTGCGCCAGCCGGCGCAGCGCCGCCGGCGACTGGCTGGTGGAGATCAGCGCGTAGGAGACGAACGGCATGATGATGTTCGGGCTCATCTGGATCACGTCGTAGGTCGTGCCGGGCGACAGGCTCGGCAGCTTCTGCGCGAATGCCGTGTCCACGCGCAGCAGCGCCTGGTTCATGTCCGCGCCCCACGGAAAATCCACGAAGATCTCGGCGGCACCGCGCGAGGTCGTCGATACGACGTCGACCGCGCCGGGCACGGCGCGCGCGACCTCCTCTAGCGGCTGGGTCACGTCGATCAGCATCTGCGGCGCCGGCATGCTGCCGGCGCTCACTTCGATGCGAATGCGCGGGAAGCTCGTGACCGGGAACAGCCCGACCGGCAGACCGATCGCCGCGAACAGGCCGGCGAGGGCGAGGGCGAACGTGACGCACAGCAACGCGCCGCGATGACGATCGACGAAATCGACGAAATTCATCGCGCTGCCGGCGCCTTCGGATCGGTGAAGCGCAGCTTCATGCCATCGTCGAGCTGATAGTTGCCCGCGAGCACCAGCGGCGCCGCAGGATCGAGCGTGCCGGCGACGACGTCGCTTGCGCCGGCCGACAACAAGACCCGCACCGGCACGATCTTCGCCGCCATGCGCTGCGCCTGCACGACGTACGGATCGCCGTTGTCGTGCACCAGGATCGCCGCGTGCGGCACGACGAATCCCGCGACCCGGCCGGTCGTGATCGCCGCCAGCGCGCTCTGTCCGGGCATCAGCGCATTCGTCGGCAGGGCGACCGTGACCGGCACCAGGCCGCTCATCGGATCGATCACCGCGCCGCGCAGCACGACCCGGCCGGCGACGCTGCGTGACCCGCCGATCGGCGTCACCTGCGCCTGGTCGCCCGCCCTGATCGCCCTGGCGTCGGCCGGCACGACGCCGGCGGCGAGCACCAATCCGTTCGGGCGCGCCAGATCGACGAGCGGCGCGCCCTCGGCGACCAGCGAGTGCGTGACCGCGGCCACCGCGGTGACCACCGCGGAGTACGGCGCGCGCACGGCTGTCGGTCCCGCCGCGCCCTGCGCGCGCAGCGCGGCGAGCGTCGCTGCGGCGTCGCTGCGCGCCTTGCCGGCGGCCGCGACCTGCTGGCCGGTGGCGAGCGACTGTGCGGCGAGCTGCCGAGTGCGCTTCAGCGCATCGCGCGCCACCCGCAGCGCGGAGACCGCCTGTGCGTACGCCGCGGCCGTTTGCGGGCTCGGCGCCAGCGTGACGAGCGGCGCGCCGGCAGCGACGCGCTCGCCGACGCGCACCTGCACCGCCGTCACCACCGCCGCGACCGGCGCCATCAGGCCCGCGAGCGCCGCCCGATCCGGCCGCACCGTCCCGTAGACGCTGACGACACGCGCCAGGCTGCCCTTGTGCAGCGGCACCGTATCGACCAGCACGCTCGGCGCACTGTCGGGCGCCGCGGCGAATGCGGATGCCGCGAATCCGCAGCAGACGAGGATCAATGAGGGCAGAGAGCGTTTCATGATGCCTTGTACACCGGTTGGACCTGGGAGCCGGTGATCGCCGCGAACGCGATCGAGTCGGCCCATAGATTTTGCAGCAGATCGAGATGCGTGCCGCGCGCCCCGAGGTACGCGCTCACCGCGGCCAGATAGCTCCCCACCGGGAAATTACCGGCGCGAAACGCGCGCTCGGCGGCCAGGGCGCTCGCGCGCAATTGCGGTAGCCGTCCGTCCAGAGCGCGATTCTCCGCGTCCAGCTCGCGCATCTCGCGCCACAACTGCCAGCCGGCCCCGGTCGCCTGGTCGAGGCGCGCGAGGTAGTCGGCCCGCAGCTGCGTGCGGGTCGCGCGCTGGATCGCGATGTTGCCGCGGCCTCGATCGAAGATCGGCAGCGTCAGCGCGACGGTGAAGCCGGTGGTGTGCACGTTGGAGGTGTCGCGGGCGCGCGCGAAGCCGACCACGATGTTGGGAAACTGCGACAGGACGGCAACCCGCAGCTGCGCCTCCTCGCTCCGATAGCCCGCCTGCAGGGCGCGCAGATCCGGACGAGTCCGCGGCAGGCGCGCGAGCGCCGCCCTGACGGTCGACCGCGTGGGCACGACCGGTGCACCCAAAGTCGCGAGAGTCACGGACACATCCGGTCGGATGCCGAGCAAGGTGTGCAATCCCGCGGCAGCCAGCAGCGCACCGCGCTCGGCGACGCCGAGTTGCGTGGCGACTGCGGTCTCGAGGTCGAGATCCGCGCCCGCCTGGTCGAGCGTGATGTTCTGCTCGGCGAGCGCGCGCGCGGAGCGCGCGGCGGCGGCGGCGTAGACGCGTGTTGCCGGTGCGAGGAAGGCGCGCCGCTCGTCGGCGATCGACTGCATGACGAACAACGTGCGCGCCTGCGCGACCGTCTGCCATTCCTCCCAGAGAAGATACGCCCGCGCCTGCCGGAACGCGGCGTGCGCCGCCGACCGGCGGCTGCGGTAGGTGAGGAGCGCCTGCAGATCCACCGAAAGGCCGTACCCGTAGGCGTTGAACAGCGGCGCGCGATAATCGGTCGGGCCGACGCGGTCGGTCGGATGATCGGCGCTGTAGTTGAATTGCGGGTCCGGCAGGATGCCGGCCGCGAACGCCTGGGCCGCGGCGACGCCGAGCTTCGCTCTGGCCGTCCGCAGATCGGGATTGTTGAGCACGGCGAGCGTCGCGACCGCATTCATGTCGAGCGGCGCCGGCTGCTGCGCAGTAAGGTGTGCGGCGAGGTCGTCGTGCCGCGGCAGCGGCTGCGGCGAATACACCGCGCAGCCGCCGAGCGCGCCGAGCGCGCCGAACGCCGCGACGAACATGCCGACGCGCCGCGCGCGCAGCCTAGCGCCGTTTGCCCGGCCCATGGCCGTCGATTTCGCCGTCGCCGTTGTCATCGATACGCCTCTGCCGTCAACCCGGGGAGTCTAGGGCGCCGGCCTTAATTGGAAATTAAAGGGCGGCGCCGGTGAGATCACGGCGGGCCATCATAACCGGCGTGGCGTTGCGGCGCGAACCGCGGCGTGAACCGCGGCGCTTCAGTTTGGCTTCAGGTACGCCAACTAGTCTCGGCGGCAGAATCGTCCAGGCTGCAATTCGGGGGAAACATGAAATATCTACTCGCCGGCGCATGCGCGCTGCTGGCCGCGTTGCCGGGGTTCGCCGAGAACATTCCGTTGAAGTCCTACGGGCAGCAGTTGGTCGACGAGGCGCTGATTCGTAATCCCGACATCCTCGTCATGGCGCTGCATTCGAACCTGCCGCACGGCGCCGGCATCGGCATCGTCGCCTCGAACATCGGCCGCTACGGCAAGAAGGCCGACGCGGACGATATGCGGGTGATCGACACGGGCAAGCCCAATCTCGAGCTCGCACACGGCAATTCGCGTTTCGAGGTCGAGTCGGCGCTGAAGGACGTCTCCGGCGATACGATCGGCGCGGTCGGCATCGTCTTTCGGTATCATGCCGGCGTCGATCGGCCGGCGCTGCAGCGGCGGGCGGAGGCGATCCGCGACGCACTCGCGCGGCACATCACGAATGCGGATAATTTGTTGGAGCAGTACCCTTGGGACCCGGCGGCGACCACCAAGACTCACGCGCAGAAGCTCGTCGATGCGACGATGGCGAGACACCCGCACCTTCTGATCATGGCCTTGCACGTGCGGCCGCCCGGCGCGCCCGCGAACATCATTCTCGCCTCCAGCATCGGCCGGATCGGCAAGAAGGCCGATGCCGACGACATGAAAGTGATCGATACCGGCAAGCCGCTGCTCGAAGTCAATGCGGCGACCCATCGGCGCTTCGAAGTCGAGATCGCGCTGCAGGATGCCTCCGGCCGGCACATCGGTGCGCTGAGCACGGTGTTTGCCTACCGGGCCGGCGACGATCGAGCCGCGTTCCTGAAGCGCGCCGAAGCCATCCGCGACGAGCTGCGGGGTCAGATCCCCTCGCTGGCGTCGCTCGCGGTACTCGATCCGTAGCGGCGGCGCAGCGCGGATGACGGCCGGGTCCGATGAGGCGCAGGATGCCGTTGCCTTTGCAGCGACCGTGCAGCGGTTCAGCGGCTTTGCCGATCATTACGACCGCTGCCGGCCGCAGCCGCCGGCGGCGCTCGCCGGGCTGCTCGCGCAATTCGGCGGCGGTGAACCGCCGGCGCTGGTCGTCGATCTGGGCAGCGGCACGGGCTTGTCGAGCCGCTACTGGGCGGACAAAGCGCACCAAGTAGTCGGCATAGAGCCGTCGGCGGACATGCGCGCCGAGGCCCTGCGGCGGACGACGGCGACGAACGTGCGATTCATCGCAGGCTATGCGCACCGTACGCCGCTCGCCGCGCAGTGCGCGCAAATCGTCACATGCATGCAGTCCCTGCACTGGATGGAGCCGCAGGGGACTTTCGCCGAAGCGCGCCGCCTGTTGGTTCCGGGCGGCGTATTTGCGGCGATCGACTACGACTGGCCGCCGGCGACGATCAGCTGGCAGGCCGCGCAGGCCTGGTCGCGGTGCACCGAGCGCATCGAGGAGCTGGAGCAGGTGCTGCCGCGCGAGCGGCGGGCGCCGCGCTGGGACAAGGCGGGGCACCTGACGCGTATGCGCGAGAGCGGCATGTTCCGCCACAGCCGCGAATTATTGCTGCATCACCGTGACGAGGGCGATGCCGACCGCTACATCGGATTGCTACGCAGCCAGGGCGGTCTGATGGATCTGCTGAAAGCCGGCCATGCGGAATCCGCTCTGGGATTGCCGCAGTTTGAGGCGGCGGCGCGAACGCTGCTCGGCTCTGCGCCGCAGCATTGGCATTGGGGCGCGCGCGTGCGCTTGGGCGTGGTCTAATGGGCGGCGCGCGGCGCTGCTCGCCGCGAGCGCGGCCCTCGCCCCGGATCGAGGTTCGGCCATGAAAATCCTGGTCGTCGAAGATCAACGCCGCCTCGGCGCCTTGCTGAAACAAGGCCTCGCCGAAGCCGGCTATACGGTCGGTTTTGCGGCAAGCTGCGCCGCGGCGCGCGACGCGCTGTGCGACACCAGCTACGATGCGATCGTTCTCGATCTCGGCTTGCCCGACGGCGACGGCCTCGATTTGCTGCATCAGTGGCGCAGGAGCGGATTCAACGAGCCGGTGATCATCTTGAGCGCGCGCGATGCGGTGGAAGACCGCATCCGCGGCCTGGACGTCGGCGCGGACGATTATTTGCCGAAGCCCTTCAGCCTGCAGGAGCTGCTCGCGCGCCTGCGGTCGCTGCTGCGCCGTCAGGCCAACGTCAAGGACACCGTGCTCGAACACCGCGGCATCCGCATGGACCTCGTGGGCCGCACGACCCACTACCAGGGCGAAGCGATCGATCTTACCAGCCGCGAATTCGCGCTGCTCGAGATTTTCATGCAAAACCCCGCGCGCATCCTCACGCGAACGCTGATCTGCGAGAAGGTCTGGTCGTCGCCGTACGAGGTCGACGCCAACCTGCTCGACGTCTACATGAGCAAGCTGCGCTGCAAATTCGAAACCACCGACGATAAGCCGATGTTCAAAACCGTGCGCGGCGTCGGCTACAAACTGCAATGAGATCGATCGGCGCAAGGCTCGCGCTCTGGTACGCGGCCGCGGCGACCGCGACGCTCGCCTGTCTGTTCGTCGCCGGCTACTACCTGCTGCATGGCTATTTGATCCACGGACTGGATTTGCTGAATCAAGCGGAATTCGAACAAATCGAGGCCCATCTCGGGCCCGACTATAAATCCTTGAGCGCCGCCGTCATCGATCAACGCATTCGCGAAACCACCGACTACGCGTCGGTGCTCTTCTACATCGACATTCACAGCCACCATCACGGCACGATCTTCTATTCCAGCAATCTGAAAGGCAAGTCGATTCCCGACATCAAAGGCAAGCGCAGGTACGGCATCGATTGGGGCAGCTTCGGCCTGCTGCGCGTCGGCGAGTACATCCTGCCGCCCTACGACGTCATCCTGGCGACTCCCGCGACGCAGATCGACGGCATCATGGAGGGCTATGCGGAAGTCTGCGCCGCGCTGCTCGCGCTGATGCTCGGCGTGAGCATCGCGATCGGCTTCGGCTTGAGCCGCCTGGCGCTGCGCCCGGTGCGATTGATTCGCGAGACGGCCAAACGCATCGGCTCGGACAATCTCAGCGAACGCATACCGGTGCCGGCGGTCGACGACGAGATCTCCGATTTGACGCGCCTTCTGAACGCGATGTTCGACCGGCTGGAAGCATCGTTCAAGAATGTGCGCCGCTTCGCCGCGGACGCCTCGCACGAGCTGAAGACGCCGCTGTCGCTGGTGCGCCTGCACGCCGAGAAGCTGCTGGCTTCGGGCGCGCTGAATCATGACGGCGAAGAGGGCTTGCAGACGATACTCGAGGAGCTTGCGCGCCTCAACGGCACGATCGACGAGCTGCTGTTCTTGTCGCGCGCCGATGCCGGCAATCTCACGATGCATCTGGCGCCGCAGGATCCGGCCGCGCTGCTCGCGTATTTCAATGCCGATGCGCAGGTGCTCGCCGAACACCGCGGCCTGGATTTCTCGTTCGACCACGAGGGGTTGGGTTCGGTCGTCTGCGAGCCGCGCTGGCTGCGCCGCGTGCTGCTGAACCTGTTGAGCAATGCGGTCAATGCCTCGCCGCCCGGCGGACACATTCGCCTGCGCTCGCATCTGACCGCGGAGCTGTGGCGGGTGTCGATCGAGGATCAGGGCGAGGGCGTGCCGGCCGCCGAATGCGCACATATCTTCGACCGTTTCGTGCGCCTGCCGTCGGCGGCGAGATCCGACGACCAGGGAACGGGCCTCGGGCTCGCGATTTGCCGCAGCATCATCGAGCTGCACCATGGCCGCATCTACGTCGAAGGCGGCGGCGACGGGCGCGGCTTGCGCGTCGTCTTCGAGATTCCGACGCAGCCGGCGGCGCCGCGCGATCCGCTCACCCCCAGTGCGCTAGCGCCAGCAGCGTCAGTATGATCGTGATCGCGCCGCCGATGCGCGTCGCGATCTGCGCGAAGGGCATCAACTGCATGCGGTTTGCGGCGGTGAGAATGGCGACATCCCCGGTGCCGCCTTGGCCTGCGCGGCAGGCGATCACGATCGCCGTGTCGATCGGATAGAGCTTGATTTTTTTGCCGACGAAATACCCGGTCGCGATCAGGGTTGCGACGGTGGCGACGATCGTAACGAGGTTGGCCGGCGCGAACGCCGCCACCAGTTTGTCCCAGGGCGTCATCGCCACGCCGATCGCGAACAGCAGCGGATAGGTGACCGCGCGGCGGAAGAACTCGTAGACGAAGTGCGCGCCCTGCTGCAGTTGCGGCGGCACGAACTGGCCGAGCTGCGCGGCCACCGCGAACAGCAGCATCGCGACCGGCGCAGGGAAGCGGAACAGGCGGAAACAGATCACACCGAGCAGGTACAGGGTGATGACGAACAGGCCCGCCGCGGCGATATGGGTCACGTCCGCGTGCAGCGGCGCTTCCGCATCGCTGCTTTTCAGTTCCGCGCTTTCGCCCGGCTGCAGGCGGCCTTCGCCGGTGAGCTTCGGATAGCGCCGGCCGACGTAGTTCAGCACTCCTGCGATCACGATCGCGGTCAGGCTGCCGAACATGACCGGCGGCAGCACCTGTGCGAACAGTTGTCCCTGCGGCTGGTGCAGGATCAGTCCATAGCCGACCGACAGCGGTATCGCACCTTCGCCGACGCCACCCGCCATCACGGGAATCACGACCATCAACAGCGTATGGCGAACGCCGAGCCCGAGCGCCGCGCCGACCGCCGTGCCGACCGCGAGCGCCGCGACCGAGCCTGCCGCCATCGGCACGAACAGCTTGAGGAAGCCTTTGACCAGCACGTGCCGGTCCATGCTGAGAATGCTGCCGACGATCACGGCGGCGATGAACAGAAAGAGGAAATTGGTCGATTTGGTGAAATCCGTGACCGCCTTGGTGACGATCAGCGGGATCCAACGATGGAAGGCGAGAAACGAGGGGATGAAGGTCGCGGCGATCGCCCCGCCGCCGATGCGATTGAAGATCGGTATGCGCTGGCCGATCTCCGCGCAACTGAACCCCAGGACCGCGATGACCGCGATCATCATGTTGATTTCGGTCGGTATCTTCCCCGAGGCGATGAAGTAGCCGAGCACCGCGAGCAGCACCAGATGCACCGGCAGCGGCACGACGCCGATGCGCATCTCCATGATCTTCCACCAGCCGCTCGGCCACCAGCCCGTTTTTTTTCCGGTCACGTCGACTCCCCGAATGCGGACACCAAGCCGAGAATAACGCCGCGTGCTGAATCGAACCTGAAGCGGCCCGCTCGCGGCTTACTGTTTGCCTTCGTTGCCGCCGGCGTACACCGCGATGCAGCCCGAGGCGCAGGCGCCGCCGTCCGCCTGCGCGGCGATCGGCACGAACACCTTGCCCGTCTTCGGGTCCGCCGCGACCGAGTGGGCGTGCGGGCCGCTCGCGAGGTTCGCGATCCAGCGATCGGTGCGCGCATCGATGACGCCGAGCACGGGTCCGCCGGTATTGCCGCCGGCCGCAAGATAGTAGTGCCGGGACTTGGCGTCATACCAGACCTCGTCGGAACCCCCGACCTCGCCGATGGTCGCGACGATCTTGCCGGATCGGGCGTCCATGACCAGGGATTTCGCGGCAAAGCCCGCCGATACCGCATCGTCGCTGCAGCCGACCAGCAGATGGCCGTCGGGCCCGACCGCGAGACCGGCGGGCATGCACTCATGCACCGCAAAGAGTTTCTCGAGCCTGCGTGTGCGCGGATCGATCACGGCGACCGCGCCCTCGGCAGCGGCGTGATCGACGACCGGAATCGACAGATACACCAAGCCGGTCGCAGGATCCCACACGGGCTGCTCCGCGCCGCCGGTGGCTCGCCGGAGCAAGAGTTTGCCCGAGATTTTGCGCGTCCTGCTGGAGATGAACGACACGAAAGGCGGCTTATCCGCGTTGTTGACGACGATGACGAGATGGTCGCGCGGATCGAATCCCATCTCATCGACCCGCTTGCGCCCTCCGGTCGGGATGCTGGCGACGATCGAGCGTGATTTGACGTCGACGACCTTGACGGTGCTGTCGCCGTCGCCCGCCCAGAACTCGCGGTCACCGACCGCGACGATGCCGTCCGGGCCCGCCGAACCGAAGCCGGCGGCCTGATCGTATCCGGTAAAGCCCGCGACACGGCCGATGAACTTGCCGCTGGCGGCGCGGAACAGATCGACGCTCTTGTTGGAGCGGTCCGAGAGCGCGTAAATCCCCGCGCCGTTGACGAAGCCGATATCGAAACTCGCGAGCGGCACTCCGGGTACGCGGATCGTATCGACGCGCCGGATGGCGGCGGGTGCGGCGGGTGCGGCGGGTGCCGCGGGTGCCGCGGCGGCCGCGCGCGCGCCGATCGCGAACAGCAGCGCGGCGAGGACTGCGGCCGGCAGCGAGCGAGACGTTGAAAATAGCTCAGGCAATGGAGGCCACCTCATGGTCCGGGTCAATGCGCCCGCCGCCATGATAGGCGAGGTGCCACGTGCAAGGAACTCTCGCCGGCGGCGCCTGAGGCGTTTCGCGGCTATAATCGCCTCACCAAATGAGGTGTTTATGACCCGTGCAAGAGTACGCCCCCGACGCTGGATCTGGCAGCAGCCGAAATGGCCGATGTTCGCCTGGGATGCAGCGGTCTTATCCACCACCTTATCCAGAGCTCGCCGGGCGCAAGGTGAACTCGCGGGCGTGGCACGACTGCTTGATTCGAAGCTCGATCTTTCCGCCCAACTCGAGGTCCTCACCTTGGAGGGTGTGGCCACGAGCGCGATTGAGGGGGAGAAGCTCAATCCGGACTCTTTGCGAAGCTCCATCGCGCGCCGGCTCGGACTGCCAACCGGAGGTCTGCCACGACCTTCACGCGCCGTAGACGGGCTTGTCGAAGTACTACTCGACGCGACGCAGCGCTACGAGCAACCCCTAACGCTCGAGCGGCTGAGCGCTTGGCAGTCAGCGCTCTTTCCGACCGGCCGTTCGGGCTTGCTGGAAATCCGTGTCGGGACACTTCGCGGCCGAGCCCCTATGCAGGTCGTCTCCGGGCCTATTGGCCGAGAACGCGTGCATTACGAGGCGCCGCCGCGCGCCCGCCTTGGCCGCGAGATGCGCTCGTTTCTCAAATGGTTCAATGACCCGCCCGCCGGCCTCGATGGGCTGCTTCGCGCAGGTCTCGCCCACGCGTGGTTCGAGGTCCTTCATCCGTTCGAAGACGGCAATGGTCGCGTCGGCCGCGCACTCCTCGACACGGCGCTGGCCCAGGACGAGCACCGTTGCGTGCGCCTCTACAGTTTGTCGGCGCGGTTCATGGACCAGCGGAACGCGTACTACGCGGCACTCGAGCGAACTTCCTCCGGCGACCTGGACATCACTCCGTGGCTCATCTGGTTCCTCGAACAGGTGGATGCGGCCGTTCGGTCGAGCGAGACTCTCGTCGCTGCGGTCGTCCAAAAGGCGCGGTTCTGGATGCAGCACGCACAAAGCGAGCTCAACGAACGCCAGATCAAGGCGCTCAATCGCATGTTCGACGCCGAGCCCGGAGGGTTCGCGGGCGGCATGACGAACAAGAAGTACGCGAACCTCACGAAGGCGAGCCCCGCAACCGCGCAGCGAGACCTCGCAAGTCTCGTTGTCAAGGGCTGCCTCGTTCCGGTCGGCACTGGTCGTGGCGCGCGCTACGAGTTGAAACTGCCGAACTATGACGCATCCCGCGCGGGATGAACGGCGGTGTGACCCCGTACGCGAGCCGCCGTCGCCCAAGCCTCACGCCCGAGGATCCGCAACCGCGCCGCGACGGCGGCGCCCTGCGGCGTGAGCGGCATTACTTCGGCTCGAACTTCAGCGCGACGCCGTTCATGCAGTAGCGCTCGCCGGTCGGCTGCGGCCCGTCGGCGAACACGTGGCCCAAATGGCCGCCGCAGCGCGCGCAATGCACCTCGGTGCGCGCCATTCCGAGGCGCCGGTCCGTGCTCGTGCCGACCGCCCGCGGCAGCGGCGCGAAGAAGCTCGGCCAACCGCTGCCGCTCTCGAATTTCGCCGTCGACTCGAACAACGCCAGGCCGCAGGCGGCGCAGGCGTAGGTGCCCTGGCGGTGTTCGCGGTTCAGCGGGCTCGAGCCGGCGCGCTCGGTGCCGTGCTTGCGCATCACCTCGAACGTCTCGCCCGGCAGGTCCTTCTTCCAGTCCTCGTCGCTGCGGCCGGTCGGCGGTTCGTTGCGCTCGCTCATGGGGAACTCCTCGGCATCAGAAGCTTGGCGATCAAGCCGGTCCAGCCGGTCTGGTGCGATGCGCCGCAGCCGCGGCCGATGTCGCCGTGAAAATATTCGTGGAACGGGATGTAGTCGCGAAAATGAGGATCGGCGTGCACGCTCGGCTGATGGCGCATGACCGGGCGCAGCCCCGCCTCATCCTTCAAGAAGATGCGCGCCAGGCGGCGCGACAGTTCGTCGGCGACTTGCCCGATGCTGAGCATGCGGCCGGATCCGCTCGGGCATTCCACTTTGAACGCATCGCCGTAAAAATGGTGGAATTTCTGCAAGGATTCGATGATCAGGAAATTCAGCGGAAACCATATCGGTCCGCGCCAATTGGAGTTGCCGCCGAACTGGCGGCTATTGGACTCCGCCGGCGTATAGCCGACCGAGAAGTCCGCGCCGCCGATTTCGAGCGTATAGGGGTGTTCGAGGTGCGCGCGCGAGAGCGCGCGCACGCCGTAATCGGAGAGGAACTCGGTCTCGTCGAGCATGCGCGTGAGGATCCATTTCATCCGCCGCGCGCGCAGCAGCGACAGCAGGCGCCGTTCGCCGCGGCCGGGCTCAGTCCAGCGGGAAACCAGAGCCGCGAGATCCGGCCTGGCATTGAGCAGCCATTGCATGCGGCCCTTGAAGCCCGGCAGTTTGTCGAGCAGCTGCGGATGCAGCGTCTCGACCGCGAACAAGGGGATCAAGCCGACCATCGAGCGCACGCGCATGCGCAGGTGCCGACCGTCCGGCAGATTGAGCACGTCGTAGAAGAACCGATCCTCCTCGTCCCACAGCCCCTCGCCCGAGTTGTACATGCGGCTGAGCGCCTCGGCGATGTGCAGGAAATGCTCGAAGAACTTGCTGGCGATGTCCTCATACACATGGTTGTGCAGCGCCAGCTCGAGTGCGATGCGCAGCAGGTTGAGCGCGTACATCGCCATCCAGCTGGTGCCGTCCGCTTGATTGATGTAGCCGCCGGTCGGCAGCTTCTCGCTGCGGTCGAACACGCCGATGTTGTCGAGACCCAGGAATCCGCCCTGAAAGACGTTGTTGCCGAATTCGTCCTTGCGGTTGACCCACCAGGTGAAATTCAGCATCAATTTGTGGAAGACGCGCTCGAGAAAGATAAGATCGCCCTTGCCGCCGTTGCGTTTGCGGTCGATCTGATAGACGCGCCAGGCCGCCCAGGCGTGCACCGGCGGATTGACGTCGCCGAAAGCCCATTCGTAGGCGGGGATTTGCCCGTTCGGATGCATGTACCACTCGCGCGTCAGCAGCACCAGCTGGTGTTTCGCGAACGCGGCGTCGATCAAGGCGAAGGAGATGCAGTGGAAGGCGAGATCCCAGGAGGCATACCAGGGGAATTCCCATTTGTCGGGCATCGAGACGATGTCGGCATTGTCCAGTGTCTTCCAGCCGATGTTGCGCCCATCGAGGCGCTCGGGCGGCGGCGGCACCTGCGCCGGATCGCCGGCGAGCCAGCGGCGGATATCGTAGTTGTAGTATTGCTTGCTCCAAATCAGTCCGGCGAACGCCTGGCGCTGCACCAGCCGCTCGTCGGCCGAGGCGATGCCCGACTGCAGGTCGGCGTAAAAGGCGTCGGCTTCGGCGCGCCGCGCGTCGATGAGCGCGTCGAAATCGGCGAACGGCGCCGCCCGCGCGCAGCGCACCAGGCGCAGGCGCAGCCGCCAGCTGCCGCCGGCCGGGATCGTCGCTTGCTGCCAGGCGCCGGCCTTGGTGCCGGTGTTCTCGGGATTGACCGCCTGCGTGCGACCGCCGACGATGCGCTCGTGGAAGGCGTCCTTGTAAAAGCCCGGCAATCCTAGGTTCCACAGTCGCGGCGCGTTCGATTCATTTTCGGTGAACAGCCACTCGGCGGCGCCGTCGGCATGCAGAAAGCCCATGCCGAGGTCGGCGGGTTCGATCGCGACGCCGGCGGCGCCGCCGGCGCCGGCGGCGGCAGCGGCGGCAGCGGCGGCACGCAGCGCCGGCCGCGGCGAATCCCGCTGCCAGCTCCAGGTATTGCGCAGCACGAGCTGCGGGATCACATGCAGCGGCGCGGCCTGCGGGCCGCGGTTGTAGGCGGTGATGCGCATCAGCAGGTCGCCGGGTTCGGCCTGCGCGTACTCGACGAACACGTCGAAATAGCGGCCGCCGTCGAAGCAGCCGGTGTCGAGCAGCTCATATTCTGGCGCATCGGTGCCGCGCCGCGCGTTCTCGGCGAGCAGCTCCTCGTACGGGTAGGCGCACTGCGGATACTTGTAGAGCATCTTAAGGTACGAATGCGTCGGCGTCGCGTCGAGGTAATAGTAGTGTTCCTTGACGTCTTCGCCGTGATTGCCTTGGCTGTTCGTCAAACCGAACAGACGCTCCTTGAGGATCGAATCGCGGCCGTTCCACAGCGCGAGCGAGAGACAAATGCGCTGGTCGGCGTCCGAGAAGCCGGCGATGCCATCCTCGCCCCAGCGGTACGCGCGGCTGCGCGCATGGTCATGCGGGAAATACTCCCACGCCGTGCCGTTCGCGCTGTAATCCTCGCGCACCGTGCCCCATTGGCGCTCGCTGAGGTACGGACCCCAGTGATGCCAGCCGCGGGGCCCCGGCACATTGGCGGCGAGACGCTCGCGCTCTATGTTCATCGCGCATTCCTCGCGGGCGGGGCGGCCTCGCGCTCCAGTCGAATCCAACAGCGCAGGATCTCGGCGACGCTCCAGGCCTGCGCGAAGCAGCCGCGCGCGGCGTGCGGCGCATCGCCGTCCAGGATTTCGCCGACCGTTCCCAAGCAGGCCTCGCCGATGCGCAGCGCCATCGGCGCAAGATACGCCTGCGCGGCGCGCGCATCGCCATAGGCGCGGTAATGCGCCCAGGCGAACGGCCCGAGCAGCCAGCTCCAGACGGTGCCCTGGTGATAGGCGGCATCGCGGTGATACGCATCGCCGGCATAGCGGCCGAGGTAGGCGGGATCCGCGGCGCGCAGACTGCGCAGCCCGTAGCTGGTCAACAGTTCGCGCGCGCAAATATCGACGATCGAGCGCTGCTCGGCGTTGGTCAGCACCGAGTACGGCAGGCTGACGGCGAACAGCTGGTTCGGCCGCACACTCGCATCCGCCGCCGCGCCGCCGTCGACGTCGAGGACGTCGTAGAGGCAGGCTTGCTCGGCGTTCCAGAAGCGCCGGAAGCCGGCGGCGGCCGCGTTCAACAGTTGCCGGCATGCGCGATGCACCGCCTCTTCGCCGCGGCGTTTCGCGAGACGCGTCATGACGTCGAGCGCGTTCAGCCACAGCGCGTTGATCTCGACCGGCTTGCCGACGCGCGGGGTGAAGGCGCGCGCCCCCTGTTTCGCATCCATCCACGTCAATTGACTGCCGGGCTCTCCGGCGTGCAGCAGGCCGTCGCCGCGGTCGACGCGAATC
>DATKSW010000033.1:0-2228 GCA_035531435.1 Steroidobacteraceae bacterium | reverse complement strand
ACGGGGCTCGCCCCGGCGAGACCGAAGCAGTCGCTTTCGCTCGCGCAACTGAATTACAGTGGCCAACCACCTCGTCCGAGCTGGAGCGGCCGCGGTCCCGTGGCGTTCCGTTTGGCTGCACCATCGCCGGCAAGAGCGCCCAAACGTGTTGACTCAGAAACTCGAACGGTTTCTCCGGACCTCGATCCGCTCGGTGTGGGAGCTCGAGGTGTTGTTGCTCCTGCGCCAGGAACCGTCGCGCGCGTGGACGACCGCGGAGCTGATCCGCCAGCTGCGCGCGAGCGGACTCGTCGTGAGCGACGCGCTGATCGCCCTACAGCGCGCCGAGTTTGTGGCACAGGAGCCGACAGAACATTTCCGCTATCGACCGGCGACGGCCGAGCTCGCGGAGTTGGTGGACGAGCTGGCCGGCGCCTATGCCAGCGTTCCTTCATCGATCATGAACGTCATCTGGTCTACGCCGCGGTCCCATATCGAGATATTTGCCGACGCCTTCAGACTCAGGAAGGACAAGGACGATGGCTCTTAATTTTCCATCTGCGATCTACTTTCTGTGTTTCCTGACGAGCCTCGCGGCTATGCTGCTTTTGATACGCAGCTTCGTCCGCAATCGCTCGCCGCTTCTGCTCTGGAGCGCGCTGGCTTTCGTCGCGTTTGCCGTGAACAACCTGCTGCTCTTCGTCGACATCGTGCTTCTCCCCGAAATTGACCTCCGCCCGGCGCGGATGGCGACGGCAGTATTCGCCGTCGGATTGCTGCTCTACGGATTTATCTGGGAAATGGATTGAGGCGCCGATGACCGATACCGCGATAAGCTTCATAACAGGCGCGTTGACGACCGGTTATTTGGTGCTCGGGTTGTTCTTCTTGAAGTTCTGGCGGCGCACTCGCGACCGCTTCTTTGCGTACTTCGCCTGCGCATTCTGGCTCATGGCAGCCGGCGAGGGCGCCCTCGCCGTCGTTGGCGGCAACAGCGAGAACACTGCGCCGTCGATCTATCTGCTGCGGCTCTTTGCCTTCGTTTTGATCATCGTCGCGATCGTCCGCAAGAACATCGAAGCCCGACGCTGACCGGCCGTCTCGTCCTCGTTGCGGCAGGCAATCGCGTGCTGGGCGGCCGACACGCCGCCGTGCCGTGGTAGAACCGTGGCCGCGAAACCTTTTCGTTATGGCGCTGATTACTAGGGCGGATGCACGCGCTGCCGCGGCGGCGTTTTGAAATCGATGGTCCGCGGTCGAATGCGCCGGAGCCAGCGCTTTCGGCCGTCGAATGACAGCGGTCGCGCCGGACGGCGAATTCGTAACGGCTGGAAGCCGTGTTCTGCCTACTGCACGATAACGGCGCCGGTCATGCCGGCACCTTCGTGATGCGTGCAAAAATAGTGATAGGTGCCGGGCACGGTGAAGGCGTGCAAGTAGACGTCGCCGGCGGCGATATCGCCGGATGCGAAAGACTGCACGCCCGCCGGCAATGTGGCGTCGCCCGCCGTCGCCGCCGCCGTGGGATCGAAGCTCACCGAGTGTGTGATGGGCGACGTGTTGCGCCACTCAACGGTCTGTCCGGCCTTGACCGTCACGGTCGCAGGCGTGAAGCTTTCGAAACCCATATCGATGACCGCAGCTGCCCGCGAATCAGCGGGCCCGTGCGCCGGACCGCCAGCGCCGCAACCGGCGAGCAGCGCCGCGAAGATAGGGGCGAGCAGCCATCGTATCGTGGTCCTCATGCGACCACGCCGTACCGCAGTGCGTCCGCCGGCGCAACTCACGAGTTCGAGATCGAATCCGGGTCGATGATGTCGGCGCAGGCATCGGTCGGCGTGGCGGCGACGTGGCCGACCAGCGGCACCGCCTTGATCACGCCGGAGCCGACACGGCAGGGAGCGGCAACAACGCCGCAGCCGTCGAGCGCGAGCGCCACCGCAAAAAGGAGCAACAACTTCCGTAACATGGCGACCTCCGCGAACAAGTAGCCATCCGCCGGATAGACGCGCCGGCATGGAAGAAGGTTCCGTGGCTAGTGTGCGGCCGCCTGTGCGCGCGCAAACGCGGGCATGATCTCGTCGGCGAAAATACGTAGCGAATCAAGCGTCGGCGCCGGATCCACCAGCAGTACGTACTCGACGCCGCCAGCCTCGAGCCGCTTCAGCTGCGCGATGATTTCCGCTGGCGTGCCGAGGAGCGGCGCATCGTCGATCTCCTGCGGCGGACCGGCGAAATTGCGCGGATCG
>DATKSW010000032.1:0-9296 GCA_035531435.1 Steroidobacteraceae bacterium | reverse complement strand
ACTCTGCCGCACGGATCCTGCGCCGTCGGTGCGCAAGCGTACGCATCGGCAATCGGCGGCGCACCCGCGCAAGCTGTTTTCATGCATCTATCGACCTGCTTTTATTCATATATATTTCGTTTATTTATCAATTAATTAAATATCTTATTAAAAGTGTATTATGAGATCAAAGTTGAATGCGGTAACGAATTGCCGCCCGACCGGTAGACTGCGCGTCGAGTATGCAGCGAGTATCCCGCGACGAGGAAGCCGTGACGGCCGATGAAGCCGCTATCCACCGCGACATAGGCGCCGTCGCGCTGATGTTCACGGGCCTGGGGTCGATCATCGGCTCCGGCTGGCTGTTCGGCGCCTGGCGCGCGGCTCAACTCGCCGGTCCCGGCGCAATTTACGCGTGGATCATCGGCGCGGTGGTCATCTTGTTCGTGGCGTTGACCTACGCGGAGCTCGGCGCGATGTTTCCCGAGTCCGGAGGCGCGGTGCGCTATGCGCATTATTCGCATGGATCGCTGGTCGGTTTCATCGCCGGCTGGGCCGCCTGGATCGCGATCGTTTCGGTCATCCCGGTCGAAGCCGAAGCGTCGGTGCAATACATGAGTTCATGGCCCTGGGCCTGGGCACAGGCCTTGTACGTGCACGCCGCCGACGGCCAAGGCGAACTCGGCGCGACGGGCCTGTCGATCGCGGCCGTGCTCATCGTCGGCTATTTCCTGCTGAATTTCTGGAGCGTAAAAGTGTTCGCGAGCGCGAACAGCGCGATCACATTCTTCAAGCTCATCGTGCCGGCCGGTACCGCGGTCGCGCTGATGTGCAGCGATTTCCACCGGCAAAACTTCCATCTCGGCATCCATGGCGGCGCCTACATCGCGAATCCGGCGTCCATTCTCACTGCGGTGGCGACGAGCGGCATAGTCTTCAGTTTCAACGGCTTCCAGAGTCCCGTGAACCTCGCCGGCGAGGCGCACGATCCGGGCCGCAGCATACCGATCGCGATCTTCGGTTCGATCGCGCTGAGCACGCTCGTCTATATCATGCTGCAAGTCGCCTTTCTCGGTGCGGTCGCGCCGGCGCATGTGCGCGGGGGCTGGGCAGCGCTCGACTACAGCTCGCCGTTCGCGCAGCTCGCGCTCGCGCTTAACCTCAACTGGCTGGCGCTGCTGCTCTACGGCGACGCCTTCGTCAGTCCGAGCGGCACCGGCACGACCTATACGGCAACCACCGCGCGCATGATCTACGCGATGCAGCGCAACGGCACCGTGCCCGCGGCGCTCGGCCGCGTGCACCCGCGCTACGGCATTCCCCGTCCGGCGATGTGGTTCAATCTCGCCGTATCCTTCGTTTTCCTGCTGTTCTTTCGCGGCTGGGGAAAACTCGCGGCGGTGATCTCGGTTGCGACGATCATCACCTACCTGGTCGTACCGATCAGCGTCCTCGCCCTGAGGCGCACGGCTCCCGGCCTGCCGCGGCCGTTGCGCGTGCCCGGCTTGCGGATGGTGGCGCCGACGGCCTTCGTGCTGGCGACGTTGCTGCTCTACTGGGCGCGCTGGCCGTATACCGGCGAGATCATTTTGCTGTTGATTTTGCCAATGCCCGTGTATCTGTATTACCAGGCGAGGCGGGGTTGGCAGGAATTCCGCCGGCAATTGCGCGGCGCCTGGTGGCTGATCGCCTATTTCGCGACCGTCGTCGCGCTCTCCTGGGCCGGCAGTACGGCCTTCGCCGGCCATAACTACATCGGTTACGGCTGGGACCAATTGTGCGTCGCGCTGGCGGCGCTCGTCTTTTGTATCTGGGGCGCAAGGAGCGGCTGGCGCACGCCCGCGCTGGCGCAAATCGACGGCCGCTGAACCGCCCGCCAAACCGGCGCTGTGCGCCTACGCGTTTGCCGCGGCGAAGCCGCGGCAACAACGGCTCCATGCGCGCGGCCGATGCGCTACGATATTCCGATGACAGCGCATGCCGAGACCCTGACACCGGAAGTGCTCGGCAACATGGACGCCTATTGGCGCGCCGCGAACTACCTGTCGGTCGGGCAAATCTATCTGTACGACAATCCGCTGCTGAAGCGGCCGCTGCGACTCGCGGACGTCAAACACATGCTGATCGGCCATTGGGGAACGACGCCCGGACAGAATTTCATTTATCTGCACCTGAACAGGATCATCAAGAAATACGATCTGGACATGATCTACGTCTGCGGCCCGGGCCACGGCGGTCCCGCGGTCGTCGCCAACACCTATCTCGAGGGAACCTACAGCGAGATCTACCCCGATATCAGTCAGGACGAAGCCGGGCTTCGCAAGCTCTGCATTCAATTTTCGTTCCCCGGCGGCATCCCGAGCCATGCCTCGCCGGAATGTCCGGGTTCGATTCACGAGGGCGGCGAACTCGGCTATTCGCTGAGCCACTCGTTCGGCGCCGCGTTCGACAATCCGCAACTGATCGTCGCCTGCGTCGTCGGCGACGGCGAAGCGGAGACGGGACCGCTCGCGACCTCGTGGCACTCGAATAAATTCCTGAATGCGGCGAGCGACGGCGCGGTCCTGCCGATTTTGCATCTCAACGGCTACAAGATCGCGAACCCGACGGTCCTCGCCCGCATCGGCCGCGAGGAATTGGAGCAGCTGCTGCGCGGCTACGGCTGGGATCCGCATTTTGTCGAAGGCCACGAACCGCTGGTCATGCACGAGGCGATGGCGAGGACTCTCGACACCGCGGTTCTGCAGATCAAGAAATTTCAGCACGACGCGCGCGAGCTCGGCGTGCGCGAGCGCCCGCGCTGGCCGATGATCGTGCTCAACTCGCCGAAAGGTTGGACCGGGCCGAAACTCGTCGATGGCCTGCGGGTGGAAGGCACGTTCCGCGCACACCAGGTGCCGTTGTCGGATCCCGCCAGCCACCCGCGGCACCTCAAGATGCTGGAGGAATGGCTGCAGAGCTACCGGCCGGAGGAACTGTTCGACGCCACGGGGCGCTTGAGGAACGAGCTCGCAGCGCTGGCGCCGACGGGTGCGCGCCGCATGGGCGCAAATCCGCACGCCAACGGCGGCATACTGCTGCGCGACCTGCGCATGCCTGATTTCCGCGACCATGCGGCGCAAGTCCCGGAACCGGGAACCCCCGGCATCGGCGACACGCACGTACTCGGCAACTTTCTGCGCGAGGTGGTGAAGCTGAACGGCGAGCAGCGCAATTTTCGGATTTTCGGTCCCGATGAGACGATTTCCAACGGCCTGGAGGCTGTGTTCGAAGCCACCGAGCGCCAATGGAGCGCGACCACCGTCGCCGACGACGAGTTCCTCGCGCCGGCCGGTCGGGTCATGGAAATGCTCAGCGAGCACCAATGCGAGGGCTGGCTCGAGGGCTATCTGCTCACCGGCCGTCACGGGCTGTTCAACTGCTACGAGGCATTCATACACATCGTCGATTCGATGTTCAACCAGCACGCCAAATGGCTGAAGGTGACCGCGCAGCTGCCCTGGCGGCGCAAGATCTCGTCGTTGAACTATCTGCTGGCTTCGCACGTCTGGCGCCAGGATCACAACGGCTTTACGCATCAAGATCCGGGCTTTCTCGATCACGTCGCCAACAAGAAGGCTGAGATCGTGCGCGTCTACCTGCCGCCGGACGCCAATTGCCTGCTGTCCGTCATGGACCACTGCCTGCGCAGCCGCCACTACGTCAATGTCGTCGTCGCCGGCAAGCATCCTGCGCCGCAGTGGCTGACGATCGACGCGGCAATCAAGCACTGCGCCCGCGGAATCGGCGTCTGGCAATGGGCGAGCAACGATCAGGGCGGCGCGCCGGACCTCGTCATGGCGTGCTGTGGCGACGTGCCGACGCTCGAGACGCTCGCCGCCGTCTCGATCCTGCGCGGGCATTTGCCGCAGCTGAAAATCCGCGTCGTCAACGTCGTCGATCTGATGAAGCTGCAGCCGCAATCGGAGCATCCGCATGGATTGAGCGACCGGGATTTCGACGAGCTATTCACGCGGGACCGGCCGGTCATATTCGCATTTCACGGCTACCCGTGGCTGATCCACCGGCTGACCTATCGGCGCACCAATCACGACAACGTTCATGTCCGCGGCTACAAGGAGGAAGGCACGATAACCACGCCCTTCGACATGACGGTGCTGAACGATTTGGACCGCTTCCACCTGGTGATCGACGCGATCGACCGGCTGCCGCAGATCGGCGCACAGGGCCTCTATCTGAAGCAACGGCTCGAAGACAAGCTGATCGAGCACCGGCAATACATCGATCGGCATGGGCAGGACATGCCGGAGGTCCGCGATTGGCGCTGGAAGCAAGCGCAGTCAAGCGGCGGCTGAAGCGCGCCGCGCGAGGGCGGTGCGAAACGGCGCCGAGCGTCCCATGGGCAGGCTATACTCGCCTGCATGGCGGCATAATCGGCACGAACGCCGGCACGGACGCCTGCACGGCGTCGGCGCCGCTGCCGGCAATCGCGCAGCACTTCGGGGAGTAGCTATGATGAAAGGTGTGGCTTTGGGTGTCGGCTTAACGCTCGCCGTCGCGCTGCTAGGCGCTTACTTTCTGGTGCAAAGCGGGCTGATCCCCGCCAATGCCGATGCCAAGCCCGGCACGCTGGAAACCTGGATGGCGCATACGTCGCTGCGCGCGACCTTGCGCCGCGACGCGCCGACGGAACTCAATTCGCTGGCGCCGACCGAGCAGAATCTTCTCGAGGGCGTGCGTCTTTTCGCGCAGAATTGCGCCGTCTGCCATGGCTCCGCGCAAGGCGCCGCGGCGGCATCGCCGATTGCAAAAGGCCTTTACCAAAAGCCGCCGCAATTGGCGAGCGACGGGGTTGAGGACGACCCGCAGGGTTATTCGTTCTGGAAGATCAAACATGGAATTCGCCTGACCGGCATGCCGTCGTTCAGGTACACCCTCAGCGACCGGCAGATTTGGACGCTCGCGCTTTTCCTGAATCACATGGACAAGCTGCCGCCCGCGGTACAGCAGGTTTGGCAGCAAGTCCAGAACTGGCCGGTGGCATCAGTAAGCCAGACGGACCATCCATAGCCGATCGATGGTTCGCCGACGGCGCGGAGGAAATCTAGAGAATCTTCTGCCAATAGCCGACGTCGATCCAGCGGCCGAACTTGAAGCCGACCTGCGAGAACCGGCCTATTGGCTGAAAACCGAATTTCTCGTGCAGCGCGACGCTCGCCGCGTTCGGCAGGGCGATGCCGCCGATGGCGACATGCAAGCCCCGCGCTTTCAGCAGCGCGAGCAGCTCGCGATAAAGCGCCGAACCGATGCCGCGACCGGCGCTGTCGCCGCGCACATAGACGCTGACTTCCGCCGAGTAGCGGAATGCGCAGCGCCCTTTCCACTTCGACGCATGGGCGTACCCCAATACGTCGGCGCCCTGCGCGGCGAGCAGCCAGGGGAGCGATGCGCCTGCGACCTCCCGGAGCCGGGCGGCCATTTGCTCGCCGCAGAGCGGCTGTTCATCGAACGTCACCACCGTCTCGGCGACATAGTGATTGTAGATGCGGCAAAGCGACTCGCCGTCCGCCGCGGTGGCGGGCCTGATGCCGATCATCCGCCACTCCCCGAGGCGGCGCTCATCGCCGCGCTGCCGCAGCCGCAGCCGAACCGAAACGCCATACCATGAATCCGCCGGCGACGAACAGCACCGCGCTGTAGCCGAACGCCGCGGCCGTGCCGACCGTGGTCCATAGAATGCCGACGATCACGCTGGATGCGAAATCGCCGACGCCGTTGACCGTCGCCAGCGTGCCGAAGGCCATGCCTTGCTGCGACACCGGGATCAATTCCGCGCACAGGGAATCCTCGAGCGTCTCTTCGATCGCCACGTAGATGCCGCCGATCGCGAAGATTAGCGCGAGCGTGCCGAGGTTCAGCGGCAACATCACGATCGCGGCTGCCATCAGCGCGGCGAGGAAGTACCCGCCGGCCAGCAAGCGCGCCTTGCGCACGCGGTCGGCGAGCCAGCCCGCGAGGAACGAGAAGCCGGCGTACAGCACGTTGTGCAGCACATAGAGCCCGGCGCCGATGCTTGCCGCCGTGAGCGGGCCGAACCTCGGCGTCAGTGTTTGCACCGCCAGCAGGATCAAGAGCGTATGCGCGAAATCGCCCATGCCGAAGAGTCCCACCGCGAGCAGAAATCCGCGGAATCGCCGCGGCAACGCCAGCAGGCTGGCGCCAAAACTGGCATGCGGCACCGGCGCGCGCTCGCGCTCGCGGACGACGACCGCGATCACCACGGCCGCGCACAAGCCGGGAATCAACGTCCACGCGAACAGCTCGGCGAAATTCTGATGCAGCAGCTGCAGCAGCACGACCGCGGTCACGGGTCCGGCGATTGCGCCGAGCGTGTCCATCAATCGCTCAAAACCAAACGCGCGTCCGTAGGTGTCCGGCGTGACCGCGCCGGCAAGCAGCGCCTTGCGCACCGGCGTGCGCACGCCGCGGCCGAACCACGCGCCCGCGCGGGCGAACAGCAGCTGCCAGGCATTGGTCGCGAGACCGAGCGCCGCGGTGCCTAGCGCCGTGACGACATAGCCTGCGACCGCGACCGGTTTGCGATGACGCAGCCGGTCGGTGTAGTAGCCCGAACCCAGCTTGGCGAAGCTCGACAGGCCGTCCGCCACGCCCTCGATCAGGCCGAGCCAGGCCGCCGCGACACCCATCGTCGCGAGGTAAGTCGGCAGCACGGTCGTGGCGATCTCGTGCGACCAATCGCTGCATAGCGATGCAAGTCCGATGCCGACCACCGTGCGGTTGAGCCAGGGCGTGCGATGCGTGCCGGGCGCGGCTTCATTCATTGGGAAAGTATAAGGGGCGGCGCAACCCGCGGTCATGCTTATGTGAGACGCAAGTCCCGGTGCATCGCCCGCATCCGTGGATAGACTGCAGGCTAGGGATGGAACGCCTATCCACCAACGATATCGATGTGCGCCCGGCCGGCTCCTGGCCCCGGCACTCGGGCCTGCCGCTGTCCGCAAGCGCCATCGGCGTCGCTTACTTGCTTGCGTCCGTATTTGCGATCCGGTCGACTCATGCCGCCGCAGGGCCGCCCCTGCTGTGGCCGGGCGATGCGATCGCGGCCGCGCTGCTCGTTAGATTTCCGCGCGTCGGCTTCGCCGCGAGTGCGGCCGCCATTTTCCTCGCCGCGCTCGCGGCGGCCCTATTCGCCGCCGGGGAGTCCCTGCCGATCGCCCTCTCCTCGGCCTGCGTCGATGTGGCGACCACCTGCCTGATGGCCTGGGCCTTTCGCGGCAGAAAGGCGTTTCCGGTACCGGACATTTCGGTCCTGCAGGCGGCGCAGATGACGGTAATCTTCGGCCTAGCCATCCCCGCCCTGAGCGCGATCCCCGGCGGCTTCATGTTGCACCGGGCCCTCGGCGCGCCGCTCGCGCGCGCGAGCCTCGATTGGTGGTTATCGAGCGCCATCGGCGCGTGCCTGTTCGGGCCGCCGATCATTCTTTACAGCGCCGAGCGCGCGGCACGACTCGCGACACACCCGTTACGCAATTGCGCCCTGGCATTGATCTGCCTCGGCTGTTGCTATTTCGCGATCCGCGAGATGCGCTATCCGTTCGTCGCGATTTGCGTGCCCTTGATGGCGGCGGCCTTCCGCCTCGGCGGCTTCGGCGCGGCGACGCTCAGCTTGCTTTGCGGCCTTGAAATGTTCGCCATATGGATCTTCGGCGTGTCCGCCACGGGTACCGACCTCTACCGCCGCGGCATTGCGGTCGATGCCTTGCCGATCGTCACGATCATCGCAACTTTGATGCCGCCCATCGCGATCGGGCTCGGCACCGATGAGCGTCGCAGCCGCATTCGTGAACTGCGTGTCAGTGAACGCCGGTTTCGAGAGTCGCTGGCGCGTTCACCCATCGGCAACGCGATCATCGATTTGGACGGCTACTGGAAGATCACCAACGACGCCGCACAACAAATGCTGGGCTACTCGGCCGCAGAGTTCCCGACCCTGACCGTGGCCGCACTCACGGATCCGGCGGATCACGCGGAGATTTCGCGCCGCTGGCAAATGTTGCGTGCCGGGGAAATCGAATACTACGACACCGAGCGGCGCTTCCTGCAGAAGAGCGGTGCGTGGATTTGGGCGCGTGCCGTCGTTTCGATCGTGCGCGACGAAGACCGCCTGCCGCTGCACTATATCGCGCACCTCGAAAGCGTAGACGCCCGGCGCCGCGCCGAACGCGAGTTGGCCCTGGAGCAGGAGCGGATAAGGACGACGCTGCGCTCGATCGCCGACGCAGTGATCACCAGCGACGCCAATGGCCGAATCAAATACGTCAACGACGCGGCGCAGGCAATGCTTGGGCAAAGCCTCGCGGATATTCATGGCCGCGCGTTCAACGAAGTCACGGTGATGACCGATCCCGCAACCTCTCTCGAGAGCGCAGACCTGTTGGCTCAATGCGTCAGCGAGAAGCGGATCGTGCGCAGCGAGCGTGCCGGCGTACTGCACCGCCCGGATGCCAGCGTCTGCTACGTCACGCTCGCCGTCACGCCGGTGGTCGATGCGGATGGCGCCGTCAGCGGAACCGTGATCGTGCTGCGCGACGTCAGCGGCGAATACGAACGCGAACGCGAGATCGGCCACCGCGCCACCCATGACGTGCTCACCGGGCTCGCCAATCGATTCGAGTTCCAGCGCCGTGCGAAGATCGCCTTCCAGCACGCACGCACGCTCGCTTATCCGGCCGCCATGATCGCGATCGATCTCGACCGCTTCAAGGCCGTGAACGACGGCGGCGGCCATGCCGCGGGCGACGCCATTTTGCGCAAAGTCGCGGAGTTGCTGAAATCCGCGATACGCAGCTCGGACGCGGTCGCGCGCCTCGGCGGCGATGAGTTTGCGATCATCCTCGAGAACTGCGGGCCGGTGCGAAGCGCGGCGCTCGTCAAGAAAATTCTCCGCTCGTTGAACCCGCTGGAAACGGATTGGGACGGGACCACGTATATCATCGGCGCGAGCCTCGGCGTCGCCATGCTGGACGCCGATTGCGCCGACGAAGCCGCGTGGCTGGCCGCAGCCGACCGGGCCTGCTACGAAGCCAAACGAGATGGGCGCGGGCAAATGCGGGTCGCTTGAGCTCGCCGGCCTGCGGCGCAAGCGGCCAATCCGATCCGCAGCGGTTCTACGCCAGCGCCTGTGCCAGCCGATCGAGCAAAAAGCCGGTGCCTCGTTCGCGCGAGCCGGCGTCGTCGTAACCGTCCAGGAATGCGCCCTGCTCCGTGACGATCAGGCGCGTGCCGCCGCCTTGCGG
>DATKSW010000031.1:0-19053 GCA_035531435.1 Steroidobacteraceae bacterium | reverse complement strand
GATCGCTGAAATGGCGGAGTGGACGGGACTCGAACCCGCGACCCCCGGCGTGACAGGCCGGTATTCTAACCAGCTGAACTACCACTCCGCATGTTGGTGGGTGCTGAGGGGCTCGAACCCCCGACCTTCGCCGTGTAAAGGCGACGCTCTTCCAGCTGAGCTAAGCACCCACTGGAAGAGGCGCGAAAGTCTACGCGAGGACCTGAAGCTTGGCTAGTCCATTGTGGCGGGCCCGCGCGTCCGGCGGCCCCGTGCCCTAAGGGCCTGCGCGTCCGGCGCCGGCTAGTGCGCGCGTACCTGGCTCTTCGGCCGCGGCGGCCGCCGCGGCCGCTTTACGTCGCCGATTTCGGCGGGCGGCTTCGCCGCGAGCGGAGCCGGCATGTGCATAAGCGCCACCTGCAGCACCTCGTCGATCCATTTGACCGAACGGATATCGAGCTTCTCCTTGATGTTCTCGGGAATCTCCGCGAGATCCTTGACGTTATCATCGGGGATCAGCACCGTGGTGATGCCGCCGCGGTGCGCGGCGAGCAGCTTTTCCTTCAATCCGCCGATCGGCAGGACCTCGCCGCGCAGCGTGATCTCGCCGGTCATCGCGACGTCCGAGCGCACCGCGATCTTCGTCAGCGCCGAGATCAGCGCGGTGCACATGCCGATGCCGGCGCTCGGTCCGTCCTTCGGCGTCGCGCCCTCCGGCACGTGGATGTGCACGTCCGCCTTCTGGTAGAAGTCCACCTCCAGGCCGAGCATCGTCGAACGGCTGCGCACCACGGTCATCGCCGCCTGGATCGACTCCTGCATGACCTCGCCCAACTGGCCGGTGTGCGTGAGCTTGCCTTTGCCCGCGACCACGGCCGCCTCGATCGTCAGGAGCTCGCCGCCGACTTCGGTCCAGGCGAGGCCGGTGACCTGGCCGACCCGGTTGCTCTCCTCGGCCTTGCCGTAGCGGAAGCGGCGCACGCCGAGATAGACGTCGAGATTCGAGGAATCGACGGACACGGACTTTTCGGCCGGGTGCAGCAGCAGCTGCTTGACCGACTTGCGGCCGATCTTCGAGAGCTCGCGCTCGAGGTTGCGCACGCCGGCCTCGCGCGTATAGAAGCGGATCATGTCCTGGATCGCCGCGTCGGCGACGTGCAGCTCGCCCGGCTTCAAGCCGTTCTGCTTGATCTGCTTCGGCAGCAGATAGCGGCGCGCGATGTTGCTCTTCTCATCCTCGGTGTAGCCCGGGATGCGGATCACTTCCATCCGATCGAGCAGCGGCGCGGGAATGTTCAGGCTGTTCGCCGTGCACACGAACATCACCTCGGAGAGGTCGAAATCGACTTCCAGGTAGTGATCGTTGAAGGTGCTGTTCTGCTCCGGATCCAGCACCTCGAGCAGCGCCGAGGACGGATCGCCGCGGAAATCCGTCGACATCTTGTCGACCTCGTCGAGCAGGAACAGGGGGTTGCGCACGCCGCATTTGGCGAGATTCTGGATGATCTTGCCCGGCATCGAGCCGATGTAGGTGCGGCGGTGGCCGCGGATCTCCGCCTCGTCGCGCACCCCGCCCAAGGACATGCGCACGAATTTGCGGTGCGTCGCCCGCGCGACGCTCTGCCCGAGGGAGGTCTTGCCGACGCCCGGCGGGCCGACCAGACAGAGGATCGGGCCGCGCAGGTTCTTGACCCGCTGCTGCACGGCGAGGTACTCGACGATGCGCTCTTTGACCTTCTCCAGGCCGTAGTGGTCGGCTTCCAGGACTTTCTCGGCCGCGGCGATGTCGAGGTGCACCTTGCTGCGCTTCTTCCACGGCGACTTGACCAGCCAATCGACGTAATTTCGCACCACCGTCGCCTCGGCCGACATCGGCGACATCAGCTTGAGCTTGGCCATTTCCGAATTGGCCTTGTCGCGGACCTCCTTCGGCATGCCGGCGGCCTTGATGCGCTTCTCGAGCTCGCCGATCTCGTTCGGCGCCTCGTCGAGATCGCCGAGTTCCTTTTGAATGGCCTTCATCTGCTCGTTCAAATAGTACTCGCGCTGGCTTTTCTCCATCTGCTGCTTGACGCGGCCGCGGATGCGCTTCTCGATCTGCAGCACGTCCATCTCGCCCTCGATGACGGCGAGCATGTGCTCCAGGCGCTTGCGCACGTCGGGGATCTCCAGGACTTTCTGCTTCTCGGAGAGCTTCAAGGACATGTGCGCGGCGACCGTGTCGGCGAGCCGGCCCGCCTGCTCGATGCCGGCGAGCGAGGTGAGGATTTCCGGGGGCACCTTCTTGTTGAGCTTGACGTATTGCTCGAACTGGGTGATCACCGAGCGCGTCAGCACGTCCATCTCGCGCTCTTCGTAGCGCTCGATCTCCGGCATCGGCGTGACCTTCGCCGAAAAGAACTCGCCCTCGTCGAGCTTCTCGATCGCCGCCCGCTCGACGCCTTCGACCAGCACCTTGACGGTGCCGTCCGGCAGCTTCAGCAGCTGCAGGATCGTCGCAATGGTGCCGACCGCGTACAGATCGACGCCCTTCGGGTCGTCGACGTCGGCCTGTTTTTGGGCGACCAGCAGAATGCGCTTGTCGGCCTTCATCGCTACATCCAGCGCGACGATCGACTTCTCGCGGCCGACGAACAGCGGAATGACCATGTGCGGATAGACGACGACGTCGCGCAGCGGCAGCACCGGCATGCCGCCGGGCGGCGGCAGCATCGTCGGACCATCGGGGGTTTTATCGTCGCTCACGTTCAGGCTCGCCTTCGTGCTCGGCGCACGCAACAGTTGGACCGTCCTCGCGACATGCGGCCGCCGTCGCCCGCTTTCAAGGCGCGCCCCGGGGGCGGAACGCCGCGCGGCCGCTCAAAGGTGGTCGGAACCGGTCGGCCGCCGCTGTTCCTCGACCGGAGCCACCAGCCGCGTCTCCTCGGTGCGGTGCACGACGTAAGGCTTGTTCGTGCCTTCGATGACCAGCTCGTCGATGACGACCTTTTGCACGTTGCGCAGCGACGGCAGCTCGTACATCGTGTCGAGCAATACGTTCTCTAGAATGGTGCGCAGGCCGCGGGCGCCGGTCTTGCGCTGCATCGCCTTGCGGGCGACCGAGCGCAGCGCATCATCGCGGAAGTCGAGTTCCACGCCTTCCATGTCGAAGAGTTTGCGGTACTGCTTGGTGAGCGCGTTCTTCGGCTGCAGCAGGATCGAGATCAGCGCCTCTTCGTCCAGCTCCTCCAGGGTCGCCACCACCGGCAGGCGGCCGACGAACTCCGGGATCAGCCCGTACTTGATCAGATCCTCCGGTTCGGTGTCGTGGAACACGTCGTTGCCGTGAGGCCGCGAATTTTGTTCGCGCACCTCGGCGATGAAGCCGATGCCGCTCTTGTGCGTGCGGTTCATGATGATCTTTTCGAGCCCGGCGAACGCGCCGCCGCAAATGAACAGAATGTTGGTCGTGTCGACCTGCAGGAACTCCTGCTGCGGGTGCTTGCGGCCGCCCTGCGGCGGCACCGAGGCGATCGTCCCCTCGATCAGCTTCAGGAGCGCCTGCTGCACGCCTTCGCCGGAGACGTCGCGGGTGATCGACGGATTGTCGGACTTTCGCGAGATCTTGTCGATCTCGTCGATGTAGACGATGCCGGTCTGCGCCTTCTCGACGTCGTAGTCGCACTTCTGCAGCAGCTTCTGGATGATGTTCTCGACGTCCTCGCCGACGTAGCCGGCCTCGGTGAGCGTCGTCGCATCGGCGATCGTGAAGGGTACGTTCAGGAAGCGCGCGAGCGTCTCGGCGAGCAGCGTCTTGCCGGAGCCGGTCGGTCCGATCAGCAGGATGTTGCTCTTCGCGAGTTCGACCTCGTCGCGCGAGCGCACGCCCTCGCCGCTGCGCGTCTGCAGGCGCTTGTAATGATTGTAAACGGCGACCGAGAGGACGCGTTTGGCGCGCTCCTGGCCGATCACGTACTCGTCCAGGACCTTCTTGATTTCCTGGGGCTTCGGCAGCTTGTCGCGCGTGCGCTCGGCGCGCTCCTCGAGCTCCTCGCGAATGATGTCGTTGCAAAGCTCGACGCATTCGTCGCAGACGAATACCGAGGGCCCGGCGATGAGCTTGCGCACCTCGTGCTGGCTCTTGCCGCAGAAGGAGCAATACAGCAATTTGCCGTCGTCGTGTTTGCCGCGCGAATCTTCGCTCATGCTGTCCTCGAGTGGGCCGCGCCCGGCCGCCGCGGCCGGCTCTCGTTGCTGGTCGCAAGCCGGCTGCGGCTACAGGTTCGACTATATAGCACCCGGGAACCCCGGCGCAAAGCGCCAAATGGCCGTGCCGTGACCGAGGTCCGGATCGCGCGCAGCGCAACGCCCCGCGGTCGCGGCAAGCGCCTCAGCCCTTATTCGGCAATTCGCCGCGTTTCTCGAGCAGCGAATCGATCATACCGTAGTCGCGGGCGACTTCCGCGCTCATGAAGTTGTCCCGATCGCTGTCCTGCTTGATCCGTTCGATGCTCTGCCCGGTGTGTTTGGCGAGAATGCCGTTCAGGCGCTCGCGCGTTTCCAGGACGTCGCGGGCGTGGATGTCGATGTCCGAGGCCTGGCCTTGGAAGCCGGCCGAGGGCTGATGAATCATGATCTTCGAATTCGGCAGCGAATAGCGCTTGCCGGCCGCGCCGCCGGCGAGCAGCACTGCACCCATCGAGGCTGCCAGGCCGACGCAAATCGTGCTGACATCCGGCTTGATGAACTGCATCGTATCGTAGATCGCGAGGCCCGCGCTCACCGAGCCGCCGGGCGTATTGATGTACAAGGCGACGTCCTTGTCGGGATTCTCCGACTCCAGGAACAGCAGCTGCGCGACCACCAGGTTCGCCATGTAGTCCTCGACCGGGCCGACGATGAAGACGACGCGCTCTTTCAGAAGGCGCGAATAGATGTCGTAGGCACGCTCGCCGCGCGCCGTCTGTTCGACCACCATCGGGACCAGATTCAATGCACGCGTCGTCATGATTCGCCTTTCAGCCGCATTGCGGCAGATCCAGTGCTCGTTCAATGAGGACGGCCGGCCCGCTTTTCAATAAGACCGGCGGCCGCTCGAGCGTCAGCCGTCGAATTTCATCAATTCCTTGAACGTCGAGCCGACCTCGCGCACCTTAGCATGCGCGAGTACCCAGTCCACCGCCTGATCCTCGAGCGCCAGATTCTCGATCTGGCGCATCGCCTCGGCGTTTTGCCGGTAAGAGCGCTTCAGCGCCTGCGCCTCGCCGTAGCCGCCCAGCATCTCCTCGAGGCGCTGATCGACCAGTTTCGGGTCGGCGGCGAGCCGCTCGCGCTTGATGATCTCGCCGAGAACCAAGCCGAGCGCGGCGCGGCGGCGCGCCGGTTCGACGAACGGCTGCGGCGCGGGCGCCTGCGCGACGTCCTTGATGCCGGCCCGGCGCATCGCCTCGACCTGCATGTCGCGCACCTGCGATTCAATCAGCGTCGTCGGCACTTCGATCGGATTGGCCTGCAGCAGGGCATCGAGCACCGCCGCCTTCGCGCGGGCGCGCAGCGCCTGTTCGAGTTCGCGGCGCATGTTGCCGAGAACCTCCTCGCGCAGCTTCTCGACGCCGCCCTCGGCGACGCCGAAGGCCTTGCAGAATTCCTCGTCAAGCGCCGGCACCACCGGCGCCTCGACGCCGCGCACCCGCACCTTGAAGGCCGCGCGCTTGCCGGCGAGTTCGGCGGCGCGGTAGTCGCCCGGAAACTCGACCTCGATCGACCGCTCATCGCCCGCCGCCGCGCCCTGCAGCCCCTGCTCGAACTGCGCGAGCATCTTGCCGTCGCCGATGACGAAGCCGACGTTTTCGCCCTTGCCGCCGGCGAATGGCGCGCCGTCGATGGTGCCGTCGAAATCGATCGCGACGCGATCGCCGGCGGCGGCGCCGCGCGCCGCCGGCTCGAATTTGGCCTGTTGCTTGCGCAGCCGCAGGAGCATTGCGTCGACGTCGCTGTCGGCGACCTCGGCAGTCGGCCGCGCGAGTTCCAGCGATTCGACCGGCTTGAGCTCGATCTCGGGAAACACCTCGAAGGTCGCGACATACTTGAGGTCCTGGCCCTCGTCGAGGCTTTGCGGCTCGATCCGCGGGCTGCCCGCCGGCGCCAGCTGCTGTTGCGCGACCGCCTCGACGAAGCTCGATTGCAGCAGCTCGCCGATGACTTCGCGGCGCACCTGCGGGCCGAACTGGCGCGTGATCACGGTGAGCGGCGCCTTGCCGGGCCGGAAGCCTTTCAAGCGCGCGGTGCGGCTCAAATTCTTCAGGCGCAGGGCGACTTCCTGCGTGACGCGCTCGGCCGGCACCTGCACTTGCATGCGGCGCGCCAATGTGCCGATGCTTTCGACGGAAACCTGCATGTCAATCCTCTCCGGTTGATCGGCTGCCGGCCATGCGGACGGTGGTGCGAAAGGCGAGACTCGAACTCGCACGGGTTTCCCCACTGGATTCTAAGTCCAGCGCGTCTACCAATTCCGCCACTCTCGCAACGGCCCAGCCGCCTATTATATCCCAGATTTATGGATCTTCAGGGCGCGATCGGCGTCAGCGCGGCTCGCTTTCGCGCACCAGCAGCCGCGCCACCTCGCGCAGGGCCGGCAGGCCTTTCTCCAGCATGAAATACAGGGGGCTGTCGCCTTCGAACGGCGCCCCGCGGCGGGGCGCATGCAGCCACGCCCAGGCACGGTCCGCGGGCGCCGGCTGCTGGTTCAAGGAGTGCAGGGAGTGCTGAATGTTGGCGAGCAGCGCGGCGCGTTCCTGTTGCGTAGCGGACAGGCGCGGC
Organism: Steroidobacteraceae bacterium; assembly: GCA_035531435.1. Classification (GTDB taxonomy): domain Bacteria; phylum Pseudomonadota; class Gammaproteobacteria; order Steroidobacterales; family Steroidobacteraceae; genus Bog-1198. Next base: position 12,276 of record DATKSW010000031.1, on the reverse strand, counting down.
GCCTGGCCCAGCCGATAGCGCTCGAGCACCTGCGGCGAGGGGATCTTCAGCAGGCGGCATTGCTGCAGCGGCGACAGCTCCCAGGCATCGGCAATCTGAAAGAAGCGCTTCAGCGCCGAGCTGCTCGTGTGGCGCGCGGTGCGGCGGCTCGGCGGCTGCAGGACCAAGCGCGGTCCGATTCGCGATTTACTGGACAACGTGGCTTCTCTCCCGGGCACATCAGCATACTCCCTTGCGCGCAGGATCTGGTTATCATGGCGCATGCCCTCGAGCTTCGCAGAACGGCTGCAGCAGGCGCAAATCGCGAGCGCGGGACTGCTGTGCGTCGGCCTCGATCCGGACCCGGCGAAGCTGCCCGCGGACCTGCGGGGCGAGCGCGAACCGCTGTACGCGTTCAACCGCCGCATCGTCGATGCGACCTGCGGGCTCGCCGCCGCCTACAAGCCGCAGATCGCCTTCTATGCGGCCGCCGGCGCGGAAGGCGAGCTCATCGCCAGCATCCGCTACGTCCGCGAACGCGCGCCGCGCGCGCTGGTGATTCTCGATGCCAAGCGCAGCGACATCGGCAATAGCGCCGCGGCCTATGCCAGCGAGGCGTTCGACCGCTACGGCGCCGATGCCGTCACGGTCAACCCTTATATGGGCGAGGACTCGGTGCGCCCCTTCCTGGCGCGGCCCGACCGCGGCGCGGTGGTGCTCTGCCGCACCTCGAATCCCGGCGCCAGGGACTTTCAGGACCTGCTGGTCGACGGCCTGCCGCTGTACCGGCGCGTCGCGGCGCGCGCGGCCGGCGCCTGGAACGAGCGGCGCAACCTGATGCTGGTCGTCGGCGCGACCTTTCCCCGTGAAATGGCCGAGCTGCGCGCGGCGCACCCGGATATCCCGTTCCTGGTGCCGGGCATCGGCGCACAGGGCGGCGATCTCGATGCGACCCTTGCGGCCGGCCTCGACGCCGGCGGTGCCGGGCTGCTGATCAACTCCGCGCGCGCAATCATCTACGCGGGCGGCGGCGCCGGCGCCGCGATCCACGCCGCCGCCCACGCACTCTTTGGCGCCGTGAACCGCGGGCGCGCGCAGCGTCGGCCTGCCCGGCCGCCCGGCCTCGAGCGTTCGGCCTGATGGCCGGCGCGCGCATCGGCGTCGATGCGCGCGGGCGCGCGGAACTCTCGCTGCGCACGCCCGCGATGATTCTCGAGCGCATGCGCGAAGGCGTGCTGCTGATCGACGCCGCGGGAAGGATCGAATTCGCCAATCAGGCGTTCGCCCGCATGCTGGGAAACGACGCGGCGGCGCTCGCCGGAACTGAGGCGCTCGGCCTGCTGCAGGCGAGCGCCGGCGGCGCCGGTGGCACGCTGCTGCTGCGCCGCGCCGACGGTGCGCAGCTCGCCGCCGAAATCCTGCCTGGCGAGATGCAGCCGAACGGCGAGCGCAAGACCCTCTGTGTCGTGCACGACCTTGCGGAGCGCGAGCGCAGGGAGCGCGAGCTCACCGAGATCGCCCGTCTGGAACGCCAGCGCCTCGGCGGCGAGCTGCATGACGGTCTCGGCCAGGAACTGACCGGCATCGCGCTGCTGCTGCGCGGCCTCTCGCAAGCGCTGCGGCCGGCGGCGCCCGAGCTGCTGGCGCGCCTCGAGGAGGTCATCGGCATCGCCAATCACGCGATCCAGAGCGCGCGCAAAATCACCGTCGAGCTCTCACCGGTGATTGCCGAGCGCGGCGGCCTGGCCGCGGCGCTCGAATCCCTCGGCGACTGGGCGCGGACCAATTGCGGCATCGAGGTGCGCCTTAGGCTCGGTGAGCGCGCCGCGCTCGCGCTGGACGAGGCGACGGCGACGCATTTGACCCTGATCGCGCGCGAGGCGATCGAGAACGCCTGCGCGCACGGCCGCGCCCGCACGGCGACGCTGACGCTGCGCGTGCACCCCCTGTTCGTTAGCCTGTCGATCGTCGACGACGGCGCCCGCCTGCCGGAGACTGCCTCCGAGAGCGCGAGCCTCGGGCTGCAGATCATGCAACACCGCGCCGGCGCGATCGGCGCTGCGCTGCGGATCGAGCGCCGCCGCAACGGCGGCACGCGCGTGCGCTGCCTCTGCCCGCGGCCCGTGCCGCTTTAGGGCGGCCGCGGCGACACCCCGCAGCTCAGGGGTGCGCGGCCTCAAGGCTCACGGGTGAGATCAGCAGGGCGCCGATGTCCGCCGCGTTCAGCGGCCCCCCCGCCCCGCCCTGCCCTCCCGTGTAGTGCGCCGCGGTCGCGAGAAAACTCATGTTGAAGCCCTGCCTGATGGCGAATGTGCAGCGCGTGCCGCGCTTGGCGGTGAAGTTCGCCGTCGTCGAGCGCTCCGCGCCGCGGCTCTGCGGCATCACGATCGCCAATGCCTGCGCGGAGCGACCCGCGCATTGCACCAGGATGCGCTTGACCGCCGCGGTGATGCCGGTGTTGATCGGCCCGTGGCTGTTGACGTAGTCCAGGCGCAGCGCATAGGTGCCGGTATCCGGCGCGCTCCACGCGCGCGGCCAGGAGCCGCCGAGCGCCGCGGTATCGCCGGCGCAAACCGCCGCGCTGGGCAGAGATTCCATGCCCGCAGCATCCTGCCGGGTCAGGCGGTAACAGCGGCGTAGAGGCGTCCACGGCAACGCCAGCGCGCCGTCGATGGCGCCGTGCAGGCGACCGTTGACGTACAGCAGGCCGCGCACGGCGCTGCGCACCTGCAGCCGCGCGCCGGCGCGTCGCACGCTCGGCGCGGGCGGCGTCGGCGGCGCAAACTCGGGTGCATCTTCCCGCAGCGGCAGATCCGGCACAGTGATCGCCTCGAGCCGCACGAGCGTCACCGCGCCCCGCGTGCGCACGCTGCTCGCAACCAGCAGATTGCCGTCGAGCGCGGCCGGGCGGCGCAGGGTGATGCGCCGCCGCGGCGTGCGCAGCGCGATCGACCTGCGATCGCCGAACAACATCGGCACCAGCGCGACCGGCAGCTTGGGCTCGATCCGGCCGTCCGCCGTCAGGCCGAATACGCCCTCGATGACCATGTTCAAATATCCGGCGACCGACCAGAGCTGCCGGCGCGAATCGACCACAGGCCCGCCGAGTTTGCCCGGCACATGGGTGGAGAGCGACTGCAGCGCAAAGTTCTCCATATTGGAGCCGCTCTGCGCCGCGCCGCGCATGATCGAGCGCAGCTCGTGGGCGATGCGCGCCGGATCGTTCACGCGGCGCGCCGCAAGCAGCGCATAGGCGCTGACGAACGGCCAGATCGCGCGATTATGGTAGATCGGCTGGTCGGCATGCTCGGGCCAAATCACCGGGCTGCCGGCGGGCCAGGTGGGATAATTCGCGAGCGCCCGCCGCGCCCGCTCGCCCGTTGCCACCCCGCTGATGATCACGAGCGAGGTGCCGAGCAGATCGTGGGCATCGACCGGCAGCGGCGGATCGCCGCCGCCCAAGTAGCTCATGAACAGCTGCGTGCGCGGATTCCAGAACCAGCGATTGATCGCCACTTTTAGCGCCTCGGCCTGCTCGGCGTCGCGCGAGGCCGACCTCTCGCCGCGCGTGGCGGAGAGCTGCGCGGCGAGCCGCAGCGCCTCGTAGTGCAGCACGTTGGTGGAGAGCGCATAGGACTGCGCAATGAAGCGCACGTCGTTCGCCGTCCATGCCGGGTAGCTCTGTTCGCGCCAGTCGAGGAACGAGGTCTCGCCGCGATACAGGCCCGTGGCCGGATCGAAGCTGTACTCGCGATCTTGCGCAAGGGTGCTGCGCAGCGCGCCATAGGTCGCTTTCGCGAAGCCAGGATCGGCGAGCAGATGGCGCGCGCCGAGAAACCACGCCACGCGATCGGTGCTGACCGGCCAGCTGCCGCCGGAACCGGTGTCCTGCACGGCGTACAGACCCTGCGGCGCGTCCGCTACGCGCACGGCGGAAAGCTTGAACCGCAGCGAGCGGCGCGCGCGCGCCGGATCGACGCGCCACAGGGCGAGATCGGTCGAATAGGCGAGGTCGCGCGTCCACACGAACGGCCACTGCTTGCCCGCGATGAAGCAGGCGCAGGCCATCGAGTGGCCGTGATCGTAGGCGGCATCGCGGATCCTCGGCACCGAATCCCTGCGTAAATCCGACTGCGCCATCGCGAACAGACCGTCGAACAGGGGACTCGCGGTGCGCGTGGACCAGGTTTGCGCACCGATGCTGCGCTCGCCGTCGGCGGCATGCAGCACATAAGCACCATTGGCGGCGACCGTCATGCGCGCCACGCGGTGCTGCCATTTTAGCTGCGTGTGCCAGCTCGACGCGCCGGCGCGCGCGATCGGCGCATGCGCGAGGCTTGCCATACCCACGAGGAGCGCAGCGGCGAGGAGCTTCACGCGCGGCCTCGTCATGCGCGCAACGAGCAGCGCGTAGGCGAACATCGCCGCGATGACCGCCACGCCGATCAGCGTTTGCAGGCCTTTCGAATAGCCGCCGACGTAGATCGCCGTGGTCGCGGCGATCGCGAGCGGAATGTGGAAGGCGAACACCGCGAGCGAATGGCGTCCGAGCAGCGCGGTCGGCGCGAGCAGCCAGCGCGGCGGCCGCGGATTCCAGCTCCAGAACAGCAACGCCCAGGCGACCGAATTCAGGACCCTGAGCGGCCCGAGCCGCCACTTGTCGATCCAAAAAGCGAAGTGCGGCACCATCGCCGGCTGCAGTCCGTAGCGGTGCCGGCACAGCAGGCCGGCGAGGACCACGGCGAACGCGGGCCAGATCAGCATGCGCCGGTATCCTTGCAGCGTCCGCGGTTTGCGCAGCAGCCTCTCGCCGGTCGCAAGGCCGGCGAGCCACAGGAACTGCCAGCCGAGCAGATTGAATGCGCCGAGACGCAGCGGCAGCAGCCGCGAGGCGGCGGCGACGAGCGGCGCGAGCGGCAGGGTTTGGCCGATCAGCCACACGAGTGCCGAGCCGCCGAGCACGGGGCCCCAGCCGTGTCGCGCGGCGAGCTCTAGCGCCCACGGGCTGAGCGCGAGAAACACGACGTACAGCGGCAGGATATCGAACAGCGGCGGCTGGTGCAGCAAGGAAGGAATGAGCAGCAGGCTCTGCGCCGGGTGCTGCAGGAAGGTGTGGAATTGGTTGGCGAGCGGCTCGAGGCGGCTCGCGAGCGGCCAGGCGATCAGCACCGCCGCATACACCAGTCCCAAATGCACCCAGTAGATCTTGGCGGCGCGCGCGCGCAGCTTCTCCGTCATTTTCGCGCTGCCGCTCTTGCGGCGCACCTTGCCGTAGGCGAAGCCCGCGACGCAGGCGCCGAGGAAGACGAAGCCTTCGGCCGCGCTCACGTAGCCTAAGGGTTCGTGCAGCCAATGCGACAAGGGCGTCGGCACGTGCACCGCCGCCATGATGACGAGGAACAGGCCCCGCAAGGCATCCAGGCGCATGTCCCGGACGCTCGCCGGGTCGGGCGCCGCGGCGGCCATCAGGGGGTCGGATGCCATGGGAGGATCAACCACAGCCTGAGTGTCCCGCGAGCGGCCGGCCGGTCGCCGTGGCGCGCACTACGGCCTCGGCGAGATACTCGCCGCCCGTCTCGATGTGCGCGAGCTTCTCCATGATGCTGGTCTCGACGTGCGGGTCGGCGGCGCCGGCGCGCCGCGCGGCCTCGAGCGCCAGCGCCTGCGCCGCGCGCCGCGCATGCGCGAGCGCCGGTTCGCTGTCCGGGTAATCGACGATGCCGTGCGGATCGTGGACGCGAAAGACGTTGAACAGCGGCTGGTTGACCAGGATGTCGACGCTCTGCGCGACCACCCCGGCGACCGCGCCGACCGCATTGCAGACGGCGGCGTGCTCGGGGATATGCAGCTGCGCGCCGAGCCTGCGCGCCACTTCCGGGTAGTACGCGCCGACCGGCGCGCCGATCGCGACGATCGGCTGGCGCAGGCCGAGCGTCGCATCGACCAGCCCGGAAAAGCGCCGCCCCGCCGTGACCTCCTCGACGAGGCGCTCGCCGAGCAGTCCCCAATGATCGCCGTGCGCCTCGAGGCCCGGATCGTGGGCGAGTCCGGCCGCGAGCAGCACGCGGGCGCTCGCGCGCACCACGTGTTCGAAGGTGCGCTCGCAGAGCCCGAGCGGCGTATCCGCCAGGCGCGCGCCGAGCGCATTGCGCTCCGCGGTCGCGAGAATGCGCGCGCCGCATTCCCCCGCCTCGCGGCTCCAGCCGCTCTGCCGGCCGAGCACGTGCATCGCATCGGACGGCGTGAAGCCGGCGATCGTCGCCAAGCCGGCATCCGCTAAGCGCCGCAGCGCTTCGCGCCCCGCGGCGTTGCGCACGATCGCCGCGGCGTGGCGCGGCAGCGGCGCCAAGGCGTCCCAAACGGCGCGCTCATGCCGCGGCAGGTGCGCAGGCGCCTGCCTCTCGGGATTGCGAAAAGCGAACAGCGTCGGGTACTCCGGCAGCCGCTCGAGCGCGGCGATCCCGCGCAGCTCCTCGATCACGCCGGGATAGGTCGCCGCGAGCAGGCTGAGCGGCATCGCCTTGCGCGGGCCGACCGCAAGATGCGCGTCTCGGTCGAGCGCCACCTCGCTGTCGCCGCCGAGCCCGCAGGTGCGCACGTCGACCGCCTCGACCATCGTGCGCCAGCCGCCGATCAACGCGCCGTCGGCGTTGATCACCGGCCGGCCGCCGGCGACCACCGCGACGTCGGTGGTGGTGCCGCCCATGTCAGAGACGACGAAATCGCGGAGCCCGGTGAGGAAGCCCGCGCCGACGACGCTCGCCGCCGGGCCCGAGAGTATCGTCTCGACCGGACAGTCGAGCGCGACCTCGGCTCTCATCAAGGAGCCGTCGCCCTTGACGATCATCAGCGGCGCATCGATCCCTTCCAGCGCGAGCACGCTGCGCAGCGCCTCGATCAAGTGCCTGATTTGCGGAGTCAGCCGCGCATTGAGCGCCGCGGTCAACGCCCGGCGCGGCGCATCGAGCTTCGAACTCAGCTCGTGCGCGCAGGTCACGGGCTTGCCTGAGAGCGCGCGCAGAAGTTCGCGCGCGCGCAGCTCGTGCAGCGGATTGCGCACCGAAAAGCGCGCCGCGACCGCGAACGCCTCGACCTGCTGCGCCTCGCTTCGGGCGGCCCGTTCGATGGCCGCCTCGTCGAGCGGCACGGACGCCTCGCCGGCCGCGTCGTGGCCGCCGTCGATGCGCACGACGAAACCGCTCCCACCGCGCAGCAGGCCGGTGCGCGCGACCATCGGCTCGTCGAAGCCGATCAACAGCGTGCAGATCGGGCTGAAGCGATTTTCGACCACCGCATTGGTCGCGAGCGTCGTCGATACCGACACCAGGCTCACTTCGCCGCGGCTGCGTCCCGCGGGCAGCGCGGCGAGCACCGCGCGGATCGCGGCGCCGATGCCGACCGCGAGGTTCCACGGCGTCGTCAGGGCTTTCGCGCTGGCGATGACCTGCGTGCCGCCTTCGAGCAGCACCGCGTCGGTGAACGTGCCGCCGGTATCGAGCCCGAGCCAGATCTCCGCCGCCGCGCTCATCGCACGCCAAGGTCTCGCATAAGCGCCTTACGCGGCCTTCGCGGCCGCGCCCAGAAAATCGGCGACGTCCGTGGCCTGCGTCGCGTACGAGGTCACGAGCCGGATCGCGACCGCATCGGTCAGCCCCTCGAACGGCCAGCGATAGAAGGCGAAGCCCGCTCCTTCGAGCGTCGCCACTACTTCGTGCGGCAGCGCGACGAAGATCTCGTTGGCATCGACCGATTGCAGCAGGCGGGCGCCTGCGACCGTGGCGAGGCCGCGCGCGAGGGCGCTCGCCATCGCGTTCGCATGGCGCGCGTTCGCGAGCCACAGATCCTCGTGAAAGTAGGCGAGCAGCTGCGCGCTCAAGAACCGCAGCTTCGACCACAGGTGGCCGGAGCGCTTGCGCCGCCGCTCGAAATCCTGCGCGCGCGCGCGATCGAAAAACACCACCGCCTCGGCGCACAATGCGCCGTTCTTGGTGGCGCCGAGCGACAGCACGTCGACGCCGCACTTCCAGGTCGACTCGGCCGGCGTACAGCCGAGGTGCGCGAGCGCGTTGGCGAAGCGCGCGCCGTCCATGTGCACGCCGAGGCCATGCTCCTTGGCGGGGCCGGTCAGCGCGGCGATTTCGTCGGGGCGGTAGACGGTGCCCCACTCGGTCGCCTGCGTCAGCGTGAGCGCGGCCGGTTTGACGTGATGCACGCCCATCTCGTCGGCGAAGGCGATCGCTTTGCGAAGGTCCGCGGCGCGGATCTTGCCGTCGGCCGCCGGCAAGCCGATGAGTTTCGCGCCGCCGCTGAAGAACTCCGGCGCCGCGCATTCGTCGGTGACGACGTGCGCCGTCTCATGGCAGTAGATCGCGCCGTACGGCGGCGACAGTTGCGCAAGCGCGAGCGCGTTCGCCGCGGTGCCGGTCGCGACCGGGAAGAGCGAAACCTGCCGTTCGAACACCGCGCTCGCCACGCTCTGCAGGCGCGCCGTCAGCGCATCGGCGCCGTAGGAAGCCAGCAGTCCGCCGTTCGCCTCATTGACGGCGGCAAGGATCGGCGCGCACGCGGGCGCGACGTTGTCGCTGGTGAAATTGCGGCTCGACATCGGCAAATCTCGCATCGCGGCTGGTTGGATCGGTCGGGCCATGCCGGCGCTTCGGAAAAACCCGTGGAGGCGCGCCTTCGACAGCCGCTACGCGGCGCGCTCGCCGTCATTGTAAGCGATTTGCGGGAAATTGCCGCCGGCAATGCGGCTATACTCTGCGCCGTCAGCGGCTCCCGAAGGTTCCGCCATGCGCCTAGTTTCCTTCATCGCCGACGGCAAACCGAGCTTCGGCCTGCGCGTCGAGCGCGGCATCGTCGCGCTGCCGCCGCGATTGCCGCAGTACGCAGACCTGCGGGCATGGCTGCGCGGCGGCGCGCCGGCCGCCGCGGTGCGCGCCGCGGCGGGCGCGGACGCCGACTACCGCCTCGATCAGATCCGTTTTCTGCCGGTGATCCCGAACCCCGGCAAGATCCTCTGCATCGGCCTGAACTACGAGGATCATCGCCTCGAGACCGCGCGGCCGATTTCGGGCTATCCGACGGTGTTCACGCGCTTCGCCGACACCCAGGTCGGCCACGGCGAGGATCTGATCAAGCCGCGGCACTCGCAAAAGATGGACTACGAGGGAGAGCTCGCGGTCGTCATCGGCAAAGCGGGCCGCGACATCGAGGCGGCCAGGGCCTACGAACACGTCGCCGGCTACGCCTGCTACAACGACGCCTCGATCCGCGATTTCCAGGGACACACCTCGCAATTCACGCCGGGCAAGAACTTCCCCGCGACCGGCGCCTTCGGGCCCGATCTGCTCACCGCCGATGCATTGGGCGCGATCGGCGCGCAGCGGATCCAAACGCGCCTCAACGGCAAGCTCATGCAGGATGCGCGCCTCGGCGACATGATCTTCCCGGTCGAGCGCCTGATCGCCTACCTCTCGAGCTGGACGCCGCTCTCGCCGGGCGACGTGATCGTCACCGGCACGCCGGGCGGCGTCGGCATGAAGCGCGTGCCGCCGGTCTTCATGCAGGAGGGCGACGAGATCGCGGTCGAAATCGACGGCGTCGGCCTTTTGCAAAATCGCATCGCCGCCGAACCGCGGACAGGCGGCTGAGCCGGTGGTCGGGCCCTTATCGCACGTCACGGTGCTCGACCTGTCGCGGGTTCTGGCCGGTCCCTGGGCCGCACAGATGCTCGGCGACCTCGGCGCCGAAGTCCTGAAGATCGAACGCCCGGGCAGCGGCGACGACACGCGCACTTGGGGCCCGCCGTTCCTGCGCGACGCCGCGAGCGGCGCGAATGCCGACGCGGCGTATTACCTTTGCGCGAACCGCAACAAGAAATCCGTGACGGTCGACTTCACCGCGCCCGCCGGCCGCGCGATCATCGAGCAGCTCGCCTGCCGGGCGGACATCCTGATCGAGAACTTCAAGACCGGCGGCCTGCGCGCCTACGGCCTCGACTACGCCTCCTTGAAGAAGCTCAATCCGCGGCTGATCTATTGCTCGATCACCGGATTCGGCCAGACTGGACCCTACGCCGCACGGCCGGGATACGATTTCTTGATCCAGGCGATGGGCGGATTGATGAGCATCACCGGGCGCAAGGACGGCGAGCCGGGCGCGGGACCGCAAAAGGCGGGCGTCGCGGTCACCGATATCCTGACCGGCCTGTACGCCGTCATCGGCATCCTCGCCGCGCTCGCGCATCGCGAGCGCGGCGGCGAGGGCCAGCACATCGACGTCGCGCTGCTCGACGTGCAGGTCGCCTGCCTCGCGAACCAAGCGATGAATTATCTGCTCGGCGGCCGCCCCCCCGAGCGCCTCGGCAACGCCCATCCGAACATCGTTCCCTACCAGGACTTCCCCACCGCCGACGGCTACATGGTCGTCGCCGTCGGCAACGACGCGCAGTTCGCGAGGTTGTGCGCCAAACTCGGCCTTGCCGAACTAGCGCGCGATGCCCGCTTTGCCGACAACCCGAGCCGCGTCGCCAACCGCGAACCCCTGCTCGCGATGCTCTGCGCCGCGACCGCCGCGCGCCCCACCGCCGAATGGGTGCAAAGGCTTCAGGATGCGGGCGTGCCGTGCGGGCCGATCAACGCGCTGGACGGCGTCTTCGCCGACCCGCAGGTGCGCGCCCGCGGCATGCGCATCGACATGCCGCACCCGACCGCCGGCAGCGTGCCGCAGGTCGCGAACCCTCTGCGCCTGTCCGAGACCCCGGTGGCTTATCGAACGGCGCCGCCCGCGCTCGGCGCACAGACCCGCGAGGTGCTCGAGTCCATGCTCGGCATGAGCGCCGCGGACGTCGATGCGCTCGCGGCCAAGGGCATCGTCTAATGGTCATGAAGACATTACAGGCGATGGCCCTGGTTTGCGCGCTGCTGGTCGTCGCCGCGGCCGTGTACGTCTGGTCCGGCGCCTACGATATCGGCGCGGACGTGCCGCACGGCCGAGCGATCTCCGGGCTCCTCGGTACGCTGCGCGCGCGTGCGATTGCGACCCACGCCGAGGACATCCAGGCGCCGCCGCTCGACGCGGCTCCGCTGATCGAGGAAGGCGCCGGCCACTACGCCGCCATGTGCAGCACCTGTCATTTGGCGCCGGGCTACGACAGCGACGAGACCTGGCAGGGCCTCTATCCGCAGCCGCCAAAGCTCGCCGCCGGCACGGCGCTGTCGCCGGCGGAGATCTTCTGGGTCCTGAAGCACGGCATCAAGATGAGCGGCATGCCCGCCTGGGGCAAGACCCACAGCGATCAGGAATTGTGGGCGCTCACCGCGTTCGTCGTGAAATTGCCGACGCTGAGCGCACAGGCCTACAAGGACATCGTCGCCAAAGCGCCGCCGGACGACATGCTGGCGATGCCGATGCCGGACGGCGCCGCAATGCCGGGGGGCGCCGCAATGCCGGGCGGCGGCGCGATGCCGGACAGCGCCGCCCCGCCGGACTCTGGCGTTGCGCCGCGGCATCCCGTCCACTGAACGGAGCCGAGCGCGCGGCGAACCTCGCGCCGTCCGCGCGGTCTCAAGTTCTTGCCCAATCATGGATTTATCACTTCTCAAGGAGCGAACGATGAAAAGACTAGCGACGCTGATCGGCGTGGCCGCACTCGCATTCGGTGCCGCCGGAGCGGCCTCGGCGGCCGACATGCCGATGAATCACGACGGCGCCGGCGCGATGCATGCCGCGATGGGCGAGCATTCGATGCCCGGCAAGGTCACGATGGTCGACCACAAGACCGGCATGGTGCACGTGCTGTCGATGGGGATGCATCTCACGGTGCACTTCCCGCCATCGACGATCGAGAAGCTGAAGGCAGGAGACAAGATCATCCTGCATCTCGGCTATTCGATCGGCGGCTGAGGCGCGGCCGATGGGTCGCGGCACGGTTTGGTTGCCGCACAAAGGAAACACCCGGCGCATGGCCGGGTGTTTCTTTGCGAGACTTACGAAACGAAAGTGAAGCTTACGCGGCCGAGCTCTCCAGCTTTATGCCGCGGCGCCCGAGCAATACCATCAAGCTGCCGAGCAGCAGCGCAAGACCGCCGGCCGCCGTCGCCGGGTCGATCTCCGGGGCGGAAGTGGGCGGAGGCGGAACGCCGAGATAGATGTTGGCGAGGGTGCCGGTAAGACTTCCCGCGTGTTGGTCAGCGGCATGCTCTGAGTAACCAGCGGCGTCCAATCCCTCCCAGCCGACGAATCCCCCCGTGGCATTGTTGGCCGGGCTGAACACGGAATACACCGACATGCCGT
>DATKSW010000030.1:0-303099 GCA_035531435.1 Steroidobacteraceae bacterium | reverse complement strand
ATGGTGGCGGCGAGCAAGATGCGCAAAGCGCAGGACCGGATGCGCGCGGCGCGCCCCTATGCGGCGAAGATCCGGCAAATCGTCGGCCACCTGCGCGAGGTCAATCTGGACTATAAGCATCCGTACACGCTGGAGCGGCCGGTGCGGGCGGTCGGCATCATCGTCATCAGCACCGACCGGGGCCTGTGCGGCTCGCTCAACCTGAACCTGTTCAAGGCGGCCCTCGGCGCCGTCAGACAAGCGCAGGCGCGCAACGCCAAGGTCCACTTGTGCCTGATCGGCTCGAAGGCGGTGCAGTTCTTTCGCCGCCTGTCCGGCGTCGAGATCGCGGCGTCGGCCGTTCATCTCGGCGATACGCCGCACGTCAACGATCTGATCGGCGCCATCAAGGTGATGCTCGACTTTTACAGCGAGGCGAAGCTCGATGAACTGCTGTTGGCGCACAATGTGTTCGTCAACACGATGACGCAAAAGAGCGCCGTTTCGCAGCTGCTGCCGCTGCAGACAATCGATAGGGAGCAGCTGCAGGAGCGTTGGGACTACATCTACGAGCCCGACGCGGTGGCAGTTCTCGACGCGATCCTGATGCGCTACATCGAGTCGCAAATCTTCCAGGGCGCCGTCGAAAACGTCGCCTGTGAAATGGCGGCGCGCATGGTCGCGATGAAGAGCGCATCGGACAACGCCGGCAAGCTCATCGACGAGCTGCAATTGATTTACAACAAAGCGCGACAAGCCGCGATCACCAAAGAGCTCTCGGAAATCGTCGGCGGCGCGGCAGCGGTCTAAGGCAAGAGGGTTATCAAGAATGTCCAGCGGCAAAATCGTGCAGATCATCGGCGCAGTCATCGATGTCGAATTCCCGCGCGATGAAATTCCCAAGATTTACGATGCGCTAAAGCTCGATGAAATCGATTTGACCCTCGAAGTTCAGCAGCAGCTCGGCGACGGCATCGTGCGCGCGATCGCCATGGGCCCCTCCGAGGGCTTGCGCCGCGGCCTCACCGTCACGGGGACGGGCAAAGGCATCAGCGTACCCGTGGGCGCGGGCACGCTCGGGCGCATCATGGACGTACTCGGCCGGCCGCAAGACGAGAAGGGCCCGGTGCAGGCCACTGAATTCCTGCCGATCCACCGGCCGGCGCCGGCCTACGATGAACAGGCGGGCGGCCAGGACCTTTTGGTCACGGGCATCAAGGTCATCGATCTGCTGGTGCCGTTCGCCAAAGGCGGCAAAGTCGGCCTGTTCGGCGGCGCCGGGGTCGGCAAGACGGTGAACATGCTGGAGTTGATCAACAACATCGCCAAGCAGTACAGCGGCCTTTCGGTGTTCGCGGGCGTCGGCGAGCGTACCCGCGAGGGCAACGATTTTTATCACGAGATGATAGAGTCGGGCGTCATCGACAAGGACAATCTCGCGAATTCCAAAGTGGCCATGGTCTACGGTCAAATGAACGAGCCGCCCGGCAATCGTCTACGCGTCGCGCTGACGGGGTTGACGATGGCGGAGTATTTCCGCGACGAAAAGCAGGCGTCGGGCAAAGGCCGCGATGTGCTGTTTTTCGTGGACAACATCTACCGCTACACGCTGGCGGGCACCGAAGTTTCCGCGTTGCTCGGCCGCATGCCTTCGGCGGTCGGCTACCAGCCGACGCTTGCCGAGGAAATGGGCGTGTTGCAGGAGCGGATCACGTCGACCAAGACCGGTTCGATCACCTCCATTCAAGCCGTGTACGTGCCGGCCGACGATTTGACCGACCCTTCGCCGGCCACCACCTTCGCGCACTTGGATGCGACGGTGGTGCTGTCGCGGCAAATCGCCTCGCTCGGCATTTATCCCGCGGTCGATCCGCTGGATTCGACCAGCAGGCAGCTCGACCCGCTGGTCGTCGGCGAAGATCACTACAATACCGCGCGCGGCGTGCAGGCGATCTTGCAGCGCTACAAGGAATTGCAGGACATCATCGCCATTCTCGGCATGGACGAATTGTCCGAGGAAGACAAGCTGTCGGTGTACCGGGCGCGCAAGATCCAGCGCTTTTTATCGCAGCCGTTCAACGTCGCCAAGGTCTTTACCGGCCAGGACGGCAAGATCGTGCCGCTCGCCGACACGATCCGCGGCTTCAAGGCGATCATCGCGGGCGAATACGATCACCTCTCCGAGCAGGCGTTCTACATGGTCGGCGGCATCGAGGAAGCCGTCGAAAAAGCCAAGACGCTGCAGTGAGCGACCGAGCTTAGTCCATGGCGAACACCATTCATGTCGATATCGTCAGCGCCGAGGGGCAAATCTACTCCGGCGAGGCGAATATGGTGTTTGTACCGGCGTCGGAAGGCGAAATCGGCATCGCCCCCCGCCACGCACCGTTGTTGACCAAGCTGAAGCCGGGCGAAGTGCGCGTGCAGAGCGAGGCCCTCGGCGAACAATCCTTCTTCGTCGGCGGCGGCGCCCTCGAGGTTCAACCGCACCTGGTGACCGTGCTCGCCGATACCGCGGTGCGCGCCGCCGATCTCGACGAGGCGGCGGCCTTGCAGGCGCGGCAACGCGCTGAGGAGGCCGCCCGAGGGAAAACCGACAAGATCGAACTCGCCGAAGCGCAGGCGGAACTTGCGCGCGCGGCGGCCCAATTGCGCGCGATAGAGCGCTTGCGCAAGAAGCGCTGAGGAGCGGCACAGCGTCCGTATACGCCAATGCAGCCATCCGTAGTCATACTGGCGGCAGGCGAAGGGCGGCGGATGAACTCCGACCTGCCGAAAGTCCTGCAGCCGCTGGCGGGGAAGCCGCTTCTGCGGCACGTGATCGATGCGGCGCTGCAACTTGCGCCGCAGGGGATCTACGTCGTACACGGCCACGGCGCGGCCGCCGTGCGCACGGCGCTCGCCGACGCGCCGGTCGACTGGGTTCTGCAGGCCGAGCAACTGGGCACGGGTCATGCCGTGATGCAGGCGATGCCGTCGATCGGCGACGATCGGCGCGTGCTGGTGATGTACGGCGACGTGCCGCTGATAGAGTCGGCGACCTTGCGTCGATTGCTGGCGGCGGCCGAAGACGGTCATCTGGCGGTATTGACGGCGAGCGCCGCCGATCCCTCGGGCTACGGCCGCGTGCTGCGCGATGCGCGCGGGCTGGTCACCGCCATCGTCGAGCATCGCGAGGCGACCGCCGAACAGCGGCGGATCCGTGAAATCAACAGCGGCCTGATGGCCGCGCCGGCCCGGCTGCTGCGAAATTGGCTGGCGGAATTGCGCAACGACAATGCCCTACGTGAATATTACCTGACCGATGTCGTCGCCCTCGCGGTGCGCGCCGGCGTCGCGGTTCAGGCGGTAAACGCCGCAGGCGAAGCGGAGATCATGGGCGTCAACGACAAGCTGCAGCTTGCCGAGGCCGAGGCGGTATATCGGCGCGCCCGCGCGCGGCAATTGATGGCGGCCGGCGCGACGCTCGCCGATCCTGCGCGCATCGATGTGCGCGGCGACGTCGAGGTCGGGCGCGACGTGTTCATCGACGTCAATGTAGTGCTGATCGGCACGGTCAAATTGGCCGAGCGGGTGAGCGTAGGGCCCAATTGCCTGATTCGCGATTCGACGATCGGCGCCGGCACTTCGATCCACGCCAATTGCGTGGTGGAGCACGCCTCGGTCGGCGAGGGCTGCAGCGTCGGGCCGTTTGCGCGCCTGCGTCCGGGCGCCGATCTGCACGGGCAGGTGCAGGTCGGCAATTTCGTCGAGATCAAGAACAGCGAGATCGGCCAGGGCAGCAAGGCGAACCACCTGACCTATCTCGGCGACGCGCTCGTCGGCCGAAACGTCAACGTCGGCGCGGGCACGGTCACCTGCAATTACGACGGCGCCAACAAATGGCGGACGACGATCGGCGACGGCGCCTTCATCGGCTCCGGCAGCATGCTGGTCGCGCCGCTTTGCATCGGCGTCCAAGCGACCATCGGCGCGGGCTCGACGATTACGGTCAACGCGCCGGACGCCAAGCTGACGCTTACTCGCGCGCAACAAATCACCGTCGAAGCTTGGGTCCGGCCGAGCAAGAGCGATGCCGGCAAAATTTAGGGACGGAGTTCGCGCATGTGTGGAATCGTCGCAGTAGTGGCTGAACGCAACGTCGTGCCCATCCTCTTGGAGGGGCTGCGCCGTCTCGAGTACCGCGGTTACGATTCGGCGGGATTGGCCGTGCTCGGCCGCGCCGGCGACCTTCGGCGCGTGCGCGCCGTCGGCAAAGTCAAGGCGCTGGAGGACGCCGTCGCCGCGGCACCGATCTCAGGGCACATCGGCATCGCGCATACCCGCTGGGCGACGCACGGGGTGCCGTCGATGCGCAACGCGCATCCGCACATTTCCCGCGACGGTGTGGCGATCGTCCACAACGGCATCATCGAAAATCACGAAGCGCTGCGCGCCGGCCTCAAGGATCTCGGCTACAGCTTCAGCTCGGACACCGATACCGAGGTCGTCGCGCACCGCATACATCATCATATGACGGCCGCCGGCGGTCTGTTCGAGGCCGTGCGCAGGACCGTCGCGGAACTTACCGGCGCATACGCGCTCGCGGTGATCAGCGAACGGGATCCGGACTGCATCGTGCTCGCCCGCGAGGGCTGTCCGGTCGTGATCGGTCTCGGCATCGGCGAGAATTTCGCCGCATCGGACGTCACCGCGCTGCTGCCGGTGACCCGGAAATTCATGTTTCTGGAGGAAGGCGACGTCGCGGCGATTCGCCGCGACTCGATCGCGATCGTCTCCGCCGGCGGCGAACGCGCACAGCGGGAGATCCGCGAGAGCGAATTGCCGGCCGATGCCGCCGAGCGCGGCCAGTACCGGCATTTCATGCAAAAGGAGATTCACGAGCAGCCGCGCGCGATCGCCCAGACCCTGGAGGCGCGCGTCGCCGGCGGCCGCTTGCTGGACGCGGCTTTCGGCGCCGCGGCGCAAGGGCTGTTCTCGAGAGTCAAAGCGGTGCACATCGCGGCCTGCGGCACGAGCTACCACGCCGGCCTCGCGGCTTGTTATCTGTTGGAGGAATTCTGCCGAATTCCCGCGCGCATCGAATACGCGAGCGAGTACCGCTATCGCAAGCCGGTGGTCGCGCCGGACACGCTGTTCGTGACGATTTCGCAGTCCGGCGAGACGGCGGACACCCTGGCCGCGCTGCGCGCCGCGCGCGAGTCGGGCTATCTGTCGACGCTCACGATCTGCAATGTCGCGGAAAGCTCCATGGTGCGCGATTCCGAGCTGGTGCTGCTGACGCGCGCGGGCCCGGAAATCGGCGTCGCTTCGACGAAGGCGTTCACGACTCAGCTGACGGCGCTCGCGATGCTGGTGGTCGCGCTCGGCAAGCCGCATTGGTCGGATCGGCCGGCAAACACCGAGGAGCGCGACTTGATCGGCCAACTGCAGCATTTACCGGCCCTGGTCGAGCAGACCCTCAAACTGGAACCGCTGGTGCAGCGCCTGGCCGAAAAATTCGTCGATAAGCATCATGCGCTTTTCGTCGGCCGCGGCCCGCTGCACGCCATCGCGATGGAAGGCGCGCTGAAACTCAAGGAAATATCCTACATCCATGCGGAAGCCTACGCGGCCGCGGAATTGAAGCACGGGCCGCTTGCGCTGGTCGACGAGGACATGCCGGTCGTCGCGGTGGCGCCGAATGATGCGCTGCTCGAGAAGCTGAAGTCGAATCTGCAAGAGGTGCGTGCGCGCGGCGGGCAGCTATTCGTCTTCGCGGACCCGCGGGCGGCGATGCAAAGCGCCGCCGGCCTGACGGTCGTCGAAATGCCGGTCGCCGCGAGCGAGCTGCAGGCACCTGTGATATTCACCATTCCGCTGCAACTGCTCGCCTACCACGTGGCCGTGTTGAAGGGCACGGACGTCGATCAGCCGCGCAATCTCGCCAAGAGTCTGACGGTGGAGTGACCGCGAGAAGCCGCCGTGCGGGCGAGCGATCGCCCAAGAACCGAGACGCGGCATTCGACGCGGCATATTTCCAGCGCTATTACTTCAGCCGCAGGACGCGCGTGGTCACGGCCGCCGAGATGCGCGCCCGCGCGGCGCTGATCGCCGCGATTCTGCGCCAGACGCAAATTCCGGTCGGCCGCATTCTCGATGCGGGCTGCGGCATCGGGCTGCTGCGCGCGCCGTTCGCCAAGCTGCTGCCGCGCGCGGCCTACACCGGACTCGAAGCGAGCGCCTATCTATGCGAACACTACGGCTGGACGAGTGGATCCGTCGCCGATTACAGGGCGCGCCGCGCCTACGATTTGGTCGTCTGTTACGACGTCTTGCAATATCTTTCGGATCGGGACGCCGCGCGGGCGATAGCGAACCTCGGCCGCCTCAGTCGGGCGGCGCTCTACGTATCGGCGCTGACCAGCGAGGATTGGCGCGACAACTGCGACCGCAGCTTGACGGACCGGGACGTGCATTTGCGGCCGGCCGCCTGGTACCGGCGGCGCCTGTCGGCGGCCTTCCGCCATCTCGGTTTCGGCGTGTGGATTCGACGCAACGTGCGGCCGATTTGCTGGGAATTGGAGCGCTCCCGGGGCGCCGTCAAAGCGTGCGCAATATCCAATCGACGAGCGCCGCATGTACCGGTTCGCCGGCCCCCGAGCCGGCCCGCGCATCGTTGACGAAGGAGACGAGAATGTAGGTCCGCCCGCGCGCCGTCGTGACGTAGCCGGCGACGTTGCTGACGCCGTCGATATGCCCCGTTTTCAGGCGCACCGCTCCGGGCGGCGTATCCGCCATGCTACTTTTCAGCGTTCCGTCGAGGCCGGCGAGCGGCAGCGACGCCAGAAACTCCGGCGCGTAGCGGCTGCGATAGGCGGCCGCCAACACCGCCGCCAGCGTTGCCGCCGAGATGCGCGCCTTGCGCGACAGACCGGCGCCGTTGTCGAGCACCGTGTCGTCGAGCTTCAGTCCGCGGCTGCGGCTCCACTCCTCGATCGCGGCGATGCCCTTGTCGACGGTCGCCGGCGCGCCGAAGCGCCGCTCGCCGAGGGTCAGCAGCAAATCGCGCGCCATCAGGTTATTGCTGAATTTGTTCGTCAGACGCACCACTTCTGCCAGGGGCAGGGAATCGTAGGAAAACAGCAATCGTGCGCCGGCGGGCGCCGCTTCGACACGCAGCGCACCGGCGAGCGTGCCGCCCTGCTCGCGCCACAGCGGCACGAATGTGCCGTACGCATATTGCGGCGCGTGCATCACTGCGCGGGTAATCTCGAGCGGGGCGCATTGCGCCGCCATCGTGCCGGTGAAGACCATGCGATCGCGCTCGACGGAGGGGTCTTGGAAATCGACGTGGTCGGCAGCGTCGCCGCAGCGGCCGGGGACGAAGCGGATGCGGTTGTCGATCGAAAGGTGCAGCGGCATGGGATCGGCGACGATGGCGATTTTGCGCGCCAGCCGGTCCGGTGTAAGCCGAAATACGACCGACTGGAAGTTGACCATCAAGGCGTCCGGCACGACGTTGTACGGGCGATTCGGGTGACCGTCGAAGGCGCCTGGATCCGCCTCGGGCTGCGAAAATTCCCGATCGTCGACGACGATGTCGCCGTCTATCGCCCGCACTCCGCGTACGCGCAGCTGGTGCGCGAAATACCACCAGCGCTCGAGAGTCATATAGGGATCGCCGCCTCCCTGCAAAAATAGATCGCCGCGCAATACGCCGTTGACGAGCGGTGCGTTCGTCAGGGCACGCGTCTGCCAGGTAAAGGCCGGACCGAGTAGCTCCAGGCCCGCGAAAGTCGTCAGCAGCTTGATCGTCGAGGCGGGGCTGCGCAGGGTATCGGCATTGCGGCTGCGAATCACCCGCCCCGTATCGGCTGCGGCAATCACGAAGCTGACCGCGCCGGGCGGCAGGTGCTCGGCGGCGATCTGGCGGGCGGCGGGCGAGTCGGGCGGGGCGGGGCGGCCGGCGGCCGCGGCACCGGCCGACAATGCGATCAGCGCGAAGAAAAGGCGGCGCATGTCCGGAGTCCTATGGCAAAGAGCGTTCGAAATGATACCGTTGGGCGCTTTCCATGCCCAGTCCGGGCGATCGACGATGCAGGAACGGCAACCATGCTGCGGCGAACCCTTTACGGACGGTTCAGGCGCGACCTGTTGGCGGCCGGCGCCTGGCGCATCGCCTCATCGGCGCCGGGCGGCCCGCTGCTCTATTTGACCGGCGTGCAGAGCGACGCCGACGCAGCGCCGTTGCCGGACGCCGGCGCCTTCGCCGACTGCACCTCCATCGCAGTCGACTGGAGCGATGCACCGCCGGTCCGCGTGACGCTGCAATGCCAAGACCGGTCGGCGGCGCTGCGGGCCTGCGCGGCGATGCTGCACGAACCCCTGGAAGGGCTTTACGGGGCCTTGCCGCTCGCGCGGCTCGACGAGCGGGGGCTGCTCTTCTGGCGCCGCGTATTTCGCCTCGTGCGGCTGCCCGGGGGGCGCTGGCTGCTCGGGCGGCTCGCGCGCCGCCGCTGAGCGGTTGCCGGCGGCCGCTCTGCCTGCAATTTGTGACAGCCGTCAACGATTCCACTGCGAAATTCCCCGCAAACTGCGCCTTGCCGATCGAATCCGCGATCCCGTCAGGACGACGACAGCCGTGATCGAAGACAAACCGCCCGCAACCATGCACCGACCCGCCGCCGCTGAAGCGTCGTTCGACTCGTACGCGCGCCTGCTGAAGGTGCTGATGCCGAGTCTGCACGTCGTCAAGGTGCACGACGGCTTCGCGAACTTGATTTGGGCCTCGGCGGAAACCGATACGGCCGATGACGCGTCGATCGCCAAAGAGGCGATCAGCAACGCGCTGTCGGACCAGGCGGAGTATCCGGCCATCGCGCGCGATCTCGGCGCCGACCGCAGCGCCTATTCGTTTGCGGTGCGCGGCGAACAGATCGAATTGCTGGGCGTCGTGACGATCGTGGTCGATCTGTGCGGTAGGCGGATCGCGGCGCGGCCTTTGCAGTTCGTGCGCCAAATGGTGCAGCCGGCGCTCGAGTGCCTGCGCCGCGAATTGTCGCTGCGCTCGGCCCTGGTTTCGCGCGACCGCGATCTCGGCGTGCGCGAGCGCGATTTTGCCTTGATGCTCGAGATCTCGTCGAACAAATTCAGCGGATCGGCCGACGCCGACGAATTCGATCAGATCTTGAAGAGCGCGATGCAACATACGAGCTGCGCGCTCGCCGCGTTGTGGGTCCCGGACAAGAACATATCGAGAACCATGACGCACAGCGGCCAGCCGATGACGCCCGGTGTTTTGCAGCTTGCCGAACGGCACCTGCTGGCATGGATGCAGTTGCAGCAACGCACACTGATCGTCAACCGCATCGCCAAACTGACGACCGAAGCGGCCGCACCGTACAAGATTCTCGCCTGCCCGGTGCGCCATCCGTCGGAGCGCGTCATGGGCGTGCTCGCCCTGTTCAATCCGCCGAGCGCGCCCGATTTCGATGCGCACAGGGCGCGCATCGCCGACTTGTTGGCGCGGCGTGCGAGCGAAATCATCCAGGCGCACTACGACCCGGCGACCGGGCTGATGACGCGCCAAGCGCTCGAGCTTCAGGCGCAGGTGCTGGTCGCGACCGACGCCACGCTGGGAGCGCACAGCATTCTGTATATTGACATCGATGGTCTGCACGTGATCAACGAGACATTCGGCATGCACGTCGGCGATGGCGTCATCGCCCACGTTGCCGAACGCCTCCGCAAGGCGTTGCCGGCGACGGCGATATGCGCCCGCATCTCCGGCGATCGGTTCGCGGCCTTGCTGCCGAATACCGGTCTCGACGCCGCGACGGCGCAAGCCGACGGCGTGCGTGCGGGCGCCGCGGCGCTCGCGCCGCAGGCCGGCGGCGAGTCCTTCGAAGTCTCCGTCAGCATCGGCGTGGCGCCGGTCGGCCGCTCCGCGAATCCTCTGGCGCACGCGCTCGCCGCCGCCGAGATCGCTTGCAAGGCCGCCAAGGATCGGGGCCGCAACCGCATAGAGACGTTCAAGGATGCCGATCAAAGCATCCTCAAGCGCCAAACCGACGTCGTGGTCGTCGGCAGGCTGCGCAGCGCCCTCGCCGAGGACGGCTTTCGCCTGGACGCACAGCCTATTTTGCCGCTGCGCGGCAACTACGGCCGGCCGCGCTTCGAGCTGCTGCTGCGCATGCAGGGCGAGCGCGGAGAAATCCTGCCGCCGAACAAGTTTCTAGCCGCGGCGGAGCGTTATCAACTGATGCCGGCAATAGACCGCTGGGTCGTACACCGCGCTTGCACGCTGCTCGGCCGGCAGAACATGTCGGCCGGCGACGAGAGCGCCCGCTTTGCGATCAATTTGTCCGGCCAATCGCTGCAGGACGATGGCTTCGTCGAATACGTCGCCCAGGAAATCCACGACAGTCGAACGCCCCCCGCGGTGCTCTGTTTCGAACTGACCGAGACGGCGACGGTCGGCAACCTGAAGAAGGCGCAGCTGTTCATCCAGCGGCTGCAGGCGCTCGGCTGCCAGTTCGCGCTCGACGATTTCGGTACCGGCGTCAGCTCGCTCGCCTACTTGAAGGATCTATCGGTCGATTATCTGAAGATCGACGGCAGCTTCGTGCGCGACGCGATCGACAACCCGCGATCCGAGTCGATGATCAAAGCGATCGCGCAGCTCGCCAAAGTCATGTGCATCGAGACGATCGCCGAACACGTCGAAACCGACGCACTGCGGGCGCGCATGGCCGATCTCGGCGTCGATTACGGCCAAGGATTCGCGATAGGCAAGGCACAGCGCTTCGAGGACCTTCTGCAGGAACTCGCGATCTACGAGGCGAGTGTCAGCGCCTGGGCGGCGCCGCAGGACGCCGGGGCGGCGAACTCCTAGGCCCGGCAGCGCCCGCCGTTCCCAGTTGCCCCGGTTGTGCGCGCCGCATGTCGCACTGCAACAGCCCGCCTGCGCGGGCTAGTGTGTTTGCGCGCGGACCGCTATACGATGGCGACTCTCCATAGCCAACCGATGGTCGTTGGCGCGCGCCAGTTGCATCTCATCCCTCAGCGCTCACCGCTCATCGCGGAGGATCGATTGACCGACACGATCTGGATCACGACGCAGCTCTCGGTCGAGCAACGCAGCGCGTTGGAACAGTTGTTGTTTTTCAATGTGAACCAGCACCGAGTGCGCGGCGGCATACAGCTATCGATCGACACCTACGGCGTGCCGGAGATCTATGAGCGGGACGGCGCTCTCGGCATCCGCGTCGGCGCAATAGCCGGCGTGCAAAGCCTGTTTGCCGTCTCGACCGACGGGCGGCCGGTCGGCGTCGCGGTATTCGTGCGCCTCGCGCAAGATCGCGTCGTCGTCATGCATTTAGGCGTCGAACCCGACAGTCAATCCGCCAAAGACGCGAACCCGTCGGTGTTGAGCCGATTGCTGCACGCAATTCGCAGTACCGCGCGCTGCACGCGCGGCATCGATCGCGTCGAATTGGTGTACAAGAGCCGGCCGTCGATGTCCCTGCACGGCTGACCAGCGCCGCGCCGCACGCTCAGGCGTTGCCGACGCAGTGCGCGGCGGCCGCCTGCAACGCCTCCGCCAAACGCACCGCCCACGACTGCTGGCCGCGTTCGTCGGCGATCAAATCCTGCCGCACCTCGATTTCCACGTGCAGCAAGCCCTGCTTCTCGCCGTATTCGGGAACGGCATAATCGCTGGCGTCGCCGAGGGCATACGGTTGGTTCTCGCCGACCACGAGCTCGGCATCGCCGCGCAGCGCCGCGAGCGTCGCGCGCGCCAGACGGCCGTCGCGATTGTAGAGAATTCCCGCGTGCCAGCGGCGGCTTTCGCCGAGAAATACCGGAGTGAAGCTGTGTACCGAGATCAGCATGCTGGCACGTTGCGCGGCCTTGCGCGCGGCGAGCAGCGTGCGGATGCGGTCATGGTAAGGACGGAACACTTCACGCTCGCGGCGCGCGCGGTCCCAAGCGTCGATGGACTCGTTGCCCGGAATCGGCGTGCGCTCGCTGACGGCGACGATCGAGCCCGAGCCGCCCAACGGGCGGTTGCAATCGATCACCAGACGCGAATAGGTCTGCAGCAGCGCGCAGGCGTCGAGGATCGCCGCGAGCCGCCGGGCGAGGCCGGCGGCGCCGATATCCCAGGCGATGTGCCGGCCGAGATCGGCGGCGCTCAATCCAAGCGTACCCAGGGCGCGTGGAATCCGCGCGCCGGCATGATCGCAGATCAGGAAAAACGGCGAATCGGCTTCCGGCCGAAGCACTTCGACGGCGGCCGGTTCGTCGGGCGCGAGTAATTCATGCTGCATTCACGGCATAATAGCCCGAACCTTGACGGGGATTTTCGATGACCACGGCACTCGATCGGCTGCAGGCACGGGCGTTGCGCCATGCCGACGGCAAGCGCCGCTGCGCATGGTGCGGATTCGATCCCCTGTACGTCGCGTATCACGACGCCGAATGGGGCGTGCCGGTTCACGACGACCGCCGGCTGTTCGAGATGCTCTGTCTGGAGGGCGCGCAAGCGGGCTTGAGCTGGCTGACGATATTGCGCAAGCGCGAGAATTACCGCCGGGCGTTCGCCGGATTCGATGCCGCGCGGATGGCCCGCTACGGCGCGCGCGAGCGCGCCCGGTTGATGAACGATCCGGGCATCGTCAGAAACCGCCTTAAAATCGCCGCCTTCATCGACAATGCCACGGCCTATCTGCAAATACGCACGCGGCCGGGGGCGTTCGACCGATATATCTGGCAGTTCAGCGACGGTCGCGTATTGCGTCGCCGGCCACTGCGCCAGGGCGACGTCGCCGCGACCAGCGTGCACAGCGATGCGCTGAGCAAAGACCTCAAGAGCAGGGGCTTTCACTTCGTCGGCAGTACGATTTGCTACGCTTTCATGCAAGCAGTCGGCATGATCGATGAACATCAGCGCCACTGTTGGGCCGCGGCATCGATCAGGGCGGCTGCAGGTGCAGCGGTTCGGGCGGCGCCGGCGGCGGGGTCGGAGGGGGCGGCGGCGGCGGCGGGTCGAGCGGCATGCCGTGATCGCGCAGCACCGCGAGGATGACGTCCTGTTCGCGCCGCGTCGTGCGCATGCGCGAGAGGCGCCAGCGCGCGTGGGCGCTCTTCAGCCACGGCAACAATGGTCTGTCGAATTCCGCGGCCGTCATCACCCGCCACTGCAGAACGCGCCGGCGCTCGCCGAGCGAGCGGTATTCCCTGCCGTCCACGGGCAACAGCCGACGTTCGATCGCGATGCCGGCGAATTGCGCGTTGACGGTGTCGCCGTTGCGCAGAATCCTCGCCACCGTGACGCAGGACGCGCGGCGGGGCGTTCCCGACTTGGACTGCCGACATGCATCGATCAGCGGCGCGAACCGCGGGATGATCTTCACCGCTGCGATATGCTCGACGTAAGCGAGGCGCGCCGCGTCGGAGGCGGCAAAGCGGCCGGAGAGGCGGCCGGACACCGCCTTCAAGGCGTCGAACATCATCACGACGATTCGGTTCCAGTAGAAATCGACGCTGGTACCGCGCGCCATGTGCGCAAGGACGCGGTCGATTTCCACGGTATCCGCGCTTTGCCACGCCGCCGCCAAAGTCGGCAGCCACGCGGCACTGTTGTCGGGGTCGAGCCAGCGCATTTCGGTGGCGAAGGCGCGGTTGTCGCAGTTCGGTGTCAGCGCGCAGACGCGCAGCTGGATCCAATCGATCGCCGTATCCTCCGGCGCAAGATCGGCCGCGCGGGTCGCCAAGACTAGCGCGTCCGCGCTCTGACTGACGAGCGCGGCGGTAGCCAGGGATTTGTCGTCGCCGCGTCCGCGCAGCGCGGTTACCGCGGCTGCCGTCCGAGCCTTCGAGTCGTCCGCGGCGCTGCGCCGGGCGGGCGCCGCCGCGGCAGCAGCGCCCGGCGCTGCGATTGCTTGCGCGAGCCATAAGGCGATCAACGGCAGACAGCGCGGCGACATGGTCGAAACGGCGGCGCCGCCTCAGCCGCTTTTCGCGCGAGTGCCGGCCGCCGTCAAGCCTGCGGTGATCGCCAGGCGCATCGCATCCTCGACCGAGATATCGAGCGGCTCGACGTGATCGCGCGGCAAATAGACCGTGTAACCGCCGAATGCGTAGCTCATCGGGAAGTAAACCGTCACCCAATCATGGCCGCCGTGGGCGTGCAAGGCGGCCGGAACATCCTCGCGGGTGACGAAGCCGATTGCGTGTACGCTGCCGAAGCGCGCCACCACGACTCTTTGCAAATCGCGCTTCTCGCCGCTGCCGGACGGCAACAGGCTGACGACGTCCCGAAAGCCGCCGTAGAGGGTCTTCACGAACGGGATTCGGCCGAGAAAGTCATCCCAATACTTCAACATCAGGCGGCCGGCATAGGCGTTGACCAAGCCGCCGACGATCAACAACAGCAGGAATCCCGCCAGCAATCCGAGACCCGGCCAATAGTGCGCCGGACTGATGATGTCGAGCGAGATCAATGCGCGGCGCAGCGTCACCTCGAGCGAGTGAACGACCCACCAGACGACGTACACGGTCAAGGCGACGGGCAGTACCGTGACCAGTCCGCTCATCGTCAACGTCAATATCTTGCGCATGACTGTTATGGTCGCATCATCTCGTTCAGGCCGGCGGCGCCGGTGCCCGCACCGGCTTGCCGCCGCGCCAGTCTAACAGAGGACGCCTCGCGGCCGCGGCGCATCGAGATCACCGCCGCCATGGCTGGCGTGTCGCGACCCGGCAAGGTAACCTCGCCGCCGATGATGCAAGCGACCGCCCTCGAGATCGCACCGGCGGCGCCGAACGATGTGCCGCTGCTGCTCGCATTGATCCGCGAACTGGCGATTTACGAAAAACTGGCGGATCAGGCCGTCGCGACCGAGGCGTCCGTGCGCAACGCATTGTTCGCGGTGCGCCCGGCGGCCGAGGCGGTGATCGCGCGGGTCGGCGGCGAAGTCGCCGGCTTTGCGCTCTATTTTCACAATTTCTCGACATTCCTCGGCAAGCACGGCCTGTATCTCGAGGACTTGTTCGTGCGTCCCGCATTTCGCGGCCACGCCGTCGGCACGCGCCTTCTGGCGCATTTGGCGCGATTGGCGCTGCAGCGCGATTGCGGTCGGTTTGAATGGGCGGTGCTCGATTGGAACGCGCCGGCGCGCGAATTCTACGAGGCGCTCGGCGCCGAAGCCAACGCCGCGTGGATCGGTTACCGCATCAGCGGCGATGCCTTGCGGCGTTTGGCCGCATTGGCCGACGGCGAAGAACGCCCGCGGTAGGCCTCGGTCGGCGCCGACGCCGCTGGCCGCGGCGCGTCATTGGCGCGGCAGGAGAAATCGCCGGCCGCGATAATCGAGTACGACGCCGTCGCGGCGAATGCGTTCGACCTTGGGCCCCTCTTGGAGCGTCGAGCCCTCCGTATACTTTCGGGCGTTGATGAACACGAAGCGCTCGGCTGGATTGGCCGCATAGACATGAATGTCGAGGTGCAGCGGCGGCAGCGCATCCGCTGCGCCGAAGTGCATCTGATCGATCGTCGGCAATAGTTCATCGTCGACGGAGGCGCCATCCGTTGCCGGCGCGGTGCGCGCGCGCGGCGGCGTGCCGCGCGGCTCGCGGGCCGCGACCAGCGGAATTTCAGGCGCGTCCACCGCGCCTTCGTCCATCGGACTGAAGGGCGGCGCCGCGGCGGCCGGCGCCGGCGCGGCGAGCAGCGGCGCCGCGGGCGCTTGCCGCCGGATCGGTGCCGCCCCCGGGATCGCCGCTTGCGGCGCCGGACGGCGCAGCAGCACGACGCTCAAGGCGATCGCGTTGATTGCGAGCAGAACCAAACCCGCGACGGCCCACACCGGCAGGCCCTGATGCGGCGCGCGGATACCCGGTTCGATGAGTCCGGGAGCGCTCTGCCGCTGCCGTTCGGCCTCCGATTTCTTCAATGCGTCTAGTATGAAGGACACCGCAAGCTCCTATCCGCCGCCGCTCGCGACCGGCATCAGCAGAGGCGATTTCGGTTCCCGCAAAGCCCCTTGAAGCACGGCTTGCGTCTGCGGTCCGGCGATGCCATCGACGTTCAGCCGATGCGTCCGCTGAAAGGAGCGGACCGCGGCGGCGAGTTCGCGATCGTAATCGTCGCCCTGCGCCGGGTCGTCCGCGCTGCCGCGCAGCGCGTCCAAGCCGCGCCGCAGCCAGCGCACGTCCTTGCCGCTCATGCCGATGGACAACTGCCGCACGGGCTGCAGCTGCGGCTTCCAAACGACCGTGAACTCGCCAAACCATGCGCGCGACAGATCGTCGAGCGGCACAGTTTGCGGCTGCGTGCCGATCGCGAGCGTCGCCTCGCGATCGCCGAGGGCGGTCAGCAGCAGCCGATGGACGATGCCGTCGGCGCCGACCAAGGTGAGGATCGCCGGGCGATCGAGCATGCGCACTTGCGCCCAGGAACCGCGCTGTTGGAGACAGGCGAGCCCCGCGCGCGCCGCCTGGCCGCAGGGGTCGGCGGCATCGCCGAGTTTCGCCCCCCAAAGGGCGAAGAGGCTGCGGTAGGCAGCGGACCCGCCGCCGACTGCGCTCGTCGTCTGCAGCAAGGCGTTCACCGACACCGCCGGCGCCATCGTCGAGGCGTGCGTCGGCCTCGGAGCTGCCGCCGGGCGCGGCGCCGGATACGCCGCCGATCCGGCGGCAGCCGTTGCGCCGTGCGGCAGCGGGGCGGCCGCGGCCGTCTGTGCAACGCGCGTCTTCGCCGGCCAAACCCGCCACGCCGAAAAAGCGATCGCGGCCAATCCGAGCGCACCAATCACGGCGGCGAGCCAACCGATCCATGCGGCCGCGAATCGCCGCCCGTAGACTTCGCCCGCGGCACGGCGCACGAGGCCGGCCGTCACCTTGCGCGTCTCGCGGGTGTATGCGCCGAGCAATGCCCGGTCGCAACAAACGTTGATCACGCGCGGTATCCCCGACGACAGGCGGTGCACTTCGTTGAGCGCCCGCGCCGTGAAGATTTCCGCCGAGGCGCCGGCGACGCGCAGCCGGTGGCGCACGTAGCCGCGAGTCTCGCTGCGGCTGAGCGGATTCAGATGATAGCGGCCGGTAACACGCTGCGCGAGCTGACGCAGTTCGTTGCGGCCGAGCAATTCGCGCAGTTCCGGTTGGCCTATCAGGATGATCTGCAGGAGCTTCTGGGTCGGCGTTTCCAGATTGGTCAACAACCGCACGTGCTCCAACACCGCGGGCGACAATTGCTGCGCTTCGTCGACGATCAATATCACGCGCCTGCCCTCGGCGTGCGCCGACAGCAGCCGCCGATTCAATGCATCCACGAGCTGCTTGACGCTGTGCCTGTCGGCGTCGCCGATGGCGGCGCCGAGTTCCTCGCAGATGCTGAGAAGAAACTCCGCGGGCGTGACCCGCGGATTGAGGATGACCGCGACGTCGGCATGTTGCGGCACGCGCGCGAGCAGCGTGCGCACCACCGTCGTTTTGCCGGTACCGACCTCTCCGGTCAGCTGCATGAACCCGCCGGATTCATCGATGCCGTAGAGAAGGTGGGCCAAGGCTTCGGCGTAGCGCTCGCTCAAATAGAGATAGCGCGGATCGGGCGTAATGGCGAAAGGCCTTTCGTGGAGGCCGAAGAAGCTCGTGTACATGACGATCGGCGATGATATCAAGTCGCGGGGCGCCGTGTTCCCCGATTGCCGGCGGCGGCGACCGCGCGGCCGCCCTCGCCGCCGCCGATCACCGGCTTGCCTTTTGGATGCGGGTGATCCAGCTCTTCGACGGACGCGTAGAACGCCTCCATGTCGACATGCAGGATTGCCCGTGCACTCGTCGCGCCGCAAGCATCTTCATTTGGTCAATTCTTTGACGCCGTCGCGTTCCTCGCACAATTCTTGATGAGTCGCCCGCATCTTTGCGCGGCTGAACTCGTCGATTTCGAGATTCGCTACGATCCGGTAGCCGCCGTCCTTGCAAGTCACCGGATACGAGTAGACCACTCCCTCCGAGATGCCGTAGCTGCCGTCGGCCGGCACCGCCATGCTGACCCAGTCGCCGGGCGCCGTTCCCAATAGCCAGTCGTGGATGTGATCGATCGCGGCCGAGGCGGCCGACGCGGCCGACGAGCTGCCGCGCGCTTTGATGATCGCGGCGCCGCGCTGCTGCACCGCCGGTATGAAGGCGTCGCGAAACCAGCGGTCGTCGACCAAGGAAAGCGCCGGCTTGCCGCCGACGGTCGCATGATGCAGATCGGGGTATTGCGTGGCGGAGTGATTGCCCCAGACGGTCATTTTCTTGACGTCGACGACGGCGGCACCGGCCTTTGCCGCGAGCAGCGCGCGTCCCCGGTTGTGATCCAAACGGGTCATCGCGGTGAAATTGCGGGCCGGCAGAGACGGCGCATTGCGTTGCGCAATCAGGCAATTGGTGTTCGCGGGATTGCCGACCACCAGCACACGGACGTCGCGGCTCGCCACGGCGTCCAAGGCCTTGCCTTGCGCCAAGAATATTTTTGCGTTGGCGAGCAGCAAATCCTTGCGTTCCATGCCCGGGCCGCGCGGCCGCGCGCCGACCAGCAGCGCGAAATCGCAGTCGCGAAACGCAGCCTCGGCATCGTCGGATGCCGTGGCCCCGTTCAGCGTGGCGAAGGCGCAGTCGTCGAGTTCCATGACGACGCCCTGTGCGGCGCCGAGCGCCGGCGGGATTTCCAGCAGACGTAAATTGACCGCTTGATCGGCGCCGAGCATTTGGCCGCAAGCGACGCGAAACGCGAGCGCGTAGCCAATATTGCCGGCGGCGCCGGTGATCGTGACGGTAACGGGTTTCTTCATGATGGACTCCGGGCGTACAGGCCGGGATGGTAGCCGAAATGCCCGATTGGCGACTCGATCCGGCCGCCGCCGCTTCGCCACGTGCGCGTCGAGGATCATCGCGCAGAGCTCGTCGTTCGCATGCCGCGATCGACCAAGCGCACCGGCCGCGGCATCCGTGCGCGGCCTCGGCTCGCGCCACGCCGCCGATCACCGTGCTTGTATGCACTAGTCATATATTTTACTATATGACTAGAGCGCAGTATCAGAGAAAGCGTGGGTCAGCCGCCGTATGAGCCCCGAATGGAACGATAGCCAGCCGATTTATCGCCAATTGCGCGATCGAATGGTTGCGCTGATTCTGGAAGGAGCGCTGCGCGAGGGAGAGCCGCTGCCTTCGGTTCGCGTCGTCGCGGCCGACTACCGACTGAACCCGCTGACCGTGCTCAAGTCTTACCAGGCCCTGGTCGACGAGCGCTTGATCGAAAAGCGCCGCGGTCGGGGAATGTACGTGAGCGTCGGCGCCCGCAGCGCGCTTCTTGCCGGCGAACGAGAGCGTTTCCTCAGCGCTCAATGGCCGCAAATTCTCGCGCTGATTCAGCGCCTCGGCTTCTCGGCGGCCGAACTGTGCGCGCAAGCGCCGCCGTCGATCCGCCCTGCTGCGCCGGCGCCCGGCCGCGAGTCCCGAGGAACCTGAGTCGCTGCCATGTCGCCGTTGATCGAAGTACAGGATCTGACCAAGAAATACGGCTCATTTGTGGCCGTGGACCATGCAAATTTTGCGGTCGAACCCGGCCGCATCGTCGGCTTGATCGGTCCGAACGGAGCCGGGAAGACGTCGATTTTGCGCGCGCTGCTCGGTCTTACGAGCTATCAAGGCCGTCTGCGGGTATTGGGACTCGAACCGTTGCGGGCGCGCGCGCAGCTGATGAGACAGGCCTGCTTCATCGCGGACGTGGCGGTGCTGCCCGCCTGGCTGCGCGTCGATCAAGCGGTCGATTTCGTCGCCGGGATCCACCCGCGATTTCGCCGTGACCGCGCGCAAGCGCTGTTGCAGAAGGCGCAGATCAAACCCTCCAGCCGCATCCGTGAACTCTCCAAGGGGATGAAAACCCAGGTGCACCTGGCGCTGACGATGGCGATCGACGCCAAGCTCCTGGTTCTCGACGAGCCGATCCTGGGCGTCGACCTGCTGGCGCGGCGCAGCTTCTACGACTCGCTGGTCAATGACTACATGGACGAGACCCGCACGATCTTGATCACCACTCATCAAGTCGAAGAGGTGGAGAATTTACTGACGGACGTCCTCTTCATGGACAAGGGGCGCATCGTGCTCGACGCCTCGTCGGCGGCGATAGCCGCGCGCTTCTCGGCGGTCGCAGTCACCGCGGAGCGGCTGCAGGCGGCGCGCTCGCTGGGTCCGTTCCACGAGCGCCGCGCGCTCGGCAAGACCGTGATGTATTACGACGGCGCCGACCCCGGGGTCCTCGTCGCCTTCGGCGACGTGCATACGCCGAGCGTCGCCGACCTGTTCGTCGCCAAGCTAAGCGGCGGCGGCGCATGAGCACCTACCGGTGGCTGATACGCCGGGAGCTCTGGGAAAATCGCGCCATCTGGATCTGTCCCGCGGTGATCGGCGCCGTCTTGGTGCTCGCCGCCCTGTTCGGCCGCGTCGACGTCGAACTGCCGGCGACCGCACCGCGGGGCCCCGCGGTCGGCGGCTTGTTGCTATTCGCGCTGGGCGCCGTCTTCGTCGTCGTCCTGTCGATCTATTGCGCGTGGTACCTGCTCGACTGCCTGCATGCCGATCGCAAGGATCGCAGCATCTTGTTTTGGAAATCGCTGCCGATCGGGGACGCCGCGACGGTGCTCGCCAAGCTGGCGACGGCCTTGATCGTCATCCCCGTGGTGTATTTCGCGGTGGCCGATCTCGCGACGCTGCTGATCGCCTTCATCATCTCGATACGGGCGAGTTCCTGGTTCGGGGCGAGCTTGTGGCGCGCTGATCTGTGGCTGCAGCTGCAGGCGCTCTGGCTCTATTTGATCGTCACGGCCGGAATTTGGTTTCTGCCGGTCGCCGCCTGGCTGATGCTGGTGTCGGCCTTTGCGAAACGCGCCGTGACTCTCTGGTCGATCCTGCCGCCGTTGGCGCTGATCTGGCTGGAGCGCATGTTCTTCGGCACCCACGAGATCGCCAAACAGCTGTCGAATCGCCTGCTGACGGGCTATCCGCGCACGGCCTTTCACGATATCCCCGGCCCGGTATTCACCGGGTCGCACGCCGCCCCGGGACAGGGTGTCGACTCGCTCAGCGTCTGGCCCCTGTTGGACCCGCTCGGATTCTTGACGAACCCGGCGACCTGGATCGGCGCGGCGGTCGCTGCCGCACTCATCGTTTTGGCGATCCGCCTGCGCGCACGCAGCACCGAACTCTGAAGCGGCCGCTTTCTCGCCGTGCAGTTAGTGCAAAATGGCGCCTAAGCACACCCTGTTTCACTTAAGGAGCACGACATGTACAAAACCAAGACGGACCTATCGGAGAAAATGCGGCGCAAGGTCATTGCGATTCTCAACGACCGGCTCGCCACTGCGATCGACTTGCAGAGCCAGATCAAGCAGGCGCATTGGAACGTCAAGGGCCCGCAATTCATCGCGCTGCACGAATTATTCGACAAGATTTCCGACGTCGTGCTGGCGCAGATCGACGAAATCGCCGAGCGCGCGACCGCACTCGGTGGGACGGCGGAAGGCACGGTAGCGGTGGCCGCCAAGCGCAGCAAATTGAAGAACTACCCGCTCAGCATCACCGCCGGCAAGGACCATCTATTCTATTTGTCGACACAGGTCGCCGCTTGCGGCAAGGCGGTGCGCGCCTCCATCGCTGCCGCGGACGATCTCGGCGATGCGGACACCGCGGACCTCTTTACCGGCATCTCGCGCGACCTCGACAAGTATTTGTGGTTTCTCGAAGCGCACATGCAGGAACAGGCCTGATCGTCGCCGCCGCTTCATCCGAGAAGTTGGGCGAAATAGCTGTTGCGCAGCCGGTTCAAGGGATCGGTGCGCCGGCGTAAGGCGGCGAATAGCCGGGCCCGCTCGCCGAAAGCCTTGGCAACGTGTTCCGCTTGCAGCGCCCGCGTTTGATTGAACGTCGGCGTGCCGCCGTGAGCGGATGCAAAGTCGTTGAAATCGATGAGAAAGTCCTCGAATCCTTGATCGCCCGGCGAGGAGGGCTCCAAGGTCACCATGTCGCCGTTGTAGCTCGGGCTGAACAGGGAATTGCGGTCGCGGTGCAGTCGGCTCGCAGCGGTGACGACATGGCAGCGATACCGATATTGCTTGTGGTACGCGCGGCAGAACGCGGCGTAGTTGCCCAGCAATTTCGGGAAATCCGCCTGCGGAAATGCCCACAGGCTGTAGGTGTGGCGGGCCTTCCAGGATTCTTCGGGCAAATCACGCAGCCATTCATGGGCGTACATGACCACGCCGCGCGAGGCGCGTCCTTGCGTCGCGTTCAGGGCGCGGTGCACCCCGGAGAGGACCGCGTTGCGCAAACCCGGTGCCGCGAGCACGCTGCCGACCGACGATCCGAACGCCGGCAAAACATTGCGCATCACGGAATTGCGAATTTGCCAGATGCCGGAGCGACTGGTGCTCGCCTCGTCGTCCTGGGTGCGCCGCTCGACCGTCACGCGCTCGGAGAATGGCGCCACGTGAAAGCGCAGCGCGCCCGGCGCGCCGACGATGTTCGCGTAACGCGCCGCGAATTCGCCAAATGAATGCACCTTGTAGTCGATTTTCACCGGCTTCAGCGTCGCGACGCGCAGCACGACTTCATGCACGACGCCGAGCAGGCCGAAGCTCGAGCGCAGGACGCGCATCAAGTCGCGGTCGCGCTCGCCGACGGTGATTCGTTTGCCCTGCGGCGTGATCAGCTTCATCTCGGTCACGCACGAACCCATTTGTGCGAGCCCCGGTTCATAGGAGGCCTGCGGTAGCGTGGTGACGGCAAGCGTCCCCAGGGAGATGTTGCCGATCTCCGGAGTCAGCGGCAATTCGAGTCCCCGCTCGGCGAGCGCGCGCACCAAGACGCCGACGCGAACGCCGGCCTGCGCCCGGATGCAACCCTCGTCGAGCTCGAGGATCTGGTCCAAAGCACCGGTGTTGAGGGTGGTACCGCCGTCGCCGCTGCCGCAGCGCGTCTGCGAATAATCCGCCCCCACCGCGCGCACTGGCGAAGGATACGCCTTCGGTTTGCCGAGGACCGTGGAAATGTCGTCAACCTGGGTCGGGCGCAGCATCAGCCGCGGTCGACGATAGACGCCGGAATTGTCCGCACTCGGCGAACGGTTCACTTTCAGCACCATGAGTTTTCCCCCCGGAAAATCGATTGCAAGCGGAACTTCAGCCTGCTGTCCGGGGTGCAACTCCATCGGCACCAAAGCATGCGCGCGGCGCATTTCAAAAAACTGGCGACCCCGCTATCGTCAGGCGTCCTCTTGGATGCCCCTAAGACCGGTGGTTTTGCGTCCCCGCCTTTCGGCGGGTTTGCCCTTGAACAGTAAGGCTACTATGCGATTAACGGGGGACGCTGTAAAGGGCGCGTCCTCGTACGACAAAAAGATAATGATTTCAATTACATAGAACATCCGTAGCAGGGTCTCCATGGGCTCGACCGCCGCCGGCGCGCTGTAAATCCTCCAAATTGGAATCCTCCTGAGTGCGCACCAGGTTCGCCACGGCGCCGCGCATGGCGATCAGGCGCCAACGAGAACTCGAGTCCGAGGGTGACCTCCGGAAAAACGATGCCGAAATCCGCGAGCGATCGCGCCGTCTGCGTGTCGGCGACAGCGCCGCAAGCGCCTGCTAGCATGTTGCCATGCAGCCGATCGCGATCGACGTGACCGCCGGTGAGACGTATTGGTGGTGCCGCTGCGGCAAGAGCGCCCGCCAGCCGTTTTGCGACGGCTCGCACAAGGGTGGCGAATTCTCGCCGTTGAAATACACGGCCGCGCAAAGCAAGCGGCTCTGGTTTTGCGTCTGCAAAAAAACCGCGACGGCGCCGCTGTGCGACGGCAGCCATAAATCGCTGATCCCTGCGCCGCGCGCCGACTGATAAATGACGAATGTGTTGGCGCTCGAGGGCGGCGACGACGTTTGGCGCTTGAATCTCAAGGGCGATTGGTCGCCGCAGGCCCTCCCGCAAATCGAACAACAGCTGGCGATCTTGCCCGCGACGCTGGCCGGCGACTTGACCTGCGATTGGTCCGAGGCCGCAGCGCCCGGCATCGGTCCAACCTGGGCGTTGCTCGCGAGAATCTCCGCGGCCGATCGGCTCAGTGTCCGGCACGTCGGCGGGCCGCCACGGCATTTGCAGTTTCTGCGCGACCTACAGGTGGGGCGGTCCGCCGGCGCCGCCGCGCAGCATACGCAGCCGGACGGCAGCGGACCGGTCGGCAAGCTCGGGCGGTGGGCACTATGGCAAGGCGCCGAAGCACGTGCCGCGGTCGGCTTTTTCGGACGCATCGTTGCCGTCATCGGCGAAGCCTTCGGCAAGCCGCGCGCACTGCGCTTATCCTCGCTGGTTCGCCACATCTACGAAACCGGCGTAACCGCGATCCCGATCGTCGCGCTGATCGCTTTTCTGGTCAGCGTGATCGTCGCCTATCTCGGCGCGCAGCAGCTCGCGCGCTTCGGCGCGGATATCTTCGTCGTCGACTTGATCGCCATTGCGATGCTGCGCGAGATGGGCGTGTTGTTGACCGCAATCATCGTCGCCGGGCGGTCGGGCAGCGCGTTCGCGGCCGAGATCGGCGTCATGCAGCTCAACGAGGAAACGGATGCGTTGCGCGCGATGGGCCTGAATCCGATCGAACTGCTGGTAGTGCCGCGGCTGCTCGCATTGGTGATTGCCCTGCCGCTGCTGACGGTCGTCGCCGACGCCATGGGCCTGGCGGGAGGCGCCCTCTTGTCCTACTGGCAGCTGCAAATTCCGTGGCCGCAATTCGCAAGCCGCCTGCACGAAGCGCTCGCGCCGACGACGTTCTGGGCCGGCCTCGTCAAAGCGCCGGTGTTCGCCCTGTTGATCGGCTCGGTCGGCGCCTACCGCGGCATGCAGGTGCGCGACTCGGCCCGCGAGCTCGGGCGGCTGACGACGCTCGCGGTCGTGCAGTCGATTTTCCTGGTCATCCTCGCCGACGCGATATTCGCGGTCGTGTTCGTTCACTTGGATTTCTGATGGAGGCAGTGGGCGCAGAAGCGGTGGTTCGGGTATGCGGTCTGGTCAATCGGTTCGGCGGCCAGATCGTCCACGACCGACTCGATCTCGAAGTGCGTGCCGGCGAGATATTCGGCGTCGTCGGCGGATCCGGATCCGGCAAATCCGTGCTGTTGAGGTCGATTCTGGGGTTAAAATCGCCCGACGCCGGCACGGTCGAGATCTACGGGCGGGACGTCAATCGGCTGTCGCGGGCAGAGCGCGGCGCGCTCGTGCAGCGCTTCGGCGTCACCTTTCAAAACGGCGCTTTGATCAGTTCCTTGAGCGTCGCCGAGAACATCCAATTGCCGCTGCGCGAGTACCGCAGACTGCGCGAAGACACGCTCGCCGCGCTCGCCGCGCTCTACCTGTCGATGGTCGGCCTGCCCGCCGACACCGCGGCGAAATATCCCGCGCAGTTGTCCGGCGGAATGATCAAGCGGGCGGCGCTGGCGCGCGCGCTCGCGCTCGAGCCGAAGCTCCTGTTTCTCGACGAACCGACCGCCGGGCTCGATCCGATTTCCGCGGCGGCCTTCGATCAGCTACTGTTGTACCTGCATTCCCAGCTGGCGCTGACCGTCGTCATGATCACCCACGACCTGGATACGCTGTTTCGCACCTGCAGCCGGGCGGGGGTGATCATCGACGGCCGGATGATCAGCGACACGCTGGAAGGGCTGGTGGAAAGCTCAAATCCGCGGATCCAGGCCTTTTTTCACGGGCCGCGGGCGCGCGCCGCGGAAAAGGAACGTTATGGATAGGGATGCGAATTACGTGGCCGTCGGCGCATTCGTGCTGCTGATCGTCGTCATCGCGGCGGCCTTCGTCTATTGGTACGCCGGCCGTGGCGACAAACATGCCCATGCGCGCTACGAAATCTACTTTCACGGCTCGGTCAGCGGACTGACCGACGGCAGTCCGGTGCGCTATCTGGGCGTGGACGTCGGCAAAGTCTCGCGCATCATGCTCGATCCGCTGCAGCCGAAGCGCGTCCGCGTGGTCGCCGACATCGATTCCTCGGCGCCGATCGACAGCCGCACGCTCGCGTCATTGAGCTTGCAGGGCGTCACCGGCTTGCTGTTCATCGATTTGGAGCAGGACGACAAGGCCGCGGCGGCGCGGCCCCTGACTCAGGGGCTGCATTACCCGGTGATCCGTTCGGCGCCGTCCAATTTCGACGTATTGCTCGCCAATCTGCCCGTGCTGACGACGCGCGCCGTCGAACTCGTAAACCGTCTGAATGAAGTGTTCAGCGAGGCCAACGTGCGCGCGCTGGACGCCACTTTGGACGATGCGCGGCTTGCCAGCGACCGCTTGCCGGCGACGATACGCTCCGTGCGGCAGCTGAGCGACGCGATGCGCGCATCCTCGCAAGAGGTGCAGAGGGCCGCGGCCGAGTTGCGCGCGATCGCCGCCGATTCCGCACCCGACATACGGCGCAGCGCCGCGCATCTGCGGCAAGTCGCCGACAATTTGGCGAGCACCACGGAGCGGTTGGACCGCTTCGTCGCCGACAACGAACCCGGGATGTCGCGCTTCACGCGCAAGAGTTTGCCGGAATTCGAGCAGCTGCTGCGCGAGAGCCGGGGCGCGGCGCGGGATTTCCGCGATCTTTCGCGCTCGCTGCGGGAAAACCCTTCGCAACTGCTCTACGAACCGAAGTACAGCGGCGTAAAGGTGGCGCGATGAGCCGCCGCGCGGCCTCGCCGCGCACGCTCGTCCTATTGTCCGGCACGCTGATGCTCGGCGCCTGCGGCGGCTCGCTTTTGCAGAGCAAACTCGATCCGCCGTCGATCTACCTGTTGTCCGCCCACCCGGGTGCGCGCGGCGCCGCGATCGCGGCCGACCTCACGGTGCTGAAACCCGAGGTGCGCGCCGGCCTGCGCACCGACCGCATCGCGGCGCTGTATCCGGACCGGCGCCTCGACTACTTCGCGGGGGCGCGCTGGAGCGCGCCGCTCGACGAAGTGATTCAGCAATTGGCGATCGACTCGTTCCGCGCCCACGCCAATCTGCGCACCGTCGTCGGCGACGCCTCCACGCTCGCGCCGGCCAATTGGCTGGAACTCGAGGTCGTGGACTTTCAGGCCGAATACGCGGCCGGCGGTGGCGCGCCGACGATCCGCGCCGGCTTCGTCGCGCGCCTCGAGGATGCGCGCGGCCGGCGAGTCCTGCAGCGCTTCGAGGCACACGCCACCCGCAAAGCGGCCGATAATCGCCTGGCCGCGATCATCGCGGCCTACGAGCAAGCCGCGGATACGGCGCTCGACGAAATTGTCGCGGCTACGGCGCGCGCGCTCGCCGGCAATCGCCGGACGCGCGCCGGCCATTGAAGCCGCTCCTGACCGGCCGTGAATTCACCGCGATGCCAGCGATCGCCGACCTCCCGCAGCGCTCGGCCGCGGACAATTGCGCGATCTCGCCGATCGGATGGCCGCGCTCGGTCGCCTCGCGCAGGCGGCGCAGCCCGCGGTCGCGGGCGAATGGCATAGCCGTGGATTGCAACTGGCGCCGGGGCGCCCTGCGATCAGGACGCCGCGAGCGGCGGCCGCAAAGCGGGCGCGAACAAGACCGCGTGGTGGGCGTTGCCCGCATCGCGGTTCTGGTTGGCCAAGATGATGAGTAATTCGTCCGCCGCCATCGCGTCGCCCAGCAGCCGGCCCTGCGCGAAATGGCAGCCGTGCATGCGCAGAAAGTCGAGTTGTTCGGCCGACTCGACGCCTTCCGCGATGACTTCGAGGTCGAGACTCTTGCCCATGTCGATGATCGTGCGCACGATTGCCGCGTCGTTGGAATCCACCGCCACGTCGCGGACGAACGATTGGTCGATCTTCAATGTGCCGATCGGAAACTGCTGCAGCGCCGACAGCGAGGAATACCCCGTACCGAAGTCGTCGATCGCCAGGTGCAGGCCCATGCCGTAGAGCTCGTTGAGCAGGCCGATCGTGCGCTTCGGGTCGGTCATCAAGGTCGTTTCGGTGACCTCGAGCTCGAAGCTGGTCGGCGACACCTCGTGTTTGCGGAATATGGCGCGCGCCCTGGCGGTAAAGCTGGACTGTTTGAGCTGGCGCAGCGACAAGTTCATGGCGATCCGGCCGGGCTGCGGCACGACTTTCTGCCACGCGCGGTAATCGGCGCAAACGCGGTTCATGACCCATTCGCCGATGTCGAGGATCAGGCTGGTTTCTTCAGCGAGCGGTATGAATTGCGACGGCGAGATGTCACCGTGCCCCGGCAGCCGCCAGCGCAGCAGCGCCTCGGCGCCGACGATTCGGCCGTCGCGTAAATCCACCTTCGGCTGATAGAGGATCACCAATTCGTCGCGTTCCAAGGCGCGGCGCAATTTGCTCTTCAGCATCAGCCTTTCCACCGCCGCCGCGTTCATCTCGGGAATATAGAAGGCGCTCGAATTGCCGCCGTTTTGCTTGGAGTGGTACATGGCTGCGTCGGCGTTGCGTATCAGATCGATGACGTTTTCGGCGTCGTAAGGGCAGATGGCGACGCCGACGCTCGCCGTCAGATACACCTCCTGCTGATTGACGTAGAACGCTCGGCTGATCTCGTCGAGCAGCGTGCGCGCGAGCGCGCCGATGCCCGGGCGGTGGTCGATGTCGGCGGGAAGATCGTCGACGAACATTGCGAACTCGTCGCCCGCGAGACGGCCGATGACCGTGTCCTTGCTCAAATTGCGCGTCAGCCGTTCGCTGAGAATTTCCAAGGTGCGGTCGCCCGCGGCGTGTCCGAAGGTATCGTTGACCTCCTTGAAGCGGTCCAGATCCAAATAGAGCAGCGCCAGGCAGCGTTGATTGCGCCGCGAACGCGCGATCGCCTGCTGCAACAGGTGTTGGAACTGCATTCGATTCGGCATTTTTGTCAGCGTGTCGTAGCGGGCCAGATAGCGTATGCGCCGCTCGGCGCGCTTGCGTTCCGTGATATTGCGCGCGACGTAGATGTTGCCTTGGAATTGCGGATCCTCGCTGCTGATCGGCGATCCGGCCATCGATACCGGGATGGTCTGACCGCGCGCCGTGCGCAGCACCGTTTCGCGCCCTTCGGCGGCTGCTTGCGCGCCGTCGAACGCCGGGCGGTGCGCTTGATCGATGAAGTCGAGCAGCGGCTTGCCGAGCAGCTCGTCTTCGCCGTAGCCGAGGAGGCGGTGTGCGGCCTCGTTGCAACTCTTGATGATGCCGTCGGGCGACGTGACCAGCACGGCGTCGCTCAAGCTGTTGAGCACCGTCGTCAAATGGTTCTTGGTGATCGTCGTCTCGCAGAGTTTCTGCCGCATGCGCTCGAGCGCCGCCTGCAGTTGGCCGAGTTCGTCGCGGCGGACGACGGCGAGCGGCCTGGTGTAGTCGCCGCGACCGATCTGTTCCGCGCTTTTGACCAGTGCGGAGATCGGCCGCGCGAGTTCGCGGGCAACCAGCCAAGCGCCCGTCATGCCGACCAGCAGCAGCAGCAGACTCAGGCCGAACAGCCCCTCGAGCACGCGCGCCGTCTGCAGCGCCTGCTGATGTTCGAGCTCGAGGCGCAAATCGGCGAGCGTATCCTCGAGATCGGCGCGGCTCATCCAGATCTGCAGCGTGCCGACCCGCCGCACGGCCCCGGAGCCGAGATTCGCGTGGATCGCGGTTTGCAGCGTGTACGACCCCAGCCGCGAGGCGGCCGCGGCGGCGTTGCCGCGCGTAAAGACGACGTCGCCGCGGGCGTCTAGGACCTTGATACGGGCGAGGTTTGTTTGCCGCAGGAACCGCGCGGCGATCGTCCCGGTCGCCGCGGCGTCTTTCGCGCTGAGCGCATCGGCCAGCTGCGAGGCGCACAGACCGCCGAGCACGCGGGCACGCGCCTCGAGATCCGCCTCGAGTTTCCTGGCGACCGCACCGTTCGCCAGTTTATTGATGGCTGCCGCATCGGTCCGGTGTTCGAGGGTTGCAA
This sequence comes from Steroidobacteraceae bacterium, assembly GCA_035531435.1. Lineage (GTDB taxonomy): Bacteria > Pseudomonadota > Gammaproteobacteria > Steroidobacterales > Steroidobacteraceae > Bog-1198. Next base: position 273,126 of record DATKSW010000030.1, on the reverse strand, counting down.
GTCCGCCGAGCAGCAGCGAAAACAGGGCGACGGCACCACAGGCGAATTGCAGGTATCTCGTTTTAAGGCTTGGCGCCATCTGTTCCACCGGCCGCGTTTGCGGTTGCCAACCGCGGAATCATACTCGCTCGCGCCAAACCCGATAAGGGGCCGCGTACAATCTATACGCATGAGCGCCCGCATGCGCATCGATTTGTACTCGGACACCGTCTGTCCGTGGTGCTATTTGGGCATGCGGCGCCTGCGATCGGCGCTGGCGATGCGGCCGCAATTTGCACCGCAGGTCCGCTGGCGGCCGTTCGAACTGAACCCGGAGCTGCCGATCGATGGCCTGGAGCGAGCGCGCTTTCTGGCCACCAGAGTCGCAGACCTGGAGCGCTTTAAGGAGGGCGAAAAGGTTTTGGCCGACATCGGCAAGTCGGTCGGCATAGAATTCCGCTTCGACCTGATCGAGCGCGTACCGAATTCGCGCCGCTCGCATTTGCTGATTGCGCATGCCGCCCGCCGCGGCCGCCAAATCGAACTGGGGGAGCGTGTGCTTCGCGCCTATTTCGAGGAGGGCTGCGATATCGGCGATATCGACGAATTGGTGCGTTTGGGCGTCGATTGCGGACTCAAGGACGCCGAGATCCGCAGCGCCTTGGTGCTGCGCGCCGGTCAAGACGCGATCGTCGCCGCGGAACGCCATGCGGTCTCGCTCGGCTTGACGGGCGTACCGGCGTTCGTGTTCAACGGCGTGTACGCGATCTCTGGCGCGCAAGAGGCCGACGCGCTGGCGAACGCCATGGATCAAGTCGCCGCCGAAGCCGCGCTGCCCGATCCCCAAGATCCATGAACGCCGCCGAATTGACCGGCCGGGAGCGCTCGCATGTCGTCGACCTGCCGGAATTCAATTGCGCTCTGCACATCCATGCGGTCGCGCCGTTCTTGAGCCTGCGGCGCGCCGCAGGCGCCGACGGCATCGATCTCGTCCCTGCCAGCGGCTTTCGCGATTTCGAGCGGCAGTTGCGCATTTGGAACGAGAAATATGCCGGCGAACGTCCGCTCCTCGATGCCTCGGAGCGGCTCGTCGGTGCCGCGAATTTGAGTCCGGACGAACGCATCGACGCGATTTTGCAATGGTCGGCGCTGCCCGGCGCGAGCCGCCATCATTGGGGGACCGATGTCGATTTGATCGATCGCAATGCGCTCGCCGGCGGACAGCGCCTGCGTTTGACGGCGGACCAATACGCGCCCGACGGTCCATTCGCGCCGCTCGCCGCCTGGCTCGACCGGCATGCCGCACGCTTCGGCTTCTTCCGCCCCTACCGCGGCATTCTATCGGGCGTGCAAGCCGAGCCCTGGCATTTCAGCTTCGCTCCGCTCGCCGAGACGGCTCGACGCGCCTTGATTCCCTCGCTGCTGCGCGAGGCGATCCTGCAGGCACCGATCGAGGGGAAGGAGCGGATCCTCGCCAGATTGGACGAACTCTACGCGCGCTTCGTCGCGCGCGTCGATCTTCCCTAGGCCCAGAGGGCTTTGAGGTGGTCCAACATCAAGCCGCGGACCTGCGGCATTTGGTTGTCGCCGGCCGTGAACAATGGCGGATTGCGGCGCAACATCGGCCAGCGTTCGCTGCGCAGGACGCGCTCCAAATAAGAGAGGTTGCGTTCGATCGCGTCCATGTAGGGGTTCTTGCCCCCGAACAGCGCCTCGAGATAGCGGTAAGCGTGCTCGAACTCGCCTTCCAGGCGTTCGATGCGGGTATCGTGCGCAAATTGCGGCGTCTTGCGCAATAGGTCCACGCCCGAACTGTAGCGAATCCGCAGCGCGCCGTCGCTGCCGGCCGCCGCCGCGATGCCGCCCAGCACGAATTCCGGATAGAGCCGGTCGCGGCATTTCTCGAGATAACAGCGGTCGGCCATTTGCGCGATCAGATCCGCGGTACCGAGCAGATGGCCGAGTTTGCGGTCGCGCCGGTCGCTCAGCTGAATTTGGCTGAGCTGCATCTCGTAGCCGGTGAAATGCACGACCCGCGTCGCGACCGGCACCCAATGTTCCATGTTGAGCAGTGGCAGATAGCGGGCGAGAAACCGCGCGCTGCGGGTCACGTGATACAAGGTGAACTCGGCGCCGTTCAAATGTTGCCGATCGTCGCTTTCGCGAATGTAGCCGGCATCGTGAAACAGCGAGGTGACGAGCGCCATGACCGCGCGCTCGGCACCGAGGCGCATCGCCGGTAGGACGGCCCGTTCGTAGCCGACGATCAGGCGCGTCGTCGCCAGCGTCATGTCGAGCGAATGCTGGCGGTCGTGGTAGACGGTATCGACGCCGTGATATCCCGGCATGCGTCCCGTGAACAGCAGATCGAAATCCTCGAAGGCGCGCGCGACCCGATCGAAGGGTTGACCCTGCCAAGTCGCCGCAAACAGCGCCTGCACGGCGGCGGCGACGGCCGCCGTCGAACTCACCTGGACCGAATTGGTGACGTCGTAATCGCTGCGGCGCAACTCGTGCATCTTGGGAAGTGTAAGCTCTAAACGCCTGAGGTGCCACGACTTGGTTCTCCTTCTAGGAGCGCGCCGCTGCGCCCAAGCGATGCGTCATCGCCAATGGCGTCGGGGTTTCTAGGGCGATAAGTCAAAGCCGGCGGCGCACGGCGCATGATCGGACGGCCGCTCCCAGCTGCGCGGTTCGCGGTCTATGCGGCAGAACCGGCATAACTGCGCCAGCGCGGGCGAGGCCAGCAGCAGATCGATGCGCAGCCCATGATTGCGCCGATAGGCTCCCTGCCGGTAGTCCCACCAGGTGTACGACTGCGCCGGTTGGTCGAAGCGCCGGAATAGGTCGATGATGCCGCAGGCGGTCAGGCGCGCGAGCGCCGCGCGCTCGGCGGGACTGACTAGAACGGATCCGCGCCAGACTTGGGGATCATGCACGTCGCGGTCCTCCGGTGCGATGTTGAAATCGCCCAGCATCAGCAAATGGTCGTGCGCCGCGATCTCGCGCCGCAGAAGTTTCTCGAGTTCGGCGAGCCAAGCGAGCTTGTACGCATATTTATCGGAGTCGACCGCCTGGCCGTTCGGCACATAGACGTTGATGACGCGAACTGCCCCGATTGTCGCCGCGATGAGGCGGCGCTGCGGGTCGGCGCAATCCGGCAATTGGTCGACGGTCGCGCTGATCGGCGTGCGCGCGAGGATGGCGACCCCATTGTAGGTCTTTTGGCCGGCGAACACCGCGCGGTATCCCAAGGCCTCGATTTGCGCGCGCGGAAATTCCTCGTCCGTGAGCTTCGTCTCCTGCAGCGCGACCACGTCGATGTCGTTGGCGCCGAGCCATTGCGCGAGCTGCGGCAGCCGCACGCGCAGGGAGTTGACGTTCCAAGAGGCGAAATTCACGAGCGCGCGACCTCGCCGCAAGCCGCGTTCATGCGGCAATGCCCGTTTGCCGCAGCAAGGCGCGCACATCCGGCGGCCGGCCGCGAAATTCCACGAACGCCTCCAGCGCATCGACGCTGCCGCCGCGCGCCAAAATCGAGTCGACGAAGCGCGCGGCGGTGCGGCGGTCGAATACGCCGGCCGCGACGAACGCCTCGAATGCGTCCGCGGCGAGAACTTCGGCCCATTTGTAGCTGTAGTATCCCGCGGCATAGGCGCCGGCGAAGATATGCGAAAAGCTGGCCGGAGTGCGATTGAAATCCGCGGCGGGCGTCACCGCGACGCGGCGCCGCACGGCTTCCAGCGTCGTCGCCGCCGCCGCGCCCCGCGCCGCGTCGTAGTTGGCGTGCAATTCGAAATCGAAGGCCGCGAGCTCTATCTGGCGCAAGCAATCGAGCGCGGCGTTGAAGGTGCGCGTCCCGAGCAAGCGCTGCAGAATCCGCTCCGGCAACGGCTCGCCGCCGTCGATGTGCGCCGAGATCATCGGCAGCACCTCGGCTCGCCACGCGAAATTCTCCATGAACTGGCTCGGCAATTCGACCGCATCCCAAGCGACGCCGTTGATGCCGGCAACGCTCGGGTAGGCGACCCGCGTTAGCATGTGGTGCAGGCCGTGGCCGAATTCATGAAACAGCGTGGATACTTCCTCGTGCGTCAACAGCGACGGCGCGGCGCCCTGCGGCGCCGAGAAATTGCAGACCAGCTGGGCGATCGGCAGCGCCTTGCCGGACGGCAGCGATTTGGCCGCGACGCATTCGTCCATCCAGGCGCCGCTGCGCTTTTCGGCGCGCGCATACGGATCCAGGTAGAAGCCCGCGATCACGCGGCCGCCGCCGTCGGCGAGATCGTAATAGCGGACGCTCGGCTGCCACACGGCAACCCCCGGCCGCTCGCGCACGCGGATGCCGTAGAGCCGTTCGCTCAAGGCGAACATTCCCTCGAGCACCCTCGGCAACGGAAAGTACGGCCGCAGATCCTGCTGCGAGACGTAAAATCTGCTCCTCTTGAGTTTCTCGGCATAAAACGCCAAATCCCACGGATCGAGCTTGCGCCCCGCGAAACGCTCCAAAGCGGCGAATTCACGGCTGGCGGCCGGGCGGCAGAGGCGCGCCAAGTCATCCAAAAACTCCTGCACTTGCCGCCGGCTCTTCGCCATGCGGGTCGCCAAGGCATAGTCGGCGAACGTCGCGAAACCGAGCAGGCCGGCCATTTCATGGCGCAAGCCGACGATTTCCTCGATCAGCGGATTATTGTCGTAACGGTGCGCGGACGGGCCGAGTTCGGAGGCGCGGGTGACCCAGGCCTGGTAGACATCGCGCCGCAAAGCGCCGCTCTCGGCCGCGCTCATCACCGCAAGATAGGTGGGCTGGTCCAGCTTGAACAGCCAACCTGGCAGCTGCGCTTGCGCGGCGCCAGCTGCGGCGCGCGCGACGATGTGGGCCGGCAAGCCGGCGAGTTCCGCCGGTTCGACGACGTGGCGAGCGTAGGCGCGCGTGGCGTCGAGCACGTTTTCCGAGAATTTCGCGCCGAGCTCCGCCAAGCGCTGCATAATCTCCCGCAAGCGCAGCTTGCGGCCGGCCTGCAGATCGACGCCCGCGAGCCGAAAATCCCGCAACATGTTTTCGACGAGCCTGCGCGCTGCCGGCTCGAGCGCAGCGCCATGCCGCTCCAAGACGCGCGTGTAAGCGCAATGCAGCGCTTCGTTTTGCCAGTACTCGGCCGTGTAGGCCGTCAACAAGGGAAGGCAAGCGTTGTACGCGGCACGCATCTCGGCCGAGTTGGCGACGGCGTTCAGGTGGCCGATAGGAGCCCAAACCCGGCTCAAGCGATGGCTTGCCTCCTCGAGGGGCGCGACCAATGTCGCGAACGTGGGCTTTGGCTCGCCGCACACGGCGGCGATCAGCGCGCGGTTGTCGGCGAGCACGCGCTCGAGCGCGGGCAGCGCGTGCTCGGGCTTGATGCGGTCGAACGGCGGCAGCGACTGCAATTCCAACAGTGGATTGCTCACCCCGGAATTCTATCAGACGCCCGTCAACGACCGGGCCCATGCGGCGGTGGCGCGGCGGCGGCCGTCTCGGCCTGCAGCGGACGGCGCGCGGCTTGGCATTCGTCGGCCGAGAACTCCAGCAATTGCGCATGCTTGAAACCGCAGCAGCGTGCCATCAGCCGGTCCGCAAGGAGCAGTACGCGAATGTTGATGAGATTGGCCCGTTGGTTGTAGAGTTCGCGCCGCTGCGCAATCAACGCATCCAGCGCCGTGATTCGCGACTGCAGCGTTATGAACCTCGCGTCGCTCATTAATTGCGGGTAATTCTCCGCCACCGCGAATAGTCGCCTCATGGCCGCCCGCAGCTGCTGTTCGGCGGCGCCGACCGCCGCCACGTTGGCCGCTGCCAACGCCTCGCCGATCGAGGCGCGCGCGCGCATGACCCTCGCCAGCATTTGCTGCTCGAACTGCATTGAGCGCCGGCAGGTCTCGACGAGCTTCGGCAATTCCTCGTGGCGCTGCCGCAGCGGCGCGTCGACGTTCGCCCAGGCGATCTCGACATCCTCGTGCAGGGCGACGAGTCCGCGATGGATGCCGAACCAGTAGAGGCCGAGGACCGCGAGCAGAGCGATGAGTGCGATGAGGCCGATCAAGGCAGCGTCCTGTGCCATTTTGAAGTCGCTAATGCAGCGGCCCGGCGGTATATCATCGACAATTTGCACCCATTCGCACGGAGTTCACAGTGCCCGAGAATATTCTCGATCTGCTTGTCATAGGCGCCGGCAGCGGCGGCCTGGCGTGCGCGCAGCGCGCCGCCGAATACGGCGCCAAGGCCGCCGTCGTCGAATCGCATCGGCTCGGCGGCACTTGCGTGAACGTCGGCTGCGTGCCGAAAAAGGTCATGTGGAACGCGGCGCATATCGCCGCGGCGCTCGGCGCGGCGCCGGACTACGGTTTCGACACGGCCCAGGCAGGGCACGATTGGCCGGCTTTGAAGGGTAAGCGCGACGGCTACATCGCGCGCCTGAACGCAATCTACGAGCGCAATCTCGCCGCCAAGGGCGTCGAGTTGATCGCCGGCAGGGCGCGTTTCGCGGACGCACGCAGGCTGGTTGTCAACGGCCGCAAACTGGCGGCGCGGCACACCGTGATCGCGACCGGCGGCGTGCCGACGGTACCGGACCTGCCCGGCGCGGTACACGGCATCACTTCGGACGACTTCTTTTCGCTCGAGGAGAGGCCGCCTCGAACGGCGGTGGTCGGCAGCGGCTACGTCGCCTGCGAACTCGCCGGCGTATTCGAAGCCTTGGGAAGCGCGGTGCAGCTGTTCATCCGCAAAGGGCACGTCCTGACCCATTTCGACGACATGTTGGGCGGCTCGTTGATGCGCGAGATGCGCTCGCAAGGCATCCTCGTTCATCAGCATGTGGTGCCCGCGGCGGTTCGCGCGCACGGCGCCGAAAAAACGCTGATCGCGGCCGACGGCCGGGAATTCGCCGGCTTTGATTGTCTGCTCTGGGCGATCGGCCGCGGGCCGAACGTTGGCGACCTCGGTCTGGATCGAGCCGGCGTCGCCGTCGACCCGAATGGCTTCATCCGCACCGACGCCTTGCAGGACACGAACGTCGAGGGCATACACGCGATCGGCGACGTTACTGGACGAGCGGCATTGACTCCGGTCGCGATCGCCGCTGGCAGGCGCTTGAGCGACCGCCTGTTCGGTGCGCAGCAGGACCGGCATTTGCCGTACGATCTGATCCCGACCGTCGTCTTCACCCATCCGCCGATCGGCACCATAGGTCTCAGCGAAACCGAGGCGCGTGCCCGCCACGGCGCGGCGGTACGAGTATACGTGACCGATTTCGTCGGCATGTATCACGCGATTACCTCGCTCAAGCAGCGCACCGACATGAAGCTGGTCTGTCTCGGGCCCGAGGAAAAAATCATCGGTTGCCACATCATCGGCGACGGCGCCGACGAAATACTGCAGGGGTTTGCGGTGGCGATCCGCATGGGCGCGTGCAAGCGCGACTTCGACGACACGCTCGCCATCCATCCGACGAGCGCCGAAGAACTCGTCACGATGCGCTGACAGCGATGAAGATCCGCGAATATTGCGGTGTGCGTCCCGTTTTGGGATCCCGCGTGTATATCGACGAGCGTGCCCTGGTCATCGGACGAGTGACGCTCGGCGACGACGCCTCGGTCTGGCCTTTTGCGGTCTTGCGCGGCGATGTCAATCGAATCGAGATCGGCGCGCGCACCAACATACAAGACGGCAGCGTATTGCACGTCGTGCACGACGGGCCTTATTCGGCGGGCGGCCTGCCGTTGACGGTGGGCGAGGATACGACCGTCGGCCACCGGGCGGTGCTGCACGCGGCATCGATCGGCCACCGCGTTTTGATCGGCATGGGCGCGATCGTCTTGGACGGTGCGGTGATCGACGACGAAGTGATCCTCGGCGCAGGCAGCGTCGTGCCGCCCGGCAAACGGCTCGCGGGCGGCGGGTTGTATATCGGCAATCCGGCGCGCCTGGTCCGCGGCTTGCTGGGCCGCGATGTTGAGCAATTGCTCTACGGCGCACGCCATTATGCGGCGCTCAAGGAGCGCTATCGTTCGCCCTGAAGCAATGCGGTTGGTGCGCCCGGGCAAGGGATCTTTCAGCGGAACGGCGCCAGGGCCTCGAGCACCGATTTGGTATCGGGCCGCACCCCGCGCCACAGCGCAAACGACGCCGCCGCCTGCTCGACGAGCATTCCCCAACCCTTGATCGTATGCGCCGCGTGCAGCGAGCCCGCCCAGCGCGTAAATGGCGTCGTCGCCCGTCCGTACGCCATGTCGTAGCAGAGCGTCTGTTCGCCGACCAGGCCGGCAGGCAATTCGGGCATTTCGCCGTGGATGCTCGCGGCGGTGCCGTTGATGATCAGGTCGTAGGGCGGCCCCTCCACCTCGTCGAACCCGCAGCCGTCGATCGCGCCCAAGTCGCCGAATTCCGCGGCCAACGATTTGGCGCGCGCCGCCGTCCGATTGGCGATGATCAATTTTTGCAGCGGCCGCTCCAGCAACGGACCGAGCACGCCGCGCACCGCGCCGCCGGCGCCGAGTATCATGATCCGCTTGTTGGTCAAATCGAATCCCAAATTCTGCTCCAAATCCGCGGTCAAGCCGATGCCGTCGGTGTTGTCGCCGAGCAGCGTCGTGTCCTCGTAGAAGACGATGGTATTGACCGCTTGCGCGCGCGCCGCGCGCGGCGTCAGTTCGTTGACGAGTTCCGCGGCCGCCTGTTTGTGCGGCAGCGTCACGTTGAGGCCGCGAAGGCCGCTCGTGAACAGGCGCAACGCCTCGCGCCGGAAATCGTTGGGCGAAATGTCGAACAAGCGGTAGACGATGTTTTGCGCGGTCGACTTGGCGAACATGCCGTGTATGAACGGCGACCAACTGTGGTCCACCGGGTGCCCGGCGAGGCCGTATTGGTCCGCAGAAGCGGCATCGGCGGGAGCGTTCACTGCAAGAACCACTCGGCGGCGCGTTTTGCGAAGTACGTGAGGATTCCGTCCGCGCCCGCGCGCTTGATCGACAGCAGCGTCTCCAGCGCGGCCGCGCGCTCGTCCAGCCAGCCGTTCTGCGCCGCCGCCATGATCATCGAATATTCGCCGCTCACCTGGTAAACGAAGGTCGGCATGCCGAACCGCTCCTTGACGCGGCGGACGATATCCAGGTACGGCAACCCCGGCTTGATCATGATCATGTCGGCGCCTTCGGCGATATCCAGCTCGACTTCCCGCAGCGCCTCGTGCGAATTCGCCGGGTCCATCTGGTAGGTATGTTTGCCGCCCTTGCCGAGTTGCGCCGCCGAACCCAGCGCTTCGCGGAACGGACCATAAAAGCTGGACGCGTATTTGGCCGCGTAGGCGAGTATCCGCGTGTCGACCAGGCCGGCCGCCTCGAACGCGGCGCGGATTGCGCCGATGCGACCGTCCATCATGTCCGACGGCGCGACGGCGTCGGCGCCGGCATCGGCATGCGAGCGGGCTTGGCGCACCAGCGTCTCGACGGTCGCATCGTTCTGCACGTTGCCCGACGCGTCGATCAGGCCGTCCTGGCCGTGGGTCGTGAACGGATCGAGGGCGACATCGGTAATCACGCCGAGATCTGGAAATTCCTTCTTCACGGCGCGCACGGCGCGTTGCGCGATGCCTTGCGGATTCCAGGCCTCGCGCGCATCCAAGCTCTTCTTCTCGGCGGGGGTGACCGGGAAGATCGCGATCGCCGGGACTCGCAGGCGCGTCAACGCCGCGCACTCGACCAGCAGCTGGTCGATCGACAGGCGCTCTATGCCCGGCATCGACGCGATCGTCTGGCGCTCGCCGCGGCCGTCGACGACGAACACCGGGTAGATCAGTGCGTCGACGGAAAGGTGCGTCTCGCGCATCAGGCGCCGCGAAAATTCGTGCCTGCGCATGCGGCGCATTCGCGTGCGCGGAAATGAATTGGTTGAACTCCCGGTCATCTCTCCCATGACTCCTGCCGACATTATGACGGGTGCCGCGATTTGGCCGTGCGTGGCCGCACCGGGGACTGGTCCGTCGGCTGACAATATTAACGCGCTGCGATCGCCGCGGGGATATATTACGCGGGGTGCGGATTCTCCGATGAACGACCAGGTTCGCGGCGGCGGCAAGCGCGCCCGCTTCCAGGCGCTGTGCCAATCGCTGCGGCCGGATTTGCTGCGCTTTGCGCTGTGGTTGTCGCGCGACCGGGCACTCGCGGAGGACGTCGTGCAGGAGACGCTGCTGCGCGCGTGGCGGGCGCAGGATTCCCTGCGCGAGGAGGCGTCCGCGAAGCCCTGGCTGTTGACGATCCTGCGCCGCGAATATGCGCGTTGCTTCGAACGCAAGCGCTTTGCGACCGTCGACATAGACGAGTTGATCGGCGCCGAGGCGCCGAGTCTGGGGGCGGACGAGGACGCGGCCGAGATTGGCGAGCTGCGCCTCGCCTTGTGCAAATTGCCGCAAGAGTATCGTGAGCCGCTGCTGCTGCAGGTGTTGATGGGCTGTTCGACGGCCGAGATCGCCGCACAAATGCGCCTGTCGAAGGCCGCGGTGTTGACGCGCCTGTACCGCGCGCGCCGTCAATTGCGGGCATTGTGCCGCGAGGATACCTCGATGGACCCCGCGGAATGATCGATTGCGCGCACTACCGCCGCTCGCTGCTCGCCGATCCCGGCGATCCGCGCCCGGAACTTCGCGCCCACCGCGCCATTTGCCCGGAGTGCGCAGGATATGCGGCGCGCCTGCTGCAATTCGAGACACGCCTCGGCCGTGCGCTGAACCTGATGGTCGAGGCGCCGCCGCAGCTGCGGCGGCCGGACGGCCAGCGCCGCGTGTTTGCGCGCCGCAATTGGCTGACGATCGCCGCGAGTCTGCTGCTCGGGGCCGGCGTGGCGGCGGCGCTGTGGCTGGCCGTGCCGCGGCCGACGCTGGCCGACGACGTCGTCTCGCACATGGCGGCGGAGCCGCAGGCTTGGCGCCGCACCGATGTGCCGGTGCCGGCGCCGGAATTGCGCGCCGTATTGCGCGACGCGCAGCTGCGCTTGTCGCCGCGCGCCGGTCTCGTGACCTACGCCAACAGTTGCTTGTTCCGAGGCCACCGCGTGCCGCATTTCGTCGTTCAAGGCGCGCGCGGCCCGGTAACGGTCATGATATTGGTGCACGAATCGGTGCGCGCCGCGATGCCGTTCGCCGAGCAAGGTTACCGAGGCGTCATACTGCCGGTCCCCGGGCACGGTGCGTTGGCGGTACTGACGCGCGGCGCGCACGACGATCCGGCGGTAGTCGAAACGGCTGCCAAACGTCTGTTGGCCGCCATCATCTGGACCGGTTGACCCTAGAGGCCGACCTTGCCCAACAGGTCCACGAAGCGCCGAATGCTCGCCGCGAGCGAGGGATGATCGACCTCGAATTGCACGCCGACGCGTTCGAGCCTGTCTGCAAGCGATGCGAACGGGGAGACATCGGCCGCCGCGGCCGGCCTCTCGAGCAATCGCCTGATGTCGCCCATGATCTGGCCGAGCAATTCGCGGTCCTGCGGATCGACGTGACGCGCGTCGGCGAGCTCATCATGCAGTTTGGCCAGTTGTTCGCGCAGTTGATTGGCGTCCATGAAGGGTTCCTTTGATGCGTTGCTCATTGTGCCATCCGCTCGGCTGTCAGGCGCGCGACTTCCACGTAGCCTGCTGCGCTCGGGGCGAGCCGCCGATGGATCGCGGCATAGGCTGCGCGCAGGGTTTGGTCCGCGCCGTACGGCGGGTTGACGATGACGAGCCCGCTGCCGGCGAGGCCGATGCAGGCCTCGTCGGAATGGATCGCCAAATCCGCGTACAGCATCTTCGGGATATGCAGGGCCTCGAGGCGCGCGTGCACCTTGCGGCGCTGCGCCGCGCTCTGAATGGGGTACCAGATCAGATAAATGCCGCTGGGCCAGCGACGATGCGCATCGGCCAACGCGTGCAGCATGCTCGCCAATTCGCCGGGTTGCTCGTAGGGGGGATCGATCAGCACCAGGCCGCGGCGCTCATCCGGCGGCAGGTATGCCCGCAACGCCGCGTAGCCGTCGCCGATCTCGATGCGCGTGCGGCCCGCGCCGCCTACTTCGCGCTGCGCGGCGCGGGCTTCGGCCGGCGCGACCTCGACGAACACCGCGCGATCCTGCGGCCGCAGCGCGGCGGCGATCAGTGACGGCGATCCCGGATAGCGGCGCAGGCGCTGACCGGGGCGGGCGCCGATCGCCGCGAAATAGCCGGCGAGGGCCGCTTCATCCATGCCGCTTTCGATGAGCCGCTGCACGCCGCGCTCCGCTTCCCCGGTCTTTTGCGCCTGCGCGGCCTGCAATTCGTAAATTCCGCGGCCCGCATGCGTGTCCAAGGCCAGAAAGGCGGTGCCCTTGCGCTTTAGCGCATCGAGACAGCACAGCAGGGCGACATGCTTGGCGACATCCGCGAAATTGCCGGCGTGATAGATGTGCTGGTAGTTCATGTCGAACGGACATTGTGCCCGAATCGCCTTTTAGCGGCCGAGCCTGCCGGCGCGCGCGAATCCGCCGTCATCGTCAAGCCAATTCGGCCAGGTAGTCTCTGGGCCGCAGATAGTCTTCGTAGAGCCGCGCTTCCGGCGACCCTTTGGGCGGATGCCAATCGTATTCCCAGCGAACCAGCGGCGGCAGCGACATCAGAATCGATTCGCTGCGGCCCCCGGACTGTAGGCCGAACAGCGTGCCGCGGTCGTAGATCAAGTTGAACTCCACGTAACGTCCGCGACGGTAAAGCTGAAAATCCCGCTCGCGTTCGCCGTAAGGATGCATCTTGCGCCGTTCCAATATCGGCAGGTACGCGGGCAGGAAATGGTCGCCGACGCTCTTGCAGAGCGCGAAGCAGCGCGCAAAGCCGCCCTCGTTCAGGTCGTCGAAGAACAAGCCGCCGACGCCGCGGGTTTCGTTCCGATGCGGCAGGAAGAAATAACGGTCGCAGCCAGTCTTGAAGGCTTCGTACAGGCCGTCGCCGAACGGCATGCAGGCTGCGCGCGCGGTACGGTGCCAGTGCAGAACGTCCTCGTCGAACGGGTAATACGGCGTCAGATCGAAGCCGCCGCCGAACCACCAGACGGCCGGACCCGCGGTCGGCGTCGCCATCAAGAATCGGACGTTCGCGTGCGTCGTCGGCACGTAGGGATTGCGGGGGTGAAACACCAGCGACACGCCCATCGCCTCGAATGGCGCGCCCGCGAGTTCGGGACGCTGCTTGGACGCCGACAAGGGCATCTGCCCGCCGAAGACATGCGAAAATCCGCTGCCGGCCCGCTCGAAGACGCTGCCGTCGGTCAAAATTCGGCTCTCGCCGCCGCCGCCTTCGGCACGCTGCCAGAGATCGCGGTGCAAGTTGCCGGCATCGGCCGCTTCCAGGGCCGCGGTAATTCGATCGTGCAACTCGCGCAAATAGGCGCCAACGGCGGCCGCGGCCGCCGCCGGGGACCAGTCTTGCGAACGCTGCAGCACGCTCATGGTCGGCTCCTGACCGCGCTTAGGTCTTTCTTCGCGCGGCCCCTTTCTTGGATGGCGGCTTGGCATTGCGCGCCGCGGCCGGCGCTTGCGCCTTGGCCGTCTTGCTCGGCGTGCTCTTCTTCGCCGCCGCACTGGCGAATTTGACGCGAGCGCCCGTCGATCGCCGGGTTCGCCGCGCGCCCGTAGGCAGGGTCGCCTTGGGCGCCGCGGCGCTGGTTGCGCCGCCCAAGGCGAGGGGCGGAGCTTTCTTCGAGCCTGCTTTGGATTTGCCGCCCTTGCGGCCCCATTTTCCGAAACTGCGCAGCGGCGCCGCCGCGAGCAGCGCCTGGCATTCGCTCAAGGACAAGCTCTTCGGATCCAGGTCTTTCGGGATCTTCGCATTGCGGGCCTTGTCGGTGATGTACGGTCCAAACCGGCCGTTCAGCACTTGGATTGCCGATTCCGGAAAATCCAGAATCAGGCGATTGGCGTCGGCGAGCTGCTTCTCGCGGATCACTTCGAGGGCGCGCTCCGGGGAGATCGTATAAGGATCGTCGCTCTTCAGGGAGACGTACTTGGAGCCGTATTTCACGTAGGGACCGAAGCGGCCGACGTTGGCGCTGATTTCCTCGCCTTGCGGCGTGGCGCCGAGCTTGCGCGGCAGCTTGAACAATTCGAGTGCCTCGGCATGCGTGATCGAGTCCACTTTCTGACCGGGGCGCAGGCCCGCGAAGCGCGGCTTGTCGGCATCGTCCCTGGTGCCGATCTGCACGAACGGCCCGAACCGCCCCATGCGCACGCTCATCGGTTTACCGCTGGCCGGATCGAGGCCCAAATCGCGAGCCTGCGCGACCTCCTCGCGGCTGACTGTGGTTTCGGTGTGACGCACAAGATCGATGAACGGCTTCCAGAATTTCTCCAGCAGAGGCACCCACTTCTGTTCTCCGGAGGCCACCGAATCCAGAGAATCCTCCATCTTGGCGGTGAAATCGTAGTCTACGTAGGTCGTGAAATATTGGGTCAAAAAACGGCTGACGATCTTGCCGATATCGGTCGCCGTAAAGCGCCGATTGTCGATTTCCACGTACTCCCTGTCGCGCAGCGTCGAAATGATCGACGCGTAGGTGGATGGCCGGCCGATGCCGAATTCCTCCAGAGCCTTGATCAAGGACGCCTCGGAGAAGCGCGGCGGTGGCTCGGTGAAGTGTTGCGCCGGCAGCACGCTGCAGAGCTTCACCCGCTCGCCTTCGCTCATCGCCGGCAGTACATGGTCCGAATCGTCCTGCACTATATCGTCCACGCCCTCTTGATACACCGAGATGTAGCCCGGCTTGACCAGCGTCGAGCCGTTCGCGCGCAACACGTGGCGCCCTGGTCCGTCCGCGCCCGCCCGCATCTCCACCGTGACCGTGTCGAACACCGCGGGCGCCATCTGGCACGCCACGGTGCGCTTCCAGATCAGCGCATACAGGCGGTATTGGTCGGCGTCGATCCGGCGTTCGATGGCGGTGGGCAGGATCGCGGCGGAAGTGGGCCGGATCGCCTCATGCGCCTCCTGCGCATTTTTGGATTTGGTGCGAAATACCCGCGGCTCGTCCGCAAGTCCCGCGGCTCCGTACAGGCGCACTATGACGTCGCGAATTTGTCCGACCGCCTCCTGCGCGAGGTTCAGCGAGTCGGTGCGCATGTAGGAAATCAGGCCGACGGCGCCTTCGCCGATATCTACGCCCTCGTACAATTGCTGCGCGATGCGCATCGTCCTTTGCGCGCTGAAGCCGAGTTTGCGCGCCGCCTCCTGCTGCAGGGTCGAGGTCGTGAACGGCGGCGCCGGATTGCGGCGGCGCTGCTTGCGCTCGACGCTCTGCACGGTGAGTTCGCCGCGTGCGGCCAGGGTCACTTTGCGCTCCACTTCACGCGCCGCGGCTTCGCCGGTGATGCTGAACTGCTCGACCTTGACGCCCGCGTACTCGACGAGCTTGGCCGGAAATTTCTGCGCGGCATGCTCGATCTCGGCGTCGATCGTCCAATATTCGCGGGCGACGAAGGCGCTGATTTCATCCTCACGCTCGCAGATCATGCGCAGCGCCGGGCTCTGCACGCGCCCGGCCGACAATCCCGGCCGAACTTTCTTCCATAAGAGCGGCGACAAATTGAAGCCCACCAGGTAGTCGAGCGCGCGCCGCGCTTGCTGCGCATTGACCAAATCCAGCGACAGTTCGCGCGGCTGATCCATCGCCTCGCGGACTGCGCTCTTGGTGATTTCGTAGAACGCGACGCGCCGGACGTCCTTGCCCTTCAGGTCGCCCTGCGCCTTCAGCAGTTCGTGCAAGTGCCAGGAAATGGCTTCGCCCTCGCGGTCCGGGTCGGTCGCGAGGTAAAGCACCCGGGCTTTTCTGACGGCTTTGGATATTGCGTCGACATGTTTGCGGTTGCGCTCGACGATTTGATATTTCATCGCAAAGCGGTGCTCGGTGTCGACGGCTCCCTCTTTGGGCACCAGGTCGCGCACGTGCCCATAGGATGCAAGTACCTCGAAGTCTTTGCCGAGGTATTTCTTGATGGTCTTCGCCTTCGCAGGCGATTCCACTATAACGAGATTGCCGCTCAAGGCCGTCTAATGCAGGGCGTCGCTGCGCTCTTCGAAGACCAGGTCTTCCATTTGCGCATAAGCCGATTCTTGTCCGGGTTGGCTGAACAGCACCATCAGGACCACCCACTTCACCTGGTCGATGTCGATCTCGTCCGCGTCCAGCGCCATCAAGCGGTCGATGACGAGTTCGCGCTGCGCCGCGGAGAGGATCCGCAGGTTCTCCAGATACAGCAAATAACCGCGCACGTCCGTGTCCAGGCGCAGCAGTTCGCTACGGCTGAACACGCGCACCGCGCGCGCCGTCGCCTCGGCGACTCTACCCAATTGGTCCCCGGATAGGCCGTCGAGCCACTCGAGCGCGCGGTCGATGTCGGGCTCCGCGAATCCGGCCCTGTCCAGCTCGCTTTGCAGGGTATGGCGGTCCGGCCGGGGCAGGTCGTCTGCGCTCATGTAATTCTCGAAAAGGTAGATCAGCAGATCGAGAACGTTATCTTTCACCTCATAGGCTCCTGGCGACTCGGGAGTAGCGGCCCCCGGGGGCGGCCTGAACGTGGCCTTCGAGCTCGAGGATTAGCATCATCGAGGACACGGCATCCGCTTTGAAGCCGGTGCGGACGACCAAGGTATCGATGTCCGCGGGATCAAAGCCGAGCGCATCTAACAAGATTTTGTGATCCTTGTCCATTCCCGGTGCCGAATGCAGCGCCAAAGGGGACTCCACGGCGGGCGCTACGGCCTCGGCCGGGCTCGGCGCCTTCAGCCCGGAGAAGTCCAATTCGCTCAGGATGTCGTCCGCCGTTTCCGTCAATTTGGCTCCCTGGCGGATCAGTTGATGGCAGCCGCGCGTCAAGGGATTGTGGATCGACCCCGGGATCGCGAAGACTTCGCGGCCGTATTCGCCCGCGAGTCGCGCGGTGATCAACGAGCCGCTCTGGCGAGCCGCTTCGACGACCAAAGTGCCGAGAGAGAGGGCGGCGATGATGCGATTGCGCCGCGGGAAATTGCCGCGGCGAACGGGCGTGCCCGGCGGGAATTCGCTGACCAAGGCGCCGTGCCGGGCGATATCGGCCGCAAGCTCGGCGTTGCCGGGCGGATAGATGACGTCGATTCCCGCGCCGAGCACGCCGATCGTGCAACCGCAGCCGGCGAGAGCGCCTCGGTGGGCCTGCGTATCGATGCCCTGCGCGAGTCCGCTGGTAATGCCGAGGCCTTGGCGCGCCAGATGTTTCGCGAACGCGTAGGCGGTTTCCTCGCCCTGTCTGCTCGGATTGCGGCTGCCGACGATGGCGAGCTGCGGATCGCTCAATGCCTCGATGCTGCCGGCCACGTAGATCGCTACGGGGCAGTCGGCGGTTGCACGCAGCAGGCTCGGAAAGGCGCGGTCGTTGAACGGCAAGAGATGATGGCCGTCATCCTCCAGCCAATTTCGCTCGAGCGCGGTCGGCGCGGCCTCCGGGCTCAGCAGAAACGCGCGCGCCGCGGGCGGCAATCCGGCCCGTGCGCGCATTTGATCCGCTGCCTGCAAGAGCCCGGCCGCTTGCCCCAAAGTCTCGAGCGCGGTCGCGAGCAGGGCCACGGACAGGGCCGGCGTGCGCGCGAGCGTTATCCAGGCAAGGCGATCGTCGAGCGGCGGCATCGCCGCATTATCGCCGATCGGCCGCCGCTGCGGCGGCCGCGGGCGCCGCGTCGATGTCTAGATTGTCTGCGCCCGGTCCCGCAGCCTCAGGGGCTTTCAACCCGATCGGCGACGCGGATGATGTTCTGCGCTTCCATGATCAGACCGTAGCTGATGCGATCGAAAGTCTTGAAGACCATGAACGTTCCGATGCGTTCGTCGGGCAGACGGACCTTCGGAGCGAAGACTGTCGCCGAGCCCTGCAGAAAGCCGTTCTTTTCGTTGTCGCGGACGACTTCGCCCGCTTTGTATACCGCCAGCACGTCGCCGGGCACCAAACCGTCGCGCGCACCGCGATCGATGACGACCACTTCATACTGCCCGATCACCGTCACGCCGTCGTTGACCGCCATGATGCGCCCAACGATCCTGTGATGCGGCGCGCTTGGAATGAAGTCGAGCGGCACATCCAAGCGGCCGGCAAGAACCTTGTCGCCGGGTTCGGCTTCGCGGCTCGACTGGGTCATGATCAAGGTGGCGGGGTCGCCGCTGCGCGTGACTCGCGCGGTACCCGCGAAAATGCCGTTATAGCCGAGAATCTCGTGGCTATCCGGATCGCGCAGCGGATCGCCGACGCGCACGATGTTATAGGTCATGCCGATTTGCGCCGGGGTCTGGAAGCCGCGCGCGTAGATCGTATTGCCTTCGGCGATCGCCGCGTGATCGTCGAGCGACGCGAGCACGTAGGCGGCACGGCTGATTTCCTCCTCCGACAGAACGGAAGGCTTCGACATGAACGCCGCCACGGTTTCATAGGGGATCGTCGTGACGGCAGCCGCGAGCGGCAGGCTGCGTACCCGCGGCATGACCCTCACTTCCCCGCCGCGCTCGATCTGGGCGCGCTGCAGCACGACTTTCGGGCGGCCGTCGATATAGACGAGGCGCAAGGTATCGCCGGGGTAAATCAGGTGGGGATTATGTATTTGCGGGTTTACCTGCCAGATCTCCGGCCAATCCCAAGGATCGCGCAGGAACACCTTGGCGATCCCCCAGAGCGTATCGTGCCGCTTGACGACGTAGCTTTGCGGCGCGTCCGGGGCGAGTTCAACGCCGCCCGTCGGTTGCCCGGCTGCGCTTGCCGGCGGGGGCTGCGACGGCGGCGCGGCATCGACGGCCGCCTCCATCGCCGATGTTTGATCTGCGCCGGAGGCGGCTTGCGGCTCGCCCTGCTGCGCTGCGGCGGCATCCGCGGTCGCGGCGGCATTCGCCGCGGCGGCCATATCGGGCGTCGCCGCGAGCGGCCGCTCCGAGCGGCAGCCAGCGACCAGCGCAAGCGCAATCACCAGGGCACTCAGCCGATGGTGTCTCATGAACAGTTGCCGGATCGTCTGCGGCTGCATTCGCGTTGCTCCCTAGGGCTCACCTGTCTTGCGGTGGTGGGCTGACTGATATACTTCCCGGCGGCCGCCGAAGCTTTAAGGACCCGGCGCCCGAATTTGCGGCTTCGGCAACACTTGATGATGCCACGGTAACTCGCATTAAGTTAAGCAATGGCGGAACTCTAGCAACATTCTTCGGCCAAAAACACGATATTGCTCTCATAACGTCCATGACAAAGTTAGTAATTCTGGAGTATCCGGATCCGCGACTGCGGACCAAGGCGGCGCCGGTC
The DNA here is from genome assembly GCA_035531435.1 of Steroidobacteraceae bacterium. Classification (GTDB taxonomy): domain Bacteria; phylum Pseudomonadota; class Gammaproteobacteria; order Steroidobacterales; family Steroidobacteraceae; genus Bog-1198. The sequence continues at coordinate 253,806 of DATKSW010000030.1, read as the reverse complement.
GAGGTGTTCGACGAGCAGATCCGGCGTCTCGTCGGCGATATGCTGGAAACGATGTACGGCGCGAACGGCGTCGGACTCGCCGGAACCCAGGTCGATATCCACAGGCGTTTGCTGGTCGTCGACATCAGCGAGCCGCGCAATCAGCCCATCGTGCTCATCAATCCGGAGATTTTGGCGAGCGACGGGCATTGCCTGCTCGAGGAGGGTTGCCTGTCCCTGCCCGGCATCTATGCAAAAGTGAACCGCGCGCAAAAAATCCGCATCGGCGCGCAGGACCGCGATGGCCATGCGTTCGAAATGGATGCCGAAGGCCTGGCGGCGGTCTGCATTCAGCATGAAATGGACCACCTGGAAGGCCGGCTGTTCGTCGATTACCTCTCGGAGTTGAAGCGCCAGCTGGTTCGCCGGCGATTGGCCAAGGAGCGGCGGCAGCGCTCGGTGAACAACGGGACTGCAGCGCCGGCGCCGGCTCTTTAAGAGCCTTGAATCCCGTGGCACGTCCGTTGCGGCTGGCGTTTGCCGGTACGCCGCCGTTCGCGGTAGCGGCCCTCGACGCTCTGCAAGCGGCGGGTCACGAAATCAGCGCCGTGTTCACCCGGGCCGACCGGCCGGCAGGTCGCGGCCGCGTCCTGCAGCAAAGCGCGGTAAAGCAGCGCGCCGCCGAAATCGGCTTGCCGCTGCACCAACCGCAAAGTTTCAAGAGTGCGGACGCGATCAGCTTGTTGCAGAGCCTCGAGCTCGACGCCTTCGTGGTCGCAGCCTACGGCTTGATCTTGCCCGCCGCGGTGCTCGACGTGCCGAAATACGGCTGCCTCAATATTCACGCATCGCTGCTGCCGCGGTGGCGCGGCGCGGCGCCGATCCAGCGAGCGATACTTGCCGGCGATGCGCTGACCGGCGTTTCGATCATGCGCATGGGACCGGGACTCGACACGGGGCCGGTGCTTGCCGCCCTGAGCCTCGAGATCGGCTGCCGCGACACGGCCGGCAGTCTGCAGGAGCGGCTCGCGGCCGCCGGCGCCGCGTTGATTTGCCGCACCTTGGAAGCGCTCGCCGCCGGCACGGCGACGCTGGTGCCGCAGTCGCTCGACGGAGTTCGGTACGCCGCCAAAATCGACAAATCCGAAGCTGCGATCGATTGGCGCGCCGACGCCGCGGCGATCGTGCGCCAGGTGCGCGCCTTCAATCCCTGGCCGGTCGCAGAAACGCGGCTGCGCGGCGCGCGGCTGCGCATTTGGGACGCGATGATTGCAAGCCGCGCGGTCGATGCCGCGCCGCCGCCCGAGGCGCTGGCGGGAAGCGTGCTCGCCGCCTCGAAAGACGGCATCGACGTGGCTTGCGGGCAGGGCGTCGTGCGCATCACGCGGCTGCAGCTGCCGGGCCGCAAAGTGCTGTCGGCGGCCCAATTCGCCAATTCCGAGGCGCTCCGCGGCGCAAGATTCGCGGCGCAGTGAACGAGGCGGCCGACGCGCGGGGTTTGGCGGCCCGATCGGTGGCGCGAGTTCTGCGGGACGGCGTGACCTTGGAAGTCGCCGCGCAAAGCGCGCTGCTCGGCGCGGCGCCCGGGCTCGCGCCGGCGATACGCTCCTTGAGCTACGGCGCGATACGCGGCTTTTACCGGCACGAGGCGATCTTGGCGCGGCTGATGTCGCAGCCGGTCAGCGCATTGCAGCCCTTCGTGCGCGCGTTGTTGTCGGTTGCGCTGTTCGAGCTGGAAGATGCGCGAACGCCGGCCTATGCGATCGTCGATGCCGCCGTGAACAGCGCCAAAGGCGCTGGCGCGCGCACCGGCGGCCTGGTGAATGCGCTGCTGCGCCGTTTTTTGCGGGAGCGCGCGGCGCTGGAAGCCGATATCCGGCGCGACCCCGCGGCGCGCCACGCGGCGCCGGCCTGGCTCGCGCAGCTGCTGCGGGCCGATTGGCCGGATCATTGGATTGGCGTGCTCGCCGCCGTGGACGCGCAGGCGCCGATGTGGTTGCGCGTCGACAGCAGGCGGACGGCAGCCGATGAGTTCGTCGCCCGCCTGCGGCAGATGGGCATCGGCGCGCGCGCGGAGCCGCGCGTACCGTACTCGGTGGTGCTCGATCAACCCTGCGATGTCCACGACCTGCCTGGATTCGACGCCGGTTTGGTCTCGGTACAAGATCTCGGGGCGCAATGCGTTGCGTTTCCGTTGGCCTTGCAGCCCGGCCAGCGCGTCCTCGATGCCTGCGCGGCGCCCGGCGGCAAGACCGCTTTGATGGCCGAGCGCGAGTCGGGGCTGCGGGAAATTCTCGCGATCGACGTCGATCGGTCGCGGCTTTCCAAGGTGGCGGAAAACCTGCAGCGCGGCGCGCTTCGCGCCGCGCTGCAGGTCGCGGATGCGGGGCAGCCCGCGGCGTGGTGGGACGGAGTGCCTTTCGAGCGCATATTGCTCGACGCGCCGTGCTCGGGGTTGGGGGTCATTCGCCGTCATCCGGACATCCGACTGCGTAAGTCCCCGGCGGATATGGAGAAATTGCCGCGCCTGCAGGGCCGTCTGCTGCAGGCCGCGTGGTCGATGCTCGCCCGCGGCGGGCGTCTGGTGTATGCCACCTGTACGTTCGCCCGCCGGGAAAATCATGATGTGCTGGCGGCCTTCCTGCGGTGCGCGCCGGACGCCGAAATCGTCCCGCCGGCGCGTTGGCCGGGATGGCCGGACTTCGGTCAAGGCGATGAACTCGGGCAGCAGATCCTTCCTGGACAGGCAGGTGCCGACGGCTTCTATTATGCTGCCGTAAACAAGCGATGAACGAGAATTACGCGAAGCCCGTCGAATCGATGCAAAGCGCCGCGGCGCGCCGCGCCGGCGCGCGCTGCGGATTGTTGCTGCTGGCGCTCGCCGGCCTCCTGCAGCTGTCGGCGGCCAGGGCCTTCGCCGACGGTCTCGAAGGCGGCTTCGAGGTGCGGTCCGCCGATCTCGAGCTCAAGGACGGCGTCTACCATTTGAGCGCCAGACTTGACTTGCCGATCGGCGATGCGGTCAGGCGCGGGCTCTCGGACGGCGTGCCGTTGACGCTCGAAGTGGATCTGCTGGTAGAGCGCGTGCGCCGCTTCTTGCCGAATGCCGACGTCGCGACGCTGACGCAGCGGTATCACCTGCAATACAACACGGTCAGTGCGCGCTTCATCCTGCGCAACGACAACAGCGGCCAGCAGCAGTCGTTGCCGACCGTCGAGGCGGCGCTCGCGCAATTGTCCGAGGTGCGCGATCTGCCGGTGCTCGACAAGTCCTTGGTTCCGCCGGGCCGGCGCTACCAGGCGAACGTGCGCGCCAAGATCGACTATGGCTCGGTGCCCTTGACTCTGCGCATCCTGATGTTCTGGGTCAGCGAATGGCATCGCGAAAGCAGCTGGTACACATGGACGCTGCAGCCGTAGCGCGCAAGTACGGCGCCACGGCGGTCGCCGGGGTCGGCATCGCCTTGTGGCTCGCGGCGCTGTTGCTACTCGCGTCGGCGGCACAGAATTCCGAGAAATTCGAAGGCTGGCTGCCGTGGATCCTGCTGATCAATATCGCCGGCCTGCTGACCTTGTTGGTGCTGCTGGTCGGCAAGCTGATGCGCCTGGTGCGCGAATACCGCCGCCATGCTCCCGGCTCGCGGCTCAAGGCGCGAACGGTGGCCGTTTTCAGTGCGCTCGCCGTTGCGCCGATTCTGCTGGTCTTCTACTTCGCCCAGCAATTCCTCAACCGCGGCATAGACAGCTGGTTCGAATTGGAGGTGAGCCAGGGCTTGAAGGACACGCGCGACCTGTCGCGGGCGGCGCTCGATCTGCGGGTGCGCGACTTCCGGCGAAACACCAAGGCCGTGGCGCACTCGCTCGCCGGCCTGTCCGACTTCGATTTGATCGCGACCCTGGATCGGGCGCGTCGCGAAAGCACGGCGATGGAATTCACGGTCGTCGGTCGAGGGATGCGCATACTGGCGACCAGCTCCGACCGGCCGATCGATTCGGTGCCGCTGCCGGCGACCAACGAGATGATGCTGCAGGTGCGCCGCGGCCGCTCCTATGCGAGCCTGGATACGAACTCCTCCGGCGGCTACGTGATCCGCGCGGCCTCGCGGATCGACGCCAACGGCGATCCTACGTCGCGCGTCTTGATCGCGCTCTACCCGGTGCCCGAGCAACTCAGCGAACTGGCCGACACCGTGCAGCGCTCCTACACGCAGTATGCGAATCTGGTGCAGCTGCGCGCGCCGCTGAAGTCGACGTTCATGCTGATTTTGACTTTCGTCGTGCTGTTATCGTTGCTCGCGGCGGTTTACGGTGCCTTTTTTGCGGCTCAACGTCTGGTACAGCCGGTGCAGGACCTGATAGCCGGTACCCGCGCCGTGGCGCGCGGCGATTATGACACCCAGCTGCCGCGGCAGTCCCGCGACGAACTTGGATATCTGGTGACCTCGTTCAACGACATGACCAAACGGCTCGCACGCGCGCGCATGGAGACGCGGCGCAGCCAGCAGGCCGTGGAGGCGGAACGCGCCGGGCTCGCGGTCATCCTCGCACGCTTGTCGACCGGCGTGGTCTCACTCGAACCGGACTTGACGATACGCACCGCAAACCAGGCGGCCAGCGCTATTCTCGGCGTGGACTTGGAGAGCGCGGTCGGCAGGCGCTTCGACGAAGCCATCAGCGACTCGGCTTTTTTCGCGCAATTCCTCGGCGCCGTAAATCAACGCCTCGGCGCCGAGGACCGTGATTGGCGGGAACAACTCGACCTGTCGTCGGATAGCGGCAAGCGCGTGTTGATGTGCGCATGTACTGCGCTGCCGAACGATATCGGCGCCGCCGCCGGGGTCGTTTTGGTTTTCGACGACATCACGACGCTGCTGCAGGCGCAACGCGACGCGGCCTGGGGCGAGGTCGCCCGCCGCTTGGCGCACGAGATCAAAAATCCCTTGACGCCGATCCAATTGTCCGCCGAACGAATGCGGCGAAAATTCCTCGGCAGCATGAATGCGCAGGATGCCCAGGTCTTGGAGCGGGCGACGCATACCATCGTCGTGCAAGTCGACGCCATGAAGCAGATGGTCAACGCGTTCAGCGAATATGCGCGGGCGCCGGATCTGCATTTCACCCGCTTCGACCTGAACCAATTGATTACCGAGGTCGTCGACCTGTACCGCGCACAGGCGAGCAACGTCGACTTGCAGCTGCATTTGCACGAGCACTTGCCGGAAATCTCCGCGGATCGGATGCGGATTCGGCAAATCCTCAATAATCTGGTCACGAATTCCTTCGAGGCGCTCGAGGGCAGGGATGGCGCGCGCATCGAGATCGAAACGCGGCTCGTCGAGGACGGCGTCAAGCCGGCCGCCGCCGTTTTGGTCAGCGACAACGGACCCGGCTTTCAACGCGAGCTGATCGGCACCGTGTTCGATCCTTATGTGACCAGCAAACCGAAGGGCACCGGACTTGGGCTCGCGATCGTCAAAAAGATCGTCGAAGAACACGGCGGACGCATAGAAGCGGATAATCTGCGCATCGGCGGTGCGCGCATGCGGATTCTCTTGCCCCTGGGCGAAAGTGGGCGCCCGCTCGGTGCGCGCGAGCCGCGTAAAGGCGAACATAGGAGAGAACGCGTATGACCGCGTCAAGAATTCTGGTGGTCGATGACGAGGCGGATATCCGCGAATTATTGCGCGAGATCCTCGCCGAGGAAGGCTACGACGTCGAGGTCGCGGCGGATGCCCGCGCGGCGCGCGCCGCGCGCGCGGCGCGCGCCCCCGAATTGGTTTTACTGGATATCTGGATGCCGGACACGGACGGCATTACCCTGCTGCGCGAGTGGTCCGAGACCCAAGGGTACGATTGCCCGGTGGTCATGATGTCCGGGCACGGCACCGTCGAAACGGCCGTTGAAGCGACGCGTTTGGGGGCTTTTGATTTCGTCGAAAAGCCCTTGTCGTTGACCAAATTGCTGCGCACCGTGGAACGTGCACTCGACGCCGGCCGGCGCAAGCGCACGGCGATGCGCGCGCAAGCCGGCGCGCTCGCGGTGCCGATCGGCAAGGGGCGCGCGACGCAGATTTTACGCGAACAGCTGCAGCAGGTTGCGCCCAGCAACTCGCCGGTGCTGCTGGTCGGCGAATTAGGTACCGGGCGCGAGGCATACGCGCGCTATTTGCATTCGCTGAGCGCGCGCGCGGCGCAGCCGTTCTTGATCGAGGTCGCGGCCAGCCTCGGGGCCGATCCGGCGGCGGCGCTGTTCGGCACCGAACGCGGCGGCAGGGTCGAGCCCGGCGCGCTCGAGCGCGCCGCCGGCGGCACGCTTTACATAAACGGTCTGGAGGATTTGAACGGCGAGGCACAGCGGCTTTTGATCGGCGCCATGGAGCAGCGCGGCTATGCGCGCGTCGGCGGCAGCGCCAGGCAGCCGCTCGACGTGCGCTGGGTGAGCTGCGCGCAGGAGGGGTTCGAAAATCGCGGCGCCGCCGGACCCTTCCGGCGGGATCTGCTCGCGCATTTGAACGTCATCACGCTGCGCGTTCCGCCGCTGCGCGACTATGCGGAGGACGTTCCGGATTTGTTGCGCTACTACGTCGACCGCCTGGTCGACGACCAACATTTGCCGCTGCGCCGATTCAGCGTCGCCGCGCAGAATCGCTTGCGCAATTACCCGTGGCCGGGGAATATCCGCGAGTTGAAGAGCCTCGTGCAGCGCATGTTGATCCTGGGAAGCGGCGAGGAGATCGGCCTCGAGGAAGTGGAGCGCGAGCTCGCCGAAAAGTGCGCCGTGGACGAGCCGCTCGTGAAGCAGGACTTGCTGGCGCTGCCGCTGCGCGAGGCGCGCGAACAATTCGAGCGGGCCTATCTGCAGCAACAACTGCTGTTGTGCAACGGCAAAGTGGGGCTGCTCGCCAAAAGAGTGGGCATGGAAAGAACGCATCTATACCGCAAGCTGCGCGCGCTCGGTGTGGATTTCCGGCAACTCGGCGACGACTGAACGGCGCCGCCGTGCGCTGCCGCTCAGTCGCCGACGCGGATAACCAATACGTCGATGTTGGCTTTTCGCAGGATCCGCCGCATCCGGTTGAGCGCGTCCAGATTGGAGACCGGGCCGATGCGGATGCGATGCCAGGTGTCGTTGTCGACGGAAACTTTCTGCACTTTGGATTCGATGCCCTGCAGCGCGAGCTGCGCGCGCACGCGGTCGGCGTCGGCGAAATGCTTGTACGACCCGGCTTGCAGTATGTAGGTACCGGGGCGCGTCTCGGCGGCCGGGCGCAGGTCGGCTTTGACCTCTTTGCCTTTTGCCGGCAAGACGACCTCGAAGTTCGGCAGCATCCTGTAAAAATCATAGGACTTCGCTGGAATCGCCGCGCTCGCCGCGGCGCCCGCGGCTTCGCCGTTGGCGCGGCCGCCGCCCGCAGCGAAATTGGTCTGCCGCGCTTTCTGCGCCCTTTGCGGCTGCGCCGCCGCCGGCTTCGGCCTGCGGTCCTGCAAATACACTGCGCCGGCGATCGCGAGGCCGACCGCGAGTCCCAGGAAGAAGCCGTTCCAGGCGGGGATTTGCGCGGTGCGCGCGCGTCTCGGCTTGTAGTCTTTGGCCATTGCAGCGGCTCCTACATTGTCTCGGGCGCCGCGACGCCCAGTAGTTCGAGGCCGTTGCGGATGACCGTCTGCGCCGCGACCGCGAGCGCGACGCGCGCGTTGCGCAAGGCCGGATCCTCGACCAGGAATTGGTGCGCGCCGTAGTTCGTGTGGAAGTCATTCGCCAGGTCGCGCAGGTAGTGCACCAGCAGATGCGGCGCGCGTTGCAGCGCGGCTTGCTCGAGGGCCTGCGGATACAAGCACAAGCGTCCGATCAACTGTCGTTCCTGCGCTGCGACCAGCAAGCCGAGGCGCGCCAGACCTTCAGCCGGGTCGTACACGAACCCCCGGTCCTGCAGTTGCCGCAAGAGGCTCGCGACGCGGGCGTGCGCGTACTGAATGTAGTAAAGCGGATTTTCGTTGCAACGGGAAGTCGCGAGCTGCATGTCGAATTCCAGCTGCTGGTCGTTGCTGCGCATGACGTAGAAGAGCCGGGCCGCGTCGTTGCCGACCTCCTTGCGCAGCTCGCGAAGCGTGACGAACTCCCCGGAGCGCGTCGACATTTGCGCTTTTTCGCCGCCCCGGAACAGCGATACGAACTGTACGAGACGCACCTCGAAACAGTCGGGCCGGCCGCCGAGCGCGATCAAACCGGCGCGCAGGCGCGCGATGTAGCCGTGATGATCGGCGCCCCATACATACAGCAGATGTTCGAAGCCCCGCTCGAGCTTGTTGAAGATGTAGGCGATGTCGGACGCGAAGTAAGTCTTGACGCCGTTGTCGCGCACCACGACGCGGTCCTTCTCGTCGCCGAATTCACTGCTCTTGAACCACAATGCGCCGTCTTTGCGGTATGCCCGGCCGGAACGCTCGAGAGCCGCGAGCGCCCGGTCTATGGAGCCGTCCTCCTCGAGGCTGCGCTCGAAGAACCAGCGGTCGAACTCGACGCCGAATTCCCGCAGATCCTCCTGAATGTCGGTCAGAATGTCGCGCAGCGCGAAATCCAGTATTTTGCGTAACTGCGCGTCCCCTATCAGGGAGCGCGCACGCGCGATCAACGCGTCGATGTACGCCTCCTTGTCGCCCCCTTGGGCCTCGTCCGGCGGCAGATCGGCAAATAGCTCGGCGCCGCCGCGGCGCAACGCGGGTCCCACAGCGGCGAAGAGCTGGTCGGCTATCGCGCCGATGTACTCGCCGCGGTAGCCGTTTGCGGGAAAACTGAGCCGTTCACCGCAGCGCTCGAGGTAGCGCAGCCAGGTGCTCACGGCCAATATCTCCATCTGCCTGCCGGCATCGTTGACGTAGTACTCGCGCTCGACCCGGAAGCCGACCGCCTCCAGTAAGTTGCCCAGTGTCGCGCCGTAGGCGGCGTGCCGGCCGTGGCCGACGTGCAGCGGTCCGGTGGGGTTGGCGGAGACGAATTCCAACAGCACCGATCGGCCGCCGCCGAGATCGCAGCGGCCGTAGCGCCGCGCCGACGCGAGAATCCTGCCGATCTCTTCGTGATAGGCGTCGGCGCTCAAGAAGAAATTGATGAATCCCGCGCCGCCGATCTCGACTTTCGCTACCGCCGCATCGCGCGGCAGCGCTTCGACCAGCGCCTCGGCCACGCGGCGCGGAGGCCGGCCCGATGCTTTGGCGAGGCGCAGCGCAAGATTGCTGGCGAAGTCGCCGTGCGCGGCATCGCGCGTCTGCTCGACCTCGACGCTCACGCCGCGCGACGCGGCGGGCACGAGTTCCTCGGCAACGGCCGCGAGCGCGCGCCGCAATAAAGATTCGATCAATGTCTTCACAGCCGATCCCGTTCACCGCCCGCCTTCGAGGTCCGGCAGTTTACCCGAAAGCAATCAATCGACTTCCAGCGGATCGACGTCGATCGACCAGCGCAGTCCCGGCGGCTCGCGCAGCGCTTCCACCTGCGGCAGCCAGGCGGCGAGAAAATTCTGCAATTTGGCGCGTCCGTCCGCTTCGATCAATAGATGGGCGCGAAAGCGGTCCGCGCGCCTGCCGATCAGTGCGCTCGCCGGTCCCAAGACTTGCAGCGCGTTTGCGGCGTCCTGCGCGGCGCAAAGCGCGCGGCCGAGATCGGCCGCATGACGCAAGAATGCGTCCAGGCGCGAGGCGTCCGCAGCTTCCGCACGCAGCATTGCCAGCCTGGAGAACGGCGGCCAGTGAGCCTCGCGGCGCTCCCGCAGCGCGCCCGCCGCGAACGCATCGTAGCCCGAGGATATCAGGCGATTGAGCAGCGGGTGATCCGGAAATTCCGTTTGTATCATCACTTCTCCGCGCCGCGCCGCGCGGCCGGCGCGGCCGGCGACTTGAATGATCGTCTGCGCCAGCCGTTCGCTCGCTCGATAATCGGTGGCGAACAGGCCCTGGTCCGCGTCCAGGATCACGACCAGGCTGACGTCCGGGAAGTGGTGGCCTTTGGTCAGCATCTGCGTGCCGACGAGGATTCGGGCGCTGCCGCCGTGCACCCGTTCGAGCACCGCCGCGAGCGCGCCGCGCGGGGCGGCCGTATCCCGATCGAGGCGCGCCAACGGATGTGCGGGAAACAGCCGCGTCAAGGTCTCTTCGACGCGCTCGGTACCTTGACCGAGCGGATTGAGCGGCTGATCGCAGACGGCGCAGCGATCCGGCACGGCGCGCTGCGCGCCGCAATGATGGCAGCGCAGCCGTCCTGCGCGCCGATGCAAACTCATGCGTGCATCGCAGTGCGCGCACGGCGCGACCCAACCGCAGGCATTGCAATAGAGCGTCGGCGCGTAGCCGCGGCGGTTCAAGAATACGATGACCTGTCCGCCGGCGGCGAGGTGCCTGGATATCGCGTGAATCACCGGTTGCGACAAGCCCTGCTCCACGGCGTGCTTGCGCAGATCCACGAGCGTCATCCGCGCTGGCCTCGCGGCGCCCGGCCGTTGCGGCAGGAGGAGCTTCGCGTAGCGGCCTTGCGCGGCGTTTTCCAGGCTCTCCAGCGAGGGCGTCGCCGAGCCGAGCACGATCGGCACGGCGGCGCGCTGCGCGCGCAGCACGGCGAGATCCCGCGCCGAATAGCGGAACCCTTCATGCTGTTTATACGAGGCGTCGTGTTCCTCGTCGACGACGATCACCGCGAGCTTCGGCAAGGACGCGAACACGGCCGAGCGCGTGCCGATGACTATCCGGGCCTCGCCGCCGTGGGCGCGGCGCCACGCGTCGCGCCGCTCTGCGACGGCGAGCGCCGAATGCAGGATCGCCGGCTGCGCATCGAAGCGGCGCCGGAAACGTTCGACCAGCTGCGGCGTCAGCGCGATCTCCGGAACCAGGATCAGCGCTTGGCCGCCGTCGGCAATGCAGGCGGCGATGACGCGTAAATAGACCTCCGTTTTGCCGCTGCCGGTCACGCCGTAGAGCAAATGCGCGGCGAAACGCGATCGCGACGCCTGGATCGCGGCGACCGCCTGCCGCTGCGCGGACGTCAAATCGACACTTGCCGGCAGCGGCAGCGGCGCGGCCGCGACCGCCGCTTGCGCCGCGGCGTCGTCCGGCACCCGGCAAATCCAACCCCGGGCCGCGGCGGCGCGAATCTGCACCGGCTGGAAATGCGCGGCAAGCTGTTGCGCGGATTGCGCGCCGCTTGCGCCCAAGCCGGCGAGCAGTGCGCGTTGCCTGGGCGCGCGCCGATTGCGTGGAGCCTGCAATTCGCGCCGGCCGGCCGGCGTCAAATCCCAGTAGAGTCTGCCGGTCGCCGCCGTCTGCCCGGCGCGCAAGCTCGCCGGCAGCGCGGCGGCAAATACCTCGCCGATCGGGTGATGGTAGTAATCGGCCGCCCAGCGCAGTAGATCGAATGTCACGGCGTCGAATACCGGCTGCCGATCGAGGATCTCGAAAGCCGTTTTCAGCTTGCCGCGCGCAAGCGGCGAGCCGCTCGCGACGGCGACGACGATGCCGAGCAGGCGTCTGCGGCCGAACGGCACCCACACGCGTACGCCCGGCTGCGGCGCCGCCGCGAGGCCCGCAGCGCCGCCGCCGTCCCGCGGCGGCAAATAGTCGAATAACCGGCGCAACGGCGCGTCGAGCGCGACCTGTAGGATCAATGCAGTCCCTTTGTCCACAATAACTGTGGATAAATCTGTTGAGAAGCCGGTATCAACATGCCCAAGTGCCCGTTCTATTTCGGCTGATATTCAAATTGGCCAAAAAGTGTGCGAAATCGGTCAAATTCATTAATAATCAATTTGTTAGGATACCCTCTGGAATCTATCTTGAGGTGCGTTACAAAAATATTGCAGCGGCCGGCGGCGCCGATGTGCGTAAGTCGCTGATCTGACGCGACCCTTGCCGGTCAACCGCAAGGGCAGGCGGCCGTTTATACCTGGATCGGGTGGGGTTCGTCGACGAGTTGAGGACGCGGTATGCCGCATTTTGATACGCTCGGCTGTGCTTCGATGGCTTGGGACGGGTCGGCCACGGAACCCGAGGATGCGGCTCTGGAGCAGACGCGAGAGCTTGACAAATTTCTGGCCGCCGTCGAGCGCCGCGCCTTTCGCATCGCACAGGTGGCGCTGCGCGACGTCGACGATGCGCTGGACGTCGTGCAGGAGTCGATGCTGAAGCTGGTGCGCAAGTACGCAGCGAAGCCCTGCGCCGAATGGCGACCGTTGTTCTATAGGATTCTGGAAAATGGCATTCGCGACCTGCAGCGGCGCCGCAGCATACGCAAGCGCTTCATGGTGTGGCTGCCGGGGCCGAAGGACGATCCGCAACACGAATTCGAGGATCCGCTGGAGAACGCTGCGGATCCTGCCGCCGACGCGCCGGTCCGGCTGATGCAATCGCAGGCGATCGAACGGCTGGATGCGTCCTTGCGGGCTCTGCCGGCGCGCCAACGGCAAGCCTTTACGCTGCGAAATCTCGAGGGTCTGGACGTGGCTGAAACCGCGCTCGCGATGGGCTGCTCGCAGGGCAGCGTGAAAACGCACTACTCGCGCGCCGTGCACCAACTGCGCGAGCAATTGGGTGAGGTCTGGTGATGAACGAGAATTCCCAAACGCCGCTGGAGGAGCGCAGCCGCCGGCTGTTCGATGAGAGTATCGCCGCCGTCGACATGCAGGTTCGGTCGCGCCTTACCCGGGCCCGTCATGCGGCCCTCGAGGCCGTGCCGCGACGCTCGGCGCGACTTTTCGGCATGCCGTTGTGGCGCGCGGCGGCCGGCGCTACCGCGGCCGCCGTACTCGCCGTGGCGCTATGGTTTACCTGGTCGGCGGGACCGCAGGCCATCGACGCGAACGACGGTCGGCCGAGTTTCGAAGACCTGGGATTGGTCGCATCCTCCGACCAAGGCTCGGGCGATGCGATGGAGATGATGCAAAACGATGTCGATTTCTACGCGTGGGTTGCTGCCAAAGCCGAGCAGCCGGGCGCCGGGCACGCCGGATGAGCCGCAGTTGCTCTTCAAGCCGCACTGGTTGCTGATGACGGCCGCGGTCTCGGTGTCCGCGCTAGCGGGCGCGCCGCCCGCGCCGCCCGCGCCGCCCGTGCCGCCGGCACCGCTGGCACCGACGACGGTGCCGGCTCCGTCGCACGCGCCCGCAACGAAGGCGCCGCCATCGACCCCGCCCGACGAAGGCCTGATCGAATTTTTGGGCGCGGACGACGTCCCCAATGCCGCGTGGTGGGATTTCATGAACCGGCAATCGCCGCCGACGAGAACTGCGCCGCCGGCAGGCTCGAACCCATGATCAGGGCGCTCTTGAGCGGCTTGCTGTTGGCGTCGGCGATCGCCGCCACCAGCGTCGCGCAAACTGCGGCGCCGCCGCCTTCCGCCCTTGCCGCGGCGAGCGGCGCTGCGCCGGGCGCGCCGGCAGGCAGATCCTGGCAGTCCTTGACGCCGCCGCAGCAGCGCCTGCTGCAGCCGTTCCGAAACCGATGGGCAGGCCTTGCCGCGGCCCGCCAACAGGCGCTGGCGCGCGGCGCCGGCCGCTGGCTGGCGATGACGCCGCAGCAGCGCTCGTTCGCGCAAAAGCGCTTCAAGCGCTGGCGCGCCATGACGCCGCAACAGCGCCAAATCTTGCGGCGGCGCTGGCGGCGCTTCCGGAGTCTGCCGCCGGATCAGCAGCAGCGGATACGCGCGGCATACCGGCGCTTTCGTCAAATGCCGCTCGAGCAGCGGCGCGCATTGCGCCGGCAATGGCACATGATGAGTCCGCAGCAGCGCCGCCATGCCCTCGGCCGCCGCCCTCATTGGCGCTGAGCGCGGCCGGCGCGTTGCGGTGGCGCCTCAGCCGGCGGCCTTGACCGACTGAATGAGCTGGCTCACGGCCGATTGGGCGTCGCCGTACAGCATCCGCGTCTGATCGAGCACGAACAGGGCGTTGTCGATGCCCGAAAAGCCGTGGCCCTGCCCGCGCTTGATGACGATGACGTTCTTGGCCTTGTCGGCGCTCAGGATCGGCATGCCGAAAATCGGGCTCTGGCGATTGCTGCGCGCATCCGGATTGACGACGTCGTTGGCGCCGATCACCAAGGCGACATCCGCGGTATCGAATTCGGCATTGATTTCGTCGAGATCGGCAATCAAGTCGTAGGGCACGCCGGCTTCCGCAAGCAGCACGTTCATGTGGCCCGGCATGCGCCCGGCGACCGGGTGTATCGCAAAGCGCACCTGGACGCCGCGCTCGATCAACAATTGGCATAACTCCCATACTTTATGCTGGGCCTGGGCGACCGCCATGCCGTAGCCCGGCACGACGATGATTTTCTGCGAAAACGCCAGCATGACGCCCGCATCGGAGCTCTCGATCGCCTTTTGCGTGCCGACAACGGCGGAGGCGGCGGCGCCGCTCTCGCCGAAATTGGCGAATAGCACGTTGCCGAGGGAGCGGTTCATCGCTCTCGCCATCAATTGCGTCAGCAAGGTGCCGGCTGCGCCGACGACCGTACCGGCGATGATCATCGCCGCATTGTCGAGCACGAATCCTTCGAAGCCGACCGCGAGTCCCGTCAGCGCGTTGTACAGCGAGATCACGACCGGCATGTCCGCGCCGCCGATCGGCAGCGTCATCGCGATCCCGAGGAGCAGCGCGCAGACGAAGAACGCGGTGATCGGCGCAGTGCCGGAATAAACTCCGGCGACGATCGCCACGCCAAAACAGAGCGCCGCCAGCAATATCAGCAGGTTGACGAACTTCTGGCCGGCGAACCGTACGGACTTGGTGATCAAGCCCTGCAATTTGCCGAACGCAATCAAACTGCCGCTGAAGGACACCGAGCCGATGAAGCCGCCGATCAAGGCGATGCCAATGTGCGTCAGGCTGTGCGTATCGCCGCGGTAAAGTTCCACCGCCGCGATCGCCGCCGCGGCGCCGCCGCCCATGCCGTTGTACAGGGCGATCATTTGCGGCATGTTGGTCATGGCGACGCGTTTGCCGCTGACCCAAGCCAGCGCGCCGCCGACCAGCAGGGCGGCGAGCACCAGCGCCAAATTGAACGGCGACGCGCCCATGAAGGCCAGCGTGACGATGGTCGCGAGCAACATGCCGATGCCCGCCCAGCGCACGCCGCTGACCGCGGTCAGCGGCGAACTCATGCGCTTCAGGCCGACGATGAACAGCGCGGCCGCGGCAAGGTAGCATAGCTGCGTCAGCGTCTGCGCCGACAGGAGGAGGGCGCGCATCAGCCGCGGCCCTTGCGCGTGCCGGCCGAAACGAACATCCGCAGCATCCGTTCGGTGACCACGTAGCCGCCGACCGCGTTGCCGGCCCCCAGGAATACGCCGATGACGCCGATCACGCGCGCCAGCGTCGAATCGGCCGTCGCGAGCGCCACCATAGCGCCCACCAGAACGATGCCATGGACGAAATTCGAGCCCGACATCAATGGCGTATGCAGGATGACCGGCACCCGGGAAATGACTTCATATCCCGTGAACGCCGCCAGCATGAAAATATAAAGCGCTATGATTCCGTCGATCATGTTTGGCCCCTCTCCACGATGTTGCGCGTGGCTTCGTGTTTGATCTCGCCGTCGTGGGTGAGAACGGCGCCGGCGAACACCTCGTCGTGCCAGTCGATCAGCAGCTCGCCATTCGGCAGCGCCGGCTTCAATAAATTGAACAAATTGCGCGCGTACATTTCGCTCGCGTGAAACGGCAGCGTCGCCGGCAGATTGACCGGGCCGAGGATCTTGACGCCGTGGTGCACGACGATCTCGCCGGCGCGGGTCAGGACGCAATTGCCGCCTTGTTCCGCCGCGATGTCGACGATCACGGAGCCCGGTTTCATGCGCGCGACGACCGCTTCGCCGATGATCCGCGGCGCCGCGCGGCCAGGTACCGACGCCGTGCTGATCACCGCGTCGCTCGCGGCGATGCGCGCGTCGAGCACCGCCTGCTGCTTCGCCTTCTCCTCTTCGGTCAGTTCGCGCGCATAGCCGCCCGCGCCCTCGGCGGAAACGCCGGTTTCGACGAATTTTGCGCCGAGCGATTTGACCTGGTCTTTGGTCGCGCCGCGCACGTCATACGCCTCGACGACGGCGCCCAGGCGCCTCGCCGTCGCGATGGCCTGCAAGCCGGCGACGCCCGCGCCGATGACGAGGACCGTAGCCGGTCGGATCGTTCCGGCCGCGGTGGTCAGCATCGGGAAGAATTTCGCCAAATTGCCGGCGGCGATGAGCACGGCCTTGTAGCCGGCGACCGCGGCCTGGGACGACAAGGCGTCCATCGATTGGGCCCGCGAGATCCGCGGCACCAATTCCATCGCAAAACTGGTCAGGCGCCGCTCCTTGAGCGCGCGCACCATCTCTGCCCGCGCGTAGGCTTGCATGAAGCCGATGACGACGGCGCCCGATTTCAGCGCATGAACCGCGGCGACGGTCGGCGGCTGCACCGTGAGCAGGACGTCCGCGCGGGCGAGAATCGCCGCGGCGTCGGCGAACTCGACGTCGCCGTACGCCTCGTCGGGAAACTGCGCGGCAAGCCCCGCGCCGCTCTGCATCAGCACCTGGGCGCCCAGCGCCCGCAGTTTCGAGGCGATTTCCGGCACCACGGCAACGCGCGCTTCGCCGGGGGTGGTCTCGGCGAGTACACCGACGGTAACGGTCATCAGCTTATCTCCCGAAACATTGAATTATGCCATACGACTCGACTATCTTTACCGGGGTATGAAGACCGCGATTGACCGGGATGGCGGGTTGCAGGCGCCGCACTACAGCGCTCTCGCCGCCTTGCGCGCCTATCCGCTGTCGCAGCAGGTCCTGCGCGCCGACGTCTCCGGCATGCCGCTCGAATGGATCGACTATCGGGAAGCCGCCCGCCTCTATCACATGGGTCAGGTCGCCTACAGCTGCGGAACCCAGCTGTATCGGCTGTTCGGCGGTACTGCGGCGAGCACCGGCCGGCGCACGGTCGTCGACGTCAATTCGATCATCGCGACGCTCGGACACAGCGGCAATCCGGGGAATTTGCGCGGCGCCAGCTACGTGCCGCCGCTCAACAACCAAACCCTGTTCCGCCGCGACGCCTATCTTTGCCTGTATTGCGGCGCGAGGTTCAGCTACAGTTTGCTGTCGCGCGATCACGTGACGCCGTTCTGCCGCGGCGGCCGGGATATTTGGAGCAACGTGGTCAGCGCATGCCGGCGCTGCAATAACGCCAAGGCGTCGCGCACGCCCGAACAGGCCGGCATGCAGCTACTCGCGGTGCCGTTCACGCCCACCTACGCCGAATACATCTATTTGAAAGGCCGCCGCGTGTTGGCGGATCAAATGGAGTATTTGCTCGCCCACTTCCCGCGCTCGAGCCCCTTGCACGAACGCATACAACGCTGGCCGCTGTGAACGCAGAGGCGCGTGCCGGCGTCGTCTATCACGTCGACGCCAGCTATTTCATTTTTCGCGCCTATTACTCGATGCCGCCGGATATGACCGACGCCGACGGCAATGCGACGCATGCGTTGTACGGTTTTGCGCGATTCCTGGCGGATATGCTGGAAAACGTCTGTCCGCAGCGGATCGAAGTCGCATTCGACCACAGTCTTGACAGCGAGACCTCGTTTCGCAATGGCATCTTTCCGGCCTACAAGGCCAACCGCGAGGCGCCGCCGGCCGATCTGCAACGCCAGTTCGGTTTGTGCCGCGAGTTCTGCCGCCACCTGGGCCTCGCCGAATTCGCAAGCTGCGCCTACGAAGCCGACGACATCATCGGTACCCTGGCGGCGCGGGCGCGCGCCGCGGGTCTTTGCAATGTGCTGATGACCCGCGACAAGGATCTGTCGCAGCTGATCCGCGACGGCGACGTCTTTTGGGATTACGGCAATGCGCGCTATCACTATCCGGACATCGGTCCTCGGTTCGGCGTCGTGCCGGAACGCATGGCGGATTTTCTCGCGCTGACGGGCGATGCGGTCGACAACATCCCCGGCGTACCCGGCGTGGGCAGGAAGACCGCCGCCGGGCTGCTCGCGATCTTCAGCTCGCTCGACGAGCTGTATGCGAACATCGAGCGGGTCCCCGGCCTGAAGCTGCGCGGCGCCGCGAGCGTGGCGGCGAAGCTCTCCGCCCACAAGGACACCGCATATCTGGCGCGGCGCCTGACCGGCATCGTCTGCGACATGCCGCTCGCGGCGACGCTCGATGATCTCAAGCCGCGCCGTCCGGACCTCGCGGCGCTGACGGATTTTTTCGACGTGCACCGACTGGGCGCCATTTTGCGGCGGCAGACCGGGCGCATCGCGCAGCGCGCGGCGGCGGCCGCGGCCGCCAACGCCGTCACCAGCAAGGAGGGAATGCCATGACTGTGCTCATCGTTGGCCTGTGTCTTTTCCTCGGCGTGCACTCGCTCGCCATCGTCGCGCCGAATTTCCGCGAGCGGTCGCTGCGGCGTTTCGGCGAGCGCGGATGGAAGGGCGCATACGGGCTGGTTTCGTTGCTCGGCTTCGTCCTGATCGTCCACGGTTTCGCATTGACGCGCGCCGCGCCGGTCGTCCTGTACACGCCGCCGGCGTGGATGCGGCACATCACTTTTTTGTTGATGCTGCCGGTATTTCCATTGTTGTTGGCCGCGTACCTGCCGGGTCGCATCAGCGCCGCAGTCAAGCATCCGCTGCTCGCCGCAGTGAAATTCTGGGCCTGCGCGCATTTGCTGATCAACGGCCGCGCGGCCGACGTCCTGCTGTTCGGCGGATTTCTGCTCTGGGCCGTGGTCGAGCGGATTTCGCTGAAGCGCCGGCCGCCGCGGATCCCGAGGACCGCCCCGCCCGGCCGTTGGAACGACGCCATAGCGATCGCGGTCGGGCTTGCTCTGTATGCTTTTTTCATCGACTGGGCGCACTTGCGCCTGTTCGGCGTCTCGCCGCTCGGCTGACGCGCGACGCTTGCCTTCAGGCGCTCTGCAGGCGGCCGCGGCGGAAATCCTTGAGGATCTCGCGCGCCGCATTGTGCCCGGGCGCGCCGGTGACGCCGCCGCCGGGATGCGTGCCGGAGCCGCACATATACAAGCCCGGCAACGGGCCGCGATAATCGCCGTGCCCCAACATCGGCCGTGCCGAGAATAATTGGTCGAGGCTCAAGGCGCCGTGAAAGATGTCGCCGCCGACCAGGCCGAAAGTCCGCTCCAGATCGAGCGGGCTCATGATTTGCCTGCCGAGCACGGCGGCCTTGAAGTTCGGCGCGTGCGAGTCGACCAGGTCTATCATCAGATCCGCCACCTCCTCGCGATGCTGATCCCAGGAGGCGTTGTCCGGCAGCACCGGCGCGACGTGCTGGCAGAACAGGCTTGCGACGTGCCGGCCCGGCGGCGCGAGACTGTCGTCCAGCGTCGACGGGATCAGCATCTCGACGATCGGCTTTTTTGACCAGCCGCCGGCTTTGGCATCGAGGTAGGCCTGATCCATGTACGCGAGGCTGGGCGCCATGATGATGCCGGCGGTATGGTGCTCGGCGCAGCTGCGCCCCGGAAGAGCCGTGAAATCCGGCAATTCCGCGAGCGCCACGTTCATGCGGAACGTGCCGGAGCCGCATTTCCAGCGGCCGATGCGCTCGAGAAAATCGGCGTCGAGCGCCGCACGGTCGATCAGCGACTCGAACAGCAGCTTTGGGTTGAGATTCGAGACGACGCAGCGGGCGCGAATCCTCTCGCCGCTCTCGGTGACGACGCCGACCGCGCGGCCGCGTTCGACGATGACCTCGCGCACCGCGCTCGCGAGCCGAATCTGCACGCCGCGCAGGGCAGCCGCCTTCGCCATGGCCTGGGTGATCGCGCCCATGCCGCCGATCGCGTGCCCCCAGGCGCCCCTTTTGCCGTTGACCTCGCCGAACACGTGATGCAGCAAGACGTACGCCGAGCCGGCCGCATAGGGGCTGGCGTAATTGCCGACGATGCCGTCGAAACCGAAAGCGGCCTTGATCGGCGCGCTTTCGAACCATGCGTCCAGATAATCTCCCGCCGACTTGGTGAATAAATCGAGCAGCTCGCGCCGCATCCGCATGTCGAGCCTGGACACGCGGCGCCCCAGGCGTGCGCCGCGCAACAGCTGCGGCAGTGCGTCGAGCCAGCCGCCGTCGGTGACGTTCGGCGGTGTCTCGAGCACGAGATCACGCAGCAGGTCGGCGATGCCGTCCAGCCGTTCTCCGTAGGCGGCGAGCCGTGCCGCGTCGCGCAGCGAGAATTTGCCGACCTCCTCCGCGGTTTTGCCGGCGCCGATTTTCAGGTAGTGGCTGTCGTCGAGCGGCAGGAAATTCGCAAGCCTGCGCTCGACGATGCGCAGGCCGTGCCGCGTCAAATCCAGATCGCGGATGATTTTTGGATTCAGCAGGGACACCGTGTAGGCCGCGACGGAATTGCGGAAGCCGGGATGAAATTCCTCGGTCACCGCCGCGCCGCCGACGACGCCGCGGCGTTCGAGCACCGTCACCCGCAGTCCGGCGGCCGCGAGGTAGGCGGCGCAGACGAGCCCATTGTGGCCGCCGCCGATGACGACGGCGTCGCGTACATTCGCCTCAGCCACGGCCGCTGCGCGCCGATCGGCGCCGCCGCGCGGGCGCGCGCTGCATACGGGGCAGGGAGGCGCTGCAGAGCGCGTCGACCCAGTCCTCGCAAATCGCCACCGCCTCGGCAGGTTTGAAGGTCGCCGGATTCAGGCTGATTTCCACCCATAGGCCATCGAGCAGAGCCGACAGTGCGATCGCGGCCCGGCGCGGTGTGAAACGCGGCGCATCGCCGGCCGCGACGAGCGATTCGAGCAACGACTCCAACAGCGAGCGGTAGCGGCGATAGGTTCGGTCGTGAACGGCGCGCATTTGCGGCGAATGCAGCACCATGCTCCAGAACACGAGCCATGTATTGAAGACCGCTGGATCGAGGAATTCGGGCCCGAAAGAAGCGCGGAAAAAGCCGCTGATACGATCGCGCGCGTTGGCCGAGTCGTCTTGCGCGCGGTCGCGCAGCGATTTTTGCAGCGATAGGGCGAGGCTCTCGTAGGCGGCCGCGATCAGTTCCGACTTCGCCTTGAAGTGGTGGTTGATGAGTCCGATCGAAACGCCGGCCGCGGCGCTGATCCGGCGGATCGAGGTGCCGGCATGGCCGTATCGTTGCAGGTTCTGCAGCGTCGCGTCGATCAGCGCCTCGCGGCGCGCCGCGGCGGTTTTGCGGCGAAATCCCCGCATCTGTCGGCTAAGCGCCACGACCCCGGCCTACGGCTCGTCGCTCGGCATGGCGCGGCCGATGCGCTGGTTGACGTAGCGCCGGATGTCCAGATTGGAATCCTCCATCGGCGCATAATGGCCGAAAGCGTGCACCCGGGCGCGAATGCCTTGCTGCACGGCCTCGCATATGGCCCAATCCTGGCGATTGACTAAATCCCAAAAGTCGACGGCATCCGACGGATCGAAATCGCTCTTGCCGATTTCGTGGGTTTCGAACAGGAAGTGGCAGGTGATGTCCGTCCAGGCGGCGCTGCGCGCCTGCAGCATGAAAATTGCGGCGTGATCGCAGGCAAGACTGACGAACAAATTCGGATACACGAGTTCGCCCTTGTGGCGGACCCGCTCGTCGTCGTCCAGGCCGGGAAATGCGCGCCGGCGGCTGGTGCCGCTGCGGGTGAAGGTATACGCGCCGTCGCGGTGCGCCACGCCGCGGCTCCAATCCAGGTTGGCGCCGCCGGCCTCGCGAAACGACGGCACCACTTCGCATAATTCCGGGTGGACGCCGCCGCAGTGATAGCACTCGTTGTAGTTCTCGCAAAGGATCTTCCAATTGGCGGCAACCCCGTAATGGCGGGTCGCGCCGATGCGCAGGTCCGCGAGAGGGTAGCGCGCAATGCGCGCGGCGACTGCGGCGAGCCCCGCGGCCAGCGGTTCGGCCTGCGCCGGCGTCAAATTCAAGAACACGAAGCCGGCCCAGGATGCGGCGCCGACGGGGTACAAATGGTAGTCCTGCCGCCTGAAGCCGGCCGCGGCATGCAGATGCGGCGCGGCTATCAATGCGCCGTTCAAATCATAGGACCACTGGTGATAAGGGCAGACGATCATTCGCCCGGACACGACGCCGCCGGGCAGCGTCACTCGCCAGCGCTCGGCGCCCGCGTCGGCCGGCCGGCAGAGCCGCGCGCCGCGGTGCCTGCAGACGTTGTAGAAGGCGCGCAGTTCGCCTTCGCGATTGCGCAGCAACAGCACGCTCTCGCCGGCCACTTCGAGGACCAGATGATCGCCGCGGTTGGCAAGCTCGTCGTCGCGGCAGACGGCAATCCATTCGCGGCAAAAGATCCGCTGCCGTTCTATATTGAAAACCGCCTCGTCGCTGTACCAGCGGCTCGGCAAGGTCGGTTCCAGCAGGGGTTTGTT
Source organism: Steroidobacteraceae bacterium (assembly GCA_035531435.1). Lineage (GTDB taxonomy): Bacteria > Pseudomonadota > Gammaproteobacteria > Steroidobacterales > Steroidobacteraceae > Bog-1198. Next base: position 231,438 of record DATKSW010000030.1, on the reverse strand, counting down.
CATAGCGGGAAATCCCGCAAGTAAGGCGCGGTCGACGCAGGCGACTCGAATTCGCGCGCGCAACGGTGGCCGCTGTGCACCGCATGCACGATCGCTCCGGGCGCGAGCGCATCGCCTACGCGGGCGACCGAGCGGATGCCGGCAACTTGAAGATCCGCGCCGCGCGCGCGCAGGGAATGATACAGCTCATCGCGCGGCGCGCGCACGCCGACGATCACCAGAGATCGGCACGCCAGTCGCTTTTCCGTGCCGCTGAACACGTCGGCCAAGACGGCTTCGGCGCCGTCGAATCCCGCGAGCCGATGCAATGTATGGATCGATACACCCGCCTTGACGAGCGCGCGGTGGATCAAGGGCAACTCGTTGGTCATGAACGACCATGCCGAGGCGTTGCCGGCCGGAGTGACGTAGCTGACCGATGCGGCGCCGCGCGCCAATTGCTCGGCGATCGCGCCTGCGAGGTAATAATTGTCGAAATCGAACACCACGACGGGCCCCTCGGGCACGGCGCCCGCGGCGAGGTCGTCCGGCGTGTACACCCGCGCAGCGTCGAGTTCGCCGCCCGGAAATTCAATCGTCGAGTAGAGCATCTTCGTCCAGCGCGCGCCGGTGGCGACGACGACGTGCTGATGTTCGGATTCCAGGATATCGTCGACGCCGAGTTCGCTGCCGAGATACAGGTTCGCGTTGGCGTTGCCGCGCAGCTGCCCGAGCCGCCAATCGACCACGCGCCCCCAGCTTGCGAGGCCAGGCAGCCGGGTTTCGAAACGCATGCGGCCGCCCCAGTCGTCGGCGGCGTCGGCGATCGTCACGCGGTAACCCCGTTTGACCAGCGTCACGCCGCATTCCAGCCCCGCCGGGCCGCCGCCGACGATCAGCACCGATGCGGCGCTCGCCGCGGGCGCGAAGCGTTCGGGGTGCCAGCCGCGCCGCCATTCCTCGCCGGCGGTCGGATTTTGGGTACAACGCACCGGCACGCCGTCGTGCCAGCTGGAGATGCAGATGTTGCAGCCGATGCATTCGCGGATCTCATGTTCGCGCCCTTCGTTGATCTTGTTCGGCAGGAACGGATCGGCGATCGACGGCCGTGCGCCGCCGATCAAATCGAGCACGCCGCGGCGGATTTGCGAGACCATGACGTCCGGCGACGTGAAGCGGCCGACGCCGACGACCGGCCTGTCGGTGAGGCGTTTGACGAATTCGACGATCGGCTCATGGCTGCCCTCGGCGGCGAAGCGCGAAGGCGCGCAGTCGGTCGGACTCGAGTCCATCTTTACGTCCCACAGATCGACATGATCGGCGAGCAGCGTCACGACCTCATGCGCTTCCGACGCGGCGTTGCGCCCGGGCTTGCCCCGCAGCTCTTCCAAACTGATGCGCAGCGCGACCGCGCAGCGGTCGCCGACCGCGTCGCGCGTCGTCTGCAGCAGCTCGCGCACCAGCCGCACGCGGTTCTCGATCGCGCCGCCGTAGGCGTCGGCGCGCCGATTGTATTCCGGCAGCAGGAATTCGTAGGGCAGATATCCCATGCCGGCATAGACATAAACGATATCGAAGCCGGCGCGCAGGGCGCGCCGCGCGCCGTCGGCCTGCCATTTCAACAGCGCGCCGATGTCGGCCGTATCCATCGCGCGCGGGCGCAGGTTTCCCATGAATCCCAGATGGGTCGACAACCAGGGCATTGCCGATGGCGACAAGGGCGCGATACGGCTGGTGCGGTTCAGCGTACAGGCGCCGCCGTGCCAGAGTTCTATGCCGGCCAGGGCGCCGTGCCTGTGTACGGCGTCGGTCATCAATGCATGCGCAGGGATATCCCTGTCGTCCCAGAGCGTCGCGAAGGGCAGCGGCGAATCGTCGGCGCTGGGATGTATGGACACGGCACCGGTGCAGACCACGCCCCAACCCCCTTCGGCTTTGATTTCCCTGAAGCGCGCGCGCACGTGCGGCAACGCGTTGGTCATGCCGCTCGCGTGGGGTACTTGGTAAAACCGGTTCGGCGCGGTGACGGGCCCGATGCGCACCGATTCGAAGAGAACGTCAAAACGCGGATTGCGCGCCACCGTGAACCTCGCTGACCGTGCGGTCGCCGTGCGCCGTTCAGCCGATCCGCTGCGAGAGTAATTGATCGATCGTATAGTAGCAAGCCGGCGCCGCGGCGCCGCGGCCGCCGGCCGCGGCCGCGAAAACCGCGCGAATCGCGGCAGCCACCCCGCGTCCTGCCGCCGGCTGGCGCAAGGAATGCGTGGCCTCGAGCTGCACGCCCCTGCCGGTCGCGCCGCGATTGCAGATGTTGCGCGGATGAATCGCCGGAAAACGGTGTCCGTCGACCGCGGCGCGAAGACCCGCGGCCCGCAGGCCGTCTGCGAGGCGATCGCGCAAGGCGGTGTCGCGGCCGCCGAGGTACAGACTGCTGTCGGCTCCGGCGCAGCCGTGGACGCTGACGACGGCCGTGCAAGCGGCGATCAGCCGCAGGCATTGCGGCTCGTCGAACAGGTGGCTCGTCAAGTGCAGGGCGAGGTAGTTGTGCGCGGACCTGGTTCCCTCGAATAGGTACAAGTTGAAGTCGTCCGCGGCGATCGCGCGGGCGAGCTCCGAGGTACCGTCCTCGATTCCGCCGGCGTGCGGCGCGACCACGGCGACGCGCGATGCGCGCCGGCGTCTGATTGAGATTTCATAGTCCCGGCCGCGCACCTGCGCCGCGGCGAGATCGGCAAAGCCGCGGTAGTTTCTTGCGTCGGGAATCCCGTCCGCCGCGTCGGCCGCCATTATCGTCGCCATTGTCGTCACCCGCGCATCGAATGTGCGATAAAGACTGCCATGAAACCGACGTCGATTGCCACGCCGCCCGCCTCGGCAACCGCCATTCCCTGGCGCGTCGCACCGCCGCTCGTGAGCACGGCGTTGACCATGATCGGCGCCGGCATCCTCGGCTCCTTGCTGCCGCTGCGTTTTTCGGCGATGGGCTTATCGGCGGGCGTCATCGGCTTGTTGGCGACTGCCGAGGGCCTGGGGTTCCTGGTCGGCTGTCTGTATTCGCATCGAATCATTGCGCCGGTCGGCCTGGAACGGGCGTATGCAACCTTTGCGAGCCTGAAGGCGGTCGCGATCCTTGGGCTGCACTTCGCCGCCGGCGTGCCGTTGATCGCCTTGCTGCGCTTCTTGATCGGTTCGAACGCCGCGGGCCTTGCGGTCGTCGTCGAGAGTTGGCTGAACGCGCTCGCGCCCAATGAACAGCGCGGCCGAGTGCTGACGGTCTACGTGCTTGTCTACGGCTTGTTCTTCGGCACCGGCCAGTTGCTCGGCCAGAACCTGAACGTCCGCGGTCCGGAACTGCTGTTCATCGCCGGCATCGCGACGACTCTCGCCCTGGTGCCGATGGTCGCGATCGACGTGCGCGCGCCGGTGTTGCCGCAGCGCGTGAGCCTCGAGATCCTGAAGGCGTTGCGCACCTCGCCGGTGAGCGTGCTCGCCTGCCTGTTGAACGGCTTGATCTTGATGGCGTTCATGACCGTGGGCCCTTTGTTCGGCCAGCGTATCGGCTTCGATCAGCGCCATATCGTGCTGCTGATGGCCTGCGTATCGCTCGGCAGCCTGTTCCTGCAGTGGCCGATCGGCTACTTATCCGACAAGATCGACCGGCTTTACGCGTTGATCGGCCTCGGCGCCTGCGTACTCTGCGTTGCGGCGGTGCTGGTGAGCGCAAGTCACCGCACCCCGTTCCTGTTGCTCGCCGGCCTGTTCGCGGCGTTCGGCGGATTGGCGGAAAGCCTGTACGCGGTCGGCGTCGCGCACGCCAACGACCGCGCGCCGATGACCGATTATGTGGCGCTGTCGTCGACGCTGTTGTTCGTCTGGGCGCTCGGCGCGGCGATCGGTCCGACCGTCGGCACGTACGCCATTCAATTGACGAGACCCAGCGCGTTTTTTGTCTACGTACTGGTGTTGACCCTGCTGTTCACACTGTTTGCGCTGTGGCGATTGTTGCGCCGCAAAGTCGACGATGTGGTCGAGTCCCGCGAGGAATTTCTCACCTACCCGCAAACCTCACCGGAAATCTACGCGTGGCTGCCTTACCATCGCGAGAGCGCGGCGGAGCCGCGGGAAAAGCCGCCGGCGTAAAGCCGCCGGCCGGTGCGCCGCCCGCCGGACTGCGGTCCGGACCGCGGCTCAATCGGCGGCGAGCGGCCGGTACTCGAGCCCGAGCGCCTGCGCCACCGCCTGATGCGCGATGCCGCCGGCGTGCACGTTCAAGCCCTGCCGAAGACCGTGATCGCTCGCAAGCGCCCGGCGCCAGCCGTGATCGGCGATCGCCCGGACGTACGGTAAGGTCGCGTTCGTCAATGCGACCGTCGAGGTGCGCGGCACTGCGCCTGGCATGTTGGTGACGCAATAATGCACGACGCCATCCTCCACATAGGTCGGCTGCGCGTGTGTCGTCGGTCGGCTGGTCTCGAAACAGCCGCCTTGGTCGATCGCGATGTCGACCATAACCGCGCCCGCCTTCATCGTCTTGACCATCGCGCGCGTGACCAGCTTCGGCGCTGCGGCGCCCGCGATCAGCACCGCACCGATGACGAGGTCCGCGCCGCGCACCAGATCCTCGATGGCGTGTGCAGTCGAATAGATCGTCTTCAGCTGATTTCCGAATATTGACGACAACTCGCGCAGCCTCTTGACCGAACGGTCGACGACCGTGACGTCGGCGCGCATGCCGACGGCCATCTCCGCCGCATGGGTTCCGGATACGCCGCCCCCCAGTACTACGACCTTGGCCGGCGCCACGCCCGGGACGCCGCCGAGCAATACACCGAAGCCGCCGTTGGCTTTTTGCAGGCAACTGGCGCCGACCTGCACCGCCATGCGGCCGGCGACTTCGCTCATCGGCGTCAGCAGCGGCAGCGAGCCGTCCGGCGCGGTCACGGTTTCGTATGCGATCGCCGTGGTGCCGGATGCGAGCAGCGCCAGCGCTTGCTCGCGGTCGGCCGCGAGGTGCAGATAGGTGAACAGTATCTGGCCGCCGCGCAGCCGCTGACACTCCGACAATTGCGGTTCCTTGACCTTGACGATCAGCTCGGCCCAGACAAAGATCGCCGCGGCGTCGGGCGCAATGCGGGCGCCCGCTTCCTGGTAGTGCGCATCCTCGAAGCCGATGCCGCTGCCGGCGCCGCTCTGCACCAAGACCTCGTGTCCCGCGCGCACCAATTCCAGCACGCCGGCCGGAACCAATCCGACCCGATATTCGTGGACCTTGATCTCTTTCGGCACGCCGATCTTCATGGCGAGGCTCCCTTCTGCTGGGTGTGGACGAAGGCCAAGCTAGGATAATGACGGCGGTGATCCAAAGATCTGCAATCGCTGCCCAAAGCATGCCGTGAATGGCATAATATGCCAAGTTTTGCCATTTATACGCAAGAAAGCGCCAGTTATGAAACTCGACCGTTACGACCGCGCGATCGTGCGCCTACTGCAGCTCGACGGGCGCATCAGCAACAACCGGCTCGCGGAGAGCGTCAGCCTGTCCGAATCGGCGTGTTTGCGCCGTGTGCGTACGCTCGAAGAAGCGGGCTTCATCGACGGCTATACGGCGCTGATCAATCAACAGAAGGCCGGCTGTCCCGTCAATGTATTCGTCAACATCACGCTCGAGCGGCAGGAGCAGGCGCAGCTGCACGCCTTCGAGGAAGCGGTCAGGCGGGTTCCGGAGGTCATGGAGTGCTATTTGATGTCCGGCGAATACGACTATCTGTTGCGCGTCGTGCTCGCCGACACCGCGGATTTCGAGCGCTTACACAGCCAGCATTTGACGCGGTTGCCGAACGTCGCGCGGGTGCACTCGAGCTTCGCGTTGCGCACCGTGCAAAAATCGCGGGAGCTTCCCGTGCGCTGAGCACAGGCCTGCGCCGCGCCCGCAAGGACTGCCGCTGCCGATCAATGCTTCGGGGCGAGCGCCAGCGAGAAATCGATCTTGACGTCGTTGCCGATCCACTCGGTGTTCTTCCAATCGCCTTGTCCGACGCCGAAGTCCAGGCGCTTTACCTCGGCGGCCCCCTTCAGGGTCGCGCCGCCGCGGGTCGCGGCGAATTGAAACGCGATCGGTACGTCGCGGGTGACGCCGCGCAGCGTCAGCGAGCCCATCGCCTCGAAGCCGGCCGCGGTTTTCTCGAAGCTGCGCGTGACGTAATGGGCGGTCGGCCAGCGGGCGACGTCGAATATGTCGGCGCCGCGCATCGTGCCGTCGCGGTCCGCATCCTGCGAATCCACGGACTGCATCTTGATAACGACGTCGAAGCGGGATTCGGCCAGCGCATCCGGCGAGAAGACGATCGCGGCGTCGAATTGACGAAAGACCGCGGTAAACGGCGCGCCGGCCTGCACACCGCTGAAGGCCAAATGGCTTTGCGCTGCGATCGTCGCGTAGGCGGGCGGCGCGGGCGCAGCCGCGGCCGCGCCGCTCGCCGCGTACGCTGCAGCCGCGCAGCCAAGGTAAATGATGCGCGCTCGGTAGAATGATCTCATCGGCGGGTCCTCGCGTGGATAAACGGCAACATCCGCAGCAGCACGCCGTCCTTGTTCCAGAAATGATGTTTCAGAGCCGCCAAAATGTGCAGGACGACGACCGCCAACAGCAGTTTGCTCAACAGATGGTGGGTGCTGCGCAGTAGTTTGAACGCCGCATCGCTCGGGCCGATGAGATTCGGCCAGGTAAACAGATTGAACCAGCTGACCGAGTAGTTCTTCGCCGAAGACATCATCCAGCCTGTCAACGGCATTGCAAACAGCAGCGCGTAAAGTGCGGCGTGCGTCGTGCGTGCGACGCCTCTGTCGAACCGCGACATTGCCGCCGGCAGCGCCGGCGGCTTGTTGAACAGGCGCCACGCCAGGCGCAGTACGGCGAGCACCAGGATCGTCATGCCGAAGCTCTTGTGCCTGGCGAGCAAGATCAATTTGTGCAGACCGAGCGGCAGGCCGATCGCCATTTTCGCCAACACGAATTGAACCACGATCAACGCGGCAATCAACCAATGGAGCGCTTGCGCGACCGCGCCGTAGCGTAGTTTCGCATCAGCGGTTGGCATCGACGTCCTCCGCGCGCACACTGCAGATCGCCAAGTCTAGCAAGACGGTGAAGCGGTGCCCCGGCAAATTTACGCGGCGATCGGCCTGTCCACCTTGATTTTGAGCGCTTGTCGATCGCCCGCGCCGCGGCAACCGACCTTCGCCGCGGGCGCGTCGGCACGGCCGCCGGCGGCTGCGGCGGTTTACCGCATCGATGCCGCGCGCTCGCAGTTGCGCGTGCTCGCCTACCGCGCCGGTCCGCTGGCCGATGTCGGCCATGACCATGTGATCGTCAATCGTGCGCTCGGCGGCTGGGTGGCGGTCGCGACCCCGATTTCCGCCTCCTCGTTTTTTATCCACATTCCGACCGCGGCGTTTGTCGTCGACGCCGCCGCCGCGCGCCGCCAAGAGGGCCCCGGCTTCGCCGCGCCGCTGCCGGCGGCGGCGATATCCGCGACCCGCCGGCACATGCAGAGCGCCGCCCTGCTCGATGCCTATCGGCATCCGTCGATCGACGTGCGCAGCCTGCAAATCGCCGGCGCGGCGCCGCGCCTTACCGCGACTGTGCTCATCCATATCGCGGGTCACGCCGCGCGGCTCACGCTGCCGTTCACGGTCGACCTAGAGGGCGCGAGGCTATCGGCAACGGCGGCGTTCGGCTTGCGGCAAACGGCGCTCGGCCTTGCGCCCTACAGCATCCTGCTGGGCGCATTGCGGGTTCGGGACGAACTGCGGGTGAAACTCAAAATCGTGGCGGAGTCGCACTAGCGGCGCACCGGCCGCCCCGCGCAATCCTACGCGTCGGCCGATATCAGCAGTGCGGTTCCCTCCGGCGCCACCAACAGGGCCGAAGCTGCGGCGCCGCCGGCCGCAGGCACCTCGATGGCAGGGGCGATGCCGGCGGCCGCGATTCGCGCGGTTGCCGCCTCCACGTCGGCGCATTCGAACCGCAGCGTCGGCCGGCGCATGTGCCGCAGATCGTACAGGCCGACGTCAATCGTATCGCTCATGCAGCAGACATGGGGCATCGGCGCGTCCGCCTCGACCATGCCGACGAAGCCGAATTGCTCCCAATAGATCGATGCGGCCTCGACGTCCCGTGCCGGCAGGGCGATCTGCGAGAAATAACCGCACAAGGAGTTTTCGGTCGCGGGCCGCTTCGCCGGCGAAAATGTTCGCGCCTCGACGTATCGCAGCAAATTGCCGGAAGGATCCCGCCACGCCACTTCGTTGAAGACGTCGCCGCCGAGGTGCCGAACCTCGAAATCGACGCCGGCGCGTTCGAACAGATGCAGGTGTTTCAGCAAATCGGCTTTGACGAAAGTCAACGCAGGCGAATGCGCGGCATGTTGATGCAAGCCGATGCATATCCGGCCGTCGGTGACCACGGCATAAGGATGGCGCCATGCGTCGCCGACGTCGGTCGGCGAAAAGCCGAGCTTGGCGTAGAAATCCAGGGAAGCACGAATGTCGGCCACGGCGACGGAAAATTCCAAAAACCGCCCTTGCATCGCCGCCGACGACGCTTCGTCATTGCCCCCCGAGCGATCTAGTTGATCCCGCCGACGCACAGGTATTTGATCTCGGTGTAGTCGAGGATGCCGTATTTCGAGCCCTCGCGTCCCGTCCCCGATTCCTTGACTCCGCCGAACGGCGCCACCTCGGTGGAAATCAGGCCGGTATTCAGGCCGACGATGCCGTACTCCAGCGCTTCCGCCACTCGCCAGCTACGCGCGAGGTCGCGGGTGTAGAAGTACGCGGCCAGACCGAATTCGGTGTCGTTCGCCATCGCGATGGCCTCGGCCTCCGTGTGAAACTCGAACAGCGGCGCGACCGGGCCGAACGTTTCTTCGCGCGCCACGGCCATCGCCGGCGTTGCGCCGGTCAATATCGTGGGCTCGAAGAATGTGCCGCCGAGCGCATGCCGCCTGCCGCCGCGCAGCACCGTTGCGCCCTTGGCGAGCGCGTCCGCGATGTGCTCCTCGACCTTGGCGAGCGCTTTGGCGTCGATCAGGGGGCCCTGGTCGGTGATCCCGGCGAGCCCGTCGCCGATCCGCAGCGCGCCAACGGCCGCGCTCAATTTCTGCGCGAAAGCGGCGTAGACCCCCGATTGCACCAGCAACCGGTTCGCGCACACGCAGGTCTGCCCGGTATTGCGGTATTTACTGGTGATCGCGCCCTGCACCGCCGCGTCCAGATCGGCGTCGTCGAATACGATGAACGGCGCGTTGCCGCCGAGTTCCATCGAGATTTTCTTCATGGTGCCGGCGCATTGCGCCATCAGCATCTTGCCGATTTCCGTCGATCCGGTGAAGGTCAGCTTGCGCACCAGCGCATTGGAGGTCATCTCGGCGCCGATCTTCGCGGCCGATCCGGTGACGATATTGAATACCCCCGGCGGGATTGCGGCGCGATCGGCGAGTTCGGCGAGGGCGAGAGCCGAATACGGGGTTTGCGTCGCCGGCTTGCAGACGAACGTACAACCGGCCGCGAGCGCCGGGCCCGCCTTGCGGGTGATCATCGCCGAAGGGAAGTTCCATGGCGTAATCGCCGCGACCACGCCGACCGGTTGACGCAAGACCAGGATCCGCTTATCCGCCTGATGGCTCGGGATCACGTCACCGTAGAGGCGCTTTGCCTCTTCGGCGAACCATTCGATGAACGAGGCCGCATAGGCGATCTCGCCTTTGGACTCGGCCAGCGGCTTTCCCTGCTCGGCGGTCATCAGCACGGCCAAATCCTCCAGATTGGCGAGCATCAGCTCGAACCAGCGCCGCAGGAGCGCGGCGCGATCCTTCGCGGTGCGTGCGGCCCACGCCGGAAAGGCACGGGCCGCGGCCTCGATCGCGAGCTTCGTTTCGGCCGCCCCCATGTTGGCTATCGTGCCGAGCGCCGCGCCGTTTGCCGGATTGCGCACGGCGAGCGTCGCGCCGTCCCGAGCCGCGGTCCAGCGGCCGTCGACGTAGCAGGTTTCGCGCAGTAGATTCCTGTCGCGCAGTTTCAACTGAAATTCGCTCCGCGCGGCAATCTTTCAGCCCACGTATTTGTGGAGGAAATCGAGGCTGCGCCGCAGCGCGAGCTGCGCGCTCGCCGGCTCGAAACTTCCGCGGTCCGTGCAATTGAAGCCGTGATCCGCCGGGTAAAGGTGGAAAACGCCCTGCGGATCCGCCGCTTTGATCTGCTCGACCGCGGACGGCGGAATATGCGCGTCCTTTTCGCCGAAATGGTACATGATCGGGCAACGCGGCTTTTCAGCCAGATACTGCGTGGTGCTGCCGCCGTAATAGGACACGGCCGCGGCCAGCGGCAGGCGCGCTGCCGCCAGATAGGCGATCGTGCCGCCCCAGCAATAGCCGACGACGCCGACTTTGCCGGCGACCGCCACCCGGTCGATCGCCGCGCGCAGATCGAGCATGACGAGCGCGTTGTTCATCGCCTGCATGTAGCCGAAACCTTTGGCCATGTCGGTATACGGCACGTCGACGTCGCGTTGCACGCGATCGAAAACCGCGGGCGCGATCGCGAGGAAGCCGGCCGCCGCATATTGGTCGGCGACGGCCCGGATGTGGCGGGTGACGCCGAAGATCTCTTGTACGACGACGAGTCCACCGCGAGGTTTGCCGGCCGGCTCCGCGAGATAGGCCGACAAGCGATGGCCGTCCGCCGCGGTAAGCTCGATGGTCTTGCCCATGATTTCCCAGCTCTCCGAATAAGGCCGCCGAATAAGCCTGCCAAGAATACCGCGATCGATCCTCAGCGCTCAAGGATCGCGGTCACGCCCATGCCGCCAGCCGTGCAGATGGAGATCAGTCCGCGTTTGCCGCGCCGTTCATCGAGCATCTTCGCGAGCGTCGCGACGATACGCGTGCCGGTCGCCGCGAACGGGTGGCCGATCGCGAGACTGCCGCCCTTGACGTTGAGTTTGCCGCGATCGATGGCGCCCAACGGCTCGTTGCGGCCAAGCCGGTCGCGGCAAAACTCGGTATCGGTCCAGGCCTTCAACGTGCACAGCACCTGGCCGGCGAAGGCCTCGTGTATTTCGTAGAAATCGAAATCCTGCAGCCGCAAACGGGCGTCGTCGAGCAACCGCGGCACCGCATAGGCCGGAGCCATCAGCAAGCCTTCTTTCTTGCCGGCGTAATCGACCGCCGCCGCCTTGCCGTAGCTGAGATACGCAAGTACCGGCAAATTTCTCGCGCGCGCCCAGTTTTCCGAGCAGAGCAGGAGCGCCGACGCGCCGTCGGTCATCGGCGTGGAATTGCCGGCGGTCAAGCTGCCGCCGCCGCTGCGATCGAAGACCGGCGGCAATTTGCCGAGCTTCTCGATGCTGGTATCGGCGCGGATATTGTTGTCGCGCCGCAGGCCGAGATATTCGCGCACCAAGTCTTTGTAGAATCCCGCGGCGTAGGCGGCGGCGGCCTTGGTATGGCTCTCGAAGGCGAGCCGATCCTGCTCCTCGCGCGAGATCCCCCAGGTCTTGACCATCAACTCGGTACTCTCGCCCATCGATAAGCCGGTGCGCGGCTCCGTGATTCCGGGCAGCACGGGGCGCAGATGCGAAGGACGCAGACCGAACCAGGGCGCCAAGCGCGCCATCGTGGTCCTGCCGCGATAGCTGCTCAACAGGAGCCGCTGAAAGCTCCTTGGAAATACCACCGGCGGATCGCTGACCGTATCGACGCCGCCGGCGATGCCGGCATCGATCTGGCCCAAGGCAATCTTGTTGCCGACCAGAATTGCCGCTTCCAGACTCGTACCGCAGGCGCGCTGCAGATCCATTGCCGGCGTCTCGGCGGCGAGGCCGGAATCTTGCACCGATTCGCGCACCAGATTCCATTGACCGGAATGTTTCATGACGGCGCCGGCGGCGACCTCGTCGAGGCGTTGGCCTCGCAGGCCGAATTTCTCGACGATCCCGCCGAGCGCCGCGGTCAGCATTTCTTGGTTGCCTACCTCGGCGTAGGCGCCGTTGCCGCGGGCAAACGGTATGCGCACGCCGCCGACGATGGCGACGCGTCGCGCGCTGGGTCCGACCAACATGGCAAATCCTCCGCGGTCAACGATGCTGAATTATGGACCTATTGCTGCTCGCGTGGGGACGCCCGCGGCCGCCGTTCTCGACGGTCGGTCCGCATCGCCGCTCGCCGGCGAGCGGCGATGCGGCGGCCAAAACGCCGAACGGAGCGCGCCGTAATCGGTCAGACTGTCGCGTGCGCCGCGCATTCGCATTGATTTGCCTGTCGATCGCCCTGCAACCGGCTGCCTGGGCGTCGCCGATCGCAGGCGCCGTAGGGCGGCACGCGATGCGGCTTCAGGTCAGGTCGGCCGACTCCGGCCGGCGGGTCGAGGCGACGGCGACGGTCAGAATTCACGCGCGCCGGGCCGCGATCTGGGCGGTACTGACGAGCTGCTCGCAGGCCGTTAAATTCGTTCCGGGGCTGCGGACTTGCGAAGTGCAGAAGACCGCGGCCGACGGGTCGTGGCAGCAGATCAAGCTGGTCGTGCATTACTCATGGTACCTGCCGAGAGTAAGCTACATCGTCAAGGCGGCTTACGCGCGGCCGGCGAGCATCGTCTTTACGAGGACGGCGGGCGGCGCCGCCGCCTTGCGCGGCTCCTGGGAGCTGCGGGCGGACGGCGACGAGACGATTGCGCACTACGCCTTGGATTTCGAGCCGGACTTTTGGGTGACGGGCTGGATCGCGCGTTTCGAATTGCGGCGCAATTTACCGAAAATGCTGCGCGCGCTGCGCGCATTGGCAGAGCAGCGGCAACGGGCGACCTAGCGCCGCTTGCGCGGCCGCGGCGCGAAAGGCGGGGCGCCTGCCGGCCTACGCCGCCGAAAGATAAGTGCGCGGCGCTCTAGTATCCTAGCCGACCGGTTCGACCCCATTATTCGAGGGATTGAGGCGCAGTGCGGAACATCGTCGACAAACAATTCGATCGCCGGCTTGCCGGCCTCGTCAACTCCGGCGAGCGGGCGGTGCTGTGCGGCGGCCGCAAGGGCGTCGAAAAGGAGTCCCTGCGCGTCACTGCGTCGGGCGAAATCGCCGCGACCGCGCACCCCGCGGCCTTGGGCGCAGCGCTCACCAACGCGAACATCACGACGGACTTTTCCGAAGCGTTGATAGAGCTGGTGACGCCGCCGTTCCAGCAGTCTTGGGAGTTACTCCAGTACCTATGCGATCTGCACCAGTTCGTCTATCGCCACCTTGGCGAAGAAATGCTGTGGGCGACCAGCATGCCCTGCGCCGTTCGCGGCGACGACGGCATACCGTTGGCGCGCTACGGATCGTCGAACGTCGGGCGCATGAAGACGATCTACCGTCGCGGCTTGGGGCTGCGCTACGGGCGCATGATGCAGGCCATTTCCGGCGTGCATTTCAATTATTCGTTTTCCTCGCGATTGTGGGACGTCTGGCAGGCAGTCAACAAATCCGCCGCCGGCCGCCAGGACTTCGTCTCGGAGCAATACTTCGCGGTGCTGCGCAACTATAGGCGCTTCGGCTGGCTGATCTTGTACCTGTTCGGCACCTCGCCTGCGGTCTCCAAGGGCTTTCTCGGCGGCCGCTCCCATGATTTGCGCAGTTTGGACGCGGATACCCTGTATGGGCCGTACGCAACTTCGCTGCGCATGAGCGATCTCGGCTACCGCAACAAGAATCAGGCCACGGTCAGCGTGTCGGTGAACAGCCTCGGCGATTACGTGCGCGATTTGTCGCACGCCATCGATACGCCGTACGCCGCCTACCAGAGGATCGGCGTCAAAGTGGCGGGCGAATACCGCCAGTTGAGCGCCAACATTCTGCAAGTGGGCAACGAATATTACAGCTTCATCCGGCCGAAGCGGGTGGCGCGGTCCGGCGAGCGGCCGACGACAGCCCTGCAGCGCGGCGGCGTCGAGTACGTGGAGGTGCGCGCCTTGGACGTCAGCGCCTTCGATCCTGTGGGCGTCAGTCAAAATAAACTGCGCTTCGTCGAGGCGTTTCTCGCGCTCTGCCTGATACGCGAGAGCGAGCCGATAGACCGCGGCGAACAGGACGCGCTGGACGCGAATCACATTCTGGTCGCGCGGCGCGGACGCGAACCGGATCTGTGCTTGCGGCGCGACGGTCGCGACACCCGCATGGTCGATTGGGCCCGCGAATTGCTCGACGACATGCAGGGCGTCTGCGAACTGCTGGATCACGGCGCAGCGCAGCGGCCGTACGCGGCGGCGCTGGAACAACAACGCGCCAAGGTCGAGGAGGCGGCGTTGACGCCGTCCGCGCGCCTGCTTGCCGAGATGGCGCAAAGCGGCGAAACGTTCTTGCAACTCGCGCAACGCATGTCGAAGCAGCACAAGGAGTATTTCCTGGGACTTTATCCGCCAAACGAGAGCCGGCTGGCCGAATTCGCCGCCGCCGCGGCCGAGTCGCATGACGCGCAGAGACGCATCGAAGCGGCCGACAAGGAGGATTTCGACGCCTACCTGGCGCGCTATCTGGCGAACTAGGCTGAATTTGACATAATCCGAGCGCGGCGGGCGCGACTCGGGATCGAGCCCATCGGCGCTTCGGTCAAAGCGGCAGAATTTGCTGAAATCGTGCGGCGCATTACCTGGCATCGGCGCGGCTTCCTGCCTATGGTGCCCTCATGAGCCTGCCGACCCCATTCGCCGACGATTTGCCGGATTTGCCGCACGCCCGCCAGCTGCAGGCCGGGTTCCATTGGTTGTCGTTCGATCCGAGCCTCGAGCGCGAATTCAGGCACAGCCGTCTCGAGGAGACCCTGGTGCACGTGCGCGCCAATCTGTGCCTGGCCATCACGATAGTGATCGCGTTCCTGGCGATGGATGCGCTGGTGCTGGGCCGCGATCTGAACGAGATCCCGAGCCGGCTTCAATTACTGGTGATGGTGCCGCTGCTGCTGATCGTGCTGGCGGCGAGCTTTTTGCCGCAGCGCCATCGCATCTATGCGCCGCTCGCAATGGCGGCGTTCATCCTCTTCGGGGTCAGCCAGGTCGCGATCCAAATCCTCGTCTCGACTGGCGGCGTCGCGTTCTTGTTTGCCTACATGATTGTGACGACGATGTTCATCTATTTCATGTCCGGTCTGGTCTTCTACCACGCGATAGCGGCGAACGTGATCGTGCTCTTTGCCTATCTGGCGGCCGGCACGGCGCTGCCGACCGCGGGGCCCGAATTCAGCTACAACGCGCTGGTGCTGGTGACGGCGAATATGATCGGCGCGTCGGTGGTCTACATGCACGAGAAAACCAGCCGCGCGCGCTTCCTCGAGGCCGGTCTGCTGCGCGAGATGGTCGCGCGAGACGGCCTCACCGGAATCAAGAACCGCCGCATGTTCGATCAGCACATCAAGAGAGTTTGGCAGCAGGCGGTGCGCGAAGAGGAATGCGTCGCCGTATTGTTGGCCGACATCGATTGTTTCAAGAACTACAACGACCGCTACGGGCACCAAGCGGGCGACGAGTGCCTGCGGGCGGTGGCGAATTCGCTGAGCCAATGCGCCCGGCGGCCCCTTGATTTCGTCGCCCGCTACGGCGGCGAGGAATTCGCGGTGATCCTCTACGAGGCAAGCCGCGAGTACGTCGCCGAAGTGTTGACGCGCATCCAGCGATCGATCGCGGAACTCAACATCCCGCACGAAGCGTCGACGGTGGCCAGCCGTTTGACGGTCAGTATCGGCGCCGCATTCATCATGCCGACGGAAAAGCGCACGCCGGAAGGCCTGATTCAGCTCGCCGACGAGGCGCTCTACACGGCGAAAGAACAGGGGCGCAACCGTGTCGTCGTCATGGAGGCCGAATACGTCAACTTGCAGACCGGGCGCTTCGAAAAGCGGCGCGGCGGTCAGCGCACCGGTTGATGTAAACGGCCCCGAGCGGCCCCCAGCACTCCCGCCACCGCCCCGCCGCCCCGGCTCACGGAGAATCGTAAATGGCGATCTGCGGTTCTTCGCCGCAGCGCACGCTGGCGCGGAACATGCCTTCGGAATTGAATTCCATGGCGATCTCGCCGCCGCGGCCGATCGCGATCACGCCGCCCTCGCCGCGCAACGCAGCCAATTCATCACGCACCACCTCGCGCGCCGCGTCGGCGAGGCTGCGCCCGCCGAAGCGAATCCTCGCGCATATGTCATGGGCAACCGCGGCGCGGATGAATACCTCGCCGTGTCCGGTCGCCGACACCGCGCAGCAGCGGTTGTCCGCATAGGTGCCGGCGCCGATGATCGGCGAGTCGCCGATGCGGTTGTAGCGCTTGCCGGTAATGCCGCCGGTCGAGGTGCCGGCCGCAAGTGTGCCCGCTAGATCGAGCGCCACGGCGCCCACGGTGCCGAGGTGGGAAAGTGTCAGCGCGGACGATTCCGCATCGCCGCTCTGCACGCGCTGCAGCTGGCGCCAGCGCTCCTCGGTATGGAAATAGCTGCGCGGCACCAGCGGGATCCCGCGGCTCAAAGCGAATTCCTCCGCGCCAAGACCGCTCAACATCACGTAGTCCGAATACTGCATGACGGCGCGGGCGAGCTCGATCGGATTCTTGATGTGGCAGACGCCGCATACGGCGCCCGCGGCCAGCGTGGAGCCGTCCATGACCGCGGCATCCAGTTCGTTGCCGCCGTCGTGCGTGAACACGGCGCCGCGCCCGGCGTTGAACAACGGATTGTCCTCGAGCATGACGACGGCGCGCACGACCGCCTCCAGGCTGGTGCCGCCGCGCTCCAATACGCTGCGGCCGGCGTTCAGCGCGGCGGCAAGTCCGCCGCGGTACTGCCGCTCGCGGTCGGCGCCGAGTTCCGCCCGCGGCAGGGTCCCCGCGCCGCCGTGAATCGCAATGGAGAACATCGCCGTTCCTCAATTCCCTGGTCGGTTGCCGGTGCCAAGGCTATCATCATTTTCACATGAACCCATTCATCAAGAGCGGTGCCATACGCAGCCTGCTGATCGCGAACCGCGGCGAGATCGCCATTCGCGTGATGCGCGCGGCGACCGAGCTCGGCATTCGCACGATCGCCATCCATTCGCAAGAGGACCGCTTTTCTCTGCACAGGACGAAGGCGGATGAAAGCTATCTGGTGGGCGACGGCAAGGGCCCGGTCGACGCCTACCTCGACATTGCCGACATCATGCGCATTGCCGCCGAGGCGGCGGCCGACGCGATCCATCCCGGCTACGGATTTTTATCGGAGAGCCCGGAATTCGCCGAAACCTGCGCGGCGGCGAATATCGTGTTCGTCGGGCCGCCTGCGCAGACGCTGCGCAGACTCGGCAACAAAGTGGAGGCCCGCAATGTGGCCGCGAGCGCCGGCGTAGCGGTGATGCCGGCGACGCCGCCGCTGCCGGCCGGCGACGCCGAAGTCCTGACGCTGGCTCGTAAAGTGGGCTTTCCCGCCATGCTGAAGGCGAGCTGG
Organism: Steroidobacteraceae bacterium; assembly: GCA_035531435.1. Classification (GTDB taxonomy): domain Bacteria; phylum Pseudomonadota; class Gammaproteobacteria; order Steroidobacterales; family Steroidobacteraceae; genus Bog-1198. Next base: position 213,972 of record DATKSW010000030.1, on the reverse strand, counting down.
GGCGGCGGCGGCCGCGGCATGCGGGTCGTCGAATCCGAAACGGCGCTGATCGAGGCCGTTGCCGCCGCCCGGCGCGAGGCCATGGCTGCGTTCGGCAAGGACGAAGTGTATTTGGAGAAATTGGTCCGCCGCGCGCGCCATGTGGAAGTGCAAATACTCGGCGATAATCACGGTAATTTGGTGCATCTGTACGAACGCGATTGCACCGTGCAGCGGCGCAACCAAAAGGTCGTCGAGCGCGCGCCGGCGGCGTTTCTCTCGGCGGCCGAGCGCAGCATGCTGTGCGAAGCCGCACTCAAGATCGGCCGCGCGGTGAATTACCGGGCGGCCGGCACGGTGGAATTTCTACAGGACGCGGACAGCGGAAAATTCTATTTCATCGAGGTCAATCCGCGCATCCAGGTCGAGCATACGGTCACCGAATGCGTCACCGGCGTCGATCTGGTCAAGGCGCAAATCCGCATCGCCGCCGGCGCCCGTATCGGCACACTGCAAAGCGGCGTCCCGCCGCAGGAGGAGATTCGCGTCAATTCGCACGCCATGCAGTGCCGGGTCACGACCGAGGACCCGGAAAACAATTTCGTACCCGACTACGGCCGCATAACCGCCTACCGCAGCCCGGCCGGGTTCGGTGTGCGCTTGGATGCGGGCACCGCCTACGCCGGCGCCATCATCACCCGCTATTACGACTCTCTGCTAGTGAAGGTGACCGCCTGGTCGCCGACCCCGGAGGAGACCATCGCGCGCATGCACCGTGCGCTCTGGGAGTTCCGCATCCGCGGGGTCGTCACCAATTTGCGCTTTCTGGACCAGCTGATCACGCATCCACGATTCGCCTGCGCCGATTACACGACCAAGTTCATCGACGAGACGCCGGCACTGCTGCGCACGCCGCGCAAGCGCGACAGGGCGACGCGCCTGCTCTCCTTCATCGGCGATGTGATCGTCAACGGCAACCCGCAAGTCAAGGGACGCGCCGCACCCAGGCAGCCGGTGTTTCCGCGCCTGCCCCGGGTGCAGCTGCCGCCGCCCGCGCCGGGAACGAAGCAGAAGCTCGATGAATTGGGCGCCGAGGGATTTGCCGCGTGGATGCTGCAGGAAAAGCGCGTCTTGCTGACCGACACCAGCATGCGCGATGCGCATCAATCGCTGCTGGCGACGCGCTTGCGCAGCCACGATATGGCGGCGGTCGGGCCTTACTACGCGAGCCTGCTGCCGCAGTTGTTTTCCGTCGAATGCTGGGGCGGCGCGACTTTCGACGTCGCCATGCGGTTTCTGCGCGAGGATCCGTGGTCGCGGCTCGCCGAGTTTCGCGCCGGCATGCCGAATCTGTTGATGCAGATGCTGTTGCGGTCGGCGAACGCGGTCGGCTACAGGAACTATCCCGACAACGTCGTGCGCTACTTCGTCGAGCAGGCCGCGGCGGCCGGCATCGACCTGTTCCGCGTCTTCGATTGCCTGAATTGGACCCCGAACATGCGCGTCGCGGTCGATGCCGTGCGGCGCAGCGGCCGTCTGTGCGAGGCGGCGATTTGCTACACGGGCAATCTGTCCAACCCGCGTCAGACCAAGTACGACCTGAAATACTACGTCGGTCTCGCCAAGGAATTGAAGGCGATGGGAGCGCACTTGCTCGGCATCAAGGACATGGCGGGTCTGTGCCAGCCGCGCGCGGCCACGGTGCTGGTCAAGGCGCTGAAAGAGGAAGTGGGACTGCCCGTTCACTTTCATACCCACGATACCAGCGGAATCGCCGCGGCCAGCGTCCTCGCCGCCATCGAGGCGGGCGCCGACGCGGTCGATGGCGCGATCGACGCGCTCTCCGGCTTGACCTCGCAGGCGAATTTGGGGTCGATCGTCGAAGCGTTGCGCTACGGGCCGCGCGACAGCGGCCTGGATCCGGAGAAGCTCAGATTGATTTCGGCCTATTGGGAACAGGTGCGCCGCGGCTACGTCGCGTTCGAAAGCGAGATCCGGGCGGGGGCCTCGGAAGTGTACGTGCACGGCATGCCGGGAGGGCAGTACACGAATTTGCGCGAACAAGCGCGCTTGCTGGGCATCGAAGAGCACCGCTGGCATGAGGTGGCTCTCGCCTATTCCGAGGTCAACGAGATGTTCGGCGACATCGTCAAGGTCACTCCGACCTCGAAAGTCGTCGGCGACATGGCGATCATGATGGTCAGCAGCGGACTCAACAGCGCGGCGGTACTCGATGCGCACACGGAAATCGCATTTCCGGAGTCGGTCGTGCAATTCTTCCATGGGGACCTCGGCCAGCCGCTCGGCGGGTTTCCGCCGGCGCTGCAGCGCAAAGTGCTCAACGGCCGGGAGCCGCTGCTCGGCCGGCCCGGAGAACTGCTGCCGCCGGCCGACTTGGACGCCGAGCGCGCCGCGGCGCAGCTCAAAGTCGGCCGCTCGATTTCAGCCGTCGAATTGGCGTCTTATTTGATGTACCCGAAGGTATTTGCCGAGTACGCGGCCGACCGCGCCAAGTTCGGCGACGTCAGCACGCTGCCGACTTCGGTGTTTTTCTACGGCATGCAGCCCGGCGAGGAGATCAACATCGATCTCGAACGCGGCAAGACGCTGATCGTTCGCTACGTCACGACGAGCGATCCGCACGAAGATGGGACGCGCACCGTGTTCTTCGAACTCAACGGCCAGCCGCGGCCGATACGCGTGGCCGACCGCAATCAAGCCGCGAGGCTGCCCCCGCAGCGCAAGGCCGATGCCGACAACGGCGCAGACGTCGGCGCACCGATGCCGGGAACTGTCGCGACCGTTTCCGCGCACGTCGGCCAGAAGGTGCGCCGAGGCGAGATCCTCGTGACGCTCGAAGCGATGAAGATGGAGACCACGGTGCGCGCCGAGCGCGACGGCACCATCAAGGAAATTCCGATCAGGCCCGGCCAGCAGGTCGACTCCAAGGACCTGTTGATCGTCTTCGAATGAGCATTCGGGCCGACTCCGTGGGGGGGCTCGGCAGGACGATTGCGCCGCTCAGAGCGCGTCCTTGAGGTCGATGCGCGGATCGGTCAGCTTCGCCGGGTCCATGCGAGCGCGGCCGGCGATCAGCTTGCGGGCGGCCATATAGTCCTTCGAGTCGTTGACGGTCTCGACCGCCAGCAGTTCGCGGTTCCTCAAATAGCAGACGCTGAAGCTGCGCTGCCCGGCATCGCCCCGCAATATCTGCTGATCGTGACCGCGGGAAATACCGACGATCAGCAACTTGTTGTCGAATTGATCCGACCAGAACCAGGGCACGCGGTCGTGCTCGACACCCCGTTCGAGCATGTTCAACGCGGCCGCCTTGGCCTGTTCGAACGCATTGTCGACCGATTCGAGGCGCACGCGTCCGCCGTAGCGGGGCGAAGGATGATTGCTGCAGTCGCCCGCCGCAAATATGGCCGGGTCGCTGCTGCGGCAATAGGCGTCGACGACGATGCCGTCGTCGACCTGCAAGCCCGCGTCGGCCGCCAGATCAGTGGTCGGCACGGCGCCGACGCCGACGATCACGAGGTCCGCGCCGTGACTGCTGCCGTCGGCACAGACCACGCGTTCGACTCGGCTGCGGCCTTCGAGCGCGACGACGCGGGCGTCGCAAACGATGTGCACGCCGTGCTTGCGGTGCGCCGACGCGAAGTATTCCGAAACGTCGGGCGCAACCACCCTGTTCATCAGGCGGTCCGCCATTTCCAAGACCGTCGCCTCGAGACCGAGGTGGCGGCAAGTCGCCGCCGCTTCGAGTCCGATGTAACCGCCGCCGATGATGAGCGCGCGGCCGCCGGGCCGGATGTCGGCGCGTATCGCGTCGGCGTCCTTGAGGTCGCGCAGATAGTGAACTCCGGCGAGGGTTGCGCCCGGGCAGGTCAGCCGCCGCGGGGCGGCGCCGAGACACAGCAGCAGCCGGTCGTAGTTCAGTACGGCGCCGCCCGCGAGCGCGACCGTGCGCGCGGCGGGATCGAGCCGCACGGCGCGTTCGCCCAACAGCAACTCGGTGCCGTGTTCCTCGTAAAAGGCCCGATGCCGAAACGGCAGTCTGTCGACCGATAATTCCCCGGCCAAGTACTTCTTCGACAGCGGCGGCCGCTGGTAGGGCAGCTGCGCCTCTTCGCCGACCAAGATCAGCCGCCCGGAGAATCCCTCGCGGCGCAATGTGTCGATCGCTTGTGCGCCCGCCTGGCCGCCGCCTATGATCAAGATCGTCGAGTTCATCTCATTCCAATATGGACCCGCCGCCGAGCTGGGCCGGTCAGACCGTCGCGCACCATCGCAGGGCGTGCTGCGACTCCCAAGGCTCGTGCCGCCTGCGTAGAATAGTAATAGTATTCGCTCGTCGACCCAAATATTCCTCGGAGAAAGGGATGAAGCTGATCACTGCCATTATCAAACCCTTCAAACTCGATGATGTGCGCGCGGCGCTCTCCGAAATTGGAGTATCCGGAATGACCGTGACCGAGGTTAAGGGTTTCGGCCGCCAACGCGGCCATACGGAGCTGTACCGCGGCGCGGAATACGTCGTCGATTTCGTGCCGAAGACGCGCATCGAGGTGGCCGTGCAAAGCGACTTGGTCGATCAGGTCATGGAGGCGATCGTCGGCGCCGCGAAGACCGGTAAAGTCGGCGACGGCAAGATATTCGTCACCGAACTGCATCGGGTCCTGCGTATCCGCACCGGCGAGACGGATAACGCCGCGCTGTAGCGACGCCGCCTCACAAATTCGCCATTCTCCTATCCGCTGGCCGTGCGCCCGCGGTAGCCTAGGCCCATGCAGCTATCCGTCGCAGTTCGTGCGATCGCCCTGATGGCAATTGCGGCGGCGCCGGCCGCTCGCTGCGTGGCGGCGAAGCTCATGGATCTGCAGCACACCCGCATTCAAGAGCCGCGGCCGGCGAACCTGCCGAGCGACGCGCAGCTCGAAAAAGGCGGCGCGGTGATCGGAAAAATCGACATCGATATCCGCAACATATTCGACGAATCCGACCCGCGGGAAAACGTCTGGTTGTTTCGCATCGCGGACCGCCTGCACATCCGCACCAGGCGCTCGACGATCAAGGCGCAACTGCTGTTCGCGAGCGGCGACAGGTACGACGCCAGGAAGCTCGCCGAAACCGAACGCAATCTGCGCGCGTTGCCGTACGTATACGATGCGCGCGTCGTACCGGTGCGCTACCGGGACGGGAAAGTCGAAGTCAAGGTCGTCACCAAGGATGTTTGGACGCTGAGTCCCGGGATTTCCTTCAGCCGCGCCGGCGGCACGAACAATTCGAGCGTCAGCATTGCGGACTCGAATATTCTCGGCCGGGGAAAGACCCTGCAATTCGAGCACGGCCGCAACGTCGACCGCAGCAGCAATACCGTCGAATGGGCGGATCCGAATGTTTTCGGATCGCGATGGATGGACGCGGTCGCCTACGCGAATTCGAGCGACGGCAAGCGCCGCGAGCTGAAAATCGCCCGGCCGTTCTACGCCCTCGATGCGCCGTGGAGCGTGACCATCGCCGCCAAGCAATACGACCGCAGTGTGGCGCGCTACAGTCTCGGCAACATCGCCGATCAGCTGATCGACGACGAAGCGTCGTACGAGGTGAGCGGCGGCATTTCCAGTGGTCTGCAGAACGGCTGGACCAGGCGATGGCTTGCCGGCATGCGCTACGACCGCAACCTTTTTGCGCCCGCGCCGAGCATGCCCGTGCTCGCCGGACCGCTGCCCGCCGACCGCACCCTCGCCTATCCCTTCGTCGGCTTCGATATCCTGCAGGACGACTATAAGAAAACGGCGGATCTCAATCAGATAGGCCGGACGGAGGATTTGTATTTCGGCGCCGAAGTGGGCGCCGAAGTTGGCATCTCCAATGCGGCCTTTGGCGCGGGCGGCGAGGCCATCATGCTGGCGGCGCACGCCCGCAAGGGATTTCAATTGCCGGATCAACAAGAGCTGTTTTTGACGAGTACGTTCGCTTCGCGTGTCGAGCACGGCCGCGCACGCAACCTGATCGCCAGCGGCAACGCGGACTATTATTGGCGCTGGCGGACGGATTGGGTGCTGTACGCGGCATTCGCGGGCACGGTAACGGACGCTCTCGATGCGGATGCGCAACTGACTATCGGCGGCGACAACGGCTTGCGCGGCTATCCCTTGCGTTATGAGTCCGGCACCTCGCGGGCGTTGTTCACCGTCGAACAGCGCGTCTTCACGGATTGGTATCCCTTCCGCCTCGCGCGGGTGGGCGGCGCGGTATTCGCGGATGTCGGCCGGACATGGGGGCGTGGCGTAGTCGGCAGCAGCGATCCCGGTCTATTGCAGGATCTGGGATTCGGCTTGCGTCTCGGCAATACCCGTACCGGCCTCGGCAACGTGGTGCACGTCGATATCGCCTTTCCCGTGAACGCTCCCCCCGGCATCAGCCGCGTTCAACTGCTGGTTCAGACACAGCAGAGTTTCTAGCTCTGCGCGTTCTTGCGCCGTCGCGCGATCAGCGCCAGCAGGCCCAGGCACACCGCGAAATTCAGGATCCACCAGCCGAGCTGCCGGGCGCCGTTCGTGCTCTTGCCCCCGGGCGCAGGCGCGTTGACCCGCAGAGTTGCGAGCAGGCGCTCGGTCACGCCGGCCTCGGCCACTTCGAACCGAATCGCCGCCGAACCCGGCAGGTTCAAATCCGCGGCGTGAAATGAATAGCCGCCGTCGGACTCCGCGGTCGCCGCGTAGGTTTTGCCGCGCAGCGCCGCCGTCACCGCCGCGTCCGCCACCGGCGCGTTGTCGAGCCGCCGGCTCACGTGGATGCTCATCGAGTCGCCCTGCACCACACCGACGAGCAGGTAATGCGTCGAGCGCGCCTCGATGCGCGCGGGCGCCGGCGCGGGCGCGGTGGCGGCGGCGGCGGCCGCCGCCGCGCTAACGGCGAGGGCCAAGCCCCATGCAGCGGCGTAGCGGGCGGCGGCGAATCGCCTCAAGACAAAAATCCCCACAAACCCATCAGCGTGCCGGCGGCGCTCGCCAGCAGTCCGAATATCGGGAAAAAGCTGTTGCGCGCCAAAAAAAACAGCGAGCAGAGCACCAGGCCGAGTTCCAGCAGGCCCGCGCCGATATCGAAGCGCAGTGCGCGGTTCTCATCGAGCTGCGCTTCGCGGTCGCGCGACAGCGCCTCTGCCTTGATCCTGGCGGCGTCGTTGCCGTAGTGCTCGCGCGCCGCCTGCAGTTTGCGCACCGCGGCGCCGATTCTGGCGGGATCGCCGGCGAGCGCCTGCAGTACGGTGACGGCGGTCTGCGCCGCGCTTTCGCGAATTTTCTTCGCTTGGTAGTAAGTCCACTGGTCGTTCGATTCGGTCTTGTGGATGACCGCGCTGGTATGCGCACGGTGCGAGGCGATCGTCACGACCGAGAGCAGAATGCCGACGATACCAACCACGATGCCGATACGGCGGCTGTCCGGATCCGCCGCATGCTCGGGCTTCACTTCAATCTCGGTCATGATCGCTATGGCTCCTCGGGCTTGAGAGGCGGCGGCGAGGCCTGCGCCCGCGGCGCCGGGTTCATTTGACGGCGTGCACGCGCGGGTTGGCGCGGGAAATTCCGAGCACGCCGCTGCGCACCACCTCGACGATCTCGCCGAATGCGCCGATATTCGCGATGAACTCGCCGATCGCGGTCTCGGTGCCGGCGAGCTCGGCGACGAAATTCGGCGGGTTCGACGCCAGTACCTTGCCGCCGGCGCGGTGCACGATGGCATGCACTGCCTCGGCTTGTTCGGCGGCAATTTGCAGCTTGATCAGCAGCAGCTCGCGCGCCCAGTGGTCGCCGCTGGTCAGGTCGTCGACGGCGACGACGTCGACCAACTTCAACAGCTGCGCATTGATTTGCGATATCACGGCGTCGGAACCGCTGGTCACGAGCGTCAGGCGCGAGACCGTCGGCTCATTCGTGGGCGCGACCGACAGCGACTCGATGTTGTAGCCGCGGCTGGAGATCAGGCCGGTGACGCGCGTCAGCGCGCCGGCTTCGTTTTGCAGGAGGATGGCGATCAGATGGCGCATGGCGCCGGTAGGATACGGGACGGCGGCACTTGGGCGCCAGGGTGGGAACTGCTAGTCTGTATTCGTGAAGGAACGTCACGAAATATTCAGCCAATCCGCCCATCCGCTGGCCGGCGCCGTCATGACGGGCGCCGAAATCCTCGTGCAGGTCCTCGTCGATGAGGGCGTCGGCATCGTCTTCGGTTACAGCGGCGGCGCCGTATTGCCGATCTATGACGCCGTGTTCCTCTACAACCAGGATCACGACGGCGCAATGCCGCTGATCGTACCGGCGAACGAGCAAGGCGCCGGCTTCATGGCCGCGGGCTTCGCCAGGGCGAGCGGCCGCGTCGGCGTCGCCCTGGTCACTTCCGGGCCCGGCGCGACCAACACCGTCACGCCGGTGCGCGACTCGATGGCCGACTCCGTGCCGATAGTCGTGATATGCGGCCAGGTGCCGACCAGCGCGATCGGCACCGATGCGTTCCAAGAGGCGCCGGTGCCGAGCATCATGGGCGCCGTCGCCAAGCATGTATTTCTGGTCACCGAGCCGAGCAAACTCGAGGCGACGGTGCGCACCGCGTTTGAAATCGCGCGTACCGGCCGGCCGGGACCGGTGGTCCTCGACGTTCCCAAGGACGTGCAAAACTGGAAGGGCGTATTTCAGGGATCCGGGCGCCTGCCGGTATCCGGCTACCGGCAGCGCATGAACCGCATCGATGCGAGCAAGTTGCCGGAAGCGGCCTGCGCAAAACTCTTCGACGCGCTCGCCAAGTCCATGCGCCCGCTGATCTATGCCGGCGGCGGCGTCATCAACGGCGGCGCCGCGCAGGCGCTGCGCGAATTCGTCGATGAATTTCAAATCCCGGTGGTGACGACGCTGATGGGCATCGGTGCGGTCGATACGCGCGATCGATTTTCGATGCGCATGCTCGGTATGCACGGCGCTGCGTTCGCGAACTACGCCGTCGACGATTGCGACTTGATGCTTGCCATCGGCGCCCGCTTCGACGATCGGGTCGCCGGCAATCCGCTTAAATTCGCGGGCAACGCGAGATTCATCGCCCACTTCGACATCGACGGTTCGGAGATCAACAAGGTCAAACGCGTCGATTGGAGCCATGTCGGCTTGATGGCCGACGCGCTGGCGACCCTGCTTGATCATGGACGGCGCACGGGCTTCAAACGCGATTGGTCGGCCTGGCATCGGCATTGCGAGGAGCTGCGTACGAAATACGCGATGAACTACGACCGCGACAGTGCGCTGATCCAGCCGCATTACGTGATCGAACAGATCAATCGCTTGACGCGCGGCGAGGCGATCATCGCGACCGGCGTCGGCCAGCACCAAATGTGGGCGGCGCAGTACTTCGATTTTCGCCGACCGCGGCTGTGGCTGACGTCCGGCAGCATGGGTACGATGGGCTTCGGCCTGCCGGCGGCCGTCGGCGCGCAGTTCGCCGCGCGCGACCGCTTGGTCATCGATTTCGACGGCGATGCCAGCATCCGCATGAATATCGGCGAACTCGAGACCGTGACCACCTACGAACTGCCGGTCAAGATCGTCGTCTTGAACAATTGCGGCGACGGCATGGTCAAGCAATGGCAGAAGCTTTTTTTCAAGGGTCGACTGAGCGCGAGCGACAAGAGCCTGCACAAAAAGGACTTCGTCAAAGCGGCGCTCGCCGACGGCTTCAAGTACGCGGTGCGCCTGGAGAACAAGGCCGATGTGCCGCGGGTGATCGAAGAATTCATTGGTTTCCCGGGCCCCGCGTTCCTCGAGGTGATGATCGATGTGGACGCCGGCGTCTACCCGATGGTCGGTCCTGGGCAGGCCTATGACGAAATGATCACGGGCGATCACATCGCATCGCGAACCGCGGTCGAAATCAAAGCGCCCGGCGAATCCGAAATGTTCTAGCGCGATTCGTCGGGATCGCGATTCTTGCGGCGGCGGCGCGCTACCAAACGCCGCTATTGGCCATGGACGACCAGGGTTCGCCGGGCGGCAGGGCATCGCCCTTTTGCAACAGCTCGATCGAGATGCCGTCCGGCGAACGCACGAAGGCCATGTGGCCGTCGCGCGGCGGCCGATTGATCGTGATGCCGTGGTCCGCAAGACGCCGGCAAGTCGCGTAAATGTCCTCGACTTGGTAGGCCAGATGGCCGAAATTGCGGCCGCCGGTATAAACCTCCGGATCCCAGTTGTGGGTCAGTTCGACTTGCGCATCCGCATCGGCCGCCGCAGCCAGGAACACCAGCGTGAAGCGCCCCTTTGGGTAGTCGCGACGCGACAGCAGCACAAGGCCCAAGGCATCGCGGTAGAAGTAGAGCGATTGCTCGATATCCGTCACGCGGACCATCGTATGCAGATATTTCATCTCGACTCGCTCCTCGAGGAGGATGTAGGTGCGATTGTCCAAGATTACCCCATCGCGCCGGGTCATTGCCCAAAGCAGCCGCGGCGCGCTCCCGGTGTTGCGCACCTGTCACAAATTGGCGACAAATTTGACATCATGCGGAATAACTTGATCGGACGAACATAAACACTTATTAATATTGGAGTTATTGTCCATTTGTGGTACGCTCAAAACCACGGTGAAAAAGGATTTTTTTAGTGACGTCACTTCGTTACAACAGATGATCTAAACTCAAAAAGGTCGAGCGCCTAGTCACTTTTGTGCGGCGCATCTTCCGCCTACGGACGTGCAGGGTAGTGACTCGGCACCTGTTCCACTCGAATCCCCGGCTTGCCCGGGGATACTTTTATAATGCCGGCCTCGCGCTGCGGGGCGTCCCGCTAACAGGGGGGCGCATGGGGAACGCGGTGCGCGATGGCTTCGAGGGAGCGGTCGGTGATACGCCGCTGATCCGACTGCACCGGCTTTGCGAGGAAACCGGCTGCGAGATCCTCGGCAAGGCGGAATTCATGAATCCCGGCGGCTCGGTCAAGGATCGCGCCGCCAAATGGATCGTCCTCGACGCCGAGCGCCGCGGTGCGCTGGCGCCGGGCGCCACCGTCGTCGAGGGGTCCGCCGGCAACACCGGCATCGGTCTCGCACACGTATGCAACGCGCGCGGCTACAAGTGCGTCATCGTCATGCCCGACAACCAGTCCGCCGAGAAATATCAAATCATCGAATCCCTCGGCGCGGACCTGCGCAAAGTGCCGGCGGTACCGTACAGCAATCCGAACCAGTATCAAAAGGTGGCGGCGCGGCTCGCGGCGGATATCGCGGGCGCCGTATGGGCGAATCAGTTCGACAATACCGCCAATCGCGACGCGCATTTCGAGTCGACCGGTCCGGAGATCTGGCGCGATACGGCCGGCAAAATCGACGCGTTCTGCGCGGCGACCGGCACCGGCGGCACCTTGGCGGGCGTGGCGCGCTTTCTCAAATCCAAGTCCGGGGCGGTGCGCATCGTGCTGCTCGATCCGCCTGGCAGCGCCTTGTACCACTACGTCAAGAGCGGCGAATTGAAATCCGACGGCGGCGCATCGATCACCGAGGGCATCGGCAGCGGGCGCTTGACCGCCAATCTCGCCGGCGCGCCCATCGACGATGCCCTACGGATCGCCGATGCCGAAACGATTCGCTTCGTGTACCGTTTGCTGCGCGAGGAAGGATTGCTGCTCGGCAGTACCGCCGGCATCAACGTTGCCGGCGCGGTGCAACTCGCGCGGCAACTGGGGCCGGGTCATACGATCGTGACGATTCTTTGCGACGGCGGCGCCAAATACCAGTCCCGATTATTCAACAGGCGCTGGCTCGCCGAACGCGGATTCCTGGCCGAGATCGGCTGAGCCCTCGCTCGGTCCCGCTCAGGCGGCGGCGGTGTCCGATTCGTCGTCCAGGCGCAATCGCCGGTGCAGGACCGGGCTGGTCGTCGTGTACTGCAGGCGCACCTTCTCGCCGGGATTCAGATGCTCCTTGGCCGCAAAGGCCGCCAAGGCCGCCTCGTGGAATCCGCACAGGATCAGCTTCTTTTTGCCCGGGTAGGTGTTGATGTCGCCGACGGCATATATGCCGGACACCGACGTTTCGAAGCGCGCGCTGTCCACCTTCAGCGCTTTGCGATCGAGATCCAATCCCCATTGCGCGATCGGCCCGAGTTTCGGGTGCAAGCCGAAGAACACCAAAATGTGGTCCGCCACGACGCGGCGCACGAGCCCATCGCTGCACGCCACGCGCACTGCGACGTGCTTGCCGTCGCCGCGATCCAGGGATTGAACGCTGCCGGTCAGAATGTCGGCGCTCCCTTGCTCCTGCAGAAGCCGCAGCTTCTCCAAGGTCGCGTGCGCGGCGCGAAATTCCGCGCGCCGGTGCACAACGACGACGCTGCGCGCTTTGCCGGCGAGCGCCACGGCCCAGTCGACCGCCGAATCGCCGCCTCCGCAGATCAGCAGGTCGCGGCCGGCGAAGGCGCTCTCGTCGGCGACGCGATAGTGCAAAGCATTGCCCTCGAGTTGCGCCGCGCCCTCGACGTCGAGACGGCGGGGCTGGAAGGCGCCGACGCCCGCCGCGATGACGACGACGCCCGCGTCGAACAGGGCGCCGGCGGACGTGCCGACCAGAAAACGCCCGCAGGACTGCCGCTCGAGCCGCGTGACTTCCTGGCCATAATGCAGGCCGGGCGAAAACGGCGCGATTTGCTGCAGCAGCCGCAGGGTGAGCTCCCGGCCGGTGCAAACCGGTACCGCGGGGATGTCATAGATCGGCTTATCCGGGTACAACTCGGTGCACTGGCCGCCCGGCCCGCGCAGCGAATCGATGACCTCGGCGCGCAAACCGAGCAATCCGAGTTCGAATACCTGGAAAAGGCCTACGGGTCCCGCGCCGACGACGACCGCGTCGGTGGAAACCGCCTGCTGCTGCGGGAAGCGTGCAATCATGATCGGTGGACCCTCGCAAAAGCCACTGGAGAATCATCACGCGCTCGCCGATAGCGGCGCGGCGGCGTCATTATGGAACCAGCCGAGCTCGGCGTGAAGCGCGGCGACGTCGCCGACGATCAACAGCGCGGGCGACACCGCGGCGGCGCGCGCAGAGCGGCCGTGGATGTCGCGCAGGCTGCCGACGATGACCCGCTGCGAGGCCGTCGTGCCCTGCAAAATGAGGCTGGCTGGCCGATCCGGCGGGGCGCCGTGGGCGAGGAGCTGCGTTGCGATGTGCTCGATGCGCGACAGGCCCATGTAAAAGACGGCCGTCTGTCCCGGCATCGCGAGCGCCCGCCAGTCCGGTTCCTTGCCATCGTGATCGGCATGGGCGGTGACGAAGCTTACGCTGTGGGCGTGGTCTCTGTGGGTCAGCGGGATGCCGGCGTACGCGGCGGCGCCGAGAGCCGCCGTGATGCCGGGGACGACGCTGTAGGCGATGCCGGCGGCGGCCAGCGCTTGCATTTCTTCGCCGCCGCGGCCGAATACGCACGGATCGCCGCCCTTCAAGCGCACGACGCGCCTGCCCCGGCGCGCATGCTCGACCAAGGCGGCGTTGATGGCCTGCTGCGACATCGACGCGCGGCCGGCGGTTTTTCCGACGCACAGGCGCAGGGCATCGCGCCGCGCCAGTTCGAGCACCCCCTCGGCAACCAGGCGGTCGTAGAGAATCACGTCCGCGTCCTGCAGGGCCCGCAGCGCCTTTAACGTCAACAGCTCCGGATCGCCCGGTCCGGCGCCGACCAGCACGACCTCTCCGGGCGCAGGCGGCGCGTGCGCGGCGCGTGCCAGCAGCCGCGCTGCGGCGGCGAACGCACCGCGGCGGTCGCCGTCGACGAAGCGCCTCGCTGCGGGACCATCGAGCAGAGCCTCGAAATAGCGCCGGCGCGTCGCCGTGCCGCGCAGGCGCCGCGCAGCGCCGCGCAGTGTGCCGAGCCACAGCGCCAGTTCGCCGAGACGTTGCGGCATCAAGGCCTCCAGCCGCTCCCGCAAACGCCGTGCCAGCACCGGCGCGGCGCCGCCGGTGCAGACGGCGATCATCACCGGGTCGCGGTCGATGATTGCCGGCACGATGAAGCGCGAGGCCTCGCGGTCGTCGACGACGTTGACCGGAATGCGGCGCGCTTCGCAATGCCCGGCGATCCAGCGATTGACCGCGGGACGGGACGTCGCAACGATCACGAGCCGCATGTCCTGCAGGTCTTCCGGGACGAATTCGCGAACTACGAGCCGCAGCCCGCCATGCGCGGCGCGTGCGGCAATTTGCGCAAGCGGCTGGGCGGCGACGACGGTAATTTCGGCGCCGGTCCGCTGCAGCACGGCCAATTTATGCAAGGCCACTTCGCCGCCGCCGACGATCAGCACCTGCGCGCCGTCAAGATTGAGGAAGATCGGCAGGTATTTCACCCGCGAACCCTGCGCTTGGCGCTTTGCGGTCATTCGATCATGCCGGCGGAGGCGTCGCCGGCTAGCGCCTCTGCAAAGATCGCCCGGCGCGCGTGCAGCCCGCATTCGCGCGAATCCGCGCGCTCCCACCACCAGCGGCCCGAACGCGCGTCATCCCCGGGCTGCACCGCGCGGCTGCAAGGAGCGCAACCGATGCTCGGAAAGCCGGCGTCGTGCAAGGGGTTGTACGGCAGCTGCCGCGAGCGGATGTAGCGCCAAACGTCCTGGTCGCGCCAAGCGAGCAGCGGGCTCACCTTGTACAGGCCGTAGTCGCGGTCCCACTCGAGGGGCATGGCGAGCGCGCGGTCCGCCGACTGATCGCGCCGTATGCCGGTCACCCAGGCGCGGCGCCCGCGGATCGCGCGGCGAAACGGCTGGATCTTGCGGGTGCCGCAACAAGTCCGGCGCTGCTCGATGGAGCCGAGAAAGCCGTTGATTCCATGGCTCGCGACCCAATTCTCCACCGCCTCGGCATCCGGGTAGTAAACTTGCAAGGCGCGGCCGTAGCGCCGTTGCAGGCGCTCCATCAATTCGTAGGTCTCGGGGTGCAATCGCCCGGTGTCGATCGTAAAAATCTCGATTTCCGGCGCGTACGTCCAGATCAGATCCGTCAGGACCATGGATTCGGCGCCGAGACTGTTTGCGTAGCAAACGTCCTTAAATGCCGCGACAGCGCCGCGAAGTTGCCTGATACTGTCGCTGGCAAGGTCGCGAAGCGCGCGAGAAATGTCGGACACGGGGCCTCTCGGATGCCTGGACGATGTGAAGGGAAGCGGCTGCAGACTATATGTCCGAAGCCGCCGAGGGCATACGAACAATCGCGCATGTACACATGCCGATTCGTGATGGGCGATACCGGGGAATTCGCACGATATTCGCGCCGCCGGGGCGGCGGCGATGCCGCGCGCGACATCGCGTAAACACGATTCGTTCCTCGAGGCTCCAGGGTCCATGAAGCTGCAACAATTGCGCTATCTCGTCGCGGTCCACGAAAACGGCCTGAACATCACGGCCGCCGCGCGCCAGTTGCACACCTCCCAGCCGGGAGTCAGCCGGCAGCTGAAAATGCTGGAAGAGGAACTCGGCTTTCAGCTGTTCGAGCGCCAAGGCCGCTCGCTGACGCGCACCACCAGCGCCGGCGAGGAAATCATCGCGCGTGCCGGCAACATCCTGCGCGAGATGCAAAATATCCGCCGTACGTCGCAGGAATTGCGCAAGGCCGACGGCGGCAGCCTGTCGATCGCGACGACGCATACGCAGGCCCGCTACGTGTTGCCGCCGGTCATCCGCCAGTTTCGAAGCAAATACCCGAAGGTGCGCCTGCACCTGCATCAAGGGACTTCCGAACAGATTGCCGATTTGGTGGCTCGCGATCGCGTCGATTTTGCGATTGCGACCGGCTCCGACGAATTGTTCCCGCATCTCGTGCGTCTGCCGGTCTATCGGTGGCACCGGGCCGTGGTCGTGCCGCGCGGCCATCCGCTCGTCGCCGCCGGCAAGCTGACGCTGAAGAAACTCGCGGAATATCCGATCGTCACCTATGTCTTCAGTTTCTCCGGGCGTTCGTCGCTGCCGGCGCTGTTCGAAACCGCCGGCCTGTCGCTGGATGTGGCATTGACGGCGCGCGACGCCGACGTCATCAAGACTTATGTGCGTGTCGGTCTCGGCGTCGGCATCGTCGCCTGCGTCGCGATCGACGCGGTGAGCGACGCGGATCTGGTGGTGCTCGACGCCGCGCATTTGTTCGAGGGACATACGACTTGGATCGGCTTTCGCCGCAGCGCGCTGCTGCGCGCCTACATGTACGAGTTCATCGAATTGTTGGCGCCGCATTTGCCGCGCAAATTGGTCCGCGAAGCGCAGAAGCTGGAAACCCAGGAGGAGATCGGTCGGCTGCTCGCCGATCTGCAAATACCCGCGCACGACGTATCCTAGGCGCCGCCACGCGCGGCCGGCGCGAAACGGGCCCTGGTCGCCGCCGCGGAGGCGAAAAAGCGTGAATTGCTCGACAGAGCAAATCAAAGCAGGCGCGCAGCATGGCCCGGCGGCAAGGAGAGCAACGCGGTGGCAGGGAACTTAACCGAAGTGATGGTCGCGGCGGACACCTACCAGGTGTCGCCGCGGCCCGTGCTTTTGACCGCCGACCTGTGCGCCGCTCTGGCCGTGTGCATGCACGATGAGCGCCGGGCGGTCGGCGGGCTCCTGCACCTGCCGAGCAGCGGCGCGGGCGCCTCGCCCAAGGACCTCACGGACAACACCTTGAGCTGCGTACTCATCGTGCTGGAGCGCTTCAAACGCGCGGTGCTAGGCAATGCGCCGCGCGGCGACGAGGTGCGGGTGCGCATCATCGCTCATGCGCCGCCATCGGCCGATCCGGACCTGCCGAGCGCGTCGCTCGCCGATCTGATCAAAGCGGATCTCGCCGACGCCGGCTTTGGCTGCGGCACGCGCGTGCTGCCGTGCGCGCAGCCGGTGCGCGTGCATTTTGAGCCGTTTACCGGCCGGGTGTGGCTTGCCGGGGCGGACGACGGCAAGGCCGGCACGTTCAAGCGATCGCACTTGTAGCTTTACCCGTAGCGTTCTATAAGTCGAGGCCGACCGATTTGCGGAGTCATCGGATGCGCGCCGCGTGGATTCTAACAAGCCTGATCATTGCCGGGTGTGCGCACCAACCGCTCGCCGCGGTGCCGCCTGCGGGCGTCGATTTAAGCGGGCATTGGCGTTTGAACAGCGCCGATAGCGACGATCCGCAGCGCTTGGTGCAATCGATCGGCGGCGGGGCCGGCGCCGACGCAGCGGATCAGGATAACGGCGGCGGCGCAGGCGACAGCGGTGAGGGCGACGACCGGCGGCCCGTGGCGCAACGGCGCGGGCCCGCCAACGGCGAGCGCGCCACCATGTCGTTCGGCGCGATCGGCGATGCCCTGCAATGGCCGGGAAACGACCTCGTGATCAAGCAGCTGGGCGGCGTCGTGGCGTTCACGTCAGAGGGTGAAAGCCATGTATACCAGCCGGCGAGCTCATCGCCCCGGCGCACGCGCGGCGCCGACCATCGTCGTTCCGGCGGGACCTGCGGTTGGTCCGGAAAGCGACTGATCGTCAATGTCACGCCGGACGAGGGCCCGGCGCTCGAGGAACGATATCAGGAGTCCGCCGACGGCCGGCGGTTGATCCAGCAAATCACACCGGCGGGCGGCAATTCGCGGGGGCTGATGCTGATTCGCGTCTGGGACCGAGTGCCATGACCGGCGCCAGGCGTGCCGCGGTGGCATCGGCGCCGACGCGGGCAGAAAAAAGCCGGGCGATGCCCGGCTTTCAAATCCCCATGCCTTATTTGATTGCTCGGCGCCGCGTGATCGGCACTCTATGATCGGTCGGACTGCCTCACTTCCCAAACCCTGAATTGCGTCGTCGCAACACTCTAGCTGCGGACGCGCATAGATGCCAGCCCTATTGCAAAGAAGTGTAAAATTGAGTGTTGCAGAAATGCCACATTGGGTCCGGCGCTGCTGCCGCCGGCGTGCCAAGCGGGCGAGTGGATCGAGTACTCTTATGCGGACACGGGTGCCTTACGGAGAGATGGTGTGCCCAAGCCCATGAAGCCGCCGGCGTCGCTTGCGAGCGCCGTTCGCAGCCGCCGCGCCTATTTCGATTGCCGATTCGGCCAGTTGCACGTCCGTACCGCGTTTCCGGCGACCGGCGGCTTCGATGAACAGGCGACCTTGTTTTGCATACATCAGAGCGATGCATCGAGCCGGGTGTTCGGCCGCTTCCTCGCGGCGATGGCGGATCGGCGTTCCGTTTACGCGCCCGACTTACCCGGTTGCGGAGAATCGGACCCGGCACCGCTGCGGGGCGCGACGGCGGCTGCGGCGGCGATCGGCGATTTGGCGCGCGACTTGCGGCTGCGCCAAATCGATGTACTCGGATTTTTGGACGGCTGCGACGTGGCGCTGGAACTCGCGGTGTCCGCGCCCGAGCTGCTGCGCCGCATGGTGCTGGTCGGCGCGACCACGCTCGATCGGCTGGCGTCGATCGAGCGGCCTTGCCTCGTGCTGGGAGTCGACCGCGCATCGGCGGCTATCCGAACCCGCGCCGCCGCACCGCCCGCGCACGTCGAGTTCGCCGACGCGCCGCCGGGCGGCGAGAATTTGCCGGATCTCGGGGCGCAAGCACTGGCGCGCCGCTGCGCGCTGTTTCTCGATCGCCGCGCCATGGCGCCGCCCGCGCCTGGCGCGGCGGCGGCGCCGCGGCCGTGAGGCTCAATAAATTCATCAGCGAAAGCGGCGCCTGTTCCAGGCGCGAGGCCGACAAATGGATAGCCGCGGGCCGCGTTACCTGCAACGGCGTGCCGGCGGCGCTCGGCACCAAGGTCGTTGCGGGCGATGCGGTCAGGATCGACGGCGAACCCATCGGCGCGAAGAGCGTGCAGGTATATATCGCGCTCAACAAGCCGGCCGGCATCGTTTCGACCTCGGAGTCGCAAATCGACGGCAACATCGTCGACCTGGTCGGCTATCCGCAGCGGATTTTTCCGATCGGGCGGCTCGACAAGGATTCAACAGGACTGATTCTTTTGACCAACGTCGGCGACATCGTCAATGAGATACTGCGTTCGGAAAATAACCACCAGAAGGAATACCTGGTCGCCGTCGACCGGCCGATCACGGACTTATCGTTGGCAATCATGGCGAGCGGCGTGCGCATCATGGGCGAAATGACCAAACCCTGCGAAGTCGCCCGTACCGGCGAGCGCAGCTTTCGCATCATTCTCACGCAGGGCCGCAACCGGCAAATTCGCCGCATGTGCTCGGCCCTCGGCTATCAGGCGCGGCGGCTCACGCGCGTGCGCATCGGCAACGTCCTGCTGGGCTCTCTGGCGGTGGGGAAATGGCGGCATCTGACGCAATCCGAACTCGCCGGCTTGCTGCCGCAGCGATTTCAGTCGGCGCGCAGCGATGCCGAAGCGACGCCTTCGCTCCAACGCCGGCCGGCCATTGCGCGCCAATCCGGATCGTCGGCTTTGCTCGCCAGCCAGCGGAAGAAATCGGTCCGCTGACCGCTCCAGTAGGCGTGGCTGTAGAGCACTCCCCCGGTGCTCGACTCGACGACGAAGCGCCGTCGCAGCCCGAGGGTCGAGAGGTCGCGCGTGCAGCGGATGCGCGGCGAATTCTCCGCCAGGGCGAATTGATGCGCGCCGATTTGCAGCCGCAAGCGGCCTCCCTGCGCAAATAGGCAGAAATTCGGCGACGATGCGCGAATCAACGCAATGCCGTGGACGAGAGACGGCGGCACGGCGAAAGTCGTCCAAGTGCCGCCCTGAGAGTGCCACTGCAGCACCATGCGGCGGCGCCGAAAATCGACTACCGGAATGACCGGGGGTGTTTCCTGGGTCATGCGCGCAGCATGCGCCATTCGCCGATTATTTCAAACTCCGGTTCGGCAACGCCGCGAACGCTTTCTCGACGACGCCCGCGGTCAAAAGCTGCGGCAGCACCAGCGCCGTTCTGGAGCCGGGCCGCGCGTCGTAGACGACGTACAGCGGTACGCCCGCGCGCCCGAAGTGCGCCAGCGCCTGCGTGATCCGCGGGTCGCGGTTGGTCCAATCGCCCTTCATCAAGGTCACACCCTTGTCGCTCAGAAGCTTGGTGACGGAGGAGTCGGCAAATACGTTGTGTTCGTTGACCAGGCAAGTCAGACACCAGCTGGCGGTGAAATTGATCAGCAACGGCCTTCCCGCGGCGCGCAGCTCGCTCACGCGCCGCGGATCGTAAGGCTCCCATTGGCCGGCATTCGCCTGCGGCCGGGATGGGGCCGCGCCGGCGGCCGGCGCCCGCGTCAATTTCACCGGCAATAGGACGGCCGCCAGCAGCGCGAGGCCGGCGGCGGCGAGCGCCGCGACCCGGCCGATTCCCGAGTGGCTCTCGGATTTCTGATAAGCCCATGCCGCGAGCCCGATCAATACCAATCCCGCGAGGGCGGCCCCCTGGCCGAGCGCCGAGGCTTGCTGCGCCAACACCCAGATCAGCCAGGCCGCGGACGCGTACATCGGGAAGGCGAATAATTGCTTCAGCGTATCCATCCATGCGCCGGGCTTCGGCAGGGCGCTGCGCAGCCACGGCGCAAACGACAGCAGCAAATAAGGCAACGCCAAGCCGACGCCGAGCGCCGCAAAAATCGCCAGTGCGACGCCGGAGGTTTGCGTCAGCGCGGCACCCACCGCCGCGGCCATGAACGGCGCGGTGCACGGGGTTGCGACCAGAGTGGTCAACACGCCGGTGAAGAACGACGCGCGGTAGCCATCGCCGCGGGTCAAGACGTCGCCGGCGCCGGCGAGTCCGCCGCCGAACTCGAATACGCCGGACAGATTCAATCCGACGACGAACAGCAAATAGGCCATCAACGTCACGAACAACGGCGACTGCAGCTGGAATCCCCAGCCGATTTGCTGGCCACCCGCGCGCAGCGCCAACAGCACGGTCGCCAGGGTCAGCATCGAAGCGACGACTCCGGCGGCAAATACGAGGCCTTTGGCGCGTACCGCCCGCGGCTGCTCCTTCGCCTGCGCGACGAGGCCGATGGCCTTGATCGACAGGACCGGAAATACGCAGGGCATGAGGTTCAGCACCAGTCCGCCAAGAATCGCGAGCAGCAACAGCGCGCCGAAGCTCGGGCCGCGCGCCGCCGCAACGGGCGCTGTGCGCGCCGTCGCGCTCGCCCTCTGCAGGCGCGCCGCGACCTTCAACGGCACGGTGACGGTGCCGGCGCCGGATTGCTCTTCAGCGAGCAGGATGCCGCGGACGGGGCCCGCTTTCGGCGGCTGGTAGCCCAACTTCATCGCCAGTACGACCCCGCCGCCGCTCCTCGTCATGACCTGCGGCGCCGCGTATTCGATGACGCCGTCGTCATACGGCACGAAGGTGAGGGAGCGGATCGCGGTCAAGGTCGCGCCCCAATCCGCGCCGAGCGTGATCAGCAGCCGGCCGTTGCGCACCTGCGCCGTCGCAGTCGCCGGCGCCGGTTGCGGCAGCTCGCTTCTCGCCGCCGCGAACAGTGCCGCGGCCGATGGGTCGAGCGCACCGCGCGTCGCGGTGACCGGCAGCGTCAACTGCAAATCGGCGCTTTCCGGTATGCACATATTGGAACAAACGAGCCAATGGGCATGCGCCCGCAGGGTGACCGGCGAGTGTCCGGCGAGGTCCTTGGGCGCGGCGATCTGCACCAAGTGCAGCGCCCGTTTGGCGTAGCCGAAATTGATCAACGGAGCCAATTCGAATCGATGCGGGGCCGTCCATACAATCGGACCGGCGGTAAAGCCCCGCGGCAAAGTCCATGACAGCCGGGTTGCCTGACCCGAATCGCCGGGGTTGCGCCAATACGTGTGCCAGCCGTCGCGGATGTCGAACAGCAACGCGACCCAGAACGATTGTCCGGGCGCGATGCTCCGTACTTCGCTCTCCAGGCGCGCGTGGACGTTTTCCGTTGCCACCACGTTGCCGGAGACGGCGAACGCCGCCGGCGCTGCGAACATCAGAGCGAGGATCCAAGCAAAGCGGCTGCACATCATCAGCATGTTACCCGATCGATTTGCCCGTGCGGCATCGCCGACGGGCCGTGGGGCGTCCGAAAGTAGCGCGCAAGAATACCCCTCCGCCCGCGCATCGGCTAATGTAGCCGTCCGGCGACCGCAGATGAACCATGCAAATAAACTACCTAGAACGAATCCTCAAAGCCAAGGTGTACGACGTCGCGATCGAATCTCCCCTCGAAAACGCGCCGCGACTCTCGAAGCGCCTGCGCAACCGCGTGTTCTTCAAGCGAGAAGACCTGCAACCGGTTTTTTCGTTCAAGATCCGCGGCGCCTACAATAAAATCGCTCAGTTGTCGCCGATTGTGGCGGCGC
Source organism: Steroidobacteraceae bacterium (assembly GCA_035531435.1). Classification (GTDB taxonomy): domain Bacteria; phylum Pseudomonadota; class Gammaproteobacteria; order Steroidobacterales; family Steroidobacteraceae; genus Bog-1198. The sequence goes on along the minus strand of DATKSW010000030.1, from coordinate 191,673 downwards.
GCGGCGTGATCTGCGCGTCGGCCGGCAATCACGCGCAGGGCGTCGCGTTCGGGGCGCGCACCCGCGGCATCAAGGCGGTAATCGTCATGCCGCTGACGACTGCCGAGATCAAGGTGTGCGCCGTCGCCGATCTCGGCGGCGAGATCGTGCTGCACGGCGAAGATTACGATCAAGCCTTCGATCACGCCGTCGAGCTCGCGCGCGAGCGCGGACTCGTCTTCGTTCATCCCTTCGACGATCCGGATGTGATCGCCGGCCAAGGCACCGTCGCAATGGAGATCCTGCGCCAGCGTCATGGAGATGAAATCGACGCCATTTTCGTGCCGATCGGCGGCGGCGGGCTGATCGCCGGCATCGCCGCCTACGCCAAGACTTTGTACCCGCGGATAAGGATCATCGGCGTCGAACCGGAGGATTCGGCCGGCATGTACGAGTCGTTGCGCGCCGGCGAGCGGGTGACGCTCGATCGTGTTGGCATATTCGCCGACGGCGCGGCGGTACGGCGGGTCGGCGAGGAAACCTTCCGGCTCGCAAAGCAATACGTCGACGAGGTCGTGCTGGTGACGACCGATCAGATATGCGCGGCGATCCAGGATATTTTCGAGGATACTCGAACGATCGCCGAGCCGGCCGGCGCGCTGGCGGTCGCCGGCATCAAGAAATATGCCGCCCGCGAGAATTGCGTGGAGCGCACGTTCATCGCGATCAACTGCGGCGCGAACATGAATTTCGACCGCTTGCGCTACGTGGCGGAGCGCGCCGACGTCGGCGCGCAACGCGAAGCGTTGCTCGCCGTCGAGATCCCCGAGCAGCCCGGTTCCTTCCTGCGCTTTTGCGAAGTGCTGGGCCGGCGCGGTGTCACCGAGTTCAATTACCGCTACGGCGATGAACGCAAAGCGCAGGTGTTCGTCGGACTCGCGCTCACGCAAGGCAAGAGCGAGCGCGAATCGGTGATCAGCACGATCGCCGCCGCCGGCTTCGCCGTGCGCGACATGACCGACAATGAAATGGCGAAGCTGCACGTACGCTACATGGTCGGCGGCCAGGCGCACGGCTTGCAGGACGAGCGGCTGTACCGCTTCGAGTTTCCGGAGCGGCCGGGAGCATTGTTGAAGTTCCTGCAGGCGATCGGCAGCGAATGGAACATCAGCCTGTTCCATTATCGGAATCACGGCTCGGATTACGGCCGCATCCTCGCGGGCATCCAAGTTCCGGCGCAGACGCGCGCCGACTTTTTATTGCACCTCAACGAGCTGCAATACGCCTACAACGAAGAGACCGACAATCCGGCCTACAAGATCTTCCTGGGTGGCTGAATGGACGCCTACCGGCCGCTGCGCGGTGCGCGGCGGGAGATCTTGCAAGTACGCGGTCTCGGCATGCATCTGCAGCGCTGGGGCGAGGCCGGCGGTTCTGCCGCGCCGCCGATCCTGATGCTGCACGGATGGCTCGACTGCGGCGATTCGTTTCAATTCATCGTCGATGCCCTGCGGCGCGACTTGCCGATCGTCGCCCCGGACTGGCGCGGATTCGGCCGCAGCGCATGGCCCGAGCACGGCTATTGGTTTCCCGACTATCTCGCGGATCTCGACGCCCTGCTCGATATTCTCTCGCCCGGCGAGCCGGTCGCGCTGGTGGGCCACAGCATGGGCGGCAATATCGCGAGTCTATACGCCGGCTTGCGTCCGGCACGAGTGCGCTGCGTGGTCAACATGGAAGGTCTCGGCATGGCGCGGACCGCGCCGTCGCAGGCCCCCGAGCGTCTGCGGCGCTGGCTGGATCAACTCAAGGAAGAACCGCAGCCGAGCAGCTACGATTCGTACGAGCAATTTGCGGCCGCGATACGCAGGCGGCATCCGCGGATCTGCGCCGCGCGGGCGGCTTTCGTCGCCGCGGCCTGGGGGCGCGTCGACGCCGACGGACAGGTGCGGACTGTTTACGATGCGCGTCACCGCTACGTCAATCCGATCCTGTACCGCCGGGAAGAGGCCGAAGCCTGCTGGCGCGAAATCACAGCGCCGACGCTGCTGCTATTGGGCGGGGAGTCCGCGCGCGGCGCCAAGCTCGACGTTGCGGCTGCGGCTGCGGCGTTTCTCGCGGCGGTGGCCCACGCCGAAGCCGCCTACATCGCCGGCGCGGGCCATCTACTGCACCTGGAGCGGCCGGAAGCGGCCGCCGCCGCGGTAGAAGCGTTTTTGGCCGCGCATTGACGCCGGCTCAAGCGGGCGGCAGCAGCACGATCTTGCCGATGTGCCGTTTCTCGAGAAATTCTCTTTGCGCGGCGACGATTTCCTGCAGCGGATGGACGCTGGCGAGCAGCGGCCTGATCTCGCCGCGTTCGATGTAGCCGATCAGATTGGCGAACACCCGCGGCTCCAGCACGGTACAGCCGAGCAGCCGTAAATCCTTCAAATACAGGGTTCGCAGATCCAAACCGACCACAGGTCCTGCGATCGCTCCGGCGACCGCGTAGCGGCCGCCGCGCACCAGCACTTTGAGCAGCGCCGCAAAACGCGCGCCGCCGGCGACGTCGATGACCGCGTCGACGGACTCGCGGCCGAGCGCCGCGAGCAGATCGCCGTCCCGCGGGAAAACGCGCGCCGCGCCCAAGGAGGCGAGCGCGCCGGCCTTTTCCGCGCTCGCGACGGCGAGCACCGTCGCGCCGCGGCGCTTGGCGAGCTGTACGGCCGCGCTGCCGACGCCGCCGGAAGCGCCGGTGATCAGCACGGTTTCTCCGCGACCCAGAGCAATGCGCGTCAGCATGTTTTCGGCGGCGGAGTAGGCGCACGGAAAGGATGCCAACTCTGCATCGCTCAAGGAGCTGTCGATGCGGTATGCGTGGCGCGCCGGCGCGCGGGCGAAATCGGCGAATGCGCCATCGCACTCGGAGCCGAAATAGATCGCATTGCAGAGTCCGCCGGCGTCGCCCACGCGAAACACCGGTTCGATCAGCACGCGTTCCTGCAGGCGCGAGGCATCGACGCCTGGACCCACGGCAACGATCCGTCCGCAGGCGTCGGCTCCTTGGATACGCGGGAAAGCGAGCGCAATGCCGCTCCAGCCGGTATCCGCGGCGCTCGCTGCCACATGGCCCGTGGCCGCGGCCGCGGCCGCGGCCGGGGCGCCTTCGTTGACGGCCCGCGAGTACCAGGCGGTACGCGTGTTGATATCGGTATTATTGACGCCGGCCGCGCCCACGCGGATCAATACCTCGCCCGCCGCCGGCACCGGCACCGGCAGGTCCTCGCGCCATTGCAGCTGCTCAAAGCCCCCGTGACCGTTGAGGAGTACGGCGCGCATCTTCGTCGGCAAGGCTGGCATCGGCGGATGATGCCAGAGGAATCGCCGCGCTAGGCCGCTGTTCGCCGCGCCGCAGGCGCCGCCGCGGCTGCCCGCCGAGTTCGGTTGCACCAAGAGCTGTATGTTTGTACAGTCATGCCATGGGATCGCCTATCAAGGGCCGGGGTACTGGCGAGAACCGCGAGGGCCGCTTCGAATCGCGGCGCGTCTCGCAACAGGCCGATGGCTGGTGGCGCGACGAAGCGGTTCGCGCGCCGGCCACCGAAGTGCGCGCCGAAGTCGCGCGCAGCATCATCGCGCACAACGAATCTCCCGACCTCCCCTTCAATCAGTCGATCAACCCGTACCGTGGCTGCGAGCATGGCTGTATTTATTGCTACGCGCGGCCGACGCACGCCTACGTCAATTTGTCGGCCGGGCTGGATTTCGAGACCAAGCTCTTTTACAAGGAAAATGCGGCCTCGCTGTTGCAGCGGGAATTGTCGCGGCGCAATTATCGTCCGGCGCAGATCAATCTCGGCGCCAGCACCGATCCTTATCAACCGATCGAGCGCGAACATCGGATCACGCGCGGCATCCTCGAAGTGCTGCTGCGCTTTCGGCATCCGGTGACGATCGTCACCAAGAGCCGCCTGGTGCTGCGGGATCTGGATCTACTGCGGGAAATGTCCGCAGAGCGGCTTTGTCGCGTGATGATCAGCGTCACCACCCTCGATACGGATTTGAAGCGCGCCTTGGAGCCGCGCGCGCCGTCGCCGGCGGCTCGTCTGCAGGCGATCGCGGCGCTCGCACAGGCGGGCGTGCCGGTAGGAGTGATGGCGGCGCCGATGATCCCGGCGCTCAACGACCACGAGCTTGAAAAGATTCTGCGGGCGGCGGCCGCTGCCGGCGCGCAGATGGCGGGCTACATCCCGCTGCGCTTGCCCTTGGACGTCAAGGACCTGTTCGAGCGATGGCTTCACGAGCACCTGCCGCTGCGCGCGGCGCACGTCTTGTCGCGCATTAGGGCGATGCGCGGCGGTTTGTTGAACGATGCGCGCTTCGGCACGCGTTTGCGCGGCGAGGGCGCCGAAGCGGATCTGCTCGCGCGGCGCTTCGCCGTCGCCTGCCGCCGCCTGGCGCTCGACGGCCGCGGGCAAACTACGTTGAACACGGATGCATTCCGCGTACCGGCAAGGGCGGGCGATCAACTGCGCCTCGACGGTCTGTGAGGCGCCCCGCGGCGCTCGCGTATTTCGTCGGCGGCGCGCGCAAAAATCGGCGTCAATGCCTTGTACAGCACGTAGATAGCGGCGGGCGCCAGCAGCGACCACGCCAGCCCCGCGTGCATCAGCGATTTCCAAAGTACGGCGAGCGCATGTCCGGCGCCGGCCGCGAGCAGACCGAGCGCCGCCTTGATCGACAGCGGCTGCGGCGGCGCCCCCGTCAGCCACTCGCCGAGGCGCACAAAGGGAATGATCAGCAGCAGTTGGGTCGGCGCCATCGCCGCTTGCGCGAGCTGGATCGCCGCCAAATTCAGGCGAAACGCCATCGCAATCAACAGGCACAAGCCGGTTGAGATTCCCGGAATCGGGATATTGCCGACGACCACGCCGATGGCCACGCACAGCGCGAGCCGCTCGGGGGAAATGCCTTGCGTCAACAGCGTGACCAGCGGCGCGAGAATTCGACGGCGCAGGAACGTCTTCACCGGCGGCCGGCTGCGGTTGCGAGCCCCTGCGCAGGCGGCGCGGGCGCGCCGTCGGCCCCAAAGGCGTAAACCTGAAATCTGCGCGCCATCAGGAACGCGGCGAGCAGCGCGACCACGAGCAGCGGGTCGGTGATCTCGGCCCGATGCGGCGGCGTCCACAGATGCGCAAGTTCGACGGCGATGCTCGACGCAAACGTCAGGATAAAGGCCACCGGCAGGCTGCGCAACGCGAGCGTCATCGACCAGAGCAGAGCGCCATTGAGAAACAGAGCCTCGAGCAACGGGCGATAGTCGCGGCTTGCCAGGAGCGTTCCGGAAAACGGAATCCAGTGAAAGACGCCGGCTCGCGGTCCGAACGCCAGCGCCCAGACGTTGGTCGTCAGCAGCACGATGGCGCAGCCGGCGATCGTCACCCAGGCGCGCGCGCGCGCCGACCAGCCCGACGTCAAGAGTGCGGCGACGGGGATGATGCACCAGCCGAGCAGTTCCTCGGCGCTGCGCCGGTCGGTGCCGATGAACGTTTGGTCGAGCGCGGTCAGCGCAATCAGCGCCGCGAAGATCAGCATCGCCCACGGCCGGCGCCAAATATGGCGAACGCATTCGGCGATGATCCACCAGCGGGTCAAGCTCAGGCTGCAGCGGGCCGCGCAAAACGCGTGCCGGGCGGCGAACGCGGCCAGCAGTTCGCCTACCGGAACCGCATGGCGCAGAGGCGGATACGGCGCGAACTCGCCCGTGATCCACAGTACGAGCAGGCACGAGGGAACCAGTGCCGGCCGGGGATCACGCAGGCTCGCGAAGCGCCAGCGGTTGCCGATGCGCAAATAAAGCGCCACGGCGACCGCGCCGAGCAGGGCGCCGGCCGAATTCAACGCCCAATCGACGATGCTCGTCACGCGATGCGGAGTCGCCAGCTGCATCAGTTCCAGCGACAAGGACAAAGCGGACCCCAAGAGGGCGGCCAGCGCGATCCGGCGTACGCTACCGGAGCCGCCGGCCGCGAGCCGGCAAGCGGCGCCGAACGGGATGTACAAGAGCAGGTTGGCGATCAAATCGGTGCGCGAAAGAATACGTGAACCGGCGTGCAGCAACCGCTGCTCGAACTCGCCGTTGCCGAGCGCGCGGAACTCCAGCGGATAAAGGGAACCCCAGGCGATCAATAGCGCGATGCCGAACGCAAGCCGTCCGGCGGAGGCGCGATGATCGGCCCGCGAGCGCCGCGCGGCCGTTCGCGCACTGCGGTCCGCGGTCATCTCAGCGCGGCCGGGCGCGGCGCGTAGGCGGCGCGACATGCGGATTCTCCGGCCAATAATGCTTCGGGTAGCGCCCCTTCAGGTCCTTCTTGACCTCGTGGTACCCCTTGCTCCAGAAGCTCACAAGGTCGCGCGTGACCTGCACCGGGCGGCCCGCCGGCGACAGCAATTTGAGCAGGATCGGCAGGCGGCCGGCGGCCACGCACGGCGTCGCGGTCAGGCCGAAGACCTCCTGCAGGCGCACCGAGATCGTCGGCATGTCGCCATCCCGGTAGTCGATCGCGATTCTCGATCCGCTCGGCACCAGCAGATGGCTCGGCGCTTCGCGCCGCATAATTTCGCGCTGCTCGTGGCTCAAGAGTCCCTGCAGTGCGTTGCCCAAATCCATGCGCGCAAAGTGTTCACGGCGCACGCAGCCCTCGATCCACGGCGCCGCCCAGTCCTCCAAGGACGCGAGCAGGGCGGCATCGCCGAGATCCGGCCAGGCCTCGAGCGCCGGAACCGCGTATTTTCGCAGCAGCGCGACGCGGGCTTGCCATTGGCGCAACTCCGGGCTCCAGGGCAGCGCCTCGAGGCCCATCTGCCGCAAACCGGCAAGCGCCGCATGGCGTAAAGCCCGTGGTTCGGCATCGGTCAAATCCTCGGTGCGCAGCAGCAGGGCGCCGAAGCGCCGCTCGCGACGCGCGTGGACCGCTTGTTCGCGCACGGCCCAGAGGATCTCGCGGCGATCCTCGATCTGCGCCGCGAAATGCCGTTCGAGGTCCGCCGCTGCGATCGGCGCCGCCAGGAATATCCGCGCTTCGCGCTCCGCACCGTCGAGTTCCGCTGCGACGATGAAGGGCGCCTTGGCGAGCGCTTGCGGCTCGCCGAAGCGCGCGCCGCGGCCGTTGGCGAGCAGGTAGCGGCTGCCGTCGCCGCGCGCGCGTGCTACGCGGTCCGGATAGGCGAACGCCAACAGGACTCCGGCGGCGGCGTCCGCATCGGCGGTATCCGGCCCGGAGGATGAAAATTCGCGCTGCCATTGCGCGGACCTCTGCGCCGCCCGGCGCAGCGCGCCGGCATCGGCGCTGATCCCCGCGGGCAACGCGGCTGCGCCCCGGGCGAGCGCCGCGATCCGCAAACGGATGTCCGCATCGCGCGCCGCGGGCGCCGCGCGCAGCAGGTCGCGCTCGCTCAAGATCGCGGCAAGATCGCAGGCGAGACGCGCCGCGCCCAAAGCGCGCGCCTCGATCAGCATATGCGCAAGACGCGGATGCGCAGCCACCCGGGCAAGCGCGCGGCCGTGCGCGGTGATTCGCTGCTCTCGGTCGATCGCCCCCAAGCGGCGCAATAAATCCCGCGCTTGTGCGAGATGCGCCTGGGGCGGCGCATCGAGCCAGCGCAGCCCTTGCGCCTCGCCTGCTCCCCAGAGCGCGAGTTCGAGCGCGACGGGCGCGAGATCCGCGTGCAGGATCTCCGGCTCCGATTGCAACGCAAGCGCGGCGTGCGCGCCTTGCGACCAGAGCCGGTAACAGACGCCGGCGGATACGCGACCGGCGCGGCCGCGGCGCTGGTCCGCCGCCGCTTGCGAGACCTTCGTCGTGAGCAGGCGGCTCATGCCGGTCGCCGGATCGAAAGCCGCGTAACGGCGCAAGCCGCTGTCGACCACGATGCCGATTCCATCGATCGTCAAACTGGTTTCCGCGATCGACGTCGAAAGCACGATTTTACGTTCGCCGGCGGGCGCCGCGGCGAGAGCCGCATCCTGCGCCGCGGCGCCGAGTTCGCCGTACAGAGGTAAAACGCGCACCCCGGGCGGCAGTGCGCCGTCCTCGAGTAGGCGCTGTACGCGACGAATCTCCGCGGCTCCCGGTAGAAAGCACAAGACGTCGCCGCCGTGCGTGCGCAGCGCCGTATCCAGGACTTGCGCCGTCTGCTGTTCGATCGCCGCCGCCGCGCGTCGCGCCACGTAGTGGGTCGCCACATCGAAGCTGCGTCCGTGCGCGGTGACGACGGTCGCCGGATCGAGCAGGCGCGCGAGCGGCTGCGCATCGAGAGTCGCCGACATCACCACCAGGCGCAGATCCTCGCGCAGGCTCTCTTGGCTCTCGAGCGCGAGCGCGAGGCCTAGATCGGCGTTGACGCTGCGTTCGTGAAACTCGTCGAACAGCACGCAGCCGTAGGCGCCGAGCGCGGCGTCATCTTGCAGCATGCGCGTCAGTATCCCCTCGGTGACCACTTCGATTTGCGTCGTGCGGCCGATGCGCGTCTCGAGGCGCGTGCGGTAGCCGACGCGCCGCCCGACCGGCTCGCCGAGCAAGTGAGCGATGCGGCTGGCGATGGCGCGGGCGGCCAAGCGCCGCGGCTCCAGCATGACGATCTTGCGGCCCGCGAGCCAATCGGCATCCAGCAGGGCGAGCGGCACGATCGTGCTCTTGCCGGCTCCGGGCGGCGCCTGCAGCACGACACGGCGGCCGCTCGCGAGCGCCGCCGCGAGGGACGGCAGGGCCTCATGGATGGGTAATGTCGGCAGCGGCGTACGCACTTTCGGGATCGGCTCCGGGACGCGGGGTGCGATACTTTAACGCGGCGGCGCGCACGCCACGCGCGCTGGCTCGTCAAGCCGCCGGATCGAAGGTTCGGTCCTTGAGACCCGAGATTGCTGCAATGCGATCCTCGAGTGCCGACCGTGGCGCCGTTGACTTGACGCCTAGGCGGCGCAGAACTTCAATGCGCGAGCCAGCCGAGCGCGCCCCCCAGCCAGGATCCGGCGGCGCTGCGTTCCCACGGCGATTCGAAGCGCACGACGACCGGCAGACCGGCGACCAGCTCGGCGTGCGGCCAGCGCTGTTGCGGAAACAGCTGCAGAACGATGGTCATCGGCCGCAATCCGAACTGATCGACGAGATCCGGCGGCATCCGCGCGGTGAGCCTCGGGGTGGTGGAGATTCTCGTCCGCAGGCGCGTGCCATCGGGGAAATAGACCGTCGCCATGCCGCCGACCGCGAGGCGCGTCGCGAATTTCGGCGAGACGTAGGCGATCACGCGCGGCTCGGCGAGCCGCGCGACGGCGATCAGCGGATCGCCGGCCGCGACGTATTGTCCGGGTTTGACCAGAACCGCGAGCACGCGTCCGTTGAAAGGCGCGTGCACGGTCAAGGCCTCGAGGCGCCTCTCCAGGACCGATCGTTCGGCGCTCGCCACATCCGCGCCCGGCGTCCGCGCGGCGAGGTCGCGGCGCGCCCGCAGCACGGACGTCTCGGCCGCCGTCAGATCGGAGGTGGCCGCGTCGAGTTCGGCGCGCGTCGCTGCGCCGCGGCGAAACAGTCCGTAGATGGCCGTTCGCCGGTTGCGCTGGTAGCGCACGCTGCGATCGAGCAGCGAAAGCTCCCGGTCGATCGCCGCGCGCGCGGCGCCGGCGCCGCGGTTCGCGGCCCGCAGGCCGGCGATTTCGGCGGCGTTGCGGGCGAAGGCGGCATCGAGAGCGGCGCTGTCAAGCGCGGCCAGCACCTCTCCCGCGGCGATTCGATCGCCGGGATTGACCGGCAGTTCGCGCACCCGCCCGGCTTCGCTGGCGCCGATCTGCAATTCGTCGAGGACGACGCTGCCGTTCGCCGTACGACTGAACGATGCGGCGAGGGCCCGCACGCCCAGATACAGGATCGGCGAGAGCACGAGACCGAGGATCAAGTACCAGGCGAGCCGATGGGCGCCGCGGCGCGTCTTGTCGTAGGGGATCGCGACTCCATCGAGCTCGTCCGGTGCGCGTGTGCGTCGAAAGCGCAGTCGCATGGCTAACCTCCACCGTTCGAACGGGCGAGTGTCCAACCGTCTTCCATCTGCAGCGCGATGCCGTCGAAATTGCCGGCCTGCAAATGCTCTTCGACGAATGCGAGGCGCCGCTGTCGCTCGGCATCGGAATAGGCGCTCAAGGTCTGTCCGCCGGGCGCAGAGAGTTCGAGGCTGAGCGCGACCCGGATCCGCAATTGCGGGTAGCGCCGCAGAATCGGCGCGACGATCGCCACCGCACGCTCGGGATTGGCGACGTAGACCATCAGCGTCGGCTCGATCTGCAGCCGTTCGAGTATTGCGGCGAAGCTCAGCCCGTCCACCTGTACGCCCAAGTTGCGCGGCAGGGTACTGAGTTCGACCGGCCATTGGCTGGTGGCGACGACGGCCTGCAGCGTCGCGACGAGCGCGGCGACGAGCGTCGGATCGGTGGTCGCGTGGCGATCGATTTGCTGCGGCTCCAAGTCCAGGTGCAGAGCATCGAAGGGTACCGCCTTGAGTGCGCGCAGAATCGCCAGCAGTTCGCCGCGATGCGAAGCTTCAATCCAGCTAGGATCGCCGAGCAGAAGAGCGACCTGCAGGCCGCGCCTCTGCGTCGCGCGCACGGCGGCGGCGAGCGGCTCTGGATCAAAGAGCGCGCGTGCCATCTGCCTGGCGTCGAGCGAAATCAGGATCCGGCCGAAGCCTGCGGCGCGCAAGCGGCCGACATCGGCATCGCCGGAAGGCGCACCGGCTTCGGCAAGCCACGCGGCGGCGCGCCACACGTACAACGTACGCCGCGGCGCGGCTGCGGATGGATCGGCCGCGGCCGCCGTGCGCGTAGCGGCGCAGGGCGAGTCGTCGAAGCGCGACCAATCCGCGAACCAGACGGCGAGCGCGGCTTCGGCCTCGGTGACCGCCTTGGCGGCCGTGTAGCGGGCAAGACGCGCGCGTTGCAGCTGCTCGACCGCGTCCCCGGTCAGCACCTTGACGCGCAGGCGGCTTTCTTCCACGGCGGCATCCGCCGCGGCGAGGCGTGCCGAGGCCAACTGCAGCGACTGGTGCAGCGCGCCTTCGCGCTCGATGAGCGCGCGGCGCTGATTCTGCAGCTCGTGGCGCCGCACCTCGTAGTCCAGTCGCGCACGCGCGAGTTCGGCGGCGGCGGCTTCGGAATACAAATTCCGCTGCGAGCGGTAGCCGATCGGCACCTGGAAAGTCCAGGTGATCGAGCCGGAACTGCCGTGCTGTCCGGTGGTCAGCTGATCGCGGCTCTGGTAGCCGACCTGAATGCTCGACTGCACCCCGTAGAATGCGTTCGCACGCGGATCGTTGCTGCGCAAAGCGACGATGCGCTGCAGGGCCCGCAGCTCGGGGTCGGAATCCATCCAGCCGGTGTCGGCCGCCGCCGCCGGCGCGCAATCCGCATCGAGCGGCGGTGCGGCGACGCCGCCGTCGAGTGTCTCGTCGCCGGTCAAGGCGCGCATGGTCTGCAGGGCGTCTGCCTGCGCGTCGGCGGCGAGCGCGGCATCGCGGTGCGCGAGGTCAAAGCCGCTCTCCAGGCCAAGCCGATCCGAGTCCAGCAGCAAGCCGGCGGCAGTGCGCAGATCGAGCGCGCGGTCGACGGCGGCTTGGTTTGCGAGGAACTGCTCGGCGAGAATCTGCGTGCGCTGCGCTTGCCAGTAGCCGGCATACGCCCGGCGCAGGCGCCGCAGCAGATCGCGGCGCTGCAACGCGCGCTGCTCATCGAGGCTCGCGAGCTGCACGCGCTGATCGTCGAGGCCGCTCTGTAGCTGCAGGCGGCTGCCGAGCACCGGCACCGACAGCCCGAGCCCTTCGGCGCTCTCGCGGTAGGCATAGGAGTGCGTGGGATCGATGATGTCGCGGTTGGCTGCGGCGCCGGCGTTGGCGTAGACGCTCACGCCTAAATTGGCCTTGCCGGCTTGGAACTGCGCCCGTGCCGCCTGATAGGCCTGATCGTACATCCGGCTCTCAGGCGAGACCGCGAGCCGCGCTTCGAGTTCTGCGAGAGGCGGCAGCGCCAAGGCGCTGCGGGCCGCAAGGCCGAGCAGCGCGACGGCGGCGAAATGCAGGCTCTTCATCAAAATTTCGTCCGCCGCAGCACCCAGGAGGGCGCCATCGCCGAATCCAGATGGGCGCGGGTGAACAGCTCCATCAGCGTGGCGATGCCGCTCCAGCAGCGGGTCACGAACGCGAAGCCCGGCAGCAGCAGCACGACCCAGGCAAACTGCAGGTCGTAGGCGCGCCGCTCCGAGTACAGCAGCAGATACTCGAGGTACATCAACGAGGTCAGCAGCAGATAGAACAAATAGACGAACGCCAGAACAGCCAGCACGAAGCCGGCCGGATAGACGAAAAACACGTAGCTGCTGTAGCCGATGACGATGAACGGAAATACCAGCTGGAACAGAAGACCCGTCCACACCAGCGCGACGAAGTTTCGCAATCCCATCAATCCGGGCCGCAAGGCATGGCGGTATTTGCGCAAATACAGGTAGGACAAATCGCCGTCCCAGCGCAGGCGCTGCTTGAGGAAGGCGCCGAAGCTGTGCGGAGCGTCCGTGTGTCCGATGGCGCGCGGCTCGAAGCGGATGCGAAGCTTTGGATAGCGCGCAAAGTACTTCTTGATGCGCAGCGTCAGGTCGAGATCCTCGGCCGTGCCGCTGTCCCAGCCGCCGATGTGGCGCAAGAAGTCGCGGCGGAATATGCCGAAGGCGCCGGAGACGTTGTTGACGATGTTGAAAGCGTCGAGGCCGGCGCGGCTCAAATGGATCGAGAGCATGTATTCGACCGCCTGCAGACGCGTCCACAGCGAACGCTTGGCGTTGCGCACGCGCAGATTGCCGGAGACGGCGACGACCTCGGCGCGCGCGAAATGCTTGACGCCGTGGCGCAGCATGTCGTTGTCGAAGGAGGTATCGCCGTCGATGGCGATTACGATCTGGCCGCGCGCGAGCGCGAGCCCCTGATTGAGGCTCGAGACGCGTCCGCCGCGCTGCAGCTTCGCCACGACTTCCAGACGCCTTCGCGGGCGCCCGTTGACGTACGCTTCGAGGGCGCGCAGCTCGGCGTAGGTTGCCCGGTTTTGCACGGCCCCGTCGACGATCGCGAGGATCTCGACCTGACCGTCGTAGAGTTGTTCGGTCAGCGACTTGATGGTTTGTCGCACGTCGCGGCCCTCCGCGTAGCAGGTGACGATGCAGCTGACGCTCGGGCAAAAGCCGGTCGTGCGATCCTCGCCGCGCTGCATCAGCCAGCGGCGCGCGGCGCCGAGCATGATGGTGAGCTGCACCGGCAGTTCGAACAGCAGTACGTACGGGAAGAACTTCAGCGCGACCGCCATCCAGTCCGCCTGCAGCGCGGTCTCGAGCAGCGCACGCAGCGCGAAGAGGAATTGAGTGCAGGTGGCGAACAGATCCATCAGTCGAACGCGCCTCGCAGGCGCCCCATCACGGCGCTTGCGTCGCCCGCGTTTTCGTCGAGTTCCGCGCAGCTCAGCGACGCGATCTGCATCTCCATGCGCCGGCCGTCGTTTTGCGTTGAAGCCGCGCTCAATGCCTCGATGCGCTCGCGCAGGACGGCGAGCCCGGCGGCGGCGGTTTGCGGCAAGAGCAACCAGCACAAGCTATCGTCGTCGCGCATGAACAGGTCGCTGCCGCGCAGCAGCGCGCGCAGCCGCTGTGCCACGGTGTCGAGCATGCGTGCGAGCCGGCTGCGGGACAGTTCCGCCGCGAGCGTCTGCAAATTCGAGAATTTCAACGCGAGCAGCGAAAAATGCACCTCGGGATGACGCCGGTTCAGGGCGAGCAACCAGTTGAGGGTCTGCGCGAAGTAGGCCGGATGGGAGTAGCTCACCTCGTCGATCAACGCGAACAGGTCGCCCACCGAGCCGCTGCGCGCCGCGCTTTCTCCGGCGCTCGAGAGCCGCAGGCTGTGGAAGCGGCGTTCGATCAGCGCATCGCTGGGATATTGCTTGCGGCAGCGCGCGCAGCGGGCTTTCACCTCCGCTTCGGTGAAACGGCCGCTGCAGGTTTTGCAGGTCATCGTTTCCAGAGCGCGGTCGTAGTCGACGCCGATCTGCCGCAATCGCGCCGAGCACTTTCTGCAAATCAGCCCGCCGCGGCCGAGATACTCTTCGTGCGGCGCGACGTTGCCGCAGGCATAGCAGTGCAGGAAGTTCTGTTCGGCGATATCGATGCTGCCGCATTGCGGGCAGAGCTCGTTGAACAGCAGATGCGCGCTGGCGCAGCCCGGGCAGACGTGCAGTCGCTCGACGAGCCGAACCGGCTTGAGCAGGCCGCGCTGCTGCAGACGCGAGACCAGGGCGAAGCCGTCCTCATGCTCGAGGCTGTACAGATCGGCGAGCGGATAGTAATAATCGCGCTCGTCACTCGCATCGGCGACGGGTTCGAGGACGTACTCGGGGTGCAGATACAGAAAGGTGAGCAGCCGATCGTCGCCGTCGATCGGCTCGGGCCGATCGAGCGCCTGCCATCGCGCCCGCAGTTCGTCGGCGCGCTGCAACGCCTCGTCGGCACTGGTCGCCAGGCCGTCGCTCAAGGCGTCGGCATGCGGCCCGTACGAGGCGGTGAGCAACATGGGCCGCAGCCCGAGGCGGGGATTGCCGCGCAGCGTCCGCAGCCAACTTCGAGCCTCGGCCGCGTCCCTGGGGCAGAGCACGATCACATCGGCCGCGAATCCCGCGCCGATCAGTTGGTCGGCGCCCGCAAAGCGCGCCGCCCCGCCGAGCGCGGCGAGACGCTGCGCGGACGCACCGTCGGCGACGACCAGCGCGATGGACGGCAGGACCCGCAGGCGGACGCTTGTGGAGGTATTTGGCATATATCGTACGCATTCGCTAAAACGCCGGCACGCCGGACCTTGACGGCGCGGTGGGTGCTCTTGACTTATTCTGCGAGTAAGGCGTCGGCGGCGATGCCTAAATCGTCACGGTTTTGGCCAACCCGAGTGCGATGGAAGTCGCAGGGGCGGGGCCCGGAGCGTCAGCCGCCGCCAACGGCCCGGCGCAGCAGTTCCGCCAGCCGCCGGGCGCCAGGTCCGGCGTAATCGCGGTCGGGGAAAATCAGGTACAGCTCGGCATAGCGCTCGCCGCCTTCACGCAGCGGCAGCGGCTTGAGCGTGCCGTTCGCCAGTTCATCGCGGATCATGTCCTCTGCATACCAGGCGAAACCCAACCCCAAGCAGGCGGCGCGGATCGAAGTGGCCTTGTGGCTGACCGTCCAACGCTGTTCTGCACCGAGCCAGCCGGCATCGCGCCTGCGCTGCAGGCCGGAATCGCGGATCACCAACTGCCGATGGCGGCGCAGATCCTGGTAGGTCAACGGCCGTGCGATTGCGTGCAGCGGATGCTTAGGTGCGGCCACGGCGACGAAACGCAGGCGCATCAGCGGATCGCCTAGAAACCCGGGCGGCACGATCGGGCCGATCACCAAATCGGCCTGACGCTGCAACAGCGCGTCCTCGGTGCCGCCGAGAACCGTTTCCAGCAGCTCGATCCGCGTCGCCGGCCGTTCCGCGGCAAATTGCAAAAACACGTTGAGCAGCAACCAGGTGGGGAAGATGATGTCCACGGCCAAGGTCAGCTGCGGTTCGAAGCCCGCGGCCAGCGTCCCCGCCGCGGCTTCGAGACCCGCGGCATCCTCGGCAAGCGCGCGGGCGCGGCGGTAGAGGAGTTGGCCGGTCGCGGTCAACACCGCCTTGCGACCGCGAATTTCGAAGGCTTTGACGCCGAGCAGCGCCTCGAGCTTTTGCACCCCGTAAGTCACGGCCGATTGGCTCTTGTGAAGCTGCGCGGCGGCTTGTGCGTAGCCGCCCGCCTCGACGACGGCGATCAGCGCGCGCCACTGGTCGAGCGTTATTCGGGTCGTTCGAAGCGGACTCGTCATATATTCATTAAATTGATCGTTATGGGTTAATTTTTGCGCTTTTTAATCAGAAAAGTAAATTGTTTAATGGCTGCATCGCATCGGGACGATCATCCAGCGACGAGGTGCAACGTGACTACATTGCTCAAGATCAACAGCAGCATTCATTCGGACCAGGGCCAGTCGAGCCGTATGGCCGATAGGTTCGTCGCGGCCTGGCGCGAACGCCACCCCGACGCGCGCGTCGTGCATCGCGATCTCGCCAGCGAACCGGTGCCGCATCTGACCGCCGGCCGTTTCGCCGCCTTGAGCACTGCGCCGGAGCGGCGCGATGCCGAACAACGGGCGACCGCCGCATATTCCGACGCGCTGATCGGCGAGCTGCAGGAGGCCGACGTCATCGTCCTCGGGCTGCCGATGTACAATTTCGGTGTGCCCAGCATGCTGAAGGCATACTTCGACCACGTCGCCCGCGCCGGCATCACGTTCAAGTACAGCGAGAACGGCCCACAGGGTTTGCTCACCGGCAAGAAGGCGTATGTGTTCGCCGCCCGTGGCGGCCGCTACCACGGGACGCCCCTGGATACCCAGAGCGGCTATGTGCGCGACTTTCTGCGCTTCCTCGGAGTTGCCGACGTCGAGTTCGTCTACGCAGAAGGCTTGGCGCTCAGCGAGGACAGCAAACAGGCCGCCTTGTCGCTGGTCCGCAATACGATCGACGAACTGACGCGGACCAAGTCCGCCGCGGCCTGATGGCGCCATCTGCAAAGGAGAGCGACGATGAATACCCTCGAAAAATCCGCCGAATTGCTCGGGCGCATCTTTTTGGTCGTGCTGTTTGCGCTCGCCGCCGTCGGCAAGCTCAGCGCCTACGCCGGCACCCAGGCCTACATGCAATCGGCCGGCGTGCCTGGCATGCTGTTGCCGCTGGTGATCGTCACCGAACTCGGCGGCGCGGCGCTGATCGCCCTTGGCTGGCAGACACGCATTGCCGCGTTCCTGTTGGCCGGGTTCACGCTGCTGGCGGCGCTCATTTTTCATCACCAGATCGGCGATGCGACCCAGCAGCTGATGCTGTTGAAGGACATTTCGATCACCGGCGGCTTCCTGCTGTTGGCTGCGCGCGGCGCCGGTCCCTGGAGCCTGGATGCGCGTCGGCGCCGCTAGCGCCGCTGCGCCTCGATGGCGACGCAATGCGAGGAGAAACCTTATGAACATCGAAACCGTCACCGGCCGCCGCCTGCTGCGAGTGGTGCCGTCGATCGCGACCGCCGACGGCGCCGGCGTCAAGCTGCGGCGCAGCCTCGGCAGCACGCAGCATCTGCGGCTCGATCCGTTCCTGATGCTCGATGAGTTCGGCACCGAAAACCCGGACGACTATATCGCGGGATTTCCGCCGCACCCGCACCGCGGCTTCGAGACGGTGACCTACATGATCGACGGCCGCATGCAGCATCGCGATCATTTGGGCAACGTCGGCGACTTGGGTCCCGGCGGCGTGCAGTGGATGAGCGCCGCGCACGGCGTGATCCACTCGGAAATGCCGCAGCAGGATCATGGGCGCATGCGCGGCTTTCAGCTGTGGATCAATTTGCCGGCGGCCGAGAAGATGAAGCCCGCGCACTACCGCGACATCCCGGCCTCGCAGATTCCGCTCGTGGCGCTGCCCGGCGGCGGCGCCGTCAAGGTCATCGCCGGCAGCGCACTGGTCGACGGCCTGCGCATCGACGGTCCGATCAACGGCGCCGTCGCAAGACTGTCCACCGATCCTCTGTACCTGGACGTCAGCCTGCCGGCCGGCGGGCGCTTCACGCATCCTTTGACCGCCGGCCACAACGCCTTCCTATACCCTTACGAGGGCACGGTGTCGGTCGGCGAGGGCGGCGCGGCGCGGCCCTTGCCGACGCGGGCCGCGGGCATCCTCGGCGCCGACGGCGAGTCGATAGATGTGACGGCCGGCGCCGACGGCGCGCGCTTGATTCTCCTGGCCGCCCGGCCGCTCGGCGAGCCGATCGTGCAGTACGGCCCCTTCGTGATGAACACCCGCGACGAAATCGATCAGGCGATCCGCGACTACCAGGCGGGCCGGCTCACCGCCGCTTGAGTCCGGCGCACGCCCCGATTCGCATCGTCGCCCGGGGCGCGAGCGGCGCCGGCCGCAGCCTACGCGGCCGGCCGCGCCGGGGCCTCAGCGCGCGCCGTGCATCAGCCGCGCAATCCACGGTGCCGCCAGCAGATACACCGCTGCCGCGGCCAATCCCATCAAAAACAGGGTGTCATAGACGTGCGCGTAGCCGGCGATGCCGGGGATCGCGCTGGTGGTGGTGAGCGCCGCGATTTGCCCGGCCAGGTCGTAGGCGATGGCGACGCCGAAGAACCAGCCGCCCATCGCGAGCGACGCCTCCTCCGGCGCGGCGAGCCGCGTCACCATCGCATAGCCGATCGGCGACAGCGCCAGCTCGCCGACCGTCTGCAGCAGGTAGCAGAGCGCGAGGAGCCACCAGCCGACGCGCCCGCCGGCGCCCGTCCAGTGATGAATGCCGTAGGCCGTGACTCCGTAGCTCAGGGCCACGAGCAGCAGGCCGATGCCGAATTTACGCGGCGTGGATGGATTGATGCGGCGCGCATCGAGCCACGGCCACAGCAGCGCGAGCAGCGGCGCGAGCACCAGGATGTACAAAGGATTGAAGGACTGGAACAGAGTGAAATCGAACGGCGCGCTGACATAGTCGCGGGCGAAGAAATTCAGTGAACTCACGCCTTGTAGGCTCAAGGCCCAGAAGGCGATATTGGCGGCGAACAGCAGCAGCATGGCCGCATATCGCTGCGCCTGCACGCGATCGCGCCGGCGCACGCCGCTCGCGACGAAATACGTCACGAGCAATCCCATCAAGGCATACATCATGACGTCGAGAACGTGCGGGTGTCCGAGCAATAGCGCGGTGGGATACAGGGCCACGAGCATCACGAGCAGCACCTTGATCATCGCCCCCCGCCGCCGCAGGTGCGGGCCCGACGGCACCACCGCGTGCAAGCGCGAACCGCGCCGCTGCAGCAGCAGAGCGGCGAGCGCCATGCCGGCGCTCGCCGCGAGGAAGCCGTAGCGGTAGCCGTAGCGGTGACCGATCCATGCGGCGCAGATGAACGGCGCAACGAACGCGCCGAAGTTGATCGCGAGGTAAAAGAGCGTATAGCCCGCATCGCGCCGCGGATCGTCGCCCGGGTAATTGCGGCCGATCAGCACCGTGAGCGGAATGCTGAGTCCGGCGGACAGCACGTAGAGCGCCATCGCGAGTTCGAAGCAGAGCAGGCCGGGCCAGACCATCAGCGCCGTCGCCAGTGCGCCGAGCCAAAGGGCCGCCAGCAAGGCGCGCACCTCGCCGAGGATGTTGTCGGCGACGTAGCCGCCGATGATGGGCGTCGCGTACAGCAGGGCGCCGATGCCGCTGACCAGGCGGTCGGCGTGGCGCATCGACTCGCCGGCCGCAAGCCCCGCAAAAAACGTTTGCGCAATATACGGCGCAAGAAAGGCGCGGAAACCGTAGAACGCGAAGTTCAGGCCGACCGTGACGCCGAGCAGCATCCACAGCTGCCGCGGGTGGCCCCACAGATCCGGCGCGTTTTTCCTCGGGGTCATGGCCGATACTCTACCGCGAAGCCGCAGGCGCGCGCCGCGGAAAATGCCTTTTGGGCCGCACGCCGCGGAACTTGATAGACTAGACGCGTCGGGCCTGTAGCTCAGTTGGTTAGAGCAGGGGACTCATCAATGAATGGTGCCTTCGCATCGCAAGGTGCGAAGTGGACGGGATGAATTCAGGGAAACCTTAACAGTGCGGCTGATGGCAACCCTGAGCCAAGCCGGCGGTACACCGCCGGAAGGTGCAGAGACTACCTGAGCGCTTTGAGTTGCGCTTAATGACAGGCTAGAGCGTCCCGCACCCTACACGGGTGAAGAGATAGTCCACTCCCACCGGAAACGGCGGGATCGAGTGAATCCCTTGGTCGTCGGTTCGAGTCCGACCGGGCCCACCACCCACCACGTGCGCACCGCCGCCGCCGTGGATGCCCCGCTCAAGGCACCATCTGCGCGGTCGCGCCCGGACATGCGGTGGGGCTCGCCGCCGCGGGAGATGCACTCATATTGCGCTTGATCGCTTGCTGCGGCGTGATCCACAGAAGCCCCAGTTGCGCGCAGCGTTCACCATAGGCGAAAAGCTTGCGCATGAAGCGCGGATCGAAATTGACGACGCTCGCGCCCGGGAAATCCGCCGGAATTTCCGTGAGGCGAAATTGCATGCCGAGCCGGTTCGTGAGATTGACGGTATCGATGATCGATTCGCGGGTCTTGTAGGTCATGCCGGCGGAGAAGCTGCGCGCCAGCACGGCGAAGGTGTTGATGGGCGTCGCGCTCGGCAGGCGCGCCAACTGGCTGTTGACGATCATGTAGAGCCTGCCTCCGTACAGCGGCGGCAGGTCCTGCGGACTCAATCCCGCGACCAGCGGAAAGGTGAATACCGAGGTCGTGACGCTGCCGTCGACATGCAGTTCATCGTATTTTTTATCGCCTTCCCGCACATGGATCAGGATCGGCGGAAACACGCCGGGCACGCTCGCCGAGGCGACCAGCACGTCGCGAAACAGCTCGCGGGCCGCCTCGCCGCCGTGCAGCGCGATCACGCCCATATTCCAGAGCACGGTCTCTTCGGTATCGAGGTCGGTCGTCGCGATGACCAGCTGGCGGCCCGTGGCCGTCTGCCGCGCGACCGCCGCGAGCAATTGCGGCGTGACGTAGCGATCGACCATTTTGAACAGCGGGTTGCGCCGGTCGCCTCCCAGTGGGAACAGCAGCTGGGCGAGCAAGCGCCAGAGCGGCGAGCGGCCGATCAGGCGGCTGTGGTCGGCGGTGAATGCCGCTTCGAGCTCGGGGTCCCAGCTCGGCCCCAGAAATGCAAAGGGCGCGATCAGCGCGCCGGCGCTGACGCCGGTGACCAGTTCGAATTGCGGCCGGACATGGGCCCGTGCGAGGCCGACGAGCGCCCCCGCGCCGTAGGCGCCCTCGGAACCGCCGCCGGATAGCGCCAGAATGTCGATGTTTCCGCCGTGCGCCGCCTTGCGGATGCGCGCAAAAAAGCGCGGCGCCCGGCTCGCGAACGCGGCGAGATCGGTCGTGACCAAGCGCACGCTGCGAGGGAAGCCGTCCGGCGCGGCTCCATTCAGCACCGTCGGCGGCGCGGCGCGGCGCGGCGCGCCGGTACAGCCGCCGAGCATGACGAGGCCAACCAGGCACAGTTTCAAAGTCCGCATCGATCCTCTCCCGACCGGCCTCATTGTCGCGGACGCGGCAGCGTTTTGTGAAGCGCGGCGCGCCATGGCGGCTCGAGCCGCTTGCCGAATCCGATCCGCTACACTGTGCCAAGCGGCGGTGCGGCGGGGGTGCGGTGTGCGCAATTGGCGGATCAGCGGCGATCAGGCATGGCGCGTGCTCGCCATTGCGGTCGTCGTCTATTCATTGGCATTGCGCCTGTACTTCGCGGCGCACGTGCAACTGCTGCCCGAAGAGACCTATTACTGGAACTATTCGCGCCATTTGGCCATAGGCTATCTCGACCACCCGCCGATGGTAGCCTGGCTGATCCGCTGCGGTACGGCCCTTTTCGGCAGCGACCAATTCGGCGTAAGAATCGGCGCCGTTGTCTGCGGCGCCGTCACCGGGTATTTCATCTACCGGCTGACCCGCGATCTGTGCGGCGAGGCAAGCGCGCTGCTCGCGCTCGCCTGCAGCCAGATACTGCCGTTCTTTTTCTCGTCAGGCATGCTGTTGACGCCGGACGCGCCGCTCACGGCCGCTTGGGCCGCCTCCTTGTATTTCTTGGAACGCGCCCTGGCGGCCGGCGACCGTGGGGCCTGGTGGTGGGCGGGAATCTGCCTCGGCCTCGGGATGTTGTCGAAATACACGATCGGCCTGCTGGGCTTGGCGGCGCTGATCCACATGATCGTGGATCGGCGCTCGCGGCCGTGGCTCGCGCGCTGGCAGCCGTACGCTGCGGCGTTGCTCGCATTTGCGATCTTCTCGCCGGTGATCGTTTGGAACGCAGAGCACCATTGGGTCTCGTTCGCATTCCAGACGTCGCGCCGGCTCGCGGCAAAGCCGCAATTCGCGTTTCACAAACTCCTCGGCGGCGCGATCGTGCTGCTCACGCCGAGCGGATTTCTAGTCGCCCTGAGTGCGCTCACGAGGCGTGGCAGGGAGTCGGGCGCCGGGCCGGCGCCGACACGCCACGGCCTGCGTCTGCTGCGCACCGCCGTGTGGGTGCCGCTCGCCGTGTTCGCCGCTTTCAGTCTCAGGCGCGAAGTGAAATTGGATTGGAGCGGCGCGCCGTGGGTTGCCGCGCTGCCACTGATCGCGTCGGAAATCGTGATCATCGGCCGGGATTCGATCGGCGGATGGCGCGCGTGGCTGCGCGCCACTTGCGCACCGACGATCGCCGCGCTGTGCCTGCTGTACGCGGCCGGTCTATATCATCTGGCCTACGGCATTCCCGGCTTGGGCTACAGCGAACACATCGAGCTGCTGCCCGTCGGCTGGCGGCAATTGGGCCGCCGCATCGATCGCGCGGCGCAAGACTGCCGGCTCAAGTTCGGCGCCCTGCCCCTGGTCGTCGGCATGGACCGTTACGGCATCGCCAGCGAACTCGCGTTTTATGCGCCGAATCAGGCGGCTGCGGTCAAGGATACTTCGAGCGCGCACCTCTTTGGCGGCGCCGGCTTGATGTACGAAAATTGGTTTCCCGCAAAGCGGCAGCGCGGCCGGACGCTGCTGCTCGTGTCATTGGATGAGAACAGCCTGCATGCCAGGGCCGTCAAAGCCGACGTCGAGACCCTGGGACCGATCGAGCGCGGAGAGTTGATGCGCGGCGGCCATTTGATACGCGAATATTATTACCGGGTGGCCCGCGGCTATCTCGGCGCCGGGGACCGGTAGCGGCGATCGCTACGTGCCGGAGCGGTGCCAGGTGAAAAACTTCGTCACCGCATAATTCCATACCGCGCCGACCAGAATGCCGGCCAGCGCGCCGAGAATCCAGGTACCGTAGGACGCATAGACGAACGAGGCGACCGCGACGTTCATGAAGCCGCCGACGCTGCAGGCGAGAATGAAGAAGAACCAGCCGCGCAGCCACCGCCAGCCGCGCAGTCTGGCGTCGCGATAAGTCAGCACGTTGTTCAAGGCGAAGTTGAACGTCATCGCGCAGAAGGTCGCGATCGCCTGCGCGTCGATGAACGGCGCATCCTCGATGCGCAACAGCGGCGTCAACACCGCGAAATGCACGGCGATGCCAAAGGCGCCGACGATCGAGAAGGCGACGAAGCGAACCGGCACGAGATGGCCGATCAATTTGTCGAGCAACAGCATCGCGTAGTCCCAGGCGGTCACCGAGTCGAGCTTGCTCTCGCCGGCATTGCGCGCCCTGAAACGGTAGGCGAGTTCCTTGAAGCGCAGCGGCTGCGGCGACGAGGCGAACATATCGGCGAGCAATTTGAAGCCGATCGCCGAGAGCCTTTGTACGCAGCGCTCGAAAACCTGCCGGCGCATCATGAAAAAGCCGCTCATCGGATCGGTGAGTTCCGCGGGAACCAATATGCGGCTCAAACGCACGCCGAGCCTGCTGATGCGGGCTCGCGCCGCATCCCAATCGCCGATATCGCCGCCGGGCGCATAACGGCTGCCGACGACTATCTCGGCCGAGGTGTGCTGCAGTTCATACAGCATCTGCGGCAGCAGCCGCTCGTCGTGCTGCAAATCGGCGTCGATCACGGCAAGGTACGGCGCCGAACTCGACAACATGCCCTCGACGCAGGCCGACGACAGGCCGCGGCGGCCGTATCTCTGCAGGCAGCGGATGCGCAGGTCGCACGCGGCCAGTTTGCGCACCACGTCGGCGGTGCCGTCCGGCGAATTGTCGTCGACGAAAATCACTTCCCAGCGGATCCCGCCGAGACAGGTGCGCAGGCCCTCGATGAGCGCCTCGACATTCTGCCGCTCGTTGAACGTCGGCACGACGATCGAGAGTTCGGCGGCGGGCCGCATCGAGGAGCGATCTCGGGACACGGCGGCTGGATCCGGCGCTGGCTGCACTCGCTGAGGTCCTCAGGCGCCCGGCCGCGGGAAGCGCGCCATTGCCTCCAGATCGTTGAGGTCCTGGTCGTTGCGAATGTAGAGCTTGGCGGCGTCGCGCTGTGGTTGATAGTCCCAGGGATGATACCGGCCGGTGCGCAGCGCCGCGTCGACCAGGCGCCGCCGCCGTTGACTCGCGAGCACCGCTTCATGCACGGCGGCAAGATCCCAGCGCGCGGCGATCTCGCCGCGAAACGCGCGTACTTCGGCGCCATGCGCTGCCGCCCCCGCCAGGTTGCGAAGCTCCAGGGGGTCGTCGATCAAATCGTAAAGCTGATCGGGGTCGACGGGCGAATGCACGAACTTGAGCCGGCCCCGCCGGATCATGACGAGCGGCGCGATCGCGCCCTCGGCGAGGTATTCGCCGAATACTTCGTCGGCGGCCGCGCCGCCCGCGAGCAGCGGCGCGAGGCTCACCCCGCACAGCGGCGTCGCATAGGCGCCTGCGGCGCCGCCGAGATCGCACAGTGTCGGCAGCAGGTCGACGAGCGAGGCCGACGCCGCTATGCGCGCCGCGGGGTATCGCCCGGGTGCGTGCACGATCAACGGAATGCGGCACGCGGGCTCGAAGAAATTCATCTTGTACCAAAGGCCGCGTTCGCCCCGCATGTCGCCGTGGTCGGCGAGCAGCAGAACGATCGTCTGCGCGGCGAAGCGCGCGTCGGCGAGTGCCTGCAGCATCGCGCCGACCTGATCGTCGACGTAGGAAACCGCGCCGTAGTACGCGCGCCGCGCGGCGCGCACCTCGGCGTCGGTCACCGCTTGCAGGTCGAGACCGCAGACGTGCCGCAGGCGGCGCGAATGCGGGTCGAGCTGCCCGACCTCGAGACGGGTGCGCGGCATGTCGATATCGACATCCGCGTAGCGGTCCCAGTACGCCTGCGGAATCACGTAGGGATCGTGCGGATGGGTCATCGAGACGACCATGCAGAACGGGCGCGGATCGTTGCCGCGCGCGATGTCGAAGAGCTTGCGGCGCGCGCTGAAGACCACTTCATCGTCGAAGTCGATCTGGTTGGTGCGCGTGCAGGGGCCGGCCTGGGTCACGGAATCCATCGTGTGATACCAACTCGGCCGCTCGGCGAACCGCGTCCAGTCCGGGGTCCAACCGAAGTCCGCCGGATAGATGTCGGTCGTCAGCCGCTCCTCGAAGCCGTGCAGTTGATCGGCCCCGCAGAAATGCATCTTGCCGGAGAGCACCGTCCGATAGCCGGCGCGGCGCAGGTAGTGCGCGAAAGTGGGGATGTCGGCGGCGAATTCCGCGGCATTGTCGTATGCGCCTATCTTCGACGGCAGCCGGCCGGAAAGAAAGGAAAATCGCGACGGCGCGCACAGCGGGCTGTTGCAGTAGAACGAATCGAAGACGACGCCCGCCGCGGCGAGCGCATCGATGTGCGGCGCCTTGACGGTGCGATTGCCGTATGCGCCGAGCGCGCCCGGCGTCAATTGGTCCGCCATCAGGATCAACAGGTTCGGTCCGTCGGCCAAGTGTTCCTCCGGAAAGTTGCCGCTTCGCCAGGCGGGCGATGATTACACGGACCGCCGTTCGCGGCTACAATTTGCCGGCCATCCGGTCTTGCAGCGCGAGCAGCAAATCGTGCCGCGAAACTTCGCCGAGCAAGGTCGTGCGCCACTGGCCCGCGGTAACCGGCAGCACGGTGACCTTTTCGCGCAAAAAGACTTCGAGTCCGGCGGTCAGGTTCTGCTCGGGCGTCAGCGTGGTCTTGGCGGGCGTCGAGACGTCGATTACCGGCGTTCCCGGACGCAGATCGCCGCTCTTGAGGCGCGCGCGAACGGCGCCGGGATCGAGCGAAGCGACGAGCTCTTGATCCTTGTTGACCAGATATACCCGGCGCACGCCTCGCCGCGGCAAGGTCTCGAGCATTGCGCCTACGGATTCCGTGTCGGCGACGACGGCCGCGGCCGGTTTGATCAAGTCGCCGACGCAGCGCGTTCCCCATTCGGCGATCGATCCCTCGCTGGCGGCCGGTTCGAGCGAATCGCGATAGATCGAGGCGCCGCCTCGATAGACCTTCGCCGCGTAATGGGCGGTCACGCACGCCAGGATCAGCGGCAACACGACCTGGTGATCGAGCGTCATTTCGAAGATCATCAGCACGGAAGTCAGCGGTGCATGCGTCGTCGCGGCGAGAAAGCCGCCCATGCCGACGACCGCAAAGGCGCCGGGTTCGGAGACGACCTGCGGCAGGACCATGTGCAGCGCATCGCCGACCAGCGCGCCGACCGCCGAGCCGATGAACAGCGTCGGCGTGAATACGCCGCCGACCGCGCCGGAGCCGACCGTCGAGGCGGTGCTGAACACCTTGGCGAGCAGCACGGCGAACAGCAAGCTGCCGGCCAGGCGGTTGTGCATGATCGAATTGACGATGCCGTAGCCGTTTCCCCAGACCTGGGGGAAACGCAGCGAGACGATGCCGACGATCAGGCCGCCGAGGCCGAGCTTGAGGAACAGAGGGCAGCGCAGCGCGGCGAAGCGCGCCTTGCTCCACTCGAGCAGCGCGATGAACGGCGGCGCCAAATGGCCGAGCAGGACGCCGAGCATGGCGTACAAAATCAGTTCCCAGTTGTCGCCGAAATGAAACTGCGGAATTTGGAACACCGGACCGTAGCCGAGCAGCCGATGAATCGTCGCGTCGGCGCTGACCGACGCGACCAGCAGCGGGCCGAAGCTCTCCATCGCGTACGAGCCCATGACGATCTCGGCGACGAACAGAGCGCCGGCAATGGGCGCGTTGTAGGCCGAGGCAATGCCCGCCGCCGCGCCGCAGGCGACCAGCAGGCGCCGGCGCGGCAGAGGCGCGCGGTTGAACAGGCCGACCTTCGAGCCGATCAGTGCCGACAGTTGCACCATCGGACCCTCGCGTCCGATCGAGCCGCCGGAGGCGATCGACAGCAGCGAGGAGATGCTGCGCAACAACGTCGGACGGGCGGCGATGACGCCGTCGCCGACGACGACCGCTTCCATGTAGTCGACGCTGCGCTTCGCGGCGAAGAACTTGCTGCCGTACTGCAGAAGCAAGCCGGCCGCGAGGCCGCCGACCATGGGCACGAGCGCCCGACGAATTCCGACGCGATCGCTCGCGACCTGCTCCAGGCTGCCGTATTCGCCCGTCAGCAGCCATTGAAACAAGTGGATCCCCTCGCGGAACAGCACGCTGGCGAAGGCTCCGAGGATGCCGACCAGCGCGGCCCAGAAAACGATGGCGGTCAATTCCTCGTGGCCGAGCACCGCGAGTTTCAGGCGGGTCAAGAACTGCACGGACGGCCGCGCCAGATGGGCAACCCGCCGCAGCGCCGCCGCCGCGCGAAAATTAATGGGTTCGAACCGCATGTTGGGCTTGATCGGTGGGCCGCGTCGCACCATTTCGGGGATCAGGTTCGATTCTAGCTTCCCGGCCGTTGTCTTGCCCCATGGCGATTTCTTCCATTGGGTTTACCTGAATGCGACAATAACACGCAAAATGGCGACCGATGCGCCGGCGCCTGTCGCTTCTGGGCCCGTGGCCGTCGCGATGGGTTAAGTTTCGCACCCCTGTGCCACTTACCATGTGAGGGCTGCATGAGGCGCGTAAGCTGCGCCGCTGGCCGGGAAAATCCGTTGGAGAGCGCGCATGTCCGAGCAGACTGAAGGTGATTTCGACCTGGCGTCGCTCAACGACGAGGAATTGACCGAGCAGGTTCATGACGACCTGTATAACGGATTGAAAGCCGAAGTCGAAGAGGCGACGCACATTTTTTTGCAGCGCGGCTGGAGCGCCGAGCGGGTTCTCAACGACGCGCTCGTCGAGGGCATGCGCATCGTCGGCATCGATTTTCGCGACGGCATCCTGTTCGTGCCGGAAGTGCTGCTCGCCGCCAATTCGATGAAAGGCGGCATGGAGATCCTGCGGCCGCTGTTGGCGGAGACCGGCGTCGAGCCCATCGGCAAGATCGTCATCGGCACGGTTAAAGGCGATATCCACGACATCGGCAAGAACCTGGTGTCGATGATGTTGGAAGGCGCCGGCTTCGAGGTGATCGACCTCGGCATCAACAACGCAGTGGAAAAATATCTGGATGCGCTGGAAAAGCATAAGCCGGATATCCTCGGCATGTCCGCGCTGCTGACGACAACGATGCCGTACATGAAGGTCGTCATCGATACGCTGAAGGAACGCGGCATCCGCAACGACTACATCGTTCTCGTGGGCGGCGCGCCGCTGAACGAAGAATTCGGCAAAGCGGTCGGCGCCGACGCCTATTGCCGCGACGCCGCGATAGCGGTCGAGACCGCGAAGGGATTGATCGCGGCGCGCCGCGCCGGCGCGGCGGCGCGCTGACGGCGGATGACTGACATGGCGCCGAACGGGCAGGGCCTGCTGATCATCGCCTGCGGCGCGTTGGCGCGCGAGGTCGCGGCGCTGCGCGAGGCCAACCGCTGGACCGAAATCGACGTGCGCTGTCTACCGGCGGAATTGCACAACCGGCCGCAGCAGATCCCGGCCGCGGTACGCGACCTGATCCGCGCCTCGCGGCAACGGTATCGGTCGATCTTCGTCGCCTACGG
This sequence comes from Steroidobacteraceae bacterium, assembly GCA_035531435.1. Taxonomy (GTDB): domain Bacteria; phylum Pseudomonadota; class Gammaproteobacteria; order Steroidobacterales; family Steroidobacteraceae; genus Bog-1198. The sequence goes on along the minus strand of DATKSW010000030.1, from coordinate 163,037 downwards.
CGATTGCGGCACCGGCGGCAAGCTCGACGAGGTGCTGCGCGAAGAGGGTGCGGAGCGCATTCCTGGCGCCCATTGCTACGAGTTCTACGCGACCAGCGCGGTGTTCACTCGGCTTGCCGAAGCCGAGATCGGCAGCTTCTATCTCACCGACTTTCTGTTGCGCCATTTTGAGCGCTTGGTGATCGAGGGCCTTGGCCTCGACCGGCATCCGGAATTGTTTCCGACTTATTTTGGCCACTACCGCAAGCTCGTATATCTCGCGCAAGCGCCGGCCGCCGACGGCGAGGAGCGCGCGCGGGCCATCGCGCTGCGCATGGGCCTGGATTTCGAATATCGGCGGACGGGCTACGGCACGCTGGCGACGAGCCTTGCGGCCGCGGTCCGGCGCAACGACGAGGCGCCCGCGTGGGTTCCTTGACCCTCATTCTCTGGCGCGACATTCCGGCGCAGGTCGTCGTCAAGCGCGGCCGCGAATCCGCCAAAGTGCAGCTGTCGGCGCGCTTTCAAGAGGCCGTCGATCGCGCGGCGATGCGCGCCGGCAAAGGCAGCTCCGATGCGTATCTCGCCGACTGGCGGCGCGGCGCGGCGCGTCCCTGCGGCGATGACCTGCAGGCGGAGGCCGCCGCCGAAGCGGCGCGCCTCGAGGCGCGCTATAGCGATGAAGATCTGCAGCGGTTGATCCGCGCCAAGGGTCTCGAGGCGGACAGCGGCGCGGGCGATGCGGCCGCGGGGTCGGCTTCCGAGGGATCCTGATGTACGCCCTGCGCCAGTGGTCCGTGCGCCACGCGCGCGGCCTGAACGCGTTCTACCGCGGCTTCGAGGCGTTGCTGCTGCGCTTGCGGCGCGTGTTCGCGGCGATCGGCTACGAACGCATCGAGCGGCCGGTGGCCTTCGTGGAGAGGAGCGTCAAGGGCCTGTTGTTCGACTGCCGCATGTGCGGTCAATGCGTGCTGAGTTCGACCGGCATGTCGTGCCCGATGAATTGTCCGAAGACCTTGCGCAATGGTCCGTGCGGCGGGGTGCGCGCCAACGGCCATTGCGAAGTCAAACCGGAGATGAAATGCGTTTGGGTGGAAGCCTATCGGGGCAGCCAACGCATCGACGGCGGCGTCGCGGCCATGAGCGAGGCGCAGTTCGCCGTCGACCAGCGTCAACAGGGACGCTCGTCGTGGCTGCGGGTGGTGCGCGAGAAGGGCCTCGCGCCATGAACCTCGACGATGAACCGGTACCTGGTTATCCGCTGCCGATATTGCCTGGCCATACCTCTCCCGGGCGCCTGGAGCGCATTCTGCGCGCCGGTTCGTTCGCGGTCACGACGGAACTCGCGCCGCCGGACTCGGCCGATCCGGACGAAGTGTACGTGCGCGCCCGTGTTTTCGACGGCTACGTCGATGCGATCAATGCGACCGACGGCAGCGGCGCCAATTGCCATATGTCGAGCCTCGCCGTTTGCGCATTGTTGACGCGCGTCGGCTACGCGCCGGTCATGCAGATCTCCTGCCGCGACAAGAATCGCATCGCGATTCAGGGCGATATCCTCGGCGGCGCGGCGATGGGCGTCTGCAACATGCTCTGCCTGACCGGCGACGGCGTGCAGGCGGGGGATCACCCGCAGGCGAAGCCGGTGTTCGATCTCGACTGCGTTTCCTTGCTCGGCGTCGCGCGCGCCCTGCGCGACGAGCATCGTTTCCAGAGCGGCCGAAAGATCACGTTCGCGCCGCGCGTGTTCCTCGGCGCCGCCGAGAATCCATCGGCGCTGCCGCTTGAGTGGCGCGCGCTGCGGCTGGCGAAAAAAGTCGCGGCCGGCGCGCAGTTCATTCAAACCCAATACTGCTACGATCTGCCGCTGCTCGGCGCGTTCATGGAACAAGTGGGCGCTCTCGGGCTCGCAGGCAAGGTCTTCATCCTCGCGGGCGTCGGACCTTTGCGGTCCGCCAAGGCGGCAGATTGGATGCGCAATAACGTCCCCGGAATGCACGTTCCCGACGCACTGGTCGCGCGCCTCGCCGGCGCCAAGGATCAGGCGCTCGAAGGGCGCAACATCTGCGTCGAACTCATACAGGCGATTCGCGAGATCCCAGGCGTGAGCGGCGTGCACGTGATGGCCTACCGACAGGAAGAGTCGGTCGCCGAGATCATCGACCGCTCCGGCGTCCTCGGTGGCCGGGTTCCCTGGCATCCCGGGCGGGACGCGGCCCGCGCAAATCACAGGATTACATCATGACCGATACCGTAGTGAGTTCCGCCACCAGGGAAGTCGTCATCGGCTTCGAGCGGCCGTTTGTCATCATCGGCGAGCGCATCAATCCGACGGGTCGGAAGGTCCTCGCTGCCGAAATGGCGGCCGGTGACTTCAGCCGGGTAGAGGCGGACGCGCGTGCGCAGGTCGAGGCGGGAGCGCATATGCTCGACGTCAACGCCGGCATACCGCTCGCCGATGAGCCGGCGATTCTCGCCCGCGCGGTGCAGCTCGTGCAGTCGATCACCGACCTGCCGCTCGCGATCGATTCATCCATCGTCGCCGCGCTGCAGGCGGGCCTCGCCGTCTACAAGGGCAAGGCGCTGGTCAACTCCGTGACCGGCGAGGACGAGCGGCTCGAGGCCGTTTTGCCGCTGGTCAAGAAGTACGGCGCCGCGGTGATCGCCATCTCCAACGATGAGACCGGAATTTCCGAGGACCCGGACGTGCGCTTTGCGGTCGCCAAGAAGATCGTCGAGCGGGCGATGGATCACGGCATTGCGCGCGCGGACGTCGTCGTCGACCCGCTGGTGATGCCGATCGGCGCGATCAACCGCGCGGGCGTCCAGGTCATGCGCCTCGTGCATCGGCTGCGCACCGAACTCAAGGTGAACACCTCCTGCGGGGCGTCGAACATCAGTTTCGGTCTGCCGAATCGCGACGGCATCAACAGTGCGTTCCTGACGATGGCGATCGGCGCCGGGCTCACCTCTGCGATCACCAATCCGCTGCATGTCGAGGTGGTGCGCGCCTGCATGGGCGCCGACGTCATGCAGGGCCACGACCCGGATTGCGCGCGCTGGATCCGCAGATTCCGCGACGCGCCGCCGCCCGGCAGCGGCGCCGCCGGGGAGGCGGGCCGCGGCCGGCGCGAGGGCGGCCATCGCCGGCGCCCGGCCTGAGGGGCATTCGGTGTCGAATAGCCGCATAGATCCGCTCGTCGTTTTCACGCCTTCCGGCAAACGCGGTCGATTTGCCGTCGGCACGCCGATTCTGCAGGCCGCCAGAGCGCTCGGCGTGGACATCGACTCGGTATGCGGCGGGCGCGGACTGTGCGGCCGCTGCCAGATCCTGGTCGCCGAAGGCGAATTCGCCAAGCACGGACTGAGTTCGTCGCGGGCGAGTCTTTCGCCGTTCAGCGAGACGGAACAGCGTTACTCCAAGCGCGTGCCCTTGGCCTGCGGCCGGCGGCTGTCTTGCGCCGCGCTCCTGCAGGCGGACGTCGTCATCGACGTGCCGGCGAGCAGCCAGGTGCATCGGCAGGTGGTGCGCAAGGAAGCCGAGGTACGCGCGATCGAACTCGATCCGGTCGTGCGCCTGTACTACGTGCAAGTGAAGCAGCCGGACATGCACGATCCGTCCGGGGACTTGCGCAGGCTCTACGATGCGCTAGAAATAGAATGGGAATTATGCGATTTGAGCTGCGATCTGTCGGTGTTGCAGACGCTGCAGCCGGCGCTGCGTGCCGGCGCATGGGCGGTCACGGTGGCGGTGCACGCCGGCAAGCAAATCATAGGCGTTTGGCCCGGATTGCACGATAGGGCGTTCGGTCTCGCGGTCGACGTGGGTTCGACGACGATCGCCGCCCACCTGTGCGATCTGCAGAGCGGCGACGTGGTCGCGAGCGCGGGCCTAATGAATCCGCAAATCCGCTTCGGCGAAGACCTGATGAGCCGGGTCTCATACTCGATGATGAATCCGGGCGGCGCGGCGCTGATGACCGAGGCGGTGCGCACGGCTCTTTCCGGCCTGGCGGCGGACGTCGCGCGCAGCGCCGGCATCTCGCCCGAGGACATACTCGAGGCAACGCTCGTCGGCAATCCGATCATGCATCACTTGCTGCTCGGCATCGATCCGCTGGAGCTCGGAGGCGCGCCGTTCGCGCTTGCCACCGATTATTCCGTGACGCTGCAAGCGGAGGCGATCGATTTCAAACTGAATCGCAACGCGCGCGTCTATGTGCTGCCGTGCATCGCCGGGCACGTCGGTGCCGACGCCGCCGGCATGGTGCTCGCCGAGCGGCCCGATTTGGCCGATGCGATGACGCTGCTCGTCGATGTCGGCACCAACGCGGAGATCGTGCTCGGCAATCGCAAACGCCTGGTCGCCTGTTCCAGCCCCACTGGACCTGCGTTCGAAGGCGCGCAAATCAGCTGCGGCCAGCGCGCGGCGCCCGGCGCCATAGAGCGCATACGCATCGACCGCGATACTTTGGAGCCGCGCTTCAAGGTCATCGGCAGCGATCTATGGTCCGACGATGACGGCTTCGCGGCGGCGACCGCCGCGATCGGCATCACCGGCGTCTGCGGATCCGGAATCATCGAGGCGATCGCCGAAATGTACCTCGCCGGCATCATCAACCAGGACGGTGTCGTCGACGGCCGGCTGGGCGCGAGGTCGGCGCGTGTCGTCGCGAGCGGCAGAACTTTCGCGTACCTGCTTCACCGCGGCGCGGTCGAGCTCAAAATCACGCAGACGGACGTCAGGGCGATTCAGTTGGCGAAGGCGGCGCTCTACGCCGGCATCGCGCTGTTGATGGAGCGGCTCGGCATCGACCACGTCGACCGCATACGCCTGGCCGGCGCCTTCGGCAGCCATATCGACGTGAAATACGCGGCGATCCTCGGCATGATTCCCGATTGCGACCTGCGACAGGTCGGTTCGGCCGGCAACGCCGCCGGAACCGGTGCCCGCGTCGCGCTGCTCGACGCGAGTTCGCGCGGGGTCATCGAAGAGCTGGTGCGGCGCATCGAAAAGATGGAGACCGCGATCGAGCCGCGTTTCCAGCAGCACTTCGTCGAGGCGATGGCGATTCCCCACAAAACCGCGGCCTATGCGCATCTGCGCCGGGTCGTCGATTTGCCGGCGCCGAAGCAATCGACCAGCCAACGCGAGACGCGCGGCCGCCGGCCGCGGCGCGCCGACGAGCTCAAGGATGCTTGAGCGCCGCGCCTGGTCGGGCGGCCGTCAGACGTTGGAATCCGCGAACGACGCCTTGCGCCGCGCCATGTAGTCGTTTAGCGCCTCGTCGATCGCCGGATCCATCGGCGGCGCGACATATTCGGCGAGCTGCTTTTTCCATAGCGCGTTCGCCCTCTGCGCCATATCTTTGGCGCCTTCGGCGTCCCACTGTTCGTAACTGTTGTTGTCGGCGAGCGGCGAGCGATAGAAGGCGTTCTCGAAATTCGCCTGCGTGTGCCCGCATCCCAGGAAATGCTTGCCCGGCCCGACTTCGCGTATCGCCTCGAGGGCCTGGCCGTTCGCGGACAAATCCACGCCCGCGAGCAGGGTATGCATCATGCCGGCTTGGTCCGCGTCCATGACGAACTTCTCGTAGCCCATGGCGAGGCCGCCTTCCAGCCAGCCGGCGGTATGCAGCACGAAATTGACGCCGGCGAGGCAAGTGGGCACCAGCGTATTGGCCGATTCGAACGCGGCCTGGGCGTCGGGGATCTTCGAGGCGCAGAGGCTGCCGCCGGAACGGAACGGCACGCCGAGGCGGCGAGCGAGCGCCGCCATCGCGTACAGCACTAGGGCGGGTTCCGGCGTTCCGAACGTCGGCGCGCCGGATTGCATCGAGATCGACGAGGCGAAGCTGCCGAGCACGACCGGCGCGCCGGGATTCACGAGCTGCACAAAAGCGAGTCCGGCGAGCGCTTCGGCGAGGGTTTGCGCGACCGTGCCGGCGACCGTGACCGGCGACATCGCGCCGGCGAGTATGAACGGCGTGATGATCGTCGCCTGGTTCGCGCGCGCGTAGACCTTGGCCGCACCGAGCATGGTCGCGTCGTAAGTCATCGGCGAGTTGACGTTGATGAGGTTGATGATCGTCGTCTTCGGCCGGCCGGTCAGCGGGTCGGTCAATTCCTCGCCGAAGACGATGTTCGCCATCGCGATGGAATCGGCGGCGCGTTCCGGCGCCGTCACCGAACCCATGAACGGCTTGTCGCTGTACTTCAGATGGCTATAGACCATATCCAAGTGGCGCTTGTTGACCGGCAGATCGACCGGCTCGCAAATCGTGCCGCCCGAATGATGCAGCGAATTCGCCAGGTAGGCGAGTTTGACGAAATTGCGGAAATCCTCGATGCGCGCGTAACGCCGGCCCTCGTCGAGATTGCGCACGAAAGGCGAGCCGTAGGCCGGAGCGAACACGGTGTTCTTGCCGCCGATAGTCACGCTGCGTGCGGCGTTGCGCGCGTGCTGAATGAACTGGCGCGGCGCCGACTTTTGGATGATGGAGCGGCACATGCCGCGGGCGCAATGCACCCGCTCGCCGCGAACGTCCGCGCCTGCGGCCTTCCAGAGCTCGAGCGCTTCCGGATCGTCGCGAAAATCGATGCCGACGTCCTCGAGTATCGTCTCGGCATTGCCTTCGAGCGTCACCAGGGCCTCTTCGTCGAGGACCTCGTAGTAGGGGATTTTGCGGGTGATGTACGGCACCGAAGAGCCTGCGCGCGCCGCCCGCGAAGCCCTTTTGGCGTCGCGTCCGCTCGGCCGGCGGACCCGTCCGCTTTCTGCGTGCTGCTCGTCCATCGTGACTCCCCCTGACCGCCAGAATTCCGGCGCCGCGCGGTGCGCGGACCCCGGGTGATCCAGTATGGTCAAGGCCGACAGTGGCGGCTGATCATTTTGCGTCGTCTACTTGTCCCGGTGCGCCAATCCGGGCCGCCGCCCGGCAGCTTGCCGCCCTCGAGGGCGCCGCGAGGCGAAAAAAACCGGCCGTCCGCGCGCGCGGGATCGGCGGCATTAGGTCACGGCCGGGTCGGACTCACAGCGACGCCAGGTAAGTCGTCACGGCCTGCATCTGCTCCCGGTTCAGATCCTTGATGATGCCATGCATCACCGGTGCCGACCGCAGCGCGCTCTGAATGACCAGCAATTGCTTGATCAGGTACGGCGCGTGCTGGCCGGCGAGGCGCGGGAACATGCCCCGGCCGGCGGCGTTCGGACCGTGGCAGCTCGCACACGGCGGAACACCCTCCGAGGAGATGCCTTTGGTGAAGATCTCGCGGCCCTCCGCGATCAGCTTTGCGTCGCCGGGTTGCGCAGGCGGCGGCGGCTGCGAGGAAAAGTAATGCGCGAGCTCGGCGATGGTCTCGGCGCTGAGCTGCGAGGCCATGCCCCACATGTAGGCCTGCGCATCCGGATCGCCGCGCGTCTCGCCCTTGAATGCGTTCAGCTGGTTCTCGATGTAGACCGGCTGTTGCGCCGCCAGGTTCGGGAACGTGGGCGAGACGCTGTGGCCGTTGAGGCCGTGGCAGACCGAGCAATTGTCGATGGTCGCCTTGAGCTTGGTCTGATTCTCCTGGCTCGCGACGTCCGCGGCCTGCGCGATCGCGGCGCAGGCGACGCAGGCTACCAGGGCCAGTGACAAAACAGCTCTTCGGTTCATAACTCGTTCACCCCGCGTTTCCGTTGACCGTGCAGCGTCAGAAATTCAACCACGCCAGCGCATACAGCGTGTCGTTGTCGGACGCGTTGCGTCCGGCGACGTAGCCTGCGGTCCCGACTGGATAGGGGCTCGCGCCGACGTCGTAATTGGTCGTGCCGCCGTTGAACTTGTCGAAGCGAACGTACTGCAGCTGCAACTTGGTATTCAGCCACGGCAGGTAGTCGAGTTCCAGCACCTCGCCGCGCGAGTCGGGGCTGTGTGCGGCGCTGCCGCTGACCGGCGCCGCGGCATAGATGATCGCATCCTGGCTACCGGAGGTGTTGAAGAAGCCGACGGCGCCGCCGATCATGCGCTGATAGTAATACTCGCCGACGAGCTTGAAGGTCTTCAGCGTGTTGCGGTCGTTGGCTGCGTATCCGTCCGCGACGCTGGCGTCGAGCGTCTGCTTCTCGTCGATGTAGGTCGACAGCAACGTGAACAGATGGTTCTCGCCGATGAACTGGTATTGCAGGTCGGCGGCGATGTCCCGGTACTCATCGGTCGGTCCCTGCAATGGCGCGCCGTGGCCGGGGTGCAGTCTCGCGTCCATGCCGTAGGTGCCGACGGACACGGAGTTCCGATCCCAGCGATATTCATAGGTGAGGCGCCAGTACGGCGAGACGCCGTGGATGACCTCGGACTGGGTGCTGTCGAGCGGATGCGCGCCGCCGCGCACGGCCGCGGAATACAAGGTGAGCTCGGCGTACAGGCTGTGGTTCCACCAGGCATAGACTCCGAGGCCGGCTGCGGTCTGACCCAGCCCGCCGGCGCCGCTGTCGAGCTTCGTCGAGGTGATCGGACCGGGGGCGACGCTGCTGCCGGAGTACGGGAATCCCCAGGCCGCGGTCGTGTTCCAGGGGTCCTGCACCGTCGGGCTGTTGTTGAGCGTGATGCCGATCACGAGGTCCTTGTTGGCGCCCGCCGCACCGAGATTGACGTGGCGCGCATAGCGGATGTCGGTGTTGTCGAAGCCGAAGCTGTCGCCGACGCCGTCGTAGGTCAGCTGCACGAAGGCGCCGAGGTTGTCGGCGATCTTGCCGGCGTAGAACAGGCTCGCCTGCTGCGGAAACAGCAGATCGCCGTTCTTCGCGAGCGCGCCGGTCAAGGCGCTGTCCGGCAACGCCGTGCTGGTATGGGTATACGATACCTGCAGCATCATGCTGATCGGCGGCACTGCATTCAGCGACAAGGTACTGCGATCCTGCAGCGTGATCCCGTTGATTTGCTTTATGTTGTCGAGCACGTAGCCGTTCAGCTTGAACTCGCGGCCGAACGGCGTGAGTTCCGGATAGACGGTGTGACAAGCCGCGCAGGCCATGCCGGTCTGGCGCGCGAAGCTCGGTACCGCCCAGCCGGGCGCCGCCACGCCCGCGCATAGGCCGAGCACGCACAACTGCGGCAGGAATAGTCGCTGTCGAATAGGGCGCAAATAGCTCATCGCGTTCATCCTCTCGCTCGGGGATCGCATCGAAGACCCAAGTCTCCCGGCCAGCCGTGCGAATTTCGGCCTCAGTTGGCACAATACCCAGGCTGCGGCTGGGAAAAAATAGGGAGAAGTACCTACGGGGCGCAGCTGACGGCGAAGCGGCCGGGCGAACCGCTGCAGCCTGCGGCCTCGTGCGCGGCGCCGCGAGACGCCGCGCTGGCACGCGCCGCGGTTACAATGCGGCGCCGAAGGCATTGCAGGCGCAGCCATGAAATTGTCCGTACTCGATCAATCGCCGGCCTCGGCGGGCGGCGGCGAAGATGTGGCGATACGCGAATCGCTGCTGCTTGCGCGCCATTGCGACGCCCTGGGCTACCATCGCTTCTGGGTTTCAGAGCATCACAACACTGCTAGCATCGTCGGCTCCGCGCCCGAGATCTTGATCGCCGCCATCGCGGCGACCACGCGGAAAATCCGCGTCGGCAGCGCCGGCGTGATGCTGCCGCATTACGCGGCGCTGAAGGTCGCCGAGCAGTTCCGCGTCCTCGAAGCCATGGCGCCGGGCCGCATCGACTTGGGCGTTGGCCGGGCGCCGGGCTCGGACCGGCTGACCTCGCAAGCCCTGAACCCGCATGCGAACGCCGCCGAGGATTTCCCCCGCCAGGTACAGGAGTTGCAATGCTGGGTAAGCGGTGCGCCGCTGCCAGCGGCGCACCCGTATCACGCGATCATCGCGCATCCCAGCGGTCCGTCGAGCCCGGAAATATGGATTCTCGGCAGCTCGGACTACGGCGCGCAACTCGCCGCCCATCTCGGCTTGCCGTACGCGTTCGCGTATTTTTTCAGCGACGGCGCCGGCGTCGACGAGGCGCTCGGCTTGTATCGCCGCAATTACAGACCCAGCGAAAGGCATCCGCAGCCTCGCGCGACGATCTGCGTTTGGGCGCTCGCCGCCGATACCGAGGCCGAGGCGAGGGATCTCGCCGCGTCGCGCGAACACTGGCGCGTCGGCTTCGAAAGGGGGCTGCGCGAACCGTTGATTTCGCCGCAGGCGGCCGGTGCATACCCGTATAGCGAGGCGCAGCGGGCGATCATCGAAAGGCTGCGGGAGAATGCGCTGGTCGGCGGCGCAGAGCAGGTCGCGCGGCGCATCGAGTCCTTGGCCTCGCGGCTGAACCTGGACGAGATCGTCGTCAATACCTGGACGTTCGATCCGGCGGCGCGCCGGCATTCGTACACGCTGCTCGCAGGCGCATTCGATCTGCCGGCGCGGCGCCGCGCGGCTTAGTCGTCCATCAGGAAGCTGCGCAGCTGTTCACTGCGGCTCGGGTGGCGCAGTTTGCGCAAGGCCTTGGCTTCTATCTGCCGGATCCGCTCGCGCGTGACGTCGAACTGCTTGCCGACTTCTTCGAGCGTGTGGTCCGTGTTCATATCGATCCCGAACCGCATGCGCAGCACTTTAGCCTCGCGCGGAGTCAGTTGCGCAAGAACCGAATGCGTCGTCTCGCGCAACGACTCGGTCGTCGCCGAGTCGATCGGCGAGGAGACGGACGTGTCTTCGATGAAATCGCCGAGGTGCGAATCCTCGTCGTCGCCGATCGGAGTTTCCATCGAAATCGGCTCTTTGGCGATCTTCAGCACCTTGCGCACCTTGTCCTCGGGCATTTCCATGCGCACCGCGAGCTCCTCAGGCGTCGGCTCGCGGCCCATCTCCTGCAGCATCTGCCGCGAAATGCGGTTGAGTTTGTTGATGGTTTCGATCATGTGCACGGGTATGCGTATGGTGCGCGCCTGATCGGCGATCGACCGGGTGATCGCCTGGCGGATCCACCAGGTCGCATAGGTCGAGAATTTGTAGCCGCGGCGGTACTCGAATTTATCGACGGCCTTCATCAACCCGATATTGCCCTCCTGGATGAGATCCAGGAATTGCAGGCCGCGGTTCGTGTATTTCTTGGCTATCGAAATGACCAGCCGCAAATTCGCCTCGACCATCTCCTTCTTGGCGCGGCGCGCCTTTGCCTCGCCGATCGACATTTCGCGGTTGATTTCCTTGATTTCGTTGATCAACAGGTGGAACAAGCCTTCCAATTCCTTGAGCTTGTTCTGGCGCCGCTCGATTTCTTCCTTGAACTTGGCGAGCGGCGTGGAGTAGCGCTTCTTCGCCTTGATATGCTTGTCGAGCCACCGAGTGCTGGTTTCGTTCTTCGGAAACGTGGAAATGAAGTCCTTGCGCGGCATGCCTGCCTGTTTGATGCACAGGAACATGATTTCCCGTTCCAGCAAGCGCACATCGGTGACGTGCTGGCGCAGGTGGTCGATCAGCTGGTCGAACATTTTCGGCGAGAGCTTCAGCTCCATCAATTCGCCGCAAATTTTCTTGCGCAGCTTCAGCGCCTTCGGATCCTTCGAGCCGAGTTTGTCGAGCGCGTTGACGTATTGGTGGCGGATCTTGGCGATCGCGGCGAAGCGCTTGGCCGCCTCTTCGGGATCGGGACCCGTATCGATCGCTTCCTCGTCCTCGTCGCCGTCGGCCTCCTCGTCCTCGCCGGCGTCGTCGGCTTCCAGCGCCATCATCTTCGGATTCTGCGGCTGCGCGATTTCATCCGGCGCATTCGGGTCGACAAAACCGACAATCACGTCGACCAGACGCATCTGCCCGGCCTTGATCGACTCGTATTGCTTCAGCAGCAGATCGTAAGTGCCGGGGTAGCTGCCGAGCGCGATCTTCACCGCCTCGAGCCCCTCTTCGATGCGCTTGGCGATGCGGATCTCGCCTTCGCGGGTCAGAAGCTCCACGGTGCCCATCTCGCGCATGTACATGCGCACCGGGTCGGTGGTGCGGCCGAACTCGGCGTCCAAATTCGCGAGCGCCGCGGTCGCTTCCTCGACCGCCTCTTCGTCGGGCGCGGCGGTGACGTCGGTCAGCAACAGGGACTCGGCATCCGGCGCCTTCTCATAGACCGGAATGCCCATGTCGTTGATCATGTTGACGATGTCTTCGATCTGTTCCGGATCGACGATCTCGCTCGGCAAGTGGTCGTTGACTTCGACGTACGTGAGGTAGCCCTGTTCCTTGCCGCGCGCAATCAGCAGCTTGAGCTGCGATTGACGTTCATCAGCGATTTGGGTCGCGGTGCCTTGTGGCGCTTTTTTGGTCAAGGTGCACGCCTCGTCTCAGGTTGGGGAAAATACGCGAAGCCGCCTATTATACGTTTTTGCCCATTCCCTAGCCAGAAACGCGCGCAGGTCCGCGCCCGGATGCCGGCGCCGCTCAGGAGTTGCCCAAAGGCCGGTTCTTGGCTTTCAGCAATGCCGTTAATTCCGTCTTTTCGTCGATATTCAAGCCCAATTCTTCGGCCTTTTGCAGCAGTTCGTTCATTCTGCGACCCGCTCCAAATTCTTCGAGCAGCTTTTCGACCGCCTTTTGAAGTTCGCTGGCGGCCGCCTCGGTCGTCGCCACCAGCGGCGGCCGCGCCGCCAACTCCGTCAGGCGGGCAAATTCCGCGCGCTCGCGCCAACGCTCCAGCAGCACCGCGGTGGTCGGCGAATCGGCCGCGGCAGCGTGCTCCAGCAGTTCCTTGAGGACCGCGGCGCCGGGCCGCTGCACCCCTGCGAGCACCCCGGGGTCGGCGATCGACCGGGCGGCGGCCGGGTGCTGCAAAACCAAACCGATCGCTTGACTCAGCAGGGTTCCCCGGCCGGCGCTGGCCGGCCGGCGCCGGCCTTCGGTCGGACCGCGGACTTCGCGGCCGGCCGCCGCGCCGCCGGCCGCTGCCCGTTTACCCGGGCCGTCGACCCACAAGTCCTTCAGCTTCGCCGCCGGCATGCGGATTTCGGCGGCCAGCCGATCCGCCAGCAGCTCGCGGTAGACGCCATCCGGCATGCGCGCGAACAGCGGCCGCGCCAGCGCCGCGAGTTTGGCGCGGCCGTCGACGTGGCGCAGGTCGACCTGCGCGCCGAGTTCCCGCAGCAGGTACTCCGACAGCGGCAACGCCGACTTCAAGCGGCTCTCAAATGCCGCGGCGCCCTCGGCGGCAATCAGCGTGTCGGGGTCGTGCCCCTCCGGCAGGAACATGAACTTCAGTTCGCGGCCGTCGCTCGTCATCGGCAGGGCTGCCTCGAGTGCACGCCACGCCGCCGCGCGTCCGGCACGATCGCCGTCGAATGCGAACACGACTTCGCTCGTCATGCGGAATATCTTCTGCAAATGCTCATGGGTCGTTGCGGTGCCGAGCGTCGCCACCGCGTAGGTGATGCCCGCCTGGTGCAAACGGACCACGTCCATGTAGCCCTCGACGATCAGCAGCCGCTTGAAATCCGCGTGTGCCTGCTTGGCCTCGTAGAGGCCGTACAGTTCGCGGCCCTTGTGAAACAACGGGGTTTCCGGCGAGTTCAAATATTTCGGCTCGCCCTGGTCGATGACGCGGCCGCCGAAACCCAATACCCGGCCGCGCGCGTCGCGAATCGGAAACATCAGACGATCGCGGAAGCGGTCGTAAAAGCCCGGCTGCGCGCCGCCGCCGCGGTCATCGCGCTCGATGATCAAGCCGCTCTGCAGCAGCTTGCGGCGTTCCTGCTCGCCGGCGCCGAAGCGGCCGAGCAGCGCGTTCCACGAATCCGCTGCGTAGCCGAGCGCGAAAGCCGCCGCCGCCGCCGCTTCGATGCCGCGCTTTGCCAGGTAGGCGCGGGGACGTTCCTCATCGCGCAGATTTTGCGCGAAAAATAGCGACGCCTGCGTCACGGTCTCGTAGAGGTCGATGCCGCCCGCTTCGCGGGGATTTTGCGCTTCGCGGGGTATCTCGAGGCCGGCGCGTTCGGCGAGTTCGGCGACCGCCTCCGGAAATTCGAGCTTCTCGTACTGCATCAAAAAGCCGATCGCCGTGCCGTGCGCGCCGCAGCCGAAGCAGTGGTAGAACTGCTTTTCCGGGCTGACCCAAAAGGACGGCGTCTTCTCGTTGTGGAACGGACAGCAGGCCTTGTATTCGCGGCCCGCCTTCTTCAGCGGCACGCGGGCACCGATGATCTCGACGATATCCGCGCGCGCGACGATCTCGTCGATGAACGTTTGCGGTATGCGGCCGGCCATGGACCGCGCGCGATCAGCCGCCGAGCTTGGCTTTGATCTTTGCGCCGACGGCGGCCATGTCGGCGCGTCCCTGGGCCTTGCCCTTGATCAGGCCCATGACTTTGCCCATGTCCTTGACGCTCGCGGCGCCGGTGGCGGCAATTGCCTCGCCGATCAGCGCGTCGACCTCGGCCTCGCTCATCGCCGCCGGCAGATAACCGCGCAGCAGGTCGATTTCGGCCGACTCCTTGTCGACCAGATCCTGGCGGTTGCCGGCCTGGAATTGCAGCAGGGATTCCTTGCGCTGTTTGATCATTTTTTCGATGACGGCGAGCACTTGATTATCATCGAGGACGATGCGTTCGTCGATTTCACGCTGTTTGATCGCTGCGGTGAGCATGCGGATGAGGCCGAGGCGCTGCTTTTCGCCGGAGCGCATCGTCGCCTTCATGTCATCGGTAATTCGCTCTTTGAGCGACATCGACTGCTGCCTGGGCGGATTTATGTTTGCCGCGGCGGCGCCGCCGGCGCGGGACTCGACGGTGCGCTGCCGCCCATGTTGCGCATGTTTTCGCGCGACAGGCGTTTCAGATGCCGCTTGACCGCCGCCGCCTTTTTTCGCTTACGTTCCTGGGTCGGTTTCTCGTAGAATTCGCGCCGACGCAGCTCGGTGAGGACGCCCGCCTTCTCACAGGCACGCTTGAACCGACGCAAGGCGGCGTCGAAGTACTCGTTCTCGCGGACACGAACGCTGGGCATTCAGACCTCAATAGTCGATGAAATGGGCCGCCGGCAATCAGCGACAGGGGCGCGCATTCTAAAGGCCGTCCGTCGAAAAGGCAAAATTATGCGCACTATCGGCATCGAAACCTCCTGCGATGAGACCGGCGTCGCCATCTACGATTCCGGGCGCGGCTTGCTCGCGAATCGCCTGCACAGCCAGGTTGCGATGCACCAGGCGTATGGCGGAGTGGTACCCGAATTGGCCTCCCGCGACCACATCCGGCGGCTGTTGCCGCTGCTCAAGGAGGCGCTGGCGGAGGCGCGCTGCGACGAGGATTCGATCGACGGGGTGGCTTATACGGCCGGCCCCGGGCTGATCGGTGCCTTGATCGTCGGCGCCGGATTCGCAAGGAGCTTGGCGTATGCCTGGCGCAAACCGGCCGTCGGCATCCACCACTTGGAGGGGCACCTGCTCGCAGCGCTGCTCGAGCACCCCGCGCCGGATTTCCCGTTCCTGGCGCTGCTGGTTTCCGGTGGGCACACCCAATTGATCGACGTCGCCGCGCTCGGCCGGTATCGCCTGCTCGGCGAGTCCCTGGACGACGCCGCCGGCGAAGCTTTCGATAAAACCGCCAAGCTGCTGGGCTTGGCATATCCCGGCGGCGCGGCGCTGGCGGCGCTCGCCGCGCGCGGACGCGGCGGCTCGTTTCAATTCCCGCGGCCGATGCTCGACAGGCCGGGTCTCGAGTTCAGCTTCAGTGGCTTGAAGACCGCGGTCCGTGTAGCCTTGCGCGGCCGCGAGCTCTCCGCCCAGACCCGGGCCGACGTCGCCCGCGACTTCGAGGACGCGATCATCGACACCCTCGCCGAGAAATGCCGTCGTGCGCTGCGCGCGACGGGCCACCGCCGTCTGATTGTCGCGGGCGGCGTCGGCGCCAACACGCGCTTGCGGCAACGACTGTCCGCCGTGGCCGGCGCCAACGGCGCGCAAGCATACTTCCCGCGGCCGGAGTATTGCACCGACAACGGTGCGATGATCGCACTCGCCGGCTGTCTGCGGCTGCAGGCCGGGGCCGGGGCCGCCGCCGCCGCCAGGGCCAACTGGCCGCTCGGCGAAGAGGCAACCACGGGGGCTTGACGGCTTAGATGGACAAGATCTTCATTCACGGGTTGAAAGCCGAGGCGATCATCGGCATCTTCGATTGGGAGCGGCAGGTCAAGCAGACCGTCATCGTCGACATCGACATCGGCGCCGATGTGCGCAAAGCGGCGCTCACCGATTCGATCGACGACACGCTGAATTACAAACTCGTCGCCAAGCGCGTGCTCGCGTTCATCGTCGAGTCCCGGTATCACCTCGTGGAGACGCTGACGGAGGCCATCGCGATGTTGATCATCGCCGAGTTCGACGTCGCCTGGGTGCGGATCGCGTTGAGTAAGCCGGCTGCGATCCGCAGCTCTCGCGATGTCGGCATCGTCGTCGAACGCAATCGCGACGATTTGCCCGAACGGCGCGCCCGCGGCGGGGGCTGAGGCGCACCGGCGGTCCCGAGGCCTGCGCCCTGCGTTGATTCACGCCGAAATTTCACGAGCGAGCGCGCAGGTTTTTCGGATCGTAGAGCGGCACGAGCGATGCATGCGCGCCGACCCGTCCGCCGGCAAGTTCGATTTCGAAGCGCGACTCGGCGACCAATTGCGGCGTGACGCCGGCCGCGTCGTTGACGTAGCCCATGCCGACGGCCGCGCCGAGCGTGTGGCCGTACATCCCGGAGGTGAGGAAGCCGACACGGCGTTCGCCGACGAAGATCGGTTCGTCGTGATAGACCATCGGCGCCGGGTCGTCGAGCAGAAATTGCAGCAGCCGCCGCGGCGGCGGACCGGCATCGCGCTCCGCCAAAACCGCCTCGCGGCCGATGAAGCCGCCGTCCTTGGCGAAGTCGCAGGTAAAGGCGAGCCCCGCGGCGAGCGGCGAATCGTCCGGCCCGATGTCGTGGGCCCACTCGCGGTAGGCCTTCTCGATGCGCAGCGAGTTCAGGGTGTGATAGCCGCAGTGGCGCAAGCCGAACGCAGCGCCTTCGGCGACCAGCGCATCGTAGACCGGCAGCGCGAACGCGGTTGGAATATACAGTTCCCAGCCGAGTTCGCCGGCGTAGGTGAGGCGCACGGCCAGCAACGTCTGATAACCGATACGAATCTCGCGGCAGGTTCCGAAAGGAAACGCCGCCGGGGAAAAATCGTCGGCGGATAGGCGCTGCAGCAGGCGGCGCGACTCGGGTCCCTGCACGCTCAGCATCGCGTATGCCCCGGACAAATCGGTGATCACCGAGAATGCGCCCTGCGGCGTGTGGCTGCGGATCCAGGACTCCACGTGGGTGTGGGTGAACGCCGCGGTGACCGCCAAGAAGCGGTCGGCGGCAAGTCGCGTGACGGTCAGATCGGCCTCGATCCCGCCGCGTTCGTTGAGGAACTGCGTATACACGCAGCGGCCGATCGGCACGTCGAGGTTCGCCGTGCAGAGACGATTGAGGACAATCGCCGCATCGCGGCCTTGGACCAACAGCTTGCTGAACGAGGACTGATCGAACACGCCGACGCGCTCGCGTACGGCGGCGTGCTCGGCCGCGTTGTTCGCAAACCAATTCTGGCGGCCCCAGGCATAGGCATACACGGGCGTCTGCCCCGGTGTCGCGAACCAGTTGGGGCGCTCCCAGCCCGCCGATTCGCCGAAGCAAGCGCCGGCGGCGGCGAGCCGGTCGTGAAGAACGCTTTTTTTTACGCCGCGAGCGCTCTCGAATTGACGAAACGGCCAATGGTCCCGATAGCCGATGCCGAGCGTCTCTACGGTGCGGTCGCGCAAATATCGATCGTTGTCCTGCCAAGGATGCATGCGGCGAATATTCACGGACCAGAGGTCCATCGGTGCCCGCCCGTCGACGATCCACTGCGCCATCACGTAGCCGACGCCGCCGCCCGAGAGGATGCCGAGCGAATTGAAACCGGCGGCGACGAAGAAATTCCGTAGATTCGGCGCCTCGCCCATCAAGTAATTGTGATCCGGCGTGAACGATTCGGGTCCGCAGAAAAGCAGTTTGATGCCGGTGTCGAGCAGGCAGGGGACCCGGCGCATCGCCTTCTCGATGTACGGATACATCCGATCCCAGTCGGGCAAAATCTCGCCGAAGCAAAAATCCTCGGCAATGCCCGCCTCACCCCAGGGCCGGGCCGAATGCTCGAAGAGCCCGACCATGATCTTGCCCGCTTCCTCGCGGATGTACGCGGCGTTGCCGGGATCGCGCAGAATCGGCAGGAGTGGATGCACGCCCTTCACCGGTTCGGAGATCAGGTAATAGTGTTCCGCGGCATGCAGGGGCACGTTGACGCCGGCCATGCGGCCGACCGAGCGCGCCCACATGCCGGCGCAATTGACCACGTACTCCGCTTCGATGTCGCCCGCTTGCGTGCGCACGCCGGTGACACTGCCGCCGCGCTGCAGGATGGCCGTGACCATCGTATGCTCGAAGATGCGCACGCCGCGCATGCGCGCTCCCCTGGCGAGTGCCTGCGTGACGTCGGTCGGGTTGACGCGCGCGTCGTTCGGAAAATGGAAGGCGGCGACTATGTCGCCGACGTCGGCGAGCGGCCACATCGCCTTGACCTCGGCGGCGCTTATCTCGCGCGCATCGACGCCGAAGCTCGCCGCCATGTGCAGGCCGCGGCGCATCTCCTCGGCCTTGTCGGCGGTCATCGCCAGTTGAATCGAACCGCAATCGATGAGCCCGGTGGCTTGTCCGGTCTCGGCCTCGAGTTTTCGGTAGAGTTCCTGCGTGTATTTGGCGAGGCGGGTCTGGGTTTCGGTATCTCGCAGCGTGGTCAGCAGTCCGGCCGCGTGCCATGTGGTACCCGACGTCAATTGCTTGCGCTCGAGCAGCACCACGTCCCGCCAGCCGAGCTTGGCGAGATGATAGGCGATCGAGCAGCCGCAGACGCCGCCGCCGATGACGACGACTCTGGCCCGAGCCGGAATTGCGGGCGCCGCCTCGCTAGACACTTAGGTCGCGGCGGCCGATCGCCCTGATCGCCGACTCTGATTTGCTCATCGGTTTCACCGTTTGCTTCGCCCGGCACTATATCGCCGCGCCGCGCCGGATACCACGCGCCCGGTTGGCCGCCGCGGGCGCCTGCCGGCACAGAAGCGTGCAACGCGTGTATCTTGCATCCTGTCGCGAGGCGCGCGGGAATCGGCAATTGACAGAAATCCATTCGGGCTGGCATCGTCCGTCGCCTGCTGTGGACGAAGCCGCGTCCGGGCGGCCGCGATCATCCGGGTTTGCTAATCTCTCGGCTCGAGAGGCTGGAAAAAAGGACTCTTCGATGACTAAGCGGACGCGAATTGCCTCGACCTCATGCCTTTTGGCGCTCGTATGGCTGGTCGCGGGCGCCAGAGCGCCGGCGATCGGCGCGGCACGGGCTGCGCCCGTCGGCCATGTGTTTTTGATCGTGCTGGAGAACGCGGCCTATCAGACCAGCTTCGGCCCGAACTCGCCGGCGCCCTATCTGGCAAAGGTGCTGCGCATGCGGGGCGCGTTGCTTAGCCGCTACTACGGCATCGGCCATTATAGCCTCGACAACTACATCGCGATGATCAGCGGGCAGGCGCCCAATCCCGATACGCAAAACGACTGCGCGGTCTATCGCAACTTCGTCGCCAGCGGGCCGGCCGGCGCGCACGGTCAGCTGCCCGGGAGTGGCTGCGTCTATCCGGCGAACGTACCGACGCTCGCCGATCAGCTCGATGCCAAGGGACTTGCCTGGAAGGCCTACATGGAGGACATGGGCAAGGACCCGGCGCGCGAGGCGCGAGCTTGCGGGCACGTGGCGCTCGGCACGGTCGATGTGACCGAGCAGGCGAGCCCCAAGGACCAATACGCCGACAAGCACGATCCGTTCGTCTACTTTCACGCGATCATCGACGATGCCGCGCGCTGCGATGCGCACGTGGTCAACTTGGACGTTTTGCCCAAGGATCTCGAACGGATCTCGAGCACGCCGCAATTCGTCTTTATCACGCCGAACCTGTGCCATGACGGGCACGACGCGCCCTGCGCCGATGGCGAGCCCGGCGGCTTGCTCTCCGTCGATCGGTTTTTGAAACTGTGGGTACCGCGCATCCGCGAATCGGCCGCGTTCCGCAAAGACGGATTGCTGGTGATCACCTTCGATGAAGGCCTCGACGGCGATGCGTGCTGCGCAGAAGAAGGCTTGCCCGGCGGTGCGCCGGCCGGCTATTTCGGTGCCGGCGGCGGCCGCGTCGGCGCGCTGCTGTTGTCGCCCTTCATTCGTCGCGGAACGGTATCGAACCGCCCCTATAACCATTACAGCTTGCTGCGCAGCGTCGAGGGCTATTTCGGGCTCGAACCCTTGGGCTATGCCGGGGCGGCGGGCGTCAAGAGCTTCGGCCCGGACGTCTTCAAACGACCCTAGCCGCGGGCCACCGGGATCGCCGGCCGCCGGCCCGCGCGGTTCGCTTCGACGACGGTGATCGCCGTCATGTTGACGATGCGGCGCACGCTCGCCGCCGGCGTCAAGATGTGCGCGGGCGCTGCGCAGCCGAGCAAAATGGGGCCGATCGCGACGTTCTGGCCGGCCGCGGTTTTTAGCAGATTATAGGCAATATTGGCGCTGTCGAGATCGGGGCAGACCAGCAGGTTGGCGCTATCATGCAAGCTGCTGTTCGGCAGCACCGCGCGGCGCGCGCGCTCATCGAGGGCGCAGTCGCCGTGCATTTCGCCGTCCACTTCCAGATCCGGCAGTCGTTCGTGCAGCAGCGCCAGCAAAGAGCGCATCTTCAGCGCCGAGGGCGCGTCGCTCGACCCGAAGTTCGAATGCGACAGCAACGCCACTTTCGGCACCAAGCCGAACGCGAGCAGCTGATCGGCCGCCAAGCGGGTGATTTCCGCGAGCTCGGCGGCGCTCGGGTCGAGATTGACGTGGGTATCGGCGATGAATACCTGACGGCCGGGCAAAATCAGCCCGCACATCGCGCCGTATGCGGTGACTCCCGGCGGACGTCCGATGACCTGATCGATGTAGTGCAAGTGGCGCCCCGTCGCGCTGATGGTGCCGCAGATCAGCCCGTCCGCGTCCCCTTTTTTCAGCAGCATCGCGGCAATCAAGGTGGTGCGACGGCGCATTTCCAGCCTCGCATACTGGGCGGTCACGCCGTTTCGCTGCATGAGTTCATGGTAGGCCTGCCAGTATTTGCGGTAGCCGTCGGCGTGTTCGGGATCGACCAAGGTGAAATGTTCGCCGCTGCGGATGCGCAGGCCATGGCGCTTGATGTTGCGTTCTATCGCCGCCGGCCGTCCCACCAGGATCGGCGTCGCCAATTCTTCGTCGACGGCGATCTGCACGGCGCGCAGCACGCGCTCGTCCTCGCCCTCGGCGTAGACGATGCGGCTGCGGTCGGGACGCAGCTTGCGCGCGGCGGCGAAAATCGGCTGCATCAGCGTGCCGCTGTGGTACACGAACTGCTGCAGCCGCTGCCGATACGCGTCCAGATCGGCGATCGGCCGGGTGGCGACGTTGGATTGCATCGCGGCTGCGGCGACGGCCGGTGCGATTTTTACGATCAGCCGCGGGTCGAAGGGTTTTGGAATCAGATACTCGGCGCCGAACGTCAGGTTCTCGATGCCGCCGTAGGCGGCGGCGACGACGTCGCTCTGTTCCTGCCGCGCGAGTTCGGCGAGCGCGTGCACGGCGGCGATTTCCATCGTCCGCGTGATCGTCGAAGCGCCGACGTCGAGCGCGCCGCGGAAGATGAACGGAAAGCAGAGTACGTTGTTGACCTGGTTCGGGTAATCGCTGCGCCCGGTCGCGACCACCGCGTCGCTGCGAACGGCGCGCACTTCTTCAGGCAGAATTTCCGGCGTTGGATTGGCGAGCGCCAGGATCAGCGGCCTCGGCGCCATCTTGCTCACCATCGCTTGTTCGAGCACGCCGCCGGCGGACAAGCCGAGAAACACGTCGGCGCCGTCGATCACGTCGGCCAATGTGCGCGCCGGGGTGGGCTGAGCAAAGCGCGCCTTTTCGGGGTCCATCAGTTCCGTCCTGCCGGCAAAGACGACGCCGGCAAGATCGCTGAGCCAGACGTTTTCGCGGCGCAGGCCCAGATCGAGCAGCAAGTCGACGCAGGCGAGCGCGGCGGCGCCGGCGCCGCTGACCGCGAGCTTGATCTGCTGGATTTCCTTGCCGACGACTTGAAGCCCGTTCAGCACGGCGGCGGCGACGATGATCGCGGTGCCGTGCTGGTCGTCGTGAAACACCGGAATCCTCATGCGCTTGCGCAACTCGCGCTCCACGATGAAGCACTCCGGCGCCCTGATGTCCTCGAGGTTGATGGCGCCGAAGGTGGGCTCCAGAGCGGCAATCATGTCCACCAGTTTGTGCGGATCGCGTTCGTCGATTTCGATGTCGAACACATCGATGCCGGCGAATTTCTTGAAGAGGACGGCTTTACCTTCCATTACCGGCTTGGCTGCGAGCGGACCGATCGGCCCCAGGCCGAGCACCGCGGTGCCGTTGCTGATCACGCCGACGAGGTTGGCGCGCGCCGTGAAGCGAAACACGTTGAGCGGGTCCGCGACGATGGCGTTGCAGGCCGCGGCGACCCCCGGCGAGTACGCCAGCGCCAGGTCTCTCTGGTTGAGCAGCGGCTTGGTCGGCGTGACCGCGAGCTTCCCGGGAGTCGGGAATTCGTGGTAATCGAGCGCCGTCTTGTCCCGATTCGCCTGGTCTTCGTCAGCGCTCATGGCACCGATCTCGACTCCCGGGAATAATGCAGGTCCACGGCATGCGGCGGCCGTCGTCAGAGCACGGCTTCGATCAGGAACGGACCGCGGCGCGCCAACGCAAAACGCATCAGGCGCAGGAAATCTTCCACGCTTCGCGCGCGCGCGGCATCTACCCCCATGCCTTGAGCGAGCAGCACGAAGTCGAGGTCCGGATCGCCGAGATTCAGCATGCGGCGCGCATTCTCGCCGAGTTCGCGGACGCCGAGTTCACGCATTTCCCGCTGTAGGATGGCATATGCACGGTTGGCGAGGACGATCGTGAGCACATCGAGACGTTCCCGCGCTTGCGTCCACAGGCCTTGTATCGTGTACATGCCGCTGCCGTCCGCCTGCACCGAGATCACTTTGCGGTCGGCGCAGGCGACGGCGGCGCCGACCGCCATCGGGATACCGTTGCCGATGGCGCCGCCGGCATTCTGCAGGTAGTCGTGCGCCGCGGACGCCGCGCTGTGCGCGAACAGAAAGCCCCCCGCCGTCACCGCTTCGTCACAGACAATTGCGCCCTCCGGCAACAGCTGTGCCACGACCTGGCAGACGGCCTCGGCGGTGAGAGAGCCGCCGGACGGCGCGCCGGCGCTGCCCGGCGCCTGCAGGCGCGGCCGCACACCGGCCGGGACGCCGAGCTCCGCCGCCAATGCGCCGAGCGCGCCGGCGGCATCTTCGCCGGCAGCGCAGAGCACCAAGTGCTCGCAGTCGCTGCGGGTCAGGCGCCCGGGTGCGCCCGGATAAGCGAAGAAGCCGACGGGCGGCGCCGCGCCGACCAGGACGAGCACATCGATATCTTTGAGAAATTCCAGTGCGGCCCGAATCGCATAGGGAATCTTGCCGACGACGACGCGGCCGAGGCCGCGCTCCATCCGGCCACTCAGCGTCTCGGTGAGCAATCGCGCGTTACACGCTTGCGCGATCCGGTCCGCGATTGCCGTTGCCGGCGCCCGCAGCGCCGCGCCCGACAGCATCAAGCCCGGCCGGCGGCCGCTGCGCCGACAGTCGCGCAGACTCTGCGCGATCCGACGGATGCCGCCGGCGTCCGCTTGGCGCGGCGTCGGCAGCGGTGCCGCGGCCGGCGCCGAGATCGCCGCTGCCTCGCTCCAGGCCGCGTCCGCGGGCAAGATCAGCGTCGCCACGCCCGGAGGCGAGAGCGCGGCGCCGTAGACCTCTGCGGTCGCCCGTTGCACATCATCGGCGCCGCGCACCCGGCGCACGAATTGCGACATCGGCCGCGCCAGGCTCTCAATGTCGCTGGTCAGCGGCGCATCGTACGCAAGATGGGTGGACGCATGATCACCGACGACGTTGATCACCGGCACGCGCGCACGGCGCGCGTTGTGCAAGTTCGCCAGGCCATTGGCAAGCCCCGGCCCGAGGTGCAGCAGCGTGACCGCGGGTCGGTCCGCCATGCGCGCGAAGCCGTCTGCGGCGCCGGTGACGATGTTTTCCTGCAGCCCGAGCACGCACCGCATGCGCGGCGCCGCGTCGAGGGCCGCGACGAAATGCATCTCCGAGGTACCGGGATTGGCGAAACAAACGTCGACGCCGTAGAGCAGCAGGGTGTCCCTGAGCAGCTGCGCGCCGTTCATTGCGCATCCCGCCGCGGCGCCGCGCGGCGCCCGCAAACCGCCGCCGCCGCGCGGATCAAAATAGCGCCGCGCTTCAATCGAACAAACCCCCGAGCCGCGCCAGCGTCGCGAGGTGCTGGTCGGCGTCGCCGAAGCGCCGCGCGTTCATCGTCATGCGCTTGAAATAGTGGCCGATCTTGTGTTCCATCGTCATGCCGATGCCGCCGTGCAGCTGTACGGCCTCTTCACCGATTTTGCGGCCCGCACGGCCGATCTGCACCTTGGCGGCGGCGATCGCGCGCCGCCGCGCGGCGGCATCCGGCTCGCCGGCCATCATCGTCGCGAACAGCGCCATGCTGCGGGCCTGCTCGAGGGCGATGAACATGTCGACGGCGCGATGCTGCAGCGCCTGGAACTCGCCGATCGGCCGGCCGAACTGGCGGCGGGTTTTCAGATAGTCGACGGTGATTTCCTGCATCGCCGACATCAAGCCGATCGATTCCGCACAAAGAGCGGCGATCGCCTCGTCGATGACGCGCTCGACCACCGGCAGCGCAGCGCCGGGCTCGCCGAGCACATCGGCGGCATCGACGCGAACTTCCGCCAAACTGATCTCGGCCGCGCGCAGTCCGTCCTGCGTCGGATAGCCGCGTCGTTGCACGCCTGGCGCCGCGGCGTCGACGAGAAACGCGCCGATGCCGGCGCTCTCGCGCCGGCCGCCGGCGAGACGCGCCGTAACGATGAATTTATCCGCGGCATCGCCGTGCAGGACGAGGCTCTTCTCGCCGCTGAGGATGAAGGCACCGCCGTCGCGCCGTGCCGTCGTCGCCACGTCGGCCGGGTCGTCGCGCGATTGTCGTTCCATCCAAGCGAAGGCGAGCAGCAACGAACCGTCGGCGATTCGCGGCACCAGCGCGGTGCGTTGCGCGGCGCTCGCCGCACGGCGCAGCAGGCCGCCGCATAGCACGACCGTGGCGAAATATGGTTCCAGCACGAGGCCGCGGCCGAACGCCTCCATGACGATCATCGTCTCCACCGGGCCGCCGCCCGAGCCGCCGTCGGCCTCGGCAAAGGGCAGCCCGAGCAGGCCGATGTCCGCGAACTGCGCCCATAGCTTGCGGCTCCAGCCCAGAGACGCGGCGGCCTGCGGCTTACCGCGCCCCATTGTGCATTCGGCGGCAATCAGTTTGCCGACGCTGTCCTGCAACAAGCGCTGTTCGTCGTTCAGATCGAAGTCCATCGCATTCCTAGAGTCCGAGGATCGCCTTAGCGATGATATTGCGTTGGATCTCGTTCGAACCACCGTAGATCGACATTTTTCGCCAGTTGAAGTAGGTGGGTGCCGCGGTTGCGGCGTACTCCGCTCCGACCGGCGGCCCGTTCCACCCGAGAGCGCCGTCCTCGCGATACGGCGCGACGTAGGGGCCGACGACATCCATCAGCAACTCCGTAATCGCCTGTTGGATTTCAGAGCCCTTGATCTTGAGGATCGAGGAGGCCGGATCCGGCTTGCCCTTTGCGAGCTTGCGTTCGTTGGCGACGACGCGCAGCTGCGTCAGCTCCAAGGCCTTCAGCTCGACCTCGACCGCGGCGAGCTTCTCGCGAAAGCGCGCGTCCTCGATCAGCGGATTGCCGCCGACCAATTCACGCGCCGCGAGCTGCTTGATGCGCCGGATGTGTTCCTTGGAGAAACCCACGCGGGCGATGCCGTTTCGCTCGTTGCCAAGCAGAAATTTCGCATAGTCCCAGCCTTTGTGCTCCTGGCCGACCAGATTCTCGGCGGGCACCCGCACCTCGTCGAGGAAGACCTCGTTGATCTCGTATCCGCCGTCGATCGTCTGGATCGGGCGCACGGTGACCCCCGGCGACTTCATCTCGATCAGCAGGAAGGAAATGCCTTCCTGCTTCTTCGCCGCCTGGTCGGTGCGCACCAGACAAAAGATCCAGTCGGCGTATTGCGCCAGCGTCGTCCAGGTCTTTTGACCGTTGACGACGTAGTGATCGCCCGCGCGTTGCGCGGAGGTGCGCAGCGACGCGAGGTCGGAGCCGGAGCCAGGTTCGGAAAAGCCTTGGCAGAACCAGAAATCTAGATTGGCGATCTTCGGCAGGAAGCGCCGCTTCTGCACGTCGTTGCCGAAGGCGGCGATGACCGGCCCGACCATGCTGACGTTGAAGGGCAGAGGCGACGGCACCGACGCCTGCTGCATTTCGTCTTCGTAGAGGTACATCTGGATCGGGCTCCAGTCCTGGCCGCCCCACTCGCGCGGCCAGTGCGGCACGGCCCAGCCGCGCGCGTTCAGGATGCGCTGCGCGGCGACCATGTCTTCGCGCGACAGATAGCGTCCCTCGGCGACCTTGTCGCGCAGCGACTGCGGGATCTCGCCGCGGAAGAAGCGCCGCGCCTCGTCCCGGAAGGCGAGTTCCTGCGGCGTGAAGCTCAAATCCATCGACCGTGCTCCTCGGATCAGATCCAGCAGGCCCGCGGCGCTCATGCCGCAGTCGATGCACATGGCGATGGCTGCGCTCTTTCTGCGCCGCCGCCCACGTTGAGGATCTCGTTGGGGATGCCGAACCGGCCGCGGCAGTATAACACCCGGCCCGCGACGGCGATGATGGCTGCGCGCAGCATGCCGTGAACTGCCATGTGGTCAGCCCGCGGTTGCGGGGGCGTACGGCGTCTGCAGTTCTTCGATGAGTCCCCTGCGCCACAGCTTGCCCACCGGCGTCTTCGGCAGCCGCTCGCGGTATTCGAGCGCGGCAGGCAATTCGTGCCTGCCGAGTTTATCCTCCAGGAAGGCGCGCAACTCATCGAGAGTGAATGCCGCCGCGCCCGCGCGCAGCTTGATGAACGCCTTTGCCGACTGGCCGCGATAAGCATCGGCAATGCCGATGACGATGACCTCTTCGACCGCGGTATGTTCGTAGATCGCCCGCTCTATCACCGTCGGGTAGACGTTGAAGCCGCCCGAAATGATCATGTCGTCCTTGCGCTCGACCAAATAGAAGCAGCCGTTCTCGTCCATGTAGCCGATGTCGCCGGTCAGAAAGAAGCCGTCGGCATAGGCCGCGGCGCTCTGCTGCGGGCGGCGCCAATAACCGCGCGTCACATTCGGGCCGCGCACGCGAATCTCGCCGGTTTCACGCGTCTGCAGCAGGCGGTGCGGATCGCCGACCGCCACCACCTGCATTTCGATCCCCGGCAACGGTACGCCGATCAAGCCCGGCGCATTGGCCTGGCCCGGCAGCAGGCGGGTGCCGGCAGGCGCCGTCTCCGTCATGCCCCAGCCGCCCGCCAGTCGATGTCCGGTGAGGCGTTCGAGCCGCTCGGCGACTTCGGTCGGTAGCGGCGCGCCGCCGGAGCTGACCGTCCGCAGCGAGGACAGATCACGCTTGTCGACGCCGGGATGGGCATTGAGCGCTATCCACATCGTCGGCACGCCGGGAAAAGCCGTCGCGCGCTTACCCTCGATGTCCGCGAGCAGAGCCTCGACGTCGAAGCGCGGTCGCAGCAGAATCTCGGCGCCGCGGTGAATGCCGCACAGCAGGATCGTGGTCAGCGCGTAGATGTGAAACAGCGGCAGCACGCAGATCACGCGATCGCTTGTGTCGGCGTCCGCCCGGGTGGCCTCGTGCCACGCGTGATACATCGACACCGCGGCGCTCAGATTGGCATGCGTCAGCATCGCTCCTTTCGGCAGCCCGGTGGTGCCGCCGGTATATTGCAGCAGGGCGACATCCTCCTGGTCGATCGGCGGCCATTGCGCGGGCGCCGCCGCCTCGTGAAAATGCGAGAAGGCGCGCGCGGCCGCGGGCAGTCTCTCGCCGGCAGTCCCCGCGCCGAACTCGTGCTGCTCGCCGACGATAAGATGGTCGATAGCGCCTTGCGCCAGTAGCTGCAGGGCGTTGGCGAGCAGTCCGGGCACATCGACGGTCACCAGGATCCGTGCCGCGCTGTCCTCGAGCTTGAAGCGCAGCGCCCGCAGCGGATCGAGCGGACTGAGGTGCACGCAGCGCCCGCCGGCGCGCAGCGCGCCGAAGAAAGCGATCGGGTGAAAAGGCGTGTTCGGCAGATACAGCGCCACCTGCACGCCCGGCCCTACGCCGAGCGCGGCAAAGCCGGCCGCCGCCGCGGCGACGCGCGCGCCCAGCTCGCGATAGGAGATGCGTCGCTCATTGAATTCGAGCGCCGCGCGATCGGCGAAGCGCGCCACCGCCTCGTCCAACAGGGTGGGCAAGGTGCAAGTGGCGATCGGCATGCCCCAGTTCAGCGTCGGCGGATAGGATCTCTCCCAAGCGAAGGGCCGTGCGCTCATGCCGCTGTCGCGCGCAGGTCGCGCCGGCGGGCGTCGGCCGGCGGATCATCCCTCCTGACGACCAGCCGCATGCCGCCGTCGCCGGGCATGCTCAATCGGACCGATGCATGGATGCGGCTCAAGTATCCCCCGCAGCGTTCGCAGCCCGGATATTGCGGATCTTGCCGCGGGAAAGCCAGCCTTGCACCGTACTCGCTCGGCGCGCAGCGCAAGGCGCCGGCCGATGGCGACGGACCGCATCATTGCCGATGCCCTGCAGGTTCCGAGGCGCTCGCCGTATTGACGCTATGAATGGGAACGATTATCATTCGCATGTAGTGCCGGGAGTCAGTGATGAAATTTTCAGCGCCGATCGTTGCAATGCTCGTGCTCGCCGGCGGCGGTCCGGCGGCCGCCGGCATTCCCGAGTACGCGCTGGTGATCAAGAACCATGTGTATCAACCGAACGAACTCAAGGTGGCCGCCGGCACCAAATTCAAGATTCGCATCACCAATTTGGACGCCACCCCCGAGGAGTTCGAGAGCACCGACTTCAACCGCGAGATGGTCGTCTTGCCGAACAGCAGCATCGTCGTTTACGTGGGTCCCCTGCATGCCGGCAGCTACGGCTTTTTCGGCGATTTCCATCGACAGACGGCCGAGGGCCGCCTGATCGCGCAGTGACGACATGCTCGGCGTAGCGTTACTGGTGTTTCGCGAGGTGCTGGAGGCGGCGCTGATCGTCACCGTGGTTTTTGCCGCGACCCGCGGCGTGCCGAGACGCGGCATGTTCGTAAGCGCCGGCATCGTTCTCGGCGTCGGCGGGGCCGTCCTCGTCGCCCTCGGCGCGGGATTCATCGCCGCCATGGCGAGTGGCGCCGGCCAGGACATTTTCAACGCCGGCGTGCTGTTGTCGGCGGTCGCGATGATCGGCTGGCACGTGGTGTGGATGTCCGTCCACGGCAGGGAATTGACGCAGAAAATGCGCGCTCTCGGCGGCGCCGTGAGAATCGGCTCCAGCTCGCTCGCGGTGCTGCTTGCGGTCGTCGCGCTCGCGGTGTTGCGCGAAGGCTCGGAGATCGTCCTGTTCCTCTACGGCATGGCGGCGGGCGGCATCGGCGCCGCGGGCCTCGCCGCCGGGATCGCGTTGGGGCTCGGCGGCGGCGTGCTGGTCGGCATCGCCCTGTATTTCGGCCTGCTGCGCATACCGCTCGCCCATTTCTTCGGCGTCACCAATGGTTTGCTGATGTTGCTGGCCGCGGGGCTCGCATCGAGCGCCGCGGGCTTCCTGGTGCAGAGCAATCTGCTGCCGACCTGGGGAAATCAGCTCTGGGATACCTCGTGGCTGCTGTCGAATGGCTCGCTGGCGGGCCGAACCTTGGGGGTCCTGATCGGTTACCAGGCGAGTCCGGAGGGAATTCAGATCGCCTTCTACGTGGCGACCCTGTTGCTGCTGCTGGCGGGCGTACGCTGGCAGCGGCGTCACCTGCCGGCGCAATGACGGACGCCATGCAGACGCGCGCCGCGTCCGCGGCCAGGACGGTGCGGGGCGCGCATCCGGCGAGGGCCGCGCTACTCGGCGTCGCCCTCGTCGCCGCGGCGCGCCTTGTTCGCGCCGACGATTTCATCGTCTATTCGCCGTACGTCACCGCCGCACAGAGCGAGATCGAACTGCGCGGCTACCGAGCCTCGGACCCGCGCGCCGCCTTGCGCGGCGCCAGTGCCGCAGAAATGTCGATCGCCTACGGCGTCAACGGCTGGTGGAAGCCGGAACTGTATCTGCTGAGATATCAGCAATCCCCGGGCGTGGGCGCGAGCCTGCAGGGCTACGAGTTCGAGAACACCTTCCAATTGACGCCGCCCGGCAAGTATCCGGCGGACCTCGGATTCCTCGCCGCCTATGAACACAACACCGCCGCCAACACACCGGACGCGATCGAGTTCGGTCCGTTGATCGAGACGCGCCTGGGCCGCTTCGCGCACACCGTCAATTTGATTTGGGAAAAGCAGGTCGGCGCCGGCGCCGGCGGCCAATACCAGCTTCGCTACAGCTACTCGGGCAGCTATGTCGTCTCACAGGCGTTTCGTCCGGGCCTGGAAGCGTACGGCCGCCCCGCCGATCGGGCCTACCAGGCCGGCCCCGTCGTCGCCGGCGAATGGCATCCGCCGCGCACGCTCGGCGACCTCGAATACCGCCTGGGCGTCGTGATAGGGCTGAACGCCGCGGCGCCCCGGCAGACGTGGCTCGCGCAATTGGAATACGAGTTTTTTTGAGTTTTCGCTCGCCGCCGCGGTTATGTTGCGGGGTCGGGTGGCAATGCGCGAGACGCCGGCGTGGCGCGTGCGCACGACAGCCGGCTTTATCGCTCGACGAAACACATGATTTGCGGCGCGGCGATCCAGTGCGACAGACGATAGTGGTATTGGAGGCCTTCACGTCCCGCGGGCCGCGTCGTGTGTGTCAACTCGGGAATGCCTATGCATTCGCGCCAGCCGCCGTTTTCTGCGAAGTCGTAACAAATGCGCATCTTCTGCATCGCCGGCAGACGTGCGTCGCTCGCGAACTCGAGCGTCACGCGCGCGCCGGTCGGTGCGCGCCGCGCCTGCTGCCGCGCATCGCCCCGCAGGCGCGCGGCAAGTGCGGCGAGGCCGGAGGATGGCGGCTGCGGCACCTGCTGCGGCAGCACCGTTATGCTGGTGACCGCATTCATCAGCTGCGCGAGCTGCGCCCGCCGTAACTGCGCCGACCGTGCCGCGGTCGGCATCGCGACATCATCTCTCGGCAATTGCAGTGCTTCGGACATGGCGCCCCTGTTGATTACCCGCAGATCGCATGCGGTCGCGGATAAACTACGGCAGTCGCGCGTCGCTCGCTGTGCGCCAACGAACACATCGTCGATGCGGCGGCGCAGCATTAATGTATGATACCGCACAGACGGTCCTTTTATTCGGCGCATGCTCACGACGATGATATAAATAATGTAAGCGATGGGCCGGTGCGCGGCGTTGCAACCCAAGCGGGAGTTTCTGATGTCATTTCTTGCCTGGATCATGCTCGGACTCATCGCCGGTTTCGTCGCCGGCAAGATCGTCAATCGACGCGGCGAGGGTCTGCCGTTGGATATCCTTCTCGGCTCCGTGCGGCGCTCCTAACCGGCCGCGGCCGCTGCGGATTCGAAGTGATTGGTCCACGGTCCAAACGTACATCGCGCGTGCTGAGCCGCGTGGCTGAGGCATTCGACCCGCGGCAAAACCAATTGCTGGCAGCGCTGCCGGAGGCGGAGCGCGCGCATTGGCTCGCGAATCTGGAATCCGTGGACATGCCGCTCGGCACGGTGCTCTATGAGTCGGGCGGCACCCTGGCGCATGTGTACTTTCCGACCACATCGATCGTCTCGCTGCTGTACGTCATGGAGAACGGCGCTTCGGCGGAAATCGCGGTCGTCGGACAGGAGGGCATCGTCGGCATATCGCTGTTCATGGGCGGCGGCTCGACGCCGAGCCGCGCGGTCGTGCAGAGCGCCGGCCGCGGCTATCGGTTGAAGGCGAACCTGGTGATGCAGGAATTCAACCGCGGCGGACCCGTGATGCACCTGTTGCTGCGCTATACGCAGGCGTTGATCACCCAAATGGCGCAGACGGCGGTGTGCAATCGCCACCACTCTCTCGATCAGCAGCTCTGCCGCTGGCTGCTGTTGAGTCTCGATCGGCTGCACTCGAACGAGCTCGTGATGACGCAGGAACTGATCGCCAATATGCTGGGCGTGCGCCGCGAAGGCGTCACCGAAGCGGCCGGTCATTTGCAAATCGTCGGATTGATCCGCTACCAACGCGGGCGAATCACGGTGCTTGATCGTGCCGGGATCGAACGGCGCACCTGCGAATGCTACGCCGTGGTCAAGAAGGAATACGACCGGCTGCTGCCGCCGCGCATCGAGCGCTGAAAGCGACGAGTATCGCGCGGATCCGGCGGATCCGGGCATATGGTGCGTTAACGCACCGACATCTGCCGCCGCCGGCGAGCAATGTCATTCTGGGCTGCGGCGCTGGCCGCAGAAGTAAAAGTATCGGAGAAGGCGCATGAACAGGATCACGGCCGGCAGGAACTCCTACCGCAACGCATTGATCGCCGCCGCCGGATTGGCGACGGGGATCGGCATCGTCACGGCTGCGGCGGACTCCGAGGATGTACCCATGCAGCCGGTTTCCAGGAGCGGTAACCCGGGCACGGCGACGGTCGCGGATACACTCAATCACCGCGAAAGTGAAGGCGAGGTCCTTCGATGAGGACGGCCCCGTGCAATCCCACATCGGCGTAACCACTACGCACGGCGCCTGACCCTCCCCCAAGCGCCGGCGAATGCCGCGGCCGCATCATTCGCCGTGCGGCCGCCGGCTACGCGCGGATGATTGGCCCTCGTGCCCGCCGCGTAGGTGATAAGGTCCGCGCATGTCCAATCAGCCGTCGTTGACGAGCAACATCGCCTATCTCTGCTTGATCTTCGCGCTGATCGTCATCCCCCGGGCCTTGCAGCGGTTTCGGCTGCCGGCGCCCTTGTCCAGTTTCGGCCTCGGCATGTTCGCCGCGTGGCTGCTCGGTGCCGAGTACCATGATGCCACGCTGACGCTGCTCGCGACCTTGGGGATCTCCTCGCTGTTCTTGTTCGCCGGCCTGGAGATCGACTTGCAGAGTCTGCGGCGCGGACGCTGGCCTCTGCTCTGCCACCTGCTGCTGCGCTCGCTGACGCTCGGCGCGGTGACCTGGGCCGGCATGAGGTATTTCGGCTATGCCTGGAATACCGCGGCGTTGATCGCGCTCGCTCTATTGACGCCGTCGACGGGGTTCATTCTCGAGTCTCTGCCGCGCCTCGGTCTGAACGAGGACGAGCGCCGCTGGGTCACGCTCAAGGCGATGGGCGGGGAAATACTGGCGCTGCTCGTCCTGTTCGTCGTCTTGCAAGCGGATTCGGCGCCGCATCTGGCCGCTTCGTCGCTCGCGATCGTGGCGATGATCTTCGGCATTCCTCTGCTGTTTCGCTGCCTCGTGCGCCTCGTCGTGCCGTACGCGCCGGGCGCGGAATTCTCGCTGCTGGTCATGGTCGGCCTGGTTGCCGCCTACCTCACCGACCAGCTCGGCGTGAATTATCTGGTCGGCGCGTTTCTCGCGGGGTTCATCGCCCGGCTGTTGCGCCGCCGCCTGCCTACACTGGCATCCAAGGAGAATCTACACGCGATACAGCTGTTCGCTTCCTTCTTCGTGCCGTTCTACTTCTTTTACGCCGGCATGGGGGTGCCGTCCGCCGCGCTTACCTGGCGGTCGCTGCAATGGGGATTGATTCTGACGGCTGCGGTTTTGCCGGCGCGCATCGCGAGCCTCTGGCTGCAGAGGCGCATCGTCCACGGTGAGAGCGCCGCAGTGAGCCTGAAAGTGGCGACCGCGCTCAGCCCAACGCTGATTTTCACCTTGGTGCTGGCGGCGATTTTGCGCGAGCGGTTCCACATTGCCGACGCGCTCTACGGCGGCTTGCTGGTGTACGCGGCGATGTCGACAATAGTGGCGTCCTTGCCGCTGTCGAAGCAGGCCGACTTCTCTTTGGACGTTTCACAGGTGCCTGTAGAGACCGAGCCGGTCGAGTCCATGGGCGGGGAGTGAGCGCCGAACGCGGCGGCCGTCGTCCGCTTGATCTGCGGCAATGTTGTCTGTAGGCTGACGACCATTCGGGAGATGGCATACCTCCCGCAAAAATAACCGCCGCACCGGCTGATGATGCCTATCTGATCTCTTGGATATAGGGGATTGGCATGGCCTGTGTCCCGGTGGTTCGATCTTTCCTGCGTCGATGCGCGCGCGCGCTCGGGCGCGCCAATATGTTTCGCCAGAGCGCATAGCCGTGCTCGAGCGCATCTTGTTCAATATCCTGCAGGTTGTGGTGGTGCTTGTCTTTGCGCCGCTCGCGAGCGGAGCGCTGTCGCGGCTCAAGGAATTGGTCCAGTCCAAGCGCGGGCCGAGCATCTTTCAGCCCTACCGGGACCTCTGGAAGCTGTTCCACAAAGACGAAATTGTCTCCGAGGACAGTTCTTGGATTTTCCGCTTCGCTCCTTACGTCATGTTCGTCACGCCGATTTTCGTCACGCTGCTGATTCCGGTCCTGACCAGTTATCCGCTTTTCTTCGCGTTCATGGGCGATATGCTCGGCGGCGGCTTCGTGCTGGCGCTGGGCGGATTTTTCGCCACCCTCGCCGCGGTGGACACGGCCAACCCCTACGGCCCCATCGGCGCCAGCCGCACCCGCATGGTCGGCTTCCTCGCCGAGCCGGTGTTCATGACCGTGTTCTTCACCGTTTCGTTCGTAGCCGGGTCCACCATTCCTTACATCGTCCAGCAGAAATGGGTGACGCCGCTCGCGAATTTCTTCGCCCCGTCGCACGTGCTCCTGATGCTGGCGTTTGTCATGCTGATTCTCGCCGAGGGCGGGCGCATCCCGGTTGATAACCCCGCGGGCCACTTCGAACTCGCGATGATCGACGAATCCAAGTCGCTCGAATATTCCGGCCGCGGCCTGGCGCTGGTGAAATGGGGCGGCCAGATGAAATTCTTCGTGCTCCTCTGTATTTTTCTCAACGTGCTGGTGACGCCATGGGGATTGGCGAGCGCGCAAACCTACCGGGCGGTGCTGCTCGCGATACCGATTGTGCTCTTCAAGGTTTTCTGTTTTCTCCTCGTGCTGGTGTTCATCGAGTCGTCTCTCGCCAAACTGCGGTTGTTTCGGATCGCAGAGTTCCTGGGAGCCGCGTTCATCACTTCCGTGGCGGCAATGATCACCCAGGTATTTCTTCCCTGAGCTAACGATGAGCGCTGCGACGAAACTGTTGCTGGAAAATCTGAACGCGCTGGCGGCGGGCCTGTTTCTGCTCACCGCTTTCGGTATCGTGGCGATGCGCCAGGCGAGGGCCTGTCTCAACTTGTTCATCGCGCAATCCTTGTTGCTGGCGGCGTCCGCGGCGCTGCTCGGCTTGCGTTATGACTCGGGGCATCTCTACGGGGTGGCGTTGGTGAACCTGGTCAGCAAGCCGATAATAGTGCCTTGGCTTCTGCGCAAGACCTCTTCGGCCGAGATCTACACTCGCCGCGAAATCGACCAGGTATTGAACATCCCGACCGCTCTGCTCATCGCTCTGGCGCTCGCGATCGGAGCCTATTTCGTCGGCATTCCGCTGGCCAATGCCGTTGGGCCGCAGTTCCGCGGCCCGAACGTACCGATCGGCATCGCCGTGCTTCTGCTCGGCGCGTTCACCCTCACGGTGCGGCGCGAGGCATTGTCCCTGCTCATCGGCCTATTGGTGATGGAAAACGGCGCGTTCCTCGCGGGCATTTCCATCGCGCGCGACCTCGGGATGCTGGTCGAGCTCGCCATTGCCACGGACGGCTTGGTCATCGTCTTCATCATGGGCGTGCTCGTGCGCGCCGTGGAGAAGCAGATTGGCAGCACGGCCATTGGCGCCTTGGCGAGTCTCAAGGAAACGGCCCCGGCATCCGGGACGGACGAGGCGCCACGGTGAGCGTCGTCGTCATCATGCTGCTGCCGCTTGCCGCCGCCCTGCTGGTGTGCATTCCCTTCGGCAAGCGCTGGCTGGCGGGTGTGACGGTCGTCGCATGCGCGGCCGAGTTGGCACTGGTCGTGCGGCTCGCATTGCAGGTCGTGGCGGGCCACGCTCCCGGCGAGTTGCTCGACGCCGCGTGGTCGAAATGGATCGCCGTGGACGGCTTGAGCGCCCTGATCTTGGTGCTCATCGCCCTGGTCGGAACCACCGCAGCCATTTTCTCCGTCGGCTATATGGCGCAGTCGAATCTGCAACCGAAAAAGCTGCGGCTTTATCACGCGAACTACAACCTCTTTATCTTTTCGATGCTCGTCATACCGGTGCTGGCGGAGCCGACGGCGATCTGGATCGTGGTCGAACTGACGACGCTTTGTTCGGCACTGCTGGTCTCCTTCGATAACACGCGCGACGCGCTGGAAGCGGCTTGGAAGTACGTCGTGCTGTCGCTGATGGGGGCCGGCGTGGCGTTGTTCGGCTTTCTGGTGCTGTTCGCCGCGATGCACGCCGGGGGCGGCGGCACTTACACCTGGGCGGGGCTGGTGGCGGCCGCCCCGAGAATGCCGCCGGTTCTCATGCAGACGGCGTTTCTGCTGATTTTGATCGGCCTCGGAACGAAGGTGGGCCTCGTGCCGATGCACACCTGGCTGCCGGACGCGCACAGCCAGGCGCCGTCGCCGGTGTGCGCGCTGCTATCCGGGATCGAAACCACATCGATACTCTACGTGATCCTTCGGCTCTTCCCGGTGATGCAGGCCGTGCGCGGCGCGCACGCCGAAACCTGGGCACTAGTCCTCGGCCTGATTTCGGTCGGCACCGCCGCTTTCCTGTTGCTCCAAGTGAAGGACTACAAGCGGCTATTCGCGTTCTCCACCGTCGAACACATGGGCATCATTCTGGCGGCGATCGGCTTGGGCGCGCCCGCAGCCGATTACGGCGCCATGCAGCAAATTGTCAGCCATTCGGTGACCAAGTCCTTTTGCTTCTTCGCCGCGGGCGCGGCGCTGCTGGCGACCGGAACGCGCGAGATCGCGGCCGTACGCGGGCTGATCCGTCGGTCTCCGCTGACGGGCGCCGCGCTCATCTTCGGCGGGCTCGCGATCACCGGCGCACCGCCTCTTGCGGTTTTCCTGAGCGAATTCACGATTCTGAAGGCGGGCCTGGCACAGGGACAGTACCTGGCGACGGGCCTGCTGGCCGCCTTCATCGTCATCGCGTTTTTCGGCGTGATGGCCCATCTTAACCGCATGGTCTTCGGCGTGTCGGCAAATGCCGAGGCGCAGCAAAGCCATGCCGTGCCGCACGCAGCCGCAGCGTTCCGACTGCCGTTCAGCTGCCGGCTGGCGATGATTCTTGCGGCGCTTCCCGTGCTCGTGCTCGGGGTCTACGTTCCCAAGCCGCTGCATGATCTGTTGACGCTGGCCGCTGCCGCGTTGACGAGATGAAACGCCCATGAACCCCATCGAATTGACGGATCAGATCGAACGCGGCTGGCCCGGACAGGTGCAGTGCGTGGTCGACAGCATGACCTCGACAACCGAAGTCAGGTGCGCGTGCGGTGTGCTCGCCGATGTGTGCCGTCGAATCGCCGAGGAGTGGGATTTTAGTTTCGCGGGGCTGATCGTCGAGGAAGGCGCGCGCGAGTGGCAATTGCGCTACGTATTTTACGGCGA
The DNA here is from genome assembly GCA_035531435.1 of Steroidobacteraceae bacterium. Lineage (GTDB taxonomy): Bacteria > Pseudomonadota > Gammaproteobacteria > Steroidobacterales > Steroidobacteraceae > Bog-1198. Next base: position 125,174 of record DATKSW010000030.1, on the reverse strand, counting down.
ACGCGGCGCCGGCTGGGTGCACGTGTTGGTGAGCGCGGCAATTGCGCAGAACGTCTTGCCGAGCATCGTCGAGTGGGTTCACGCGGTGGATTGGCACGAGCGGGAAGCGGAGGACCTGTTCGGCCTGCGTTTCGAAGGTCATCCGCGCCTCGGCGATTTCGTGCTTCACGACGACGCCTGGCAGGAGAACGTTGAGCCGATGCGCGTCGGCTTCGACGCGCAGGCGGCGATGCGCAACCGCCGTCCGGACGCAGACTGGCGGCCCCAGCGCATCGTCCAGGAGGCGGGCGCGTTCGTCATGCCCATCGGTCCCATATTTTCCGGCGTGACGGAATCGGTGCATTTTTTGCTCGAAACCGTCGGCGAAGACGTCATCCGCTCCTCGACGCGCCTGTTCTACAAATGGCGCGCCGTGGAGAAGCTCGCCGAAGGCAAGACGGTCGAGGAAGTCCTGTTGCTCGCCGAACGATTCGCGGCGACGACGGCTTTCGCTCACGGTCTGGCCTTCTCCCAGGCGATCGAGTCGATCGGCGCTGCGCAAGTGCCCGCGCGGGCGCGGGCGCTGCGGGTCTTTCTGGCCGAGCTCGAGCGACTCCGGCAGCATGCCGGCGCGATCCAGGAAATCTGCGAATCCACGGCGCTCGGCGTCGCCAGCAGCCAGGCGGGAATCCTCGAGGAGGAGCTGCTGCGCGTATCGGGCGAACTAACGGGTCATCGCTACCTGTTCGGCCTGCTCGCGCCGGGCGGACTCCTGTGCGATCTGCCGACCGACACTTGCCGCAAGGCGCTCGGCCGGTCGCAAGATATTCTGAGGCGGCTGAACGAACTGGAGCGGCGGCTGCGCATCTCCAGCGGCTTTCTCGACCGGATCGAGCAAGTGGGCGTCATCTCGGCGGCTACCGCCAAGGCCTACAGTCTGGTCGGGCCGGTGGCACGCGCCTCGGGACTCGCCCGCGATTTGCGCCGTGCGCGGCCTTATTCCGGCTACGAAGCGTTCGATTTCGAGGTACCGACCGAGCTCGAAGGCGACGGCTACGCGCGCCTTCGAATATTGTTCGCCGAAACCCGGCAATCCATCCGCATCATGGAACGGGTGGCCGCCGTCCTGAAGGAAGGCGACGTGTGCCGGCCGGTCAATTTCCGACCGGGTGCCGCGCTCGGCGCGGTCGAGGCGCCACGCGGCGGAACGTTCCACTGGGTGCGACTGGATGACGGCGGACGGATAGCACGCTACCGCGTGATCACGCCGTCGTTCGCGAACTGGCACAGCTTTCATCTCGCCGCGGAGAAATTCGCGTTCCAGGATTTTCCAATCATTCTCTCTACGTTCGATCTTTCCGTGGCCGAGAACGACCGATGACGACGAAGGCAAAGGAAAACGCATGAGCCAGTGGGTCATTAAGGGCATTCGCACCGGAATCAAGACCACCGCGTACCCGCGCGGCTCGGAAGACGCCGCCGGCGTCACGCCGGGACTGCCCCGCGGCGGTGCCTATGGCGCGGGGGCGGCGGCACTCGTCGAACGTTGCTTGACGCACGCGCTCGATCGAATTGACGGAGAAGTCTCGGTGGACAGCCGCCGTTGCGTCCACTGCTACCGCTGCGTGCGCGGCGTCGGACATCCGCTGAACTGGGACACGACCTACGAATGGGCCGGCGCCGCCGCGGCGGCGCCGCTGAATAATGAATTGCCGCAACCGTTCCGGCACTCCATCCACGTCCTCGTCGTGGACGCCGGCGATTGCGGCGCGTGCTTGAACGAGGTGAAGCAGCTCAACAATCCGTATTACAACATGCACCGGCTCGGCTTTTTCATCACGCCGACCCCGCGCCACGCGGACGTACTGCTGGTCGTAGGCCCCGTGACGGATCAGATGCGCTTCGCGCTGAAGAAGGTCTACGACGCCATGCCGACGCCGAAACGGATCGTCGCCGTAGGCGCGTGCGCATTGTCAGGCGGCGTGTTTGCGGAGAGTTTCGTCTGCGCGAAGGGCGTGGCGGACGTCCTGCCGGTGGACGTGGAAGTGCCCGGCAATCCGCCGCCGCCGCTCGCGATCCTGCACGGCTTACTCGTGGCCGTAGGGCGCAAGCCACCGGAGAGTCTGGCTGCGGCCGGGTGCAAGCCGGCCGCAGTGGGGCGCTAATGGAACCCGCGACGCTCGTCGTCCTGTTCTTCGCGGCCTGCGGCGCCGGCATCCTGCTCTCTCTGGCGGCGCCTGCGGCGCGCCAGGCGCTCGTTCTCACTGGGTTCGGCTGCCTCGCGGCAGTCGCGGCGGTTGCGGCGGGTGCGCAGGTTCTGCTGACCGGCGTGGGTTTCGCCCGACCGCTATGGTCGCTGTCGGGGTTGACATCGTTGACGCTGCGCCTCGACCCGCTTTCCGCTGCGTTCGTGCTCGCCGCGGGGCTCGTTCTTTTCCCAGCCTCGATCTACGCGGGCGGTGAATTGAGGCGCGAATCGTTCCGCGGCCAAGGGCGCTTGTTTACGGTGCTGCTTCTGGCCCTGTATGCGTCGGCCGTGCTCATCACGATCGCCGGCGACGCGTTGCTGTTCCTTCTGGCGTGGGAGGTCATGTCCATCCTGTGCTACCTGCTCGTGGTGACCAGCGCGGAGCAGGAGAACGGTCACGTCGAATCGGCGTATCTACTGCTCGCGATGGGCGAGGCCGGAACGATCGCGGTCGCACTCGGTTTTCTCGTGCTCGCGCTCGGTGCGAATTCACTGGATTTCGCTGCACTCAAATCCGGCGCCTCGGCTTTAAGCACGAACGCTCGCTGGGGAGTATTTCTCCTCACCTTCTTCGGATTCGGCGTGAAGGCGGGCCTCGTCCCCGTGAATTCCTGGCTGCAGCCGGCTTATGCATCCGCGCCGCGCGCCTTTGCGCCCGTGCTCGCCGGCGCCACGCTGAATCTCGGCCTGTACGGCATCTTGCGCGTCAACGCCGACTTGATGCCGGCCGCGCAGGCGGGGACGGGTCTACTCGCCCTCGTCGTCGGGACCGCTTCCGCGCTGCTCGGGATACTTTACGCGACCACCGACAACGATCTCAAGGCGATGCTGGCGCACAGCTCAATCGAAAACGTCGGCATAGTCGTCGCCGGCTTCGGCGCGGGGATGGTATTCGTCGCCACGAATCATCCGATACTCGCCGCCATTGCCTTCGTCGCGGCGCTCTACCACATGATCAATCATTCGCTCTACAAGGCGCTGCTGTTTTTCGGCGTCGGCGCCGTGGAGACGCAAACCGGCACGCGCGATATGGACCGGCTCGGCGGCCTGATCAAATGGATGCCGTTGACCGCGCTCGGTTTCCTCGCCGGTACGTTGTCGATTTCCGCGCTGCCGCCGTTCAACGGCTTCGTCAGTGAATGGCTCACGCTGCAGGTGATGCTGCGCTCGGCGGAGCTTTCGTCGACGGGCGCGAAGATCGTGTTCGCGCTGTGCGGCGCCGGACTCGCGCTGACGGCGGCGCTGGCGGTGACCTGCTTCGTGAAAGTGTTCGCGATGAGCTTTCTGGGAATGCGTCGGCTCGATGAGCAGCGGCGGCTGAGCGAAGCCGCCCCGGCCTCGCTCGCATCGATGGCCATCCTCGCGGTGCTGTGTCTCGCGTTCGGTGTCCTGCCGACGTATGTGATCCCGATGCTCGACCCGGCATCGGCGCAGCTGGCCGGGGCCAGCGCGTCAAATGCTCTGGTGCCGCCGTTCTTTGCCTCGGCTCAGGGACATCGCGGGCTTCCGAGCCGATTTGTCGGCGAATTTCACGATCTCGGGGCGCAGGTGGGGCAAGCAATCTTGCCCGGACGCGCTCTGGTGGTGCTGCATCGCGGCGGCACGGCGAATCCGGTGGTCTTCGCCATGTCCACGTCCTACATGCTGCCGGTGCTGATCGGTTTGCTGCTTCTGACCTACGTCGTCATACGTTCGTGGCTGACGCGCGCCAGGGGCTGGGCACGGCGCGAGCGCTGGGACGGCGGGGTGCGGCGGTTGTTGCCGGAAATGACGTATACCGCGACGGGATTTTCCAACCCGGTACGGGTGATCTTCGACGCGATATTCCGCCCGACCACGGTCGAGGACACGCGCGAGACGGTGGCGGAGCATTTCCGCATGGCCATCCGCCGCGAGAAGGAGCGCGTTCACCTGGTGGACCGACTGGTGTTCCAGCCGGTCGGGTCGGCGACCCTGTGGTTTGCGCACGGTTTGGCGGCGATGCACCACGGACGCATCAACGCCTACGTGACGTATGCTTTTGTGGCTTTGCTGATCGTGTTTGCCGTGCTGCCGATGTCTTGATAGGAACCTGCGTGCGCGTCGATGCGGCAGCGGACGGGAGGGTTTATGGGCGCCGATGGATCCCTGCTCGTCTTGCTCTTCGGGCTATGCGCTGCAGGCGCGCTGGCGGGAGCTGCTGTTCCCGAACGGCGCATGCCGGCGTTGCTGGCCTGGGTCGGTTCGCTCGCGGCGTTGGCGGCGTTGTGGGTCAGCGCCGACGTGCTGCGCTCGGGCCGCGTTTTCAAATGCGCGCTCTGGACGATCCAACCGCTCGGCGTCTTGACCGTTTCGCTCGATCGCCTAGCGGCGCTGTTTCTTTTCGTGGCGGCAGTGGTGGTGCTGGCAAGTTCCGTTTTCTCTGCGAACTACCTCAAGCAGTATTTGGGTCATTACAGCCTCAAGGCGCTGAATGCCTGGTATTTGCTGCTCATCGCCTCGATCACGCTGATCCTGATCGCCGATGACGCGCTGCTGTTCCTGCTGGCGTGGGAGGCGATGTCAATAACGAGTTACCTGCTCGTCAACTTCGAGAACCAGCGCGACGAGGCGAGCCGCGCGGGCTATCTGATGCTCGCCGCGGGCGAGGTCGGCTTCGTGGCGGTCGTAGTTGCCTTTCTGTTACTGGCCGCGAATGCGGGGTCGCTGGAATTCTCGGCGCTTAAGGCCGCGGGCGCAAACTTAGGATCGACCGCCCGTTGGCTGGTCTTTCTACTGACGTTCTTCGGCTTCGGCGTCAAGGCGGGATTGGTACCCGTCAATACCTGGCTCCCCCGCGCACATCCCGCCGCACCGGCAAACGTGTCGGCGATTCTTTCCGGGGTGATCCTGAATTTGGGGATCTACGGCATCGTTCGCCTGAATCTCGATTTGCTGCCCGTCCACACGGTCGGCGCGGGCGTAGTCGTGCTCGTCGTCGGTACGATTTCGGCGCTGGTCGGGATTCTCTACGCGACGACTGAAAACGACCTCAAAGCCATGCTCGCGCACAGCTCGATTGAGAACATCGGAATCGTAACCGCGGGGCTCGGCGCCGGCCTCGTATTCACGGCTTATGACCGGCCAGTTGCGGCCGGCATCGCCTTCATCGCGGCGTTTTATCACATGATCAATCACTCGGTTTACAAGGCGCTGCTGTTTCTAGGCGCGGGAACGGTCGACGAGCGCGCCGGGACGCGGGATCTGAACCGGCTCGGCGGATTGATTCGCGCAATGCCGTGGACGGCGGCCGCTATGCTGATCGGCACGCTCGCAATTTCTGCGATGCCGCCGTTCAACGGATTCGTCAGTGAATGGCTCACGCTGCAGACAATGCTACGCGCGGCCGAGCTGCCTTCAATACCAATAAAGATCCTGTTCGCATTGTGCGGCGCCGGACTCGCGCTGACGGCCGCGCTGGCGGTTACCTGCTTTGTGAAGATGTTTGCGATGGGCTTTCTCGGCATGTCGCGCTCCGACGGCGCCGCAAAGGCCGTCGAGGCGAAAGGCCACTCAGTCGTGCCGATGGTGTTCCTCGCCGCGCTTTGCCTGTTGCTCGGCGTACTGCCAACCTATGTAATTCCGGCATTGAATCGCGAATTGCAGCCGTGGACCGGTGCCAGTACCGACGCGTTGGTGCCGCCGTTCTTCGCATCGAGCGCGGATCACGGCAATTTGCCGCCGGCATTTGCGGCTGAATTCCATAACCTGGGGGCACAAGTCGCGCAGGGCATCGCGCCGGGGCGCGGATTGGTGGTACTGCATCGCGGCGGCACGGAGAATCCGGTGATCTTCGCCATGTCCACGTCCTACATGCTGCCGGTGCTGATCGGTTTGTTGCTTCTGACCTATGTCGTCATACGTATGTGGCTAACGCGCAATCGCCGATGGGTACGGCACGAGCGCTGGGACGGGGGGGTACGGCGGCTGCTGCCGGAAATGACGTACACGGCGACGGGATTTTCCAACCCCGTGCGGGTGATCTTCGAGGCGATATTCCACCCGACGACGGTCGAGGATACGCGCGAGACCGTGGCGAAGCATTTCCGCACGGCGATTCGCCGCGAGCGCCAGGACGTGCATATCGTGGATCGTCTGGTACTGCAGCCGGCGAAGAACAGGGCCTTGGAGTTGTCGCGAGGTTTGGCGGCGATGCACCGTGGGCGCATCAACACTTACACGGCTTACGTGTTGCTGGCCTTGGTACTGGCGGTGGCGGCAGGATTGCTTTAGCGCCGTCGGCGGCTTTGCGGCCAACGCGCCGATGCGCGCCGTCGGCCCCGGAATCATGCATCAGTGACTGCGCCTTCGCTCGCGGTGCCGACCAGCCGCGAATATTTGCCGAGCACGCCGCTTCGGTAGCGCGGCTGCGGCTGTTGCCACAGCGCGCGGCGCGCCGCCAACACTTCGTCGCCGACGTTCAACTGCAGCAGCAGCCGGTCGGCGTCGATCGTGATCGAGTCGCCTTCCTGCACCAGCGCGATCGCGCCGCCGACATAGGCTTCCGGGGCCACGTGGCCGACGACCATTCCCCAGGTGCCCCCCGAAAAGCGGCCGTCGGTGACGAGGCCGACGCTCTCGCCGAAGCCTTTGCCGATCAATGCGGAGGTGGGCGCCAACATCTCGCGCATGCCCGGGCCGCCCTTCGGTCCTTCGTAGCGGATCACCAGGATGTCGCCATGCGTGATCCGGTCGGCAAGGATTGCGGCCATGGCGGCGTCCTCCGAATCGAAGACGCGCGCCGGTCCGCTGATATGGGTTTTCTTAAGGCCGGTAATCTTCGCGACGCAGCCTTCGGTGGCGAGATTGCCCTTGAGGATCGCGAGGTGTCCGCGCGCGTACAGCGGCGCCTCGAAAGTTCTTATGACTTCCTGCGCCGGCGGCGGTTGCGGCGGCACGCGCTCGAGATTCTCGGCCACGGTGCGGCCGGTGATCGTCGGGCAATCGCCGTGGATCAAGCCGTGCGTCAGGAGCATTTTCATGACCTGGGGGATGCCGCCCGCCGCGTGCAAATCGGTGACCGCGAAGCGCCCCGACGGCTTCATTTCGCACAACACCGGCAGCCGTTGCCGCAGCGTCTCGAAGTCCTCGATGCGCAGCGGCACCTCGGCGGCGCGGGCGATCGCCAATAGGTGCAGTACCGCGTTCGTCGAACCGCCCGTCGCCATCACGACCGCGATCGCATTCTCCAGGGCCCGGCGCGTGACGATGTCGCGCGGCCGCAAATTGCTGCGGATCGCCGCCAACAGCGCCTTCGCCGATTCGGCCACGGAATCCGACTTTTCCGGATCGGGGTTCGCCTGCGTGGACGAGTAGGGCAAGGACAATCCCATCGCTTCGATGGCGCTCGACATCGTATTGGCGGTATACATGCCGCCGCAGGCACCGAAGCTTGGACAGGCGTTGCGCTCGATGCCGTCGTAATCTTCACGGCTCATCTTCCCCGCCGTGTAGGCGCCGACCGCCTCGAACGGCGAGACGATGGTCAGGGCCTCGCCCTTCCAACGGCCCGGTTTGATGGTGCCGCCGTAGCAGAATATGCCCGGGATGTTCATACGCAGCATCGCCATCATCGCGCCTGGCATGTTCTTGTCGCAGCCGCCGACGACCAGTACGCCGTCCATGAACTGCGACTGCACCGCGGTTTCGATTGCATCGGCGATGACTTCCCGCGAGACCAGCGAGTACTTCATGCCTTCGGTGCCCATGGCGATGCCGTCGGTAACGGTCGGAAAGCCGAAAGTCTGCGGCATGCCGCCGGCGGCGCGGATGGCGAGCTCCGCACGCGCGGCCAGGGGTCCGAGTCCGGCGTTGCACGGGTTCATCGTCGAATGGCCGTTGGCGACGCCGACGATCGGTTTGTCGAAATCGGCGTCGGTAAAACCCACGGCCCGCAGCATCGCCCTATTGGGCGAGCGCGCCACGCCCGCCGTGATCGTGCGGCTGCGTCGATTGTCGGTCATGCGAAAATTCCTTTGTACCAGCAGTTGCCGCCTCGAATTCGCCGCGCCACCCTACGCAAGGCGGCGCCTCATTCGAAGTTTCCGAGCGACGGCGCATCCTTCGAATCCGGATTGATGACGCCGAAATGCGCCGGGATGTGTGCGTAAAAGACGCGAATTTTCTCGTTGTGCAGCAACTCGATGAGCTGCCGTGCTTCGGCGTCGGTGACCGCGAATTCAACCTCTACCGTCAGTGTACCCGCGAGTTCGAAGAAATTACTCTCCCGCAGTTTGTGATGCCGGCCGAAGCCCGCCATCGCCCGAAACGCCGAGCCGCCGCGAATTTCCAATTTGTTCGCCTGTTCGAGCAGCCATTCCCAAACCAGGCGGCCGTGATGTCGGTCACCCTCGTGGACGTAAAACCGCAAAAAGGATCCTTGCATGAGCTCTTCCCCGGGGTTGTCGACCGAATGGCCCCGCGCTTTCCCCATTTGACGGTGCGGGACCCGTCCAGACCAAAGCGGCGTTCAGCTGCGCAGCCACACGACTGTGCCCATGCCCAAAACCACCATCAATATGGAGCCGGTCACGTGCATGCCCACCGAGCCGAGCGCCATCAGACGGTTGCCACGCTGAAGCAGCGAGACGATTTCCATCGCGAAGGTCGAGAATGTCGTCAGTGCGCCGCAAAAGCCGGTAATGACGAACAGACGCCACTCCGGCGCGATCGCGGAAAAGGACGCGAAAAAAGCCGTGGCCGCACCGATGACGTAGGCGCCAATCAGGTTCGCCGCCAAGGTACCCGGCGGGATCAGCGGGAAGAAGCTGTTGAGCCGACCGCCCAGCCACCAGCGCAGCAATGCGCCGATGACCGCGCCTATCGAGATAGCAAACACCGATTTGACCATCACCTGTCCTTCGAGACGCTTGGACAGGAGCCGTCAAACCACTACGCCCGTCCGATTTCCTTAGAAAGCGTAGGCATCATCATCCGCATGCGCGGCAGTTCGAGGAGGAATGCCATCTCCCGGTGCACACATTATATGGGGCACGAAGGCCGCCTTACAAATGGCGGCGGCAATCTATTCGCGGCGGCCAGCTTACGCTTCGTTCGGCCGCTGCCGCCACTTGCGCGGCGTTGCCGCGCCTTCTAAGCTTGATCCTTGCCGGCGCGCCGCATAAGGAACAATGACATGGTCAACAGGATTGGCGCGGTCGATGCGCTCGAAATTCTCGATTCGCGCGGTTTTCCCACATTGCGCGTGTCGGTGACGCTGGACAACGGCATGGTCGGCGCGGCATCCGTGCCCTCCGGCGCATCGACCGGCGAGAACGAGGCCGTGGAGCTGCGTGACAACGACAAGCGCCGTTACGGCGGCAAAGGAGTGCGCAACGCGGTCGCCCGCGTGCGCGAAATCATCGCGCCGAAACTCATCGGTTTGGATCCCGCCCTGCAAGCGCAGATCGATCGACTGATGATCGAGTTGGACGGTACGCCGAACAAGGCAAAACTCGGCGCCAATGCAATTCTCGGCGTCTCGCAGGCCGTGGCACGCGTCGCATCGATGGCCTGCGGCCTGCCGCTCTACGCTTATCTTGGCGGCGTCGGCGCGCGCCGACTGCCGGTACCGATGATGAACGTCATCAACGGCGGCAAGCACGCCGATTCGAGTCTCGATTTGCAGGAATTCATGATTATGCCGCAAGGTGCGGCGAGTTTTGGCGAAGCGCTGCGCTACGGAGCGGAGACCTTTCAGGCGCTCAAAGCCCTGCTGCACGAGAAGGGGATGAGCACCGCCGTCGGCGACGAGGGCGGCTTTGCGCCGCAGCTGAAGAGCAACGAGCAAGCCTGCGAACTGATCATGGCCGCGATCGAGCGGGCCGGCTACCGACCGCGGCAGGATATTGCCATTGCGCTCGATGCGGCGGCGTCTTCGTTCTTCGAGAAGGGCAAATACCGCCTGTCGCGCAGCGGTCAAGGCGACAAAACCTCGGCAGAGATGACCGCGCTGTATCGCGCTTGGATCGACAAATACCCGATCGTATCGCTGGAAGACGGGCTGGATGAAAACGATTGGGCGGGCTTTCGCGATCAGACGGCGGCGCTCGGCGAACGCGTGCAGATCGTCGGCGACGACATCCTCGTGACCAACCCGATCTACATAGAGCGGGCGATCGTCGAAAAGACCTGCAACGCCGCGCTGATCAAACTCAATCAAATCGGCACCGTCAGCGAGACCATCGACGCCATTCACTTGTGCCGCAAGGCGGGGTGGGGCTTTGTCATCTCGCATCGATCCGGCGAGACCGAGGATAGCTTCATGGCGGATTTTGCGGTGGCCATGGGCGGAGGGCAAATCAAGACCGGCTCATTGTGTCGATCGGAGCGCATCGCCAAATACAATCGACTCCTGGAAATAGAGGCCGGCCTCGGCTCCGCCGCCGTCTATGGCACCTGAGTTTCGGCGTGGCGGTGGCGCTTCAGTGACGCTGACGAAAGCGCGGCTCGACCTGCAGCTCGAGCCAGTTGCGCAATTCGGCCGCCTTCAGGCGCTCATCCTGCATTGACGGACCTAGTCCGTGCTTCCAGGTCAGGCGACGGTCGCGCGGATCGTGCATCAGCGACCGCAATTCGGCGACGAACAGGTCCCGTTCCCCCGGCGTGGCGAACAGCCGCTCTTCCAGCAGACCCTTGCCGTAACGCAGCGCGGTGGCCGCGATCTCGTCATAGCTGTACTCCGGATGATACTGCACGCCCCAGAAAGTGCCGGGACCGTGCTTGAGTTCCGCCGCCTGCAGGCCCATGTCGTTGCTCGCCAGTACCAGCGCGCCGGCAGGCAGCAACTCAATGGCGTCCAGATGCACCGTGATCGCCTCGAATACCGGCGGCTTGCCGGTGAACATCGGGTGCCGTCGACCGGCCGCGTTCAATTCGATCCGGCGGGCGAATCCGAATTCGCGCCCCAGCGGATTGCGGCGCACGCGTCCGCCGGCCACGGTGACCGCGACCTGCAAGCCCCAGCAACTGCCAAAGAAGGGCACGGCGCTCGCGAACACATCCCGTACCAATTCGATCTGTCGCTCGATGTGCGCGCCGCCGTCATATACGTTGAGCGCCGATCCGGTCATCGCCACGCCGTCGTAGTCGGCGAGGCCCGTGCCGGCGGGAAATCGCACTTCGCCGTCGGCGGGCCGCACGATGTCGCCGGCCACCGCGGCAAGGCCCTGAAGCATCTGCAGGTAGCCCTCGCCCGACGGCTGCCCGCCGGCCGCCACCTGCTGCTCGCGGGTGGCCGCGCGATTGCCGTCGATGATCAGAATGCGTGGTTCGTTCATCTCGATGTACCCCGGCCCGCGCTCCCTCAGGCCGCATCATCTTAAGGCAGGGGCGGCACCGCCATGCCTTTTTGCTCCAGGAGCCGGCGCAGCAGATCGGGCCGATCGGTGATCATGCCATCGACCTTTAGCGCCAGCAGACGCTCCATATCGGCCGGCCCATTGACCGTCCAGGGCACGACACCGAGCCCGAGTGCATGCGCCGCGGCGACGCGCTCTGCATCTAGATCCCGGTACTCGGGAGCCCAGATCTTCGCGCCTATGGCCTGGACAAGCCGCGGCACGGAATATCCGTAGCGGGACGGATCGAGCCCGCCAAGCCAAGGCGAGGGCGGCTCCGATCCGATTTGGACCGTGTCATCGCCTGGCTGCTGATCGGTCAGCGCCGCCGTGGCGAGATCAGGCATGAGCCGGTGCACGGCGTTCAGCACGCGCCAGTCGAAGGACTGGATAATGGTCAGGGCGGCTGTCGCGGTCTCGTCCACGACCCGCTGCAGCGCCTGCGCGAAAGGCTCGGGAGCCATCGTGAGTTGCGGCTGATCCGGGAATATTTTCACCTCGACGTTGACGCGCACGCGGCCGCGGCCGCGATCCCTGACGAGCGCCAGCACGTCGGCGAGACTGGGAATCCGTTCGCCGTCGATGGCCTGCTGCTGCGGAAACTGTGCTGCGTACTCGCTGCCCTCGCGGATCCGGCCCACGTCGTAGGACTGCAGCTCGGCGTAGGTCATCGACCAGATTGGCGGTCCGGCCGCTTCCAAAAAGCGTCCGTGGGAGTCGCGCGTGTGGTCGGGATTAAGGTGCGGATCGTGGGTGACCACGACCACGCCGTCCCGGGTCACGCCGCAATCGAGCTCGAGCGTAGACACGCCGAGCTCGATCGTGTGCGCAAATCCGGCGAGCGTATTCTCCGGCCACAAGCCGCGTGCTCCGCGATGTCCCTGCAGATCAAACACCCGCGCATTCTCCGAGAGCGGCCGCAGCAGCCCGTTCGCCAAGCGACGGCGATGCTGCCGGTTCACGCAGGTGCGAACCGGCGCACTCCCATCTCTCGCAGAGCCTCGGCGATGGCGGCCACCGCCCGCTTCAAGGTATCGGGGCCGATCGCGCCGATACAGCCGACCCGGAACGTATCGACCGCCGTCAGCTTGCCCGGATACAGGATGAATCCGCGGTCGCGCACACGGCGATAGAACTCGGCGAAATCGTACGCAGGATCCGCTGGGGAGTGGAACGTGACGATGATCGGTGCCTGCAGGGCGTCCGGCAGGAAGGTCTTGAAGCCGAGCGAGCGCATACCGGATACCAGCGCGGCGCAGTTCTCGGTGTAACGCGCCAGCCGCGCCGGCCGTCCACCCTGCGCCTGGTATTGGTCGAGCGCCGCGCGCAGAGCGGCGAGGACGTGCGTTGGCGGCGTGAAGCGCCACTGACCGGTCTTCTGCATGTATTGCCACTGGTCGACCAGGTCCATGGCGAGCGAGCCACTGTTCGCGCCGGCGCGCTCCAGCGTCGTCCGCCTTGCGATCACGAAGCCCATGCCGGGCACGCCCTCGAGACATTTCCCGGACGCCGCGATCAGAGCATCGAAGCGCAGGGTCAGAGCGTCGATCGGGATCGCGCCGTAGGAACTCATCGCATCGATGATCAGGCCGCGGCCGTGATTTGCGACGATCGCCGCGATTTGCGGCAGCGGATTCAGGATGCCCGTGCCGGTCTCGCAGTGCACCTGCGCGACGTGCGTGATCGCCGCATCGGCCGTCAACGCGGCCTCGATCCGCGCGAGGTCTGCCGGCTCTTGCTCGGCATGCGGCAGGACGACGGCCTCGCGGCCCAGATAGCTCAAGATCCGCACGATGCGCTTGCAGTAGCTGCCGTTGTCCGGCACCAGCACCTTGCCGGCCTTTGGAACGAGCGTGCCGAGCGCCGCCTCGACGGAGAATGTGCCGCTGCCCTGCAGCGGCACACAAACGTGGTCGCGTTGCGCGTTGACGATGGCAAGCAGATCGCGGCACACCGAAGCGGTCAGCGCGTTGAACGCGCCGTCCCACGATCCCCAGTCCAAGAGCATGGCGGACCTCGTGTCCGCCGAGGTCGTCAGGGGGCCAGGCGTCAGCAGTATCGGTTGGTTCACGGCATTTCCGGTTTGCTAGGGAGCCGGTTTGCCGAGCCTTTGCGCCGGCCGAACGCGGAGTCCTTGAGACGGCTGCGTTGCAGCGCGCCCGCGCGCTCGAGGACGGGGTAAGCCGCCGAGCACAGGTGCGAGTGCACGCGCTTGAGATCGCGCAAAATATCCAAATCCAGCGAATACGACTCAATCGTCTCCGGCGTCCCCTCGCGCAAGCGCCCGAGGTAGCGCTCGGCAGCGGCGAATTCCTTCTCACGCAGCTGGGTTTTTGCCGCTATCAGCTGACGGGCGACGTTCATATCGCCCGACATGAAGATTCCGACCGCGAGCTTCAGGCTGTCGACAACCTGCTGGTGAAATTCGACGAGATCCGCTTCGCCCTCCTTCGAGAACGTGATGCCGCGCCTGATCTTCTTGGACGCAAGGTCCATCAGATTTTTATCGATGATGTCGCCGACGTGCTCGAGATTGATGGAGAATGAAACGATCTCCATTGCCCTATAGCCGTCGCGGTCATCGAGGCTGTCGCGCGTCATTCGCGTAACGTAGAGCTTCACCGCCTCATTGAGGCTGTCGACGGCGTCGTCCATGCGGCTGATCTCGGCGACCAGCTTGCGATCATTGGTCAGCAGCGCCGTCATTGCCCGCCGCAGCATGGTCTCGATCAGGTCGCCCATCCGTAGGACCTCGCGGGCAGCGCAGACCAGCGCTACGGCAGGAGCGCCGGCGGCCGTGGAGTCGAGATAGACGGGGGTGCCTGGATCGGCGGTCTTCGGCAGGTCCGGCAGCCAGCGTTTGAGTTGTGTGGCCACGAGATCCAGGGGGCCGATGAATACGAGCGCGACCAGGATGTTGAAGGCGGTGTGAAAGTCCGCCGCCAGGCGCGCGGGGTTCGGCTCGTACCGCTGCAGTACGTCCGCGATCGAATGCAGGAACGGCAGCACCATGAGGCAACCGACCAAGCGTGTGAGGAGATTGCCGATCGGCAGACGCCGGCTCGCCGGATTTCCCGGTTGACTGGTCTCGATCAGAGGATTGAGGGCGCTACCCACGTTCGCGCCGAGAACGAGGGCGAGCACGGCGGTCGGCGAGACGAGGTGGGCGGCGCCGATCGACATCACGACGAGGACGACGGCGACGCTGGAGTGTGCGGCCCAGGTGACGGCTGCCGCAACGGCCAAGCACAGAATCGGATGACTCGTGATGGCGCCGAGCAGCGCGTGCGACACGGCCGCGCTCTGCGCCGTCACCAGAGCGCCCAGGAAGATGTGCAGCGCCAGCAGCATCAAGCCGATCCCGATCAGGACGCGGCCCAGATCGCGGGTCCGGGTCCTGCCGCCGCGCTTGAATGCGATCACACCCGTCAACAACAGGATGGGCGTTGCGACGGCAATATTGAACGACAGGACCTGTACGACCAGCGTCGTGCCGACGTTCGCCCCGAGCATGACGGCGAGAGCGGGCCCCAGATCCAGGGTGCCGCCGGTAACGAATGAGGCAACCATCAATCCGGTCGCGGTGCTGCTTTGCAAAAGCGCCGTGACGAAGCCGCCCGCCAGGAATGCCCTGAACCGACTCTGCAGGGCAATCCCCAGCAGGCGCCGCAGATCGGCGCCGAAGGCGCGCACGACACCGCTGTTGACCATGTGCAGTCCCCAGAGGAGCAGCGCGACTCCGCCCATCAGATCAAGTATGACTGTACTGCCCATCAGAGTTGGTACTGCAATTCACCAGGGCAGCGAATAAGTTTTCGTGTTGCAGAAGCTCTTCATCGCCTCCAGCACACCTTCCTTGTAGCCGAGACCGGAGTCCTTGATGCCTCCGAACGGCGTCATCTCCAGGCGGTATCCCGGGACCTCGCGCACGTTCACGCTGCCGACCTGCAACTCGCGTACGAAGCGGGTGATCAGGTCGAGGCGGTTGGTGCAGAGCGACGACGATAGGCCGTAGGCGGTTCCGTTCGCGATGCTGATCGCCTCGTCCACGGTCTTGAAGCGGATCACGGGCGAGACGGGGCCAAAGGTCTCATGCCGCACGACCGTCATGTTCGGCGTGACGCGGTCGAGTACGGTCGGCGAGTACAGCGCGCCCTGCCTGACATTGCCGATCAAGAGCCTCGCGCCGCCCGCCACCGCTTCATTGACGAGCGCCTCGAATCGCCGCGCCGATGGCTCGTCGATCACGGTGCCCATATCCATCGTCGGATCGAACGGATCGCCGTAGGTGACGGCCCGCGTCTTCTCGACGAGCAGCTCGACGAAGCGGTCGGCCACGCTCTCCTGAACCAGCATGCGCTTGACGGCGGTGCATCGCTGGCCCGAGTTCTTGTATGAGCCGCTCGCCGCCAACGCGGCTGCTTCCTCGATGTCCGCGTCTTCCAGCACGATGATCGGATCGTTGCCGCCAAGTTCCAGGACCTGGCGCTTGTAGACGGCCACGGCGGCTATGCGCTTGCCGATCGACACGCCGCCGGTGAAGCTGACGAGGTCCACATCCGCGCTCGTCAGCAGTTCATCGGCGATTTCGGCCGGGTCGCCGGTCAGCACCGAGAGCATTTCGGGCGGCAGCCCCGCCTCGTAAAGGATGTCGGCGAGCGCAAAGGCGGTCAGCGGCGTCTTCTCGCTGGGTTTGAGTACGACACGGTTGTTGGTGGCCACCGCGGGGGCCACTTTGTGGATCACCTGATTCAGCGGATGGTTGAACGGCGTAATTGCGGTGATTGCGCCCTGCAGCGGCTCCCTCATGGTGTAGACCTTGCGGCTCTTGCCGTGCGCGGTGAGGTCACATGAGAACACTTGGCTGTCGTCGACCAACGCCTGGTTGGCGGCGAACAGCAACACATCCGAGGCGCGGCCGACCTCGTACTGCGAATCCTTCAAACAGAGGCCCGACTCCAGCGTGATCAGGCGCGCGAGATCATCGCGCTTGCAGGCAATGATGGCGGCTGCGTTCATGAGGATCTTGTAGCGGTCGTGGCGCGTGAGCGTCGACCTGAAGCCGCGCGCAATCCGCAGCGAACTCTTGACATCATCGACGGTGGCCTTGGGAACGGTGCCGGCGAGTTCGCCGCTGTAGGGGTGGCGAACCTCGATGACCCGCTCACGAGCGACTTTCTTGCCTGCGATTCGCAGCGCCTCGCGAATCGGCGCGCGCGGTGCGGATGGTTTGGCGTTGGCGGACATCGGATGCTCCTACGAAGATCGGGTGGCGACGTTCAGCCCAAGGTCGAACGCATCGAAGTTGCGCCAGCGGCGGGTTTCAGGCTGTTTGCCTACGCGGCGATTGACGAGCAGCGGCACTTTCTGCTCCGACGTGCCGCCGTGCGAGCGCAGCGGCACGTCGAGCCCCGAGAGGTCGTGCCGGTCGCGGCTGGTGCCGATGACCGTGTCGAGTTTGGACACCACCACCAGGTCGCCGATGCGGTCCGGCGGCAGCTCGAAGCGCGCGGCGGCCGCCGCACGCGGCAATACCGTCTCGATTCCGGGAAGCGCAGCGATCCGCTCGGCCACCGCGCTCTGGGCGTCAGGGCTGGGCAGGTACACGAGCGCGAAGGACCCGAGCGCGCCGTGGTGCACGACATACGGGTCGGTGATCGGCAGGATCACCCGCGCCTGGCCTTTTCCGATCCAGGCGTCGATGGCATCCTGCAGGTAAATCACGTTGGGCCGGCCATCCGGCCCGTGTTTGGCGTTCATGCCGTGATCGGCGGTCAGCACGATCGTCGCCCCCAACTCGTCGAGTAGCGCAAGATTGCGGTCCATCATCGCGTAGAAATCATTTGCCGCCGGCGTACCGGGGGCGGCCTTGTGCTGGATGTAGTCGGTCGTCGACAGATACATCAGATCGGGCCGCTCGCGCTGCATCAGCCTAACGCCTGCGATGAACACGAATTCCGAGAGCGCGGCGCTGTACACCGAAGGGACGGGCATGCCGACTCGGTCGAGCACGTTCTCTATGCCGTTCTCGGCCAAGGTGGCCTGGTCGGCCTTTTCGGAGGAGAAGCAAATGCCCTTCAGCCGATGTCCCAGGAGTTTGCGCAGCTTGTCCTTCGCCGTGATCACCGCTACTTTCGCACCGGCTTCGGCAAATGCCGCGAGGATCGTTCCGGCGCGCAGATAGCGCGGGTCATTCATCATCACTTCCTCGCCGCGCTCGACATCGAAGAAGTAGTTGCCGCAGATTCCGTGCACCGATGGGGGCACCCCGGTGACGATCGACAGATTGTTCGGGTTGGTGAAGCTCGGCATGACGCAGTCGGCGATGAAGCAGG
This sequence comes from Steroidobacteraceae bacterium, assembly GCA_035531435.1. Lineage (GTDB taxonomy): Bacteria > Pseudomonadota > Gammaproteobacteria > Steroidobacterales > Steroidobacteraceae > Bog-1198. The sequence goes on along the minus strand of DATKSW010000030.1, from coordinate 107,256 downwards.
TCCCGGCGCCCGCGAGCAGCCGGCCGAGAAACGGCGCGGCGCCCGCGGCGACGGCGGCGGTGATGTACTCGAACTCTGAGCCATCGACGCAGACGACGACCAGCGGACGGTCCATCCAGCGGTAGGTTCTGCCGTTTACGGTGATGTCGGTCGGCATGTACGCTACTCCAGGGGAGCCGCGGCCCTTGGTCGTGCAGCGGCGATCGAGCGGGTCATATAGAGGTGGTGGCGGCTGCCGCCCGGTGCATTCGGGCGCGACTCTCCGCCGCGTGCAGGCGCAGCAAGCGACCCGCCCCGGCGCCATCACGCGCGGCGATGGCGTCCACCACTGCTTTGTGCTCGCTGTTGGAAACCGCGAACCCGCCGCCGTCTTGGAGCCCGCGAAGGCGGAACAGCAGCAGCCCTTTGGTCAGCAGTCGGTAGGTCTCGGTCAGGCGGGCATTTCCCGCAAAGTCGACCAGCAAGTCGTGGAACTTCAAATTCAACGCATGGTAGCACTTGATATCGTGCATGCCGGTCGCCGCATCCATCTCTGCGACGACGGCCGCAAGATCGCGAACCTGCTCCGGGGTGGCGCGCTCGGCGACCCGCTGGCCGATCAATTGGTCGAGCGCTTCGCGCACGTCATAGATCTCGTCCGCTTCAGCGATCGATATTTCCCGGACGAAAACGCCGCGGTTTTTTTCCGAGCGTACCAGGCGCGATTCCTCGAGGACCCGCAGGGCCTCGCGTATCGGACCGCGACTCGTCCCGAATCGCGTCGCCAGTTCGCTCTCATTGACGCGTTGGCCGATGGCGAGCTCGCCGCGCAGGATCAGTTGCTCTATCTCGACTTGCACGAGGGCCGGCAGCGAATTCGACTGCACCAGTTGCAAGGTTGTCAGAGCGGCGGCCTGTGGCATGGGGGTACTCGTAATGCTGGTATCGAGTGGAATCTTAGCACGATTGCAAATTGTTGACAATAATTAGTCGACAGTGACTCTTGATGTTGGGTGTCACGGACAATGACCGCGAGACCACGCCTCGCGGTGGCCGACGCGCAGGCCGGCCCAAGGAAGCCGGGGCCGACGAACGCAAGGTCGATCTGCTTTCGAGGGGGCGGCCATCGGCGCTCGCGCAGACCTGTTCGTCAGTGGTGACTGGGGAGGTCCATCAGGCGCTGCAGTTGAATTCCAGTAGCCGCATTGAGCGTGTTTACATCATTCATCGTGATAGCGAGTCGGCGCGTCACCCAGAGCATCTTTCAGCGGTCCGAGCCAAGGCTCGAAATTCTTCCAATGATCGAGCCGCTCGCGACTGATGGGTTGGCGAACCTGCTCCAAACTGGCGCTGCGCACCGTCTTGTGAAACTCGATGCATTGGGGTTCGAACTCAAGGCCGCAGAAGTCAAGAGTGCGCCGAAGGTTGCCATCCAGATTATCGACAACGTTTTCGTGCCAGACTCGCAGCACCTTTCCCGGAAGCACATCATCCCAGTGCCGCATCAGTTCGAGATTCGTCCGGTAATACCGCGCGATAGGCCACGGGTGCGCGCCGAGCATCGATGATTCGGGCGTTCGGCAGCATCAGGTGGATGAGGCCGATATGTCTGAAGTTATTCGGCATCTTATCGATGAAGTACGGCTTGTCGGTCCGGTAAATGCGCGTATCGGCCAGGTATTTTTTGCCGAGCCGCAGGAAGTCCTCGGGCTTCGTGGCTGCGAGCACGCCCGGGTAGTGCGGGTAGTCAAGGTCGCTGTCTCGAGCCTGCGCGCGGCAGCCCCAGGATGAAAATCGGATCGGGTTCCTGGGCGCCGACGCCCACCCGCGCGGCGAAGAATTCGCGCGTGCAGATCTCAATCTGTTTCCTGGTGTTGCCCTCGATGATCTCAGGCCGGTAGCGGCGTTCGGAGCGCTTCAGCGCATTGCCGCGTTCGTAGTATCGCCAGGATTCCGGGTACTCGCCCCGATCCTCGTAGGCGTTGCCGAAATTCGGTCGGATGGCCGCCGCCGTGCGGTAGGCATCGATGGCCTCCTGGCGGCGGCCGATGGTCTTGAGCGAGTGCGCGATCGACAGATACAGGTCCGGCGACCGCCGTGCTCCGATGAGCAGTTCGCGGTAGAGGACGATCGCCTTTTCGTGTTCGCCGAGGCCGACGCAGGCGGTAGCGTGGAGTGTGCGGTAGTGGCGATTCTCGGGCTCGAGCTGCAGCAGCTTCTCGAGCTCCGCGCGCGCCGTCTGGTACTTGTGGCGCTCGATGAGCACCAGCGCATAGTCGTGTCGCGCGGCGCGGTAGTCGTGTCGCGCGGCGCGGTAGTCGGGCGCGAGCGCGAGCACGGCCTCGAGCAGCAACTGCGCATCGTCCAGCACGCCGCGCGCGCTACCGATCTTGGCGAGCAGGCGCATGGCTTCTGTGTGGTTGCTGTGCTGCAAGAGATAGGCGCGGACGATGTTCTCCGCGGGCGTCAGCTCGCCGTCGGAGAACAAGCTCGTCGCCTGCACGACCTCGGGCGGCAGGAGCTTCAAGATTGCGACGTGCTTGGCGGCCGTGGTGGCGTTCTTCGCATCGGGCGTCATGCGATACGGGCGCTCGAGCACCGACCCGCTCGTGGGTAGCGCCGGATTGACGTTCACCCCACGCAGGAAGGCGTCGATCGCCAGCGGCTCATCGCGATCACAAAGAGAACGTCGCGGTTTTCAGGTACTTGGACGGCCAGCGCCTCGGCCGCCCGCAGACCTTCCGTGTACCGTCGGCTTTTGAGGAACTCCCGTACTCGGCGAATTCCGAGTTCTACCGGTGATGGCGGCGGTTCGGAGGCGGTCGGGTCCATAAAATCCGGCGACAAAAAACGGGCATCGATGCCCGCTTTCGAGGTTACGGCAACCGGCCGAGGCCGGTTGCCACGGATCGGCCAGTGTCTAGAACTTGTAGCCGAACTTGAGGCCCAACACCCGCGGTCGCGCCACTGGTCCGGCGTGCTCAGCCGGAACTCGTGGCTCTGGTGGGTGTTGGCCACCAAATCGCGCCACGACGTGATTGGCGGGTAACAAATCGGCGGCGTTCCGTTCGCAGGCACGCCCAGACCAGGGCTACCGCCGGCTCCAAAACCCCCGCCGCCGGGGCGGCCCGCACAGGTGTAGTAGAAGCCCTAGGCGCTGCGCGTGTAGTTCGAGGAGTCGTTGGTCTGAACGACCTGCTGGACCAAGTAGCATCCGCCGTAGACGGCCTTCAGGTCGCCAATCTTGCCGTCGACCGTCAACGAGGTCAGCTCATACTGGTCCCTAGTTGTGGGCGGGGACAAGCTGGCGAACAATCAACAACTTGAACCGCGCTACCACGATCATCCGCTGAGTGGCGAGTGGAAAGATCACCGGGACTGCCGCATCAAGTCCGACCCGGTGTTGATCTACCAGAAGCCGGACAATGCCACCCTGCGGTTTGTGCGTCTCGGGTCGCATAGCGAACTGGGGATTTAAGGCAAACCACTGTCGTCAAGCGAGTGAAACTTTTCCGGGGTTTGGGCTTACAACCCCTTGTTGACGCGCCACGTTTACGTCATAGTATTATCATAAATATGTCATCTGTTGTGCGTAAAAAAAACAGCGCAACGGGATCTTTAAGGGCCGAAGCCGGGATGTCGATGGGCTCGCGCTTCCTCGGATGGTATCTGCTTTAGGAATACCTCGTTTGTAACGTTTTGCGCGTTACATGCTCTTGTTTTGCCACTGACCCTTTCGGGAGAGACGCTTGAACACCAACCACAAGCTTGCGTATGCAATCTCGGCAATTCTGAGCGGATACAGCGGCGTGAGTTACGCGGCAACAGCAACCGACGCGCAAACTGCCGCGTCGTCGGGTATCGAAGAAATCGTGGTGACGGCTCAACGCCGCTCTGAATCGATCCAAAACGTACCCGTCACGATCCAGGCGATGACCGGCGAGGAACTCGGTCAGTTGAACGTGACGACCTTCGACGACGTCCTCAAGTTCCTGCCGAACGTCACCTTCAGCTCCAATGGCCCGGGCCAGGGCAATATCTATATGCGCGGCCTCTCCGCCGGCTTTGCCGGCAACCAGTCGAGCGCCGCGATCAATCCGTTCCCGAACGTCGCGACTTACCTCGACGATCAGTCGATGGCGTTCCCGGCGCGCAATGTCGACGTCTATATGGCGGACATGGAGCGCATCGAGGTGCTGGAGGGTCCGCAGGGCACGCTGTTCGGGGGTGGCGCCGAGGCGGGCGCGATCCGCTACATCACCAACAAGCCGAAGCTGAACGTCACGGAGGGCAATGCCGAGGCCTCGTACGGCACGACCGCCCATGGCGATCCCAACACCGCGATCACCGCGGTGCTCAATCTGCCGCTGATCCCGGACACCCTGGCCGTTCGTGGGGTCATCTACAACGATCACCGCGGCGGCTACATCGACAATGTGCCGAGCCAGTTCACGCGCTTCCCGACCGATCCCGGCACCATTTCCTATCACCTCCCGTACCCGGCGAACGCGGCCACCGCCAACAACTACTCCCTCGCGGCGAGGGCGCAGAACCCGGTGACCTACCAAGGCGTCCGTGCCTCGGCGCTCTGGCAGATCAACCGCGACTGGAAAGTGCTGATTCAGCAGAGCTACCAGTACATGGACGCGGAGGGCGTGGACGCGCAGTACCCGATCAGTTCGCAGGAGACGCCGCTCGGCGCATGGCAGGAGACGTCGTTCACGCCGTCCTACGACAAGGACAAGTGGGAGAACACCTCGTGGACCGTCAACGGCAAGGCCGGCGACCTCAAGCTGGTCTATACGGGCGGCTACCTCGACCGCACGATCGACAATGCCACGGATTACACGAACTACGCGCGTTCGGCGGGCGGGTTCTACTACACCTGCGGTGGCGGCGCCGCCCCCATGGGCAAGGGAGTGGGACCGCTGACCTGCTACTCGCCGATCTCGTCCTGGCAGGACCACGTCGAAACCACGCACCAGAGCCACGAGCTGCGGCTCAGCACACCCGACGATTGGCGGCTGCGGGGCCTCATCGGCGCGTTCTGGGAGAACTTCGACATCAAGGACGACATGAACTTCCTGTACAAGTCGTTCCCGTCTTGCACTCCGGCCAATCTCCTGCTCTACCAGGCGGGCCAGCAGGTGTGTACCGCCAACGTGATTCCGGCTCCCGGGTACGCGGCCATCGATCCGACCCAGCGCAACGAAAATGTCGCGTTCGGCGAGGACCTCGAGCGCGGCTACAACCAGACGGCGTTCTTCACGTCGATCGACTTCGACCTGATCCCGAAGGTCCTGACGCTGACCGTCGGGACGCGCTATTACCATTATCAGGAGACCATGCACGGCTCGCAGTACTCCACGAGCACCGGATGCGCGGGTATCCCGAACGGCACCTGCGTGGGCGGGAAACTCACCGATGCGACGCACGATGCGACTTACAGTGGGTTCAAGAGCCGCGCCAACCTGACCTGGCACGTCACCCCGGACGCGATGCTCTACTACACCTTCTCGCAGGGCTTCCGCCCGGGCGCCGGCAATCGCAAGAACAACGCCGAGGTCAAGATCGACGTGAATCCGGCAACGGGATTGGCGACGGTCGGCCCGGATGCGAACCCGCACCTCGTCAAGCAGTACAACAAGCCCTACACGTATCCGCCGGACTCGCTGGTCAACAACGAGATCGGCTGGAAGACGGAGTGGCTGGACCACCGGCTCCAGGTCAATGGCTCCGCGTATGTCATGGACTGGAAGAACGTGCAGACGCTGATCTACAACCCGCCCATCTTTGGCAACACGACGTTCGGCGTCGAGGGACCCGACTACCGGATCAAGGGCGTCGAGTTGCAGATCGTCGCGCGCGTCACCGAGGGACTGACGCTGCAGGGTTCGGTGTCGCACAACAACGCGTCGGAAACGAACTCGCCGTGCATCAAGTCGTCGAACCCGGGTAACCCGACGCCGCTCGGCCAGTGCATCACGCAGGTCTGGTCGCCGCCACTGAGCGAGAACGTGCCGCTGCAAAACCCGCTCGGCGCCGTCGGTGCAACACCGGCCTTTTCGCCGACGATCGAGTACAACCTGCGCGCGCGCTACGACTGGCAGGTCAATGACTACAATATGTTCTTCGGGGTCGGCGCGCAGCACGTCGGCGACATGCAGAACGAGCCGAGCAGCTTCCAGTCCGGCGCAGGAGTCACCGTGCCGACGACGACATGGCTGCGATACAACCAGCCGGCCTACACGACGTATGACGCGGCCTTCGGCATTGCGAAGGACCAGTGGCATGTCGAGGCCTACGGCACGAATCTCGGCAACTCGGACGCGAGCCTGTTCACGTCCTCCGCGCAGTTCATCCAGGCGCAGGTGCCGCTGCGGCCGCGGGTGCTGGGAATCAAGGTCGGATTCAAGTTCTGATTTGGGCGCCGCCCGGGCGCCGCAGCGGGCCGGGCAGTGCGGTGCGGCAACCGGTCCGCGCCGTTGAGCTAGACTGGAGCGTGGGCAGCGATGCCCACCCTCCTAGTTATCGGATGCCCATGACTGCCACAGCAACCGCTCATGTGACCTCGACCGTGGAGTCCGAGGTTTCGCGCATCCGCGCGCTCACCAAGGAGCGGCGCTTCGCCGAGGGCGTGGCGGCCGCGACTGCTCTGCGCTTGCGGGTCCCCGAAAATCGCGACGTCCTCTATCTGCTCGCGCTCGGCCAACGTCAGCTCATCCGGAGCGCGGATGCGCTCGCGACGCTCGAGCAGCTCGAGCGGTTCCATCCCGGCTACAGCCGCCTCTATCAGGAGCGCGGCCATTGCTACGTGGCGATGAAGGATGCGCCGCAGGCGACCCAAGCTTTCCTGCGGGCCGTCGCGATCAACCCGGCGTTGCCGGCGAGCTGGAGCATGCTGGAAGGCCTTTACAGAATGTGCGGCGACGCCGACAACGCGGCCGCAGCCGCGGCCCACGTCGCGAAACTCAAGACGCTGCCGCAGGAAGTGATCACGGCGACCGGGCTGTTCAGCGACGGCGACCTCTTGGGGGCGGAGAAAATCATCCGCGCGTTCCTGCTTGCCAGCGGCGATCACATCGAGGCGATGCGCCTGCTGGCGCGGATCGGCGCCGCCCTCGAGGTGTTCGACGACGCGGAGTTGCTGCTTGCGGCGGTGCTTGAGCGCGTCCCCAACTATGTCGCTGCCCGCCACGACTACGCCACGGTGCTGCTCGGACGGCACAAGTACCAGCAGGCCCTGGCCGAATTCGACAAATTGCTGGCGATCGATCCGGCCAATCGTCAGTACCGGACGCTGCACGCCACTGCCACGGTGGGCCTCGGCGACCACGCGCGGGCGGTCACGCTGTATCAGGATCTGCTGCGCGATGCGCCGCCGGGATCGTCCAATGCCGCCGAACTGCATCTGTCGATCGCGCATTCGCTGAAAACGCTGGGACGCCGGACTGATGCGATCGATGAGTACCGGGCGGCGGCCCGGGAACGTTCGGATTTTGGAGATGCGTACTGGAGCCTCGCCAACCTCAAGACCTACCGCTTCACCGACGCAGAGTTCGCGTCAATGCGCGCTGCGGAGGCCGGGCCTCTGACCAGGCTCATCGACCGCTACCACCTGTGTTTCGCTCTCGGCAAGGCCTACGAGGACCGCGGTGAATACTCTGAGTCGTGGCGCTACTACGAGCGCGGGAATGAGTTGAAGCGCGCCGAGAGCCGCTACCGTCCGGAAGTGATCGAGCTCAACACGGCGAAGCAGAAGGCCGTCTGCACCCGGGATTTCTTCGAGCAGCACACGGGCTTTGGCGTGGCGAGCACGGCGCCGATCTTCGTGGTCGGGCTGCCGCGTTCGGGTTCGACGCTGATTGAGCAGATCCTGGCCTCGCACTCCGCGGTCGAAGGCACGCAGGAACTCGCCGACATCCCGCGCTTCGTGCTGGAATTGCAGGGCCGCGAACGAGATTTCGAGTCGCCGCGATATCCCGCCGTGCTCGCGCAACTACCGGCCGCGGAATTCGTGCGCTTCGCCGACAAGTATCTGAACGACACCCGCGTCTATCGGACCGGCAAGCCGCGGTTCATCGACAAGATGCCGAACAATTTCCGGCACATCGGTCTCATTCACCTCATGTTCCCGAATGCGAAGATCATCGACGCGCGGCGCGAGCCCATGGCCTGCTGCTTTGGGAACCTCAAGCAGCTCTTTGCGCGCGGTCAGGAGTTCGCCTACAGCATCGAAGATATCGGCCGCTACTACCGTACCTACCTCGAGCTGATGGAACACTGGGAGGCCGCGCTGCCGGGCCGGGTACTGCGGGTCCATCACGAGGACGTGATCGACGACCTCGAGCGCAGCGTCCGACTCATCCTCGACTTCTGCGAGCTGCCCTTCGAGCCAACCTGCGTCGAATTCCACCGCACCGAGCGCAGCGTCCGTACCGCGAGCTCGGAGCAGGTACGCCAGCCCATCTTCCGCGAGGGCCTCGACCAGTGGCGCCGCTACGAGGCGTGGCTTGGCCCGCTGCGCGAGGTGCTCGGCGACGCACTCGTGCACTACCGCCGCTAAGATGCCCCCCGGACGCAACGAACCCTGCACCTGCGGCAGCGGCCGTAAGTACAAGCACTGCTGCGGCAAGACTCCGGCCGATGCGGCCGCCACGAAAGCGCCGCCGCCGGATGCAGCCCGTGCATGGGCGCTGTTGCGGGCCGGACGACCGGCGGAGTCCGAGGCCGAGTGCGAGCGTTTGCTCGCGGGCCAGCCGATGCTCGGCCAGGCACTCCTTTGCCTCGGGCTCGCCCGGCAGAACCAAGGCAAGGACGCGCTGGCGGCGCTCGATTCGGCCAGCCGCTCGCTGCCGAGCGATGCCGACGTGCACCATCTGCTTGGCCAGGCGCTCGAGGACCATGGCTTGCTCGAGCGGGCAGCCGAGAGCTTCGGGCGCGCAACCGCTCTGCGTCCCGAGTTCGCCGACGCGCACAACGACCTAGGCCAAGTGCTGGTGCGGCTGGGACGGACGGACGCGGCGATCGCGAGCTGCCAGCGCGCGCTTGCGCTGCGGCCGCAGTTCGCCGCCGCCATCGGCAACCTGGCGAATGCCAGGCGCGCTCAGGGCGCGCTCGCGGCTGCAATCGCGGGATACCGGCGCGTGATCGCGCTCGAGCCGGGACTCGCCGAGGCCCATCGCAACCTCGGCAGCGCGCTTCTCGAGGCCGGCGACCGCGCCGCGATCGACTCCTTGCGAAGGGCGATTGAGCTGCGCCCGGACTTTGCCAATGCCGTGACGCAGCTCGCGCGCGCGCTGACCGCCGCCGGTCGCGGCGCCGAAGCGATTCCGCATTTCGAGCGACTGCTGGCGAACGACCCCAGCGCGGAGCTGCTGAACGAGTACGGGACGCTGCTCGCCGGACTTGGCCGCTACGAGTTGTGCGTACGCTGCTTCCGCGACGCACTCACGCGTGCACCGGCTGATGCGCGGCTGCACGCCAACCTCGGTCACGCGTTGCATTGCCTCGGCGACTTCTGCGCCGCGATCGAGCACTGCCGGCGCGCGATCGAGCTCGAGCCGCGGCTGCCGGAAGCGCACCTGCACCTCGGCAACTCGCTACTTGCGCAGAACGCGTTGTACGAGGCCGATGCCGCCTACCGTGCCGGACTCGAGATCGACCCCGACCATGCCGCGCTGCACACCGCGCACGCCATGGCCGAGCGAGCTCTCGGGCGGCTCGCGGATGCGGAAGCGAGCACGCGACGGGCGCTCGCGCTCCGTCCCGGCGCTGCTGATACGCTCGCGCTACTCGGCAGCCTCGCCATCGACCATGGTCGGTTCGACGAGGCTGAGGATTTGCTGCGCAAAGCGTTAGCCGTAGACCCGGAGCTGCCCGAGGCGCTAACCAGCCTCACGGCCGTGCGCAAGATGAGCGCGGCCGATGCGCCGTGGCGCGACGCCGCGGAGCGCGTGCTGGCGCGCGGCTTGGCCGTAGCACACGCCATCAATCTGCACCACGCTCTCGGCAAGTACTACGATGACGTCGACGACCGCGACGCGGCTTTCGAGCATCATCGGATGGGCAACGAACTCGCCCGTCGCAGCCGATTACGCTACGACCGTGCCGAGATGACGCAGCGGGTAACGCGGATTCTCGCGGCCTTCGATCGAAATGCGCTCGCGGCTCTGCGGCCCGGCGCGATTGCCTCCGAACTCCCGGTATTCGTCGTCGGGATGCCGCGGTCGGGCACGAGCTTGACCGAACAAATCCTCGCCTCGCACCCGCAGGTGCACGGGGCGGGCGAGCTGCTCTACTGGATCTTTGCGGCAGACGCCGAGCGCGCGGCAACCCCGGAGCAGCGGCCCGCGACGATAGCCGAGCTCGGCCGCGCCTATCTAGCGGGGCTCGCAACGCAGGCACCCGACGCTTCGCGAATCGTCGACAAGCTGCCTGTCAACTTCAGGAACATTGGCCTCATACACGCGGCGCTGCCGGGTGCCCGGTTCATTCATCTAGGGCGCAGTTCGCTTGACACGTGCCTGTCGATCTACTTCCAGGGGTTCTCCGCCGCGCATCCCTACGCGACTGACTTCGGCGACCTCGCGCATTACTACCATGAGTACCGGCGCCTGATGGCGCACTGGCGCGCCGTGCTGCCGCCGCGGACGCTGATCGAGGTCCGGTACGAGGACCTCGTCGATGATCCGGAAGGCTGGAGCCGCCGGATGCTCGCGCACATCGGGCTCCCGTGGGATCCGCGTTGCCTTGAGTTCCACCGCACCGATCGGCCGGTGCTGACCGCGAGCAATTGGCAGGTGCGCCAGGCCATCAGCAAGAGCTCAGTCGAGAGGTGGCGTCGCTACGAGCGCTTCATCGGACCGCTGCGCAAGGCGCTCGGCGACGAGCTACGCGACAACGGCGCCACCTAAACCCATGACCGCCCCGCGCGAGTTTGACCTCGCAGTTGTCGGCGCCGGCATCGTCGGGTTGTCCTGCGCGTTGGCTGGCGCGAGGCGCGACCTTAAGGTAATCGTTATCCAGCGCAATGTGCGCGCTCGCGGTGCCTCGGTACGCAACGCTATAATTTCGATCTTTGATTCTTATGATCGAGGGGCTGCCTCACGATGAAGTCGATCAATGAACCCGCCCGCTCGGTTGATGTGATTCTGGAAACCGATGTCCTTGTGGTCGGCAGCGGCCCGGGAGGCCTGGCTGCGGCGCTCGCCGCGGCCCGTGCCGGGGCCCGCACCGCGCTAATCGACCGCAATGGCTGCTTCGGCGGCAATATCACGCAGGTGGGTGTCGAAGGCCTTGCGTGGTACCGCCACGAGCACACGGTCGACTGCGAAGGCATCGGCATTGAGTTCGAGGAACGCGCCAAGGCCATGGGCGCGGCTAGCCCTGAGCCCCAGTCCTCAAGCCACGCGCTCGACGCCGAGATGTTCAAGTGGGTGGCCGACGTGCTCGTACAGGGGGCCGGGGTCGCGCCGCTGCTGCACCGCTTGTGTGTGGCGCCGATTATGGAGAACGGCGCTATTCGAGGTGTCATCACCGAGAGCAAGGCGGGCCGCGAGGCCATCCTCGCCAAGCGTGTGATCGACGCGACGGGGGATGCCGACATCGCGGCGCGCGCCGGGGCGCCGGTGCACAAGTCGCCCAAGCAGGAGATGATGGCCGTATCCGTCATGTTCTCCATGAGCGGTGTCAATAAGCGTCGCTTCATCGACGCGGTGAAGGCCGATCCGCAGACCTATGCCGACTGGTCGGGCAACGGTGAATGGGATTACGAGACCGCCGGCAAGGAAGACGCGCTGTTCTCGCCGTTCCTGCGCAAACCGTTCAAACAGGCGCTGGCCGCCGGCATCATCCCGCCGAGTTTGCATACGATCGCCGGCACTTGGGGTACGGTCAGTGATCGGGGCGACCTGACGTATCTCAACCTCGTGCATGTGCCGGAAATCGACGGCACCGACCCGAACGATCTGACCGTCGGCGAGATGCGCGGAAGGCGCGAGGCGATCTACGCGATCGAGGCGCTGCGCGGCTTTATGCCGGGCTGCGAGGACGCTAAGCTGCGTAATTTCGGCATGACGCTCGGTATTCGCGATACCCGTAAGATCGATGCGCTCTACAATCTAACCGGCACCGATGTCCGCGAACAAGGCCGGTTCGACGACGCGATTGGCATTTTCCCCGAGTTCATCGACGGCTACGGCATCCTGATTCTGCCGACCACGGGGCGCTACTGGCACGTGCCTTATAGGGCCCTGGTGCCGAAAGGCGTCGGCAACCTGCTGGTCGCCGGGCGGTGCATTGGCGGCGACAAGGTGTCCCATGCCTCGGCACGCAACATGATGTGCTGCGCCGTCAGCGGCCAAGGCGCAGGGGCGGCGGCGGCCATATCGCTGCAGCGCGACGAAGCCTTTGATCAACTGAACATCGGTGCGGTACAGAAGGAACTTGCGCGGCAGGGCGCCCGCTTCCGGTGACTCAGATCGCGAGCGGGCCCGACACGAACCGCAGCGGCGGCAACTCACGGATGCGCTGGTGGGTACTGGTGATGGCGGCGATCGCCGTGTCCAGCAGCTACTACGAGGACGATGTGATCGGTCCGATAGCCGATCTGCTGCATCGGCAGCGCGGGTTCAGTCAATCGCAGCTCGGGATGCTGAACGGCGTCATCAGCATCCCCAATGTCGCGCTTGCGCTCGTCAACGGTCTGCTGATCGACCGTTACGGGCCAGCGCGTGTCGCGCTGTGGTCGGCAGGCGTAGGCGTGCTCGGCGCCGCGCTCACGGCGGTCGGCAGTCCATACGAGATCATGGTGGCAGGTCGCTTCCTCTTCGGTGTCAGTGAAGGCGCGATTTTCATTGCGCTCGTCGCCGGACTGGCGCAGTGGTTCTCGCGCAGCAGCATTGCGCTCGCCACCGCGCTCTACTTGAGCCTCGCCCGCGTCGGCTCCTATGCCGTGGATACCTCGACCGCGTGGGCGAGTTCGCTCTACGAGCGCGGCTGGCAGCCGCCGCTGTGGCTCGGCACGGGCATTACGCTGGCGGGTCTGGCGGCGGCGATGATCTTCTACCGGCTTGACCGCCATCACCGGCCGGGAATGCGATCGGCGGCCGCTTCGGAACGCGTCAACTGGGCGCACCTGTTTAAATTCGATATGTCCTACTGGTACATTCTCGCGCTGCACGTGCTCTACGCGGCGGTATTCTTCCCGTTCCGAACGACTTATGCCATCGAGTATTTCCAGCACGCCAAGGGGCTCACACTGCGCCAAGCGGGTGTGGCCAATAGCTGGGTGTTTTTCGCGGCCATCTTCGCCACACCATTCTTCGGTTTGCTCGCCGACCGGCTTGGTCACCGCGCGCTGATGCTGACTATCGGCACGTTACTGCTGTCGGCGACCTTCGTCGTGCTCGGCCTGACGAACTCAAGTCTTTGGGTGTCGACCGTCATGATGGGGATCAGCTTCTCGCTGGTGCCGGCGGTCATCTGGCCAGCCACGACGCTGATTGTCGAGCCACGCCGTCTGGGCACGGCGCTCGGGCTCATCACGCTGATTCAGGCGCTCGGCATGGCCGCGTCCAATCTCGCGGCGGGCTGGCTCGCCGATAAGGCGGGTGCCGGGGCGCAGAACCCGGCCGGTTATACGGTCATGCTGTGGTTCTTTTTCCTGCTCAGTCTCGTCGCGCTGTCCTCGGCCGTGTTCCTCTGGCGTCGGGAAGCGGGGCCCAAAGGCCACGGCCTCGAAGAGGCCCGCGGATAGTCGTCAAGCTGAGGAATAATTGTGCAGCAGCTTAGCGGCTTCGCTGGCAATGACGCTGGCCTCGTCCACAGGAATGACCTCTATCGCAGCCCGACTCGTCGGCGAGGCAATACTCGCTTCGACTCCGACGCTGGCCGCATTTGCCTCAGGCTGCAACTCGATCCCGGCCCACTGCAGAGATCCTAGAATGCGACGCCGAATGCTAGGACAGTTCTCGCCAATGCCGCCGCCGAACACGATCACGTCCACACCGCCGAGTTCGGCAATGTACGCGGCCACGTAGTGTCTCGCGCGCCGGCAGAATACTTCGATCGCAAGGGTCGCCGCCGGATCGCCGCGTTGCTCGAGCGCCAGCAGCTCGCGCATATCGGCCGTTTGAGCCGAAAGCCCAAGAAGTCCGCTGTGCAGGTTAAGCTCCCGGCGCACCTCGGCCGGGGACATGCCGCTCTGCTCCATCACGTACAAAATCGCGCCCGGATCCACGTCGCCGGAGCGTGTGCCCATCACCAGGCCCTCGAGGGGGGTGAATCCCATACTGGTCGCGATTGCCCGGCCTTCGAGGGTCGCCGTCACGGAGCAGCCCCGGCCAAGCTGAATGCTGACGATGCGGGCCGTCGCGCGGCCGGTCGCGGCGCGCGCGCGCGCGGACTCGCACAGATAACGGTGGGCGAGACCGTGGAATCCATAGCGGCGGATGCCGAATTCGGTCCGCCACCGCGATGGCACCGCGTAGCGGATCGCCTCTTCAGGCAGATCGGCGTAATAGGCCGTGTCGAAGACGCCGATGGTCGGTACGCGCATGCCGAGCCTGCGGCGCACGGTCGAAATCACCGACAGGGCAGGGGGGTTATGCAGCGGCGCGAGCGAGCTAAGCCCGGCCAGCGCCTCGAGCGCCGATCGGTCGAGTAGGGTCGTCGCGCGGAACCGATCGCCGCCGTGGACGATCCGATGCACGGTCGCCGCGACGCCGGCCAGGAGATCACGGCCGTGGACCCGGGGGTTCGAGAGCCACTGCAGTACCAACTCGGCCGCTTGTGCGAGTGTCGAGGCCGCCGGCGATGACTCCTGCGCGGTCGCGGCAGTGCGCAGCAAAAACCGGCCGGAGCCATCGGCGGCATCGACGAAGGCGCCTGCCGCCAGACGACGGGCGGGATCCGCCGTCGACATTTCCAGCAGGTCGAACTTCAGCGATGAACTTCCGGCGTTGAAAACGAGCAGCAGCATGGATTTGGCCGGCAGTCCGCCCTCATACGAAGGCCTTGTACTTTTCGAGGAATCGCACCGGCTTCGACAGCGCGTCGCGGCGAAACGGATCGCCCAGCTCCTGCGTCACCATCACCTCGAGGACCGTGGTGCGCCCCTCGCTCTGCGCCCGCGCCGCCGCCTGCAGAGCCGGGCCGACATCGGCAAGCCGGTCCAGCGTCACGCCCTCGCAGCCAAAGGCGCGCGCCACGCCTGCCCAACTCGGATTCTCGAGGTTAACGCCTTGATAGCGCCGTGAGTAGAAATCGACGTGATTTTTCTTCTCGGCGCCCCACTGGCCGTTATTGAACACCACCACGGTGACGCCGATCTTCTGGCGCGCGCAGGTGAGCAACTCGTTGAAACTGATGCCCCACGCGCCGTCGCCGACATAGGCGAATGCCGGCCGGTCGGGGTTGGCCGTCTTGGCGCCGCAGATCACGGGAAACGCGTAACCGCAATTGCCAAAACTCATCGCAGCGAACATGGAGCGCGGTGCCTCGAATCGCAGATAGGAATTGGCGACCGAGCAGATATTGCCGATATCGGTCGAGACCATCGCGTTCGCCGGCATGGCCGCCTCCAGCGCCCTCAGCACTTGACGCGGATGCATATGCCGGGAGTCGCGCGCGACTTCGATCGAATAAGCGTCGCGCTCGTGCGTCCAGCCGTCGAGCTCCGTTTCCCACGCGCGCTTCTCCGCGAGGATGCGGGCCTCGCGCAGCGCGCGATTGGCTGCAGCGGCGAGTTTGCGACCCGTGAGGCGTTCGAGCAGCGCCGCAGCGGCGGCGCGCGCATCGCCCTGAATGCCGACGGCGATGGGCTTGACCAGACCGAGCATGCGCGGGTCCGAATCGATCTGAATGATCTTGGCCCGCTGCGGCCAGTACTCGAGCCCATGCTGCGGCAAGGTGCCAAAAGGCCCAAGTCGCGTGCCGAGCGCCAAAACCACGTCCGCCTGCGCAATGAGCTTCATCGCCGCCTTGGAGCCTTGGTAGCCGAGCGGGCCCACCGCGAGGGCGTGCGATGCCGGGAACGAATCGTTGTGCAGGTAACTGTTGCAAACAGGTGCTGCGAGCAATTCCGCGAGCGCGATCGCCTCGCCGGTGGCGCCCGCCATGATGACACCGCCGCCGGCGAGGATCACGGGAAACTGCGCGGCGGCGAGCGTTGCCGCGGCTCGCTCCAGCGCCTCCGGACATCCTGGCCCGTGGGCGATGCGCAGCGGCGGGGAGATCGTCGCTTCGATTTCACCGTAGAAGAAATCACGCGGAATGTTCAACTGGGTCGGACCCATCTCCAGCATGGCGCGATCGAAGCAGCGCGCGGCGATTTCCGCCATGCGTTTCGGATTGTTCACGTGTCCCTGATATTTGGTGATCTTCGAGAAAATCGGCAGCTGCTCGGTTTCTTGAAACCCGCCGAGCCCCATGGACATCGATCCCGTTTCCGGCGTGATAAAAACCACCGGCGAATGCGCCCAGAAGGCCGCGGCCACGCCGGTGACGAAATTCGTCACGCCCGGTCCGTTTTGCGCGATGCAGACCCCATGGCGCCCCGAGGCCCGGGCGTAACCGTCGGCCATGTGAATCGCGCCCTGTTCGTGTGCGACGGCCACGAACTCGATGCCGGCTGCCGGAAAGATATCGAGGGCGTCCATGAAGGCGGACCCGACGATCCCGAACACATGCTTGACACCGTTGATGGCGAGGGTTTCGACCAGGGCTTCGGAGGGCCCCATCTTTTGCAACGACTGACTCACGGCGCCGACCCCTTTGGTTAGATATCGTTTATTGAGACACAAAGTGCTGCTAATGAGTTATAGTAGGCGCGGAGCGGGCGCATGGCAAGCTGCTGTTCGATTGACTTGCGTAGATTCGTATCGTTTATCGGAATAGGAGTCGAGAGGGATGAATAGCCGGGCCCTGTCGCCAGCGACCGAACAGGGTGAAATCGCGAACGAAACATCCTCCACCCTCAAGGCTTTTGGCGTGCTTGAAGTGCTGGTACGCGCCGGCCGCGCGGTCACGCTTTCCGAACTGATGCACGCGACGGAGTTGCCGAAACCCACACTGCATCGGACGCTCGCGCTGTTCGAAGAAGCCGGCCTACTTTGCCGCGAGCCGGGAGGCCGTGCGTACATCGTCGGCGATCGGCTCTCGCGGTTCGGGCTCGACGTGCTGCGCAACGACGGCGCGGCCACGCAGCGGCGCATCGTCCTGCGACGCGTGGTCAGCGAGATCGGCGAAAGCTGCAACTTGGCGGTGCTCCACAAAGGCGCGGTGATCTACCTCGATCGGATCGAGGCGGCTTGGCCTCTGCGCCTGCAGATTCCGCAGGGCGGAGTCGCGATGTCCCCGCACTGTTGTGCGAGCGGCAAGCTCCTGTTGGCGCACCTATCCGTGGTGGAACGTCAGCGCCTACTGGAAATGATGGCGCTCGAGCGATTCACCCCTCGCACGATCACCGACCGCCAGGTGCTCGCCTCGGAATTGGACCGCATCGTCAATTCCGGCTACGCGGTCGACAACGAGGAATACGTGCTCGGCGTGGCCTGCGTCGCGGTGCCGGTGTACAGCAGGCACGGCGAGGTCGTCGCCTCCGTCGCGCTGCAGGGCGCTACCGCACGCCTGCCGCTGATGCGGGCGATCGAGTTCGTGCCGCGCCTGCAGGCCGCGGCCGTGGATATCGGGTCGACGTTCGGATGAAGAGGCCGCGACAAAGCATCCGTCACGCGCGCCGCGATGGATGCGAGACACAGGGAGATGACATGCAATTGACGCCGGAGAAGCTCGAACAACACTGGCTGCCCTTTACCAACAACCGAGAGTTCAAGCGCGAGCCGCGCCTGTTCGTCGGCGCGAGCGGCATGTACTACTGGAGCCAGCACGGCCACAAGATCCTGGACGGCAGCTCCGGATTGTTCACGACCCCCGCCGGCCATTGCCGGCCGGAAATCGCCGAAGCCGTGAGCGCACAACTGCATACGCTCGATTTCACGCCGTCCTTCATGCGCGGTCATCCCGGCGCGTTCGAGCTCGCCAACGCGGTCGCGGCCTTGACGCCGCCGGGGCTCAAGCACATCTTTTTCTGCAATTCCGGGTCCGAGGCCGTCGATACGGCGATCAAGATCGCTTTTGCCTTTCATCTCGCTCGTAAAGAGGCAGAGCGCACCTATCTGGTGTCGCGTGAACGCGCCTATCACGGTGTGAACATGGGCGGCACTGCGCTCTCCGGCATTGTCAAGAACCGCGAGGCGTTTGGCGCGGTGATGCCTGGTGTGCTGCATCTGCGGCATACGCTGCTTGCCGAGAATCGCATGACCCGCGGGATGGGTGCGAGCGGCGTGGAGCTTGCGGACGACCTGCTAAGGTTCGTACAACTCGTCGGTGAGAGGCGCATCGCCGCGGTATTCGTAGAGCCCATTGCAGGTTCGACCGGCGTGCTGGTTCCACCGCGAGGCTACCTTCAGCGGATCCGCGAAATCTGCGATCGCTACGGCATTTTGCTGGTGTTTGACGAAGTGATCTGCGGATTCGGCCGGACCGGTGAGCCGTTCGCGGCCGACTCCTTCGGGGTCACGCCCGACTTGATCACCATGGCGAAAGCGCTCACCAACGGCGCACAGCCCATGGGAGCGGTTGCGGTACGCGACAGCGTCTACCGCACGATCATCGATCGGGCACCGGACGGCGCCACGGAATTTTTTCATGGGTACACGTATTCGGCGCATCCCGCCGCCTGTGCTGCGGGGTTGGCGACCTTGAAGATCTACGAGACCGAACAGTTGTTCGCCAAGGGCCGTGAATTATCGCCTTACTTCCAAGACGCGATGTTCGGCCTGCAGGAGCTGCCGGTGGTGGCTGACGTGCGCGGCTATGGCCTGCTGGCCGGCGTCGAAATCAAAGCCGGCAGCGCCCCGGGGGTACGCGGCACGCAGCTTCAGGCCAAACTGTTCGATCGCGGTCTGCACGTCAAGACCACCGGCGATGTCGCGATCCTCGCGCCCGCGTTCATCGCCACTCGCGCCGAGATCGATCAGATGACCGCCATATTGCGGGACGCGCTGTCGGAATATTGAATGGCGCAGCCGCTTGGATGCTGGGCCGTCGCCACGTCGCGGCGACGGCCCCTCGGGGCTCGTCGGCCGTTACAACTCCTCGTTCCGATGGGGCTCCATCGCCAGCGTCGCAATATCCGGCCTGCTGCCGAAGCGCAGGCGCGCGCTGAAACCGAGCAGCAGGGCTCCCAAGCTGATTACGCCGAATAGGAGCGGCGTTCGCTGCTCGGGGATGAAGGCCATCGCCACGACGATGCTGAGCATGCCGGCAATTGCGAGATAGGTGAGGTACGGATACGCCCACATGCGAATGCCGAGGCGCGCCGGATCCTCCCTTTCCAATCGCGCTCGCAGGCGCAGTTCCGATATCGCGATCAGCAAATAGACGAATATCGCCACCGTTCCGTA
Organism: Steroidobacteraceae bacterium; assembly: GCA_035531435.1. GTDB lineage: Bacteria > Pseudomonadota > Gammaproteobacteria > Steroidobacterales > Steroidobacteraceae > Bog-1198. Next base: position 87,808 of record DATKSW010000030.1, on the reverse strand, counting down.
GGAGTTGACCAGAAAGGCGAATACCGTGCCGGGCGAGACATACGACATGACCACCGCGACATAGCCGAACAGCGTTCCGAGCAAAATGGCGCGGCTCGGCACGCCATTTCGGCTGAGCTTGGCAAGACCCGAAGGAGCGTCGCCGCGCCTGGTCAGGGCGAACAGCATTCGCGACGACGCATACAGCCCGGAATTCAGAGCCGACAGCACCGCGGTAAGGACGACCGCGTTCATGATCTGCGCCGCCGCGGGAATGCCGATCGCGCTGACCGCGCTGACGTAGGGAGTGCTGATTCCCGGGGAATTCCAGGGCACCAGGCACACGACCAGAAAGATCGAGCCCACATAGAAGATCAGGACGCGCGTAATGACCGAGTTCGTCGCCTTGGCCACCGCCTTCGCGGGCTCGGCAGCCTCCGCAGCGGCGATCGCAACGATTTCGGCTCCAAAGTAGAAGCCCGTAGCCGCCACGGCGCCGGTCATGATGGGAAGAATGCCGTTGGGGGCGAAGCCGCCGTGCGCCGTGAGGTTGGCAACGCTCGGAGCCGCTCCCGGCCACAGGCCGAGGACATACAGGCCCGCGAGCAATAAGAAGACCATGATCGCGGCAACCTTGATCGACGCGAACCAGAACTCGAACTCGCCATAGGACTTGACCGAGATGAGATTGGTCACGGTGAGTAACAGCAGCAAGGTCAAACTGACGATCCAAATCGGTTCCGTAGGTAGCCAGAAGCGCACCAATCCGGCACCGGCAATCGCCTCCTGCGCTACCACGATGACCCAGAAATACCAGTACATCCAGCCGGTGACAAAGCCGGCGAGTTCGCCGAACCGCGGTCGGTCGCTCCATGCCAGGCGGGCGTACTCGTAGAATGAGCCTACCGCCGGCAGTGCGACGGCCATCTCGCCGAGCATGCGCATCACCAGCACGACCAGCAGCCCCGTGATCATGAAGGAAAGGACTGCCGCGGGTCCCGCCGCTTTGATGACTACACCGCTACCGACGAAAAGGCCCGCGCCGATCACGCCGCCGAGCGCAATCATGGACATGTGCCGCTGCTTCAAGCTATGGCGTAGTCCGCTTGAAGGGGCAGGCGTGCTTTTCACTCTAGGGTGCCCACCATTTGAGATTTTCGCGTTGGGGCCAGCCGATGTCCTCTGCTTGGCCCCAGCTTGCATGGGTTACCGGCGCAGCCGCAGGCGAGGAGTTTTACGCGTCAATTTTTCGCTTAGCAACTGCTTTCGTGCATTTCTGGCAGACTGCGGCTGGTGGGAGTCATCTAGATGAATGCGAATGGGAAATCCTCGCCCGAGGCGCCACTGGATGACGACGTCAAGGTGCTGCATAGTCTGGGGTACGCACAAGAACTGTCGCGACGCCTGAGCCGCTTTTCCAATTTCGCCATCTCGTTTTCGATCATCTGCATTCTCTCCGGCGGCGTTAACTCGCTGGCGCAGGCCACGTCGGGCGCCGGCGGCGCCTCCATCGGTCTCGGTTGGCCGCTCGGCGTGCTGATCTCGGGATTCTTCGGACTGGCGATGGCACAGATCGCCTCGGCGTTCCCGACCGCAGGCGGCCTGTACCACTGGGGCTCGATTCTGGGCAACCGGTTCACCGGCTGGCTGACCGCCTGGTTCAACCTGCTAGGGCTCGTGACCGTGCTCGGTTCGATCAATGTCGGCGCCTACAATTTCTTCATCGGCGCCTTCGGACCGGCGCTGCACCTCGCCGACTCCATGAGGACCCTGGTGTGGTTCCTGGCCGGGCTCACGATTCTGCAGGCCCTGATCAATGCCTACGGCATCTCGGTGACCGCCAAGCTGACCGATTTTTCCGGTTACCTGATTTTCGGTACCTCGGTGCTGATGGCGCTCGTCTGCCTGACGCACACCCGGAGTTTTGACTTGACCCGGCTGTGGACATTCGCGAATTATTCCGGCCAGGCCGGCGCCGGCGTGTGGCCGAGAGTATCTTCCGCAGGCTGGGTCTTTGTGCTCGGACTCCTCCTGCCGCTCTATACGGTCACGGGCTATGACGCCTCGGCGCACACCTCGGAGGAGACGAAACAAGCAAGGCTCGCGGTCCCGCGGGCCATCCTCTCCTCGATCCTCTGGTCGGGCGCGTTCGGCTACTTCTTCCTGGCCGCGTTCGTGCTGATGATCCCGGACATGCATGAGGCGGCGAAGCAGGGTTGGAATGTGTTTTTCTGGGCCATGGAACAACGCGTTCCGCTTGCTACACGCGATCTGCTGTACGCGTTGATCTTCACTGCGCAGATGCTGTGCGGACTCGCGACCGTCACCTCGGCGTCGCGGATGATCTACGCCTTCGCCCGCGACGGGGGTTTGCCCGCGTCGCGGTCACTCGCCCGTGTCTCCGCGCGACACCGCACGCCGGGTGCGGCAATCTGGGCCGCCGCGATTCTCTCGCTCTTGTTCGTCTCGGGCGCGAAATGGTTTGAGACGGGCGGTACGCCGGTCTACACCGTCGTGGTTTCCTGCACGGTGATCTTCCTTTATTTTTCCTGCGCGCTGCCGATTGCTCTCGGCCTGTTCGCCTATGGCGGACCGAAGTGGCGGCACATGGGTCCCTGGAGCCTTGGGCGGGGAGGCTTCTCCGTGTTTGCGGTGCTGTCGATCGTCGCGATGGCTTTGATATTCGTCGTTGGCGTTCAGCCGCCCAATGAACTCGCGTTGAACGTCACCATCGGATTTCTGAGCGTCACGGCCATTGTCTGGCTTGCCTTCGAGAGGCGGCGTTTCAAGGGTCCGCCCGTCGGCCGGATGATCGCGGCGCGCCAGGCCGAGATCGCGGCGGCGGAAGCCGCCTTGGGACCGCCGCCGGATTAGCCGCCAGGCGAAGCGGGCAGCGGCGCGGCGCAGCGGGGCATCAGGCCCGAATCCGCTCCATCTTCGGGTCGTATAGCGGACCCAAGTGGATGCGGCAGGCGATGCGTTCCGTCGCCACTTCGAGCTCATAGCGCCCCGCCAGAAGATATTCGCGGCTGAGGCCCCGGGGCTCGCGCACGTAGCCGTAGCCGATGTTCGTGCGCAGCGTGTGCCCGAAGCCGCCGCTCCCCAGCCAGCCGGCGCGCTCGCCGTCGCGGTAGATGGTTTCGCGGCCGAGCAGGGTCAGCGCGGGGTCATCGACGGTAAATGCACACAGCCATTTCTCGAGCGGCGCGCGGATCTGCATCTCCAGTGCCTCGCGGCCGAGGAACGGAACCGCGGATTTGAGTTTGACGGCCCAGCCGAGCCCGGCTTCGAGCGGCGTGTGATCCGGACCGATGTCCGCGCCCCACGCGCGGTAACCTTTCTCCAGCCGCAGCGACTCGATGGCGCGATAGCCCGCATTGGCGATGCCGAAATCGGCACCGGATTGCATCAGCGCATCGTAGACGGTCGCCGCGTATTCCACGGGCAGGTGCAACTCCCAGCCGAGCTCGCCGACGTAGCTGATGCGCAGCGCCAGCACCGGCGCGCCGGCCAGCTGCAGACGGCGAGCCTGTCCGAACGGAAACGCCGCATTGCCGACGGCCTCGCGGGTCCGCGTCTCGAGGACGTGGCGCGATGCCGGACCCATCAGCGCGAGCACGGCGTGCTGCGATGTCACGTCCGTCAACCGGGCGTCGAGCCCCGCGGGGATCTGGCGCGCGATCCACTCGAAGTCGTGGGTGGCGAATCCGGTGCCGGTCACGATATAAAAGCAGTCTCTCGCCAGGCGCGCGATCGTAACATCGCACTCGATGCCGCCGTGGCGGTTCAGCATCTGCGTATAGGTCAGGCTCCCGACCGGTTTGGCGACATCGTTGGCGCAGATCCACGACAATGCCTGCTCGGCATCGCGCCCCTCCATCTGGAATTTTGCGAACGAACTCTGATCAAAAAGAGCCACGCGTTCGCGTGCGGCCCGATGCTCACGGGCCACCGCGGCAAACCAGTTCGGCCGCGCAAAACTGTATTCGTCGCGCGCGCTCTCGCCGGCCGCGGCAAACCAGTTGGGCCGCTCCCAACCGAGCTTTTCGCCGAACACGGCGCCTTGCGCCCGCAGGGTTTCGTAGAGGGGCGAGCGGCGCAGAGGCCGGCCGCTGGTGTGTTCCTCGCCCGGCCAGGCGAGCGTGTAGTGCTTGCCGTACAGTTCCAACGTGCGCGCCCGCACCCAATCGATATCGGCATGCGGCCGGCCGAAGCGCCGGATGTCGACCGGCCAGAGATCAAGCGGCGCCTCGCCATCGACGATCCACTGGGCGAGGACCTTGCCTGCTCCGCCGCCGCAGGCGATGCCGAAGGCATTGAATCCGGCGCCCACGTAGAAACCACGGACCTCGGGAGCAGGACCGATGATGAAGTTGCCATCCGGCGTGAAACTCTCCGGTCCATTGATCAGCTGCTTGATCCCGGCCTGCGTCAGCATCGGGACGCGTGCCATGGCCTGGTCGAGGATGGGCTGAAAATGATCCCAGTCCGGCTGCAGCAGCTGGAAATTGAAGTTGTCCGGAAAACCATCCGCCGCCCACGGCCGTGGGTTGGGTTCGTAGCCGCCCACCACCAGTCCGCCGACCTCTTCCTTGAAGTAAGTCAGCCGATCGGGATCACGCAGCGTCGGCAGCCCGGTTGCCACACCGGCGATGGCGTCGGTGATCAGGTACTGATGCTGCACCGAAACCAGCGGCACATTGACGCCGGCCATCTGCCCGATCTGGCGGGCCCACTGACCGGCGCAGTTCACCACGACCTCGCAGGCGACGCGTCCGCGCGAGGTCGCGACCGCGACTACCCGGCCGTTGTCCAGTTCGATGCCGAGCACGCGGGTATCTTCGTATATCCCGACGCCGCGCCGGCGTGCGCCCTTGGCGAGCGACTGGGTGATGTCGCTCGGATTGATCTGTCCGTCGGTCGGCAGAAACGCCGCACCGACCAGGTCGCCGCTGTCCATCAGGGGCCAGAGTTTGCATGCCTCGGGCGGCGTGAGCAGATGCATCTCGAGACCAAAGGAGCGCGCGCCGGTGGCCTGCCGTTTCAGTTCCGTCCAGCGCGCTTCGTTGCAGGCGAGCCGCAGGCCGCCGTTCATCTTCCAGCCGCTGGCGAGTCCCGTCTCCGCCTCCAGAGTTTGATAGAGCGCGACGGACTGACCGAGCAGCTGCGTGATGTTGGCACTGGAGCGCAGCTGTCCGACGAGCCCGGCGGCGTGATGAGTCGAGCCGCAGGTCAGCCGGTGACGCTCCACCACGATCGTATCCGTCCAGCCGAGCTTGCCGAGATGATAGGCCGCGGAGCAGCCGACGATGCCGCCACCGATGACGACGGCGCGCGCCTGCGTGGGAAAGTCAGCCATAGAGCGTCTCGAACTCCTGCCATTGGCGCTCGAAGCGCTGCCGGTAGTCATCGCCATACCGCCCGTAATCGAAAGCGATCGTCGAGGTCAGTCCGCAGACGGCGGCCCACAGCGTTTCGCGCAGCAGTGAGGCACACATGAGGGCCGCGAAGCCGCGGCGCGAATCGGCGCTGACTGGCCCGCCAAAGTAGGCTTCGAGAAGCGCCGCCTGCAGTTCAGGCGTCAATTCATTGTTGGCGGCGAGATTGGCCAGATCGAACAGCGGGCTGTTGAATCCGGCGTAGTCCCAGTCGATCAGCCACAAGCGCTGCCCGTCATCGATCAGGTTCGCCGCCAGCAGGTCGTTGTGTGCGAAGACGATGCTGACCGGTCCGAGCGCCCGCTCGAGCCGCTCTGCGGCCCTCGTCAGCAGCGCAAGATCGAGGTCCGGCGGCGCCGCGCCGCGCGTGCGCAGCAGCCGGCAATAGCCGCGGATCACCTGAAACACCCAGAACATCAACGCCGGCCCCTGAAAGTGCCGCGGTATCTCGTCGTGGCAGCGGCGCAGCAGCGCGGTAATGCGCCCGAGCATGCGCCGCTCGCGCACCTGCTCAGATGTCAGCACGGCGCCCTCCACAAAGCGACTGACCAGGATGCCGTCCGCCGCGTGCATGACCTCGGGCCCGATACCGGAGGAATACGCCGCGCGCGCCGCGGCGAACTCGTTGAAACGCATGATGCCGTGCTCTGGAATGTCCCGGCCGATGCGCACGACATAGCGTTGCCCGGTCCGGTCGCTGACACGGAAGTTGCGATTGGTCATGCCGCCCGCAAGCACATCGATGGCGATCGGGCCGGACCAGCATGGTAGGGCGAGGATCGCGTCGCAGATGTCCCTACCCGGCATACCTGCCTTATCCTCCGAGGGTTCGGCTGATTATACTGAGATCGATGAGCTTCGCTGAGCACCCGGACTTTTCCGCCGCCTTGTCCCTTGCCGGGCAACTGGCCGACGTCGCGCGCGCGATCGCCCGTCGGCATTTCCGCACGCCGTTGGATGTGCAGCGCAAGGCCGATGGCAGTCCGGTGACCGTGGCGGATCGGCTCATCGAGACCGAAATGCGCCGCATGATCCGCGCGGCATTCCCGGGACACGCCATTCAGGGAGAGGAATTTCCCGCGGAGGGAGGCGGCGAGTTCACCTGGGTTCTCGATCCGATCGATGGCACAAAGAGCTACGTGACCGGCTTCCCGCTGTTTGGATCGCTGATTGCCTTGCTACGCGGCGGCCGGCCGGTGCTCGGGGTCATCGAGGCGCCGGCCCTGAACGAGCGTTGGGTCGGGTGCGATGGCCTGCCGACGCGCTTCAACGGCAACGCAGTGAGGAGCAGCGACTGCGAGTGGATCGAACAAGCCACGATCTACACGACCACGGCGGAGACCTTCGATGCAGCGGAGCGACGACGCTTCGATGCGCTCTGCGGCCGCGCGGCGCTGCGCCGCTTTGGGGGCGATTGCTACCTGTACGGTCTGCTCGCCAGCGGACACTGCGAGCTGGTCATCGAGGCGCGCCTGAAGGCGCATGATTTCATGGCGCTGGTCCCGGTCGTCGAGGGGGCGGGCGCGAGGATCAGCGACTGGCACGGGGCGCCGCTCGATGCAGGCTCCGATGGACGTGTCGTGGCCGCCGCCAACGACGCTCTCTGGCGGCAGGCGCTGGCGGTGCTGGGAGCGCCCTGAGCGAGCCTGAGCGCCGGCGGGCAACGCTCATCCGGCGAGCGCCAGATCCCCTTTGACGGCCGAACGGAACAGGCGCGCGTAGGCGGTGGCATCCGTGGGCAAGGGGTTGCCGCCTGCCGACGGATCGAGCGCCGCCTCGCGGCCAATCATGTCGGAATCGGCGAGCGGCACGCCAATGTCCGCGAGCGTGTGCGGTATGCGCAGGCGCTTGCGGAACGCCAGCACCCACTCGAGCACGGCGCCGTAGGGATCACCGGACAAGTTGAGCGTGCGGGCGATGACCTCAAGCTGCGCATCGATGGCCGGCCGGTTATGGACAATCACATAGGGCAGCAGAATTGCGTTCGTCAGCCCGTGGTGCGTATTGAAATGCGCACCGACCGGATGAGCGATCGCGTGCACCCCGCCGAGCCCCTTCTGGAACGCGGTGGCGCCCATACTCGCCGCCGCCAGCATGCGCGATCGCGCTTCGATGTCCGCGCCGTTGTCGCAGGCGCGCGGCAGGTAGGTCTGGATCAGCCGTATCCCCTCGAGCGCGATGCCGTCGGCCAGCGGGTGAAATCCGGGCGTGCAGAAAGCCTCGAAGCAGTGCACGAAAGCATCGATGCCGGTGGCCGCGGTGATCGCGGCCGGCAGGCCGACGCTGAGTTCGGGGTCGCTGATGACGACGCCCGGCATCATCTGCGGGTGGAAGATGATCGTTTTCCGATGTGTCTGTTCATTGATGACCACGCCGGCCCGACCTACTTCCGAGCCCGTGCCGGCCGTGGTCGGCACCGCGACGATCGGCGCGATGCCGCGCCGATCGGCGCGCGTCCACCAGTCGCCGATGTCCTCGAAATCCCACATCGGCCGCCTCTGTCCGGACATGAAGGCAATCACCTTGCCGGCATCGAGTGCGGATCCGCCGCCGAATGCGATGACGCCGTCATGGTTGCCGGAGCGATAAGCGGCCAGCCCCGCATCGATGTTGGCGGCCATCGGATTACCGCGCACACCGGCGAACAAGCCGGTGTCCGGCACCAGTGCCCGGGCCGCTCGGACCATCGGTGCGTCGCGCAGACCTTCGTCCGTCACCAGCAGCGGCCGCTCGATGCCGAGGCAAGCGCATGCCGCCGGCAACTCGGCGATACGGCCGGGACCGGCCCAGATGATGGTCGGATAGTTCCAATTGGCCTTCAAGGTCGCGCTCACGTGCTCACCCGCAAGTGAAATGATTTCGGCCGCGTCAGATGCTCGTAGCCAACGACGGAGAGCGTACAGCCGCGACCCGAGTCCTTGACGCCTACCCAGGCGAGCGCCGGGTCGAGATAATCGCAGCGGTTCATGAACCAGGTACCGGTCTGCACCTGTCCGCCGAGCGCGAGGGCCGCGTCTTCATCCTGCGTCCAGATCGCCGCGGTGAGCCCGAAGGGGCTGTCGTTCATGCGCGCCACGGCTTCGCCGTCGGACCTTACTTTCGCGATGCCGGCAGCCGGGCCGAAGATCTCGTCGCGCATCACCGATGAGTCCGGCGGCGCGTCGAGCAACAGCTGCGGCGCCAAATAGGGCGTGCCCGCCTTGCTCCGCGGGAAGGCGCGCTCATCGATGAGCGGCCGGGCGCCGGCCGCGACCGCCGAGCGCAGCTGCGCACGGATGGCATCCGCCGCGGCCGTGCGCACCACCGGCCCGAGGGTCGTTTCGGGATTCAGCGGATCGCCGAGCCGGTATTTGCCTATCAGTTCGACGCAGCCTTCGGCAAAACGCTGGTAGATGCTCTCGTGCACGTAGATGCGCTGCAGGCCGCAGCAGGACTGACCGGAGTTGAAATAGGCGCCGTCCACGATGTTTTCGATCGCGTCGGCGAGATCGGCGTCGTGGCGCACGTAGACCGGATCGCAGCCGCCGAGCTCGAGGCCGACGCCGATGAAGCGCTCGGCCGCCGCGCGCTGCACCGCATGTCCGCCCGCCACCGAACCCGTGAAAGCCACGAAGTCGATGCGTGGGTCGCGGATCACATGCGCCGTGTCGGCGTGTTCGAGGTGCAGCACCTGGAAGACACCGGCGGGAAGCGCGGCCGCGGCGAAACACTCCGCAAAGCGCTCGGCGCACAGCGGCGTTTGCGCCGAGGGCTTGAGCACCACGGCGTTGCCGGCCATCAGCGCCGGCACGACGCTGTTCACGGCGATCAGGTAGGGATAATTCCAGGCGGCCACCGTGAACACCACGCCGAGCGGTTCGCGGCGGATGAACCGGCGGAAGCCCGGCTTCGGGCCCGGATCCACATCGGCAAGCGCGGTCGCGGCGGCGCCGATCATGTGGCGTGCGCGTTCGAGCGTACCGCGTACCTCGCTCGGCGCGTAGCGGATCGGGCGTCCCATCTGCCAGCAAAGCGACTCGGCGATCTCGGCGCCGCGCGCCTCGAACTCATTGCAGAATCGCTCCAGGATTGCCGCCCGTTCGCGCAGCGGCACCGACCGCCACAGCGGCTGGGCCGCGCGCGCCCGCTGCAGGGTGAGATCGATTTCGGCGGGAGTCGCGCAGGTGCGCTCGACAAGCATGCGCCCATCCACGGGGCTGATCGTTTTCAGCGTCATATGATCTCGAAGTATCGGGCCAATTCCCAATCCGTCACGGCGCGCCGGAATTCGCGTTCCTCCCACTCGCGACTCGCCGCAAAATGGGCGACGAACGGTGCGCCAAACAGCTCCGTCGCCGCCTTGGAACGCGCCAACCGGCCGGCCGCTTCGCTCAAAGTCCGCGGCAACTGTCGTTTCGCCGGCAGCTTGCGGTCATAGGCATTGCCGGTGATGGGCTCGTCGGGCTCTATTCTGTGCTCGATGCCCCATAGGCCCGAACCGATCGCCACGGCGATGGCAAGATAGGGATTGATGTCCGCGGCGGCAATCCGATATTCGACGCGCTGGCTGTTCGCGCCGCCCTGGATGACGCGCAGCGCGCAGGTGCGGTTTTCGATGCCCCAGGTGGCCGCCGTCGGCGCCCAGAATCCGGGCACCAGCCGGGAGTAACTGTTGACGGTCGAGGCGACCATCGCGAGCAGCTCGGGCATCAGCGCCTGCTGTCCACCCACGAACCAGCGCATCTCGTCCGCCATGTGGCCGGGCTTCGCCTCGTCGTAGAACGCCGACGAGCCGTCCTGGCGCGCGAGCGAGACATGCAGATGGCCACTCTGGCCGGGCAACTCGCGCGACCACTTGGCCATGAAAGTCGCCATCAGGCCGCGGCGCTGTGCGAATACTTTGGTGAAAGTCTTGAACAACGCCGCGCGGTCGGCCGCTTCCAGAGCCTCGGTGTAATGCAATGCCGCTTCGATGACCCCGGGACCGGTCTCGGTATGCAGGCTCTCGATCGGCATGCGCATGTCGGCGGCCAGCCGCAGCAGGTCCTGGTAGAGTTCGGCGTGTACGGAACTGCGCAGCACCGAATAGCCGAAATAGCCAGGGGTCAGGTTCCTCAGACCGCGATAGCCCTTCTCGCGCACGCTTTCGGGTGTTTCGTTGAACACGAAGAATTCAAATTCGGCGGCTGCGCAAGCGACCAGCCCCATGGCCGCTGCCCGCCGCAGCACGCGGCGCAAGGTTGCGCGCGGGCAGACCTGCTCTGCATGCCCGACGAACTCGCCGAGGAACAGCAGCATGTTGCCTTCCAGCGGCAGTGCTCGGCAGGTCTCGGGCAACAGCCGGATCGGCGCGTCCGGAAAGGCCGTGTGCCAGCCGGTGAAGGTGATGTTGTCGTATTGCTGGTCATTGGAGTCCCAACCCAGCACGACGTCACAGAATCCCATGCCCTTGTCGATCGCCGCCAGGAACTTGTCGCGGTCGATGTACTTGCCGCGCAGGATCGCGTCGTTGTCGAAGACCCCGACTTTGACATGCCGGAGGTTGCGCTCCTCGACAATCGCACGAGCCTGCCCGATCGTTTGCACCTCTTCCGGCTGCATCCGCTAACTCCTTGAGAATGACGCGAAGATGATCGTGGTATGGCGGGCATGACTGCGCCCGCCGCGGCACGCGGGTCAGCCAGCGTGCGTCAATATCCGCCACTGATGTCCGTATGGCAACATGCGGGTGCGCCCGTGCACCGAGGCCGCGGCGGCGTGATCGAGCGATGCGATCAGCCGCCGGCGGCGAGAGGCAGCCGGCACTCGGCGAGAAGGCCGCCGAGCGCGCCGCCGTTGCGCAGCGTCAACGATGCGTGATGCCGCAGGGCAACCTGGCGCGCGATGGCGAGGCCGAGGCCGCTGCCGGTGACCTCGGTGCCGGGGCGCCGGTAGAAGCGGTCGAAAATGCGCGCAAGCTGCTCGTCGGGAACGCCGGCGCCCGAGTCCTCGACGCGCAGCACGGCCGCGTCCGCGCCGCGCAGCGCATGCACCTCGACGCGACCGCCTCGCGGCGTGTATTTGACTGCGTTGTCGAGCAGATTGTCGAGCAGAATGCGCAGCCCGTGTGCATCGCCGCTGACGATTGCCGGTGCGCAGCCTGCCAGATGCAGTCCGATGCCGTATGCCGCGGCCGTCGGCGCATGCGCAGCCACAGCCTCGCGTACGAGCGCGGCCAAATCCACGTCGGCGACGGCGGCCGAGAAATCCGGATCCTGGCGGGCGAGCGTCAACAATTGGCGCGCCACGTGGATCGTGCGCGCGAGTCCGGCGCCGAGTTCGGACAGTGCGAGAGCGCGCTGCTCGGCATCGTCGGCCCGCGCCAGCAACTGCGTCTGCAGAGTCAGCGCGGTCAGCGGCGTCAGCAGTTCGTGCGCGGCGTCGGCGATGAAATCCTTTTGCGCCCGCAGCGTGCGCTGCAACTGCCCCATCAGATCGTTGAGCGCCGTCACCAGCGGCGTCAGCTCGAGCGGCAATCCCGCGTTGGCGATCGGCGACAGATCGGCGTGCGAACGGCGGCGTACCTCTTGGGCCGTCCGCTGCAGCGGCAGAAGACCGCGGCCGACGCCGAGCCAGACGATCAACGCCGCGAGCGGCAGCGCCGCGGCCAGGGGCAGCAGCAACTTGGCGGCGATTTCGTTGGTGGCCTGCCGGCGCACCGACAGCGGCTGCGCCACCGCGACGTAGTGGCCGGCGAGCAGTGCACCGTACATGCGCCAATCGCGGCCGCGGATGAGGATGTTGGACCATCCCGGCACCGCGCTCGCCGGCAGCGACACGCGGATACTCGAGTGGAAAATCGGCGTCGGCGAATGCGGATCCCGGACCTCGACGACCAGATGGCGCAGCGGCGTATCGGCGGACTCGCGGCCTTCGGTTTGCGGGCGCGACGGCAGCGGCAGCGACGAAAAGGCGTACGCGGCTTGCTGCAGTTGGGCGTCGAACACTTCGTCGACTTCGTCGCTGATCTCAGCATACACGGCGGCGGCGGCGGCGCATAACAGCGCGCCGATGCCGATCAGCAGCCCGTACAGCAGCCGGCGGCGGATCGAACTCATCGCTGCTGCGCGTCCGCGGGCGCCAGGCTGTAGCCGACGCCGCGAACCGTGACGATGAACTCGGCGCCGAGCTTGCGGCGCAAACTGTGGATATAGACGTCGAGCGTGTTGCTCTCGACTTCCTCGCCCCAGCCGTAGAGCTTGTCGAGGATTTGTTCGCGCGCCAGCAGCGCGCTCGGACGTTCCAGCAGCGCTTGCAGCAGCGCGTATTCGCGTCCAGTCAGCGCCACCGGCGCGCCGTCGCGGAGCACTTCGCGAGTTGCCGGATTCAAACTGACGCCGCGGTGTTTCAGCAGGGGTTCCGCGTGGCCGTGGCGGCGGCGCAGCAGCGCACGTATGCGCGCGGATAATTCGTCGAGGTCGAACGGTTTCGGCAAGTAATCATCCGCTCCCGCATCGAGCCCGGCGACGCGGTTTTCCACGGCATCGCGGGCGGTCATGATCAGCACCGGCAATTCCAGCCCGCGGCGGCGCAGTCGCGACAGCACCTCGAGTCCGTCGCGCTTCGGTAGACTGAGATCGAGCAGCATCAGGTCGTAGACCCCCGCGGCGAGCGCGGCTTCGGCCTCCTCGCCGTCGCGGACCCAGTCGAGCGCATAGTGTTCCGCGCGCAAGGCTTGCGCCACGGCCCGGCCAATCATCGCGTCGTCTTCGACCAGCAGCAGGCGCATGGGTATCCTCTAGCCGAGAGTGTTGACGATCCAGCATGCAACAAGCACGTTAATCGACCATTAATGAGCCTGCCCGACTACCCGCGGCGCCACCCTGCAGGCGGATCGTCGACCGGCGGAGCTCGTGCGCATCCGTGGACGCCGTAGCGCAGCTGCGACGAGCGGGTCAAAACCGTGCGGCGCGAAGCCGCAGCGCGTTGCCGATGACGGATACGGAACTGAGGCTCATTGCGGCGGCGGCGACGATCGGACTCAGCAGGAGGCCGAACGCCGGGTAAAGCGCGCCGGCGGCGAGCGGTATCCCGAGCGCGTTGTAAACGAAGGCGAGCACCAGGTTCTGGCGAATGTTGCGCATCGTCGCTCGACTGAGCGAGCGGCCGCGCGCGATGCCCGCAAGATCGCCCTTGACGAGCGTGATGCCGGCGCTTTGCATGGCGACATCGGTACCCGTGCCCATGGCGATGCCGACGTCGGCTTCGGCGAGCGCAGGCGCGTCGTTGACGCCGTCGCCCGCCATTGCGACCACGCGGCCTTCGCCGCGCAGGCGCCGCACGACGGCGTACTTTTGATCGGGCAGCACTTGCGCCTCCACGGCCAAGATGCCGAGTTTCGCGGCGACCGCGAGCGCCGTGGTGCGGTTATCGCCGGTCAACATGACGATATGGATGCCCTGCCGCCGCAGGCTCTCGAGCGCCGCTGGCGTGGTCGCCTTGATCGGGTCGGCGATTGCGATCATGCCTGCGGGCCGTCCGTCGGCGGACACGAAGATCGCCGTGGCGCCGTCGCGCCGCAAGCTCTCGGCGCGCGGCTCCAGTGCGCCGGTCGCGACGCCGCGGTCGACGAGGAACTTGGCGCTGCCCACCGCCACCTGCCGGGCGGATACGACTCCGCTGATCCCCTTGCCGGCGATTGCGGCGAATTGCGCGGCGTCTTGCAGCGCGATGCCGCGTTCCTTCGCCGCGGCGACGATGGCGGCGGCGAGCGGATGTTCGCTCGAGCGCTCCAGGCTCGCGGCCAGAAGAACCACCGTCGATTCATCGAAGCCGGTGGCGGCCACGACGGCGACCACGCGCGGCTTGCCCTCGGTGAGGGTGCCGGTCTTATCGACCACCAGCGTATCGACTTTCTCGAAGCGCTCGAGGGCTTCGGCGTTCTTGATGAGTACGCCGGCGGTCGCGCCTTTGCCGACGCCGACCATGATCGCCATCGGGGTCGCAAGCCCGAGCGCGCAAGGGCAGGCAATGATGAGCACGGACACCGCGGCAACGAGCGCATAGGCAAGAGCCGGCGGCGGCCCCCAAATCATCCAGGCCGCGAATGCGAGGAGCGCGGCGCCGATCACGGCCGGCACGAACCAGCCGGCAACGGCGTCGGCGAGGCGTTGAATCGGCGCGCGGCTGCGCTGCGCTTCGCCGACCATGTGCACGATGCGCGAGAGCATCGTGTCGGCGCCGATCTTCTCGGCGCGCATGGTCAGCGCACCGGCGCCGTTGATCGTGCCGCCGATCACTTTGGCGCCCGCGGTCTTCGCGACCGGCATCGACTCGCCGGTGACCATGGATTCATCGACCGCGCTGTCGCCGTCCGCGACGCTGCCGTCCACCGGCACCGCTTCGCCGGGCCGTACGCGCAGGCGATCGCCGAGGCGAACTTTATCCAGCGGTATTTCCTCGTCGTCGCCGTCGTCGCGAATGCGCCGCGCTTTCTTCGGCGCGAGATTCAGCAACGCGCGGATGGCGCTCCCGGTTTGCGACCGCGCGCGCAACTCCAACACCTGTCCGAGCAGCACGAGGACCGTGATCGTCGCGGCCGCTTCAAAGTAAACGGGGATGAGTCCGTTCGCCTGCCGCAAGGCCGCCGGGAACAGGCCGGGCGTGAAGGTCGCCGCGAGGCTGTAAAAATAGGCGGCGCCGACGCCCATGCCGATCAAACTGAACATGTTGAGCGAACGCTGCAGCACCGACGCCCAGGCGCGCTGGAAGAACGGCCAGCCGCACCAGAGAACGACCGGTGTGGCGAGCGCGAACTCGATCCACATCGACCAGCGGGCGGAAACCAAGTGATGCAGCGCCAGCGGGCCGAGATGCGCGCCCATCGCCAAGATCAGCAGCGGCGCGGCGAGCACGGCGCCGATCCAGAAACGTCGCGTCATGTCGCGAAGCTCGGGATTTTCCGCAGCCGATTCGCCGGCATCGGCCGGCTCGAGGGCCATACCGCAGAGCGGACAGCTTCCCGGCCCATCGCGGCGAATCTGCGGGTGCATGGGACAGGTGTAGGCGATGCCCGGGGCGTCCGCCGCACTCGGCACCGCCTTGGCAGCCGGTTTCAGGAACTGGCCGGGATCGGCGAGGAATCTCGTTTTGCAGCGTTCGCCGCAGAAGTAGCGCGGCTCTCCCGCATATTCTGTCCGGTATTTGGCGGTCGCGGGATTCACGACCATGCCGCAAACCGGGTCAAGGGTTTGGCCTGCGGTTTCTTGCTCGCTTGATTTCATGATGGACCTCGCTAGAACCAGGTGCGCACGCCGGCGACCCAAAGCCGATCGAGGACGGCTTGGTGATCTTCGCGGGCGAAATCGGCCGAACCGCCGAAGCGGCGGACGGCCTGCACGCCGACGTACGGCGCGAACTCGCGGCGGATCTCGTAGCGCAGGCGCAGCCCCAACTGCGCATCGGAGAGGCCGCTGCCGAGGCGGCGGGCGGGGTCTGACTTGCCGTAGAGGTTGAGCTCGAATTCCGGCTGCAGGATCAGCCGCTGCGTGAACAGCAACTCGTACTCGGCGCGCAAGCGCGCCGCGGTGCGCGTGGATTCACCGACATAGGCGGTGGCTTCCAGCTTGAACCAATACGGCGCCAGACCCTGGATGCCGAACGCCGCCCAGCGGCGGCGGGGTCCCGCGCCGAGATCCTGCCGAAGGCCGAGTTGTGTATCCCAGAACGCGGCCGCCGCGTGGTTCCAGAGGACTTCCACATCTGCATCGGCAATCGTGCCGCCGCTGCGGGTGCCCTCGGTGCGCAGCCACAGTTTGTCGGCGTCGTTGCCGTACCAACCCTCGGCCTGCCAGCGCTCGCCGTTGCCGTCCTTGCCGTGGAACGCTTCGAGTTGGTCGACCTGCAGCATGCCGAGCGAGGCGTTGTCGGCCATGTCCATGCCGGCCATGTTGATTCCGGCCGGTGTATCGGTGCTTTGTACCGCCGCCGCCGGCAGCGCGAGCATTCCTGCCGCCAGCCATGCAAAGCGGTGAGCGCTCATGACACCACGACTTCACGGAACATGCCTG
This sequence comes from Steroidobacteraceae bacterium, assembly GCA_035531435.1. Classification (GTDB taxonomy): domain Bacteria; phylum Pseudomonadota; class Gammaproteobacteria; order Steroidobacterales; family Steroidobacteraceae; genus Bog-1198. The sequence continues at coordinate 71,364 of DATKSW010000030.1, read as the reverse complement.
CTTCCATGTGATAGAGCATGTGGCAGTGATAAGCCCAGCGGCCGGGCGCGTTGGCCGTGACCGCGTAGGCGATGCGCTGCGCCGGCTGCACGGTGATCGTGTGCTTGCGCACCTGGAACCGGCTCTGCGGATCCTCCAGCTCGCTCCACATGCCGTGCAGGTGGATCGGGTGATTCATCATGGTATCGTTGATCAATACGATGCGCAGGCGTTCACCTTCGCGAAAATGCAGCGGTTTGGCGTCGGAAAACTTGACCCCGTCGAACGACCACTGGTAGCGAGCCATGTTGCCGGTCAGGTGCAGTTGCATCTCGCGGCCGGGCTCGCGCGCATCGATCGGCCCGCCGATGGTGTGCAGGTCGGCATAGGTGAGCACGCGCCGACCGTTGTTGCGCAGGCCGACACCGGGGTCGTCGAGATTGGTGCGCGGCATGCCGACGCGCATGTCGACGCCGGGGCCGGCTTCGCCGCGCGCCTCTTGCGCGGCAGGAGCGCTGCGCGAATCGTCGTCATCCATGGCTGCCATCGTCATGCCCGACATATCCATGCCGGACATACCCGGCATGCCACCGCCCGCGCGCGCGCCGCTCATGGCCATGGCGCCCATCATGTCCACCATCGTCAGCGGCTGGAGCCGGTCCATCGCGGGGACCTCGGCCTGCATGCCGCAGCGCGGAGCGAGCGTGCCGCGCGCATAGCCGCTGCGGTCGATCGATTGCGCGAACACGGTGTAGGCGCGATCCTCCTGCGGCTCGACCAGCAGGTCGTAAATCTCGGCGACGCCGATGCGCAGTTCGTCCACCGACACCGGCTCCACGTCCTGGCCGTCGGCGGCGATCACCGTCATCTTCAGCCCCGGTATGCGCACGTCGAAGTAGGTCATCGACGAGCCGTTGATGAGGCGTAGCCGGATCTTCTCGCCGGGACGAAACGAGCCGGTCCAGTTGCCGGCCGGCGCGGTACCGTTCATCAGGTAAGTATACGTGTAGCCGGAGACATCGCTGAGGTCGGTCGGGCTCATGCGCATCGTGTTCCACATTTTGCGCTTGGCGAGCGCCCGCTCGATCCCGAGGTCGCGTACATCCCGAAAAAAATCCGCCACGGTCGGTTCGGCGAAGTTGTAGTAATCGCTTTTCCTTTTCAGCGTGGCGTAGATCTGCTGCGGCGAGCGGTCGCTCCAGTCGCTGAGCAGCACCACATAGTCGCGGTCGCTGCGATTGCGCGCAGCGCCCGCGGGCTCGACCACGATCGCCCCGTACATGCCGGTCTGTTCCTGGAAGCTCGAGTGGGAGTGATACCAATAGGTGCCGGACTGATGCACCTTGAAGCGGTAGACGAACGCATCGCCTGGAGCGATGCCCGCGAAGCTGATGCCCGGTACGCCGTCCATCCGGAAGGGCACCAGGATGCCGTGCCAGTGGATCGAGGTCGGTACGCGCAGGCGGTTGCTCACGCGCAGGGTCACCGTGCTGCCTTCCTGCCAGCGCAGGATCGGCCCCGGAATTGCGCCGTTGATCGTCGTCGCCAGCCGCGCGGCGCCGGTGTAATTGACCGGCGTTTCGGCGATGCTGAGTGCAAACTCGGTGCCGCAGAGCCCGTAGGGATGTTGCCCATGGCGGCATGCCGAGCGCGTATCGCCTTGCGCCCAGGCCCGTGGAGAACGCAGCAAGCCGAGACTCGCTGCGCTGCCGCCGAGCACGAGGCCCTCCACGAAGCGGCGGCGCGACGGATTCACGGTCGGGCAACGCACGAGGATTTTTCTCATCGTTCGAATTCCTTGCGGATGGTGGGGAACGGCGCCGCGCCGTCGTCCGCCGATTGCGCCGTCGCGGCTTGCGCGCCGAGCGGCCGTCCGGCGTGCAGGCGCCGGCGCTCGATCAGGCGGTACACGACCGGGATCACCAGCATCGACAGCAGCGGTGCGGTGATCATGCCGCCGACCATCGGCGCGGCGATGCTGCGCATCACCTCCGATCCGGCGCCGTGGCCGAGCATGATCGGCAACAGGCCGGCCAAGACCACGGCGACGGTCATCGCAATGGGCCGCACGCGCAGCGTCGCGCCGTCGCGGACGGCCTCGTGCAATGCGATCTCGCCGAGGTCGCCGGCGGCGACCCGGCGCTCCCAGGCATGCCGCAGATACAGCAGCATGATCACGCCGAGCTCGGCCGATAGTCCGGCCAGCGCGACGAAGCCGATCAAGGTCGCGACCGACACCTGCTGGCCCAGCAGCCACACGAGCCAGATGCCGCCGATCAAGGCGAACGGCAGCGTCAGCATGATCAGCGCCGCCTCGGCAACGCGCCGGAACACGCTCCAGATCAGCAGGAAGATGATCGCGAGCGCGGCCGGCACGACGCTGCGCAGGCGCTGCTCCGCACGCAGCAGGGACTGGTACTCACCCGACCACCCGACCGTGTAGCCGAGCGGCAGGGCGAGCTCGCGTCCCACCGCGCGCTGGAGTGCGGCGACGGTACCGCCCAAATTGCCGCTGCTGCTGCCGATATAGACGTAGCTCACCAGCTCGCCGCCCTCGCTGGTCAGCATCGAGGGTCCCGCCTCGATGCGGATGTCGGCGACCGCCGCGAGCGGCAGCTGCGCACCGCCCGGCGCCAGCACCGGCAACTGGCGGAGCGCGGCGAGCGTCTGGCGATCGGCACGCGGATAGCGCAGGACGATCGGAAAGCGCTCGCGGCCCTGCACGGTCTCGCCGATGGCGTCGCCGCCGACCGCGGTAGCGATCAGATCCTGCAGATCGGCCTGGGTCAGGCCGTAGCGCGCGGCGGCATCGGGGCGGATGCGCACGTCGACGTAGCGCCCGCCACTCGCGCTGTAATCGGTAGCCGCCGAACCGACGCCGGGCACGCCCCGGGCGATCCGCGCGATGGCTACGGACAGGCGCTGCAGCTCCGCGGGATCGGGTCCGGCCACCTTGATGCCGATCGGGCTCTTGATGCCGGTCGACTGCATCTCGACGCGATTGGCGATCGGCGGTACGAACAGGTTGGTCAGACCCGGCACTTGCACGGCGCGATCGAGAGCGGCCTCGACCTTGTGCGTCGTCATGCCCGGGCGCCATGCGCCGCGCGGCTTGAAGGTAATGGTGGTCTCGAACATGTTCAGCGGCGCCGTGTCGGTCGCGGTGTCGGCACGCCCGCCCTTGCCAAATACATGCGCGACTTCAGGCACGGTTTTCAGCATGCGGTCGGTCTGCTGCAGCAGCTGCTCGGCCTTGCCTGCCGATAGCCCCGTCATTGCGGTCGGCATATACAGCAGCGTGCCCTCGTTCAGCGACGGCATGAATTCGCTGCCGAGGCGCGACAGCGGCATGGCGGTCACGGCGAGCGCCGCCGCCGCAACGAACAGCACCGCCAACGGGCGTGCGAGCGCGAGGTCGAGCAGCGGCCGGTAGGCGGTGATCAGCGCGCGGTTGATCGGATTGGCGTGTTCGGCAAGGATGCGCCCGCGCACCAGATAGCCCATCAGCACCGGGATCAAGGTCACCGCCAGCGCCGCCGCCGCGGCCATCGCGTAAGTCTTGGTGAATGCGAGCGGCGCGAACAGGCGGCCCTCCTGGCCCTGCAGGGCGAACACCGGCACGAACGACAAGGCGATCACCAGCAGGCTGACAAAAAGTGCCGGGCCGACTTCGGCCGTGGACGTTGCGATCACCTTCCAGCGCTCTGGGCCCTCGGGGTCGCGACCCTGCGCCACGCGCCAGTGCTCGAAATGCTTGTGCGCGTTCTCGATCATCACGACCGCGCCGTCGACCATCGCGCCGATGGCGATCGCGATGCCGCCGAGCGACATGATGTTGGCGCTGAGGCCCTGGAAGTACATGACCACGAACGCCGTCAGCACGGCCACCGGCAGCGTGACCACCGCCACCAGCGAGGAGCGCAGGTGCCAGAGGAACAGCGCGCACACTGCGGCGACGACCAGGAACTCTTCGATCAGCTTCTCGCGCAGATTGTGCACTGCCGCGAGGATCAGCTGCGAGCGGTCGTAGACCGGCACGATCTTGACCCCCGCGGGCAGGCTGCGCTTAAGTTCGGCGAGGCGCGCTTTGACCGCTTCGATCGCTTTCAGAGCGTTCTTGCCCGACCGCAGGATCACCACGCCGCCGGCCACCTCGCCTTGGCCGTCGAGCTCGGCGATTCCCTGGCGCACCGTCGGCCCGCGGCGCACCGTCGCCACATCGCCCAAGCGAACCGGTATGCCGTTACCGCCGGCGGCGATCGGGATGCGGTCGAAGTCCTCGCGCGTGTGCAGGTAGCCGATGCTCTTGACCATCAGGTCCGCCTCCCCCTGCTCGATCACCGAGCCGCCGTTGGCGCCGTTGGCGCCGCGCACCGCCGCGATCACCTGCGGCACGGTCAGTCCGTATCCTGCGAGCTTCAGCGGATCGACCACGATCTGCCAGCCGCGCACCATGCCGCCGATGCTGGCGATTTCGGCGATATCCGGCACGGTCTTCAGGCGGTAGCGCAGGAACCAATCCTGCAGCGCGCGCAGCTGGCCAAGATCCTCTGTGCCGGAACGATCCACCAGTGCGTACTCATAGACCCAGCCGAGCCCGGTCGCGTCCGGCCCCAGCACCGGGTTGACGCCGCGCGGCAAGCGGTCGCGGACCTGACTTAAGTACTCGAGCACGCGCGAACGCGCCCAGTACAGGTCGGTGCCGCTATCAAAGATCACATAGACGAACGAGACGCCAAACGCCGAATAGGCGCGCACGGTCTTCACCTCCGGCACCGACAGCATGGCGGTGCTCACGGGATAGGTGACCTGGTCCTCGACCACCTGCGGTGCCTCGCCCGGCCAGCTGGTTTGCACGATCACCTGCGTGTCGGAGAGGTTCGGCAAGGCATCGAGCGGCATGTGCAGCCCCGCCCATACGCCCCAGCCGGCGAGCAGCAGCGCGCCCATCAGCACCAGGAAACGGTTGCGGATGGCCGCGCGGATGATGGCGCCGATCATGGCGTTTCGCCTCCCGCGGGAGCCGGCATGGTGTCATGTGCCGGCGGCGTGGTCAGCCGCTGCAGCGCGCCGTTGAGGTTGGCCTCGGAGTCGATCAGGAACTGCCCGGAGGTGACCACGCGCTCGCCGCCCGAGAGTCCCGCCAGTACCGCGGTGTAGCCGCCCGCGGAGCGGCCGATGCGCACCGCCCGCGGCGCCATGCGGCCATTGCCGAGATCGACGATCACGCGGTTCTGCAACCCGCTGCTGATCAGCGCCTCATCCGGCACCAGCGGGTGCGGTTTGCCGGCCGCGACCGCCAGGCGCACCGTCGCGAACATGCCCGGCGCCAGGGCGCCGCCCCGATTGTCGAGCGCGATGCGCGCCGTCTGCGTGCGCGTGCGCGCATCCACTTCGGGCAGCAGCGCCTCGACGCGGCCGGCGATTTGGCGTCCGGGCCAAGCGCTGACCTCGATCTGCGCCGGGGTACCCGGGCCGATGCCGGCGACTTCGGCCTGCGGGATCGCGGCGTCGACCCAGAGCCGCGTCGGATCGTCGATGCGCATCAGCGTGGTGCCGGCATCGACGCGCTGTCCCTGCCGCACCTTCAGGGCGCTGATCACACCGGCAATCGGCGCGCGCAGCACGATGCCGCCACGGCTACTCGTGGCGAGCGTGTGGATCTCAGCGCTGCTCATGCCGAGCGCGTGCAGGCGCTCGAGCGCCGCCGCACGCAGCGCACGCCCATCGGCGGAATGCGCGCCGGCGAGCGCGGCGTATTCCGCGACGGCCGCGTTCCATGTCGGCGCCAGCAGTTCGGCCAGCGGCTCTCCGGCGCTGACGCGGGCAAACGGCGCGCGCACGTACAGTTGTGCGAGCACGCCCGCGGCTCGCGCGCTGATCACCTGCGAGCGCCGCCGGTCCCAGGCGAGTATCCCCGGCACGCGCAATGGAGAATGCAGCGGCGCGACGCGCACGATGGCGGTGCGCACGCCGAGGTTCTGTTCAATGCGCGCATCGATGCGCACGCCGCCGCCGCCGGCTTGGTCGGCATACTTGGGCTTAAGCTGCATGCCGGGCATGGTCGGCGACGGCCCGGGCCGATCATATCGCTGTCCCGGAGCCATCGGGTCGTACCAGTACAGCACCTTGTTTGCCGCGCGCGTGGCGCCGCTCTGCGTGCCTGGGGCTTGCAGAGTCCGCGGGGTGATCCGCCTTCCGGCGAGGTAACCGAGCGTGAACAAGGCGATCGCCGTCGGCGCCGCAACGGCAATGACCAGCGCGCGTTTCATGGCGACTCCTGAGGCGACGGCAGCAGGTAGGCGAGCGACGCCCAGAGCTCGGCGCGCGCGGCGAGCGCGTCCACGTACTTCAAGCGCAGCTGGATTTCGTCGCGCCGTGCATCGAGCCACGGCTCGAGCGGCGCACCGCCGCGATAGGCGGCCAATGCCGTGCGCGCGCGGTCGCGTGCGAGCGGCAGCAGTGCGTCGCGATCGCGCGCAATCTGTTGTCCCCAGCCTTGCCAGCTTGCCAGCGCGCGCGCGACCGCCTCTCGTTGGGCGCGGCGGGCGTCCTCGCGGTTCGCCTGCGCCGCGCGCCATTCTGCGTGTTGCGCACTGATGCCGCGGTCTTGCCGGTTGTGGCCGAACAGCGGCAGGCTGACGCCTATTTCCAGCGTCACCATATCGGAGAGTCCCGGCGCACGATTCCCGTAGGAGACGCCGACGCTCCAATTCGGATGTTTGGCCGCGCGCGCCTCGGCGAGCGCGGCAGCCGCGACTCGTTCGCGCGCCTGCAAGACCAGCAGCGGCGCCTCAACGTCGATCGATCGCTCGAATTCGGCGGGATTTTGCGCCAGATGCGCAAAATCCGGCGCAGCGCCGAGCGCTGCGATGCGAGCGCCGAGCCAGCGCTGCAAGCTCGCTTTTGCGCCGCGCAGGCGAGCGGCCGCCGCGGTCAAGCGATTCTCGAGCATCAGAGTCTCGGCCCGTGCAGCCAGCACGTCGGTCGCGCTGCCGTCGCCGCCGCGCAGGCGCGCAGTTGCGATTCTTACCGCGAGGCCGCTCTCGTCTTGCAGCTGCTGCAACAGCGAGCGCTGCTTACCGTACGCCCAGACCCCGATCCATGCATCCGCGATGCGTTCCTGCACCGTTTGTTCGCTCGCCGCGCGATCGGCTGCCGCCACATCGATGTTGGCGGCCGCCAAGCGCCGCTCGGCGGCGCGCGATGCCCGCGAGGGGATCGCCTGCGTGATCCCGACCGCGCGCATGGTCATCGGATCGGCGCGCCAGCCGAAAGCGCCGGGATTGGTGACCGGATAGTTCGAGACGCCGAGCGTCAACGACGGATCCGGCAGCCGGCCCGCACGCACCGCTTGCTCGCGCATCGCGTCGATGTCCTCGCCGCGGGCTGCGACGAGCGGGGCCTGCAAGAGGCCGCGGCGCACGGCCGCATCCAGGGTCAATGGTGTATCGGCGCCGTGCGCCGCGAGCGCCGGCGATGCACCGAGGATGATGCTCAAAACCCACGCGCGAGCGCGACGGGCGACGTAAAAGGAACGCATGGTGACTCACTCCGCAAAGAACCGAGAAACGTCTGCGCGGTATCCGCGCACGACGGCACCTCAAGGTTTGCCGAAGCGCTAGATCAGGAGTGAGCAGAACAATAGGCTGCGGGGCCGCGGCGGCGCCCGCAGCCGATAGCGGGTCTCGGCCGCGGCGATCGCCGAGCGCCGCGGCGGATCCTGCGCCACTGTGAGCGGCAGCGTCACCCGAAGGCTGGGAGGCGCGGTCAGTGGATGCGCGTCGCTCGGCGCAGACGCTTGCGCCGCGCAGTGCCCAATGCACCACAAACGGTCCGTCGCCGATTGTCGTGGTTGCGCGTTCGCGCTCATCGCAGCGTGCGGCGCCGACTGCGGCATCGCCATGGGGCATCCCGTCATTGCCGCCGGCGAAGCGCAGGCATGGGCCGCGAGCGCCCATTGCTCCGACAGCAAGCCAAGCAACACCGCGACGATGCAAATGACGTTGCGACGACCGCTCAACAAGCAGTGCTTAGACATCCGGGCGGCATTTTAACACGGCTTGGCCTTAACTCGGCGCGGCCTTCGCGAGCTGGCCGCGGCGCCAGTGCAAGTAGAGCGCTGGAATCAGGTTGGTGCTGCGCGCCGCGCTCCAGATCAGGCCGCCGAGGATGACGATGGCGAGCCCTTGCTCGGGCGCGGCGCCTTGGCCCAAGCCGAGCGCCGTCGGCAGCATGCCGAGGGCGGCAGTGACGGCCGTCAAGACGATCGGCCGGAAGCGGACGTGGATCGCCTCGCGCACCGCCTCCTCCAGCGGCATGCCGGCCGTTTCGTTTTTGCGGGTCCGATCCAGCAGCACGATGCCGTGGCGCAGGCCGATGCCGATCAAGGTCAAGAAGGCGATCAGTCCCGTGGCATTCAGGCCGACGCCGCTGACGACGAGCGCGAGTGCCCCGCCCATCAAGGCAAGCGGAATCTCCAGCAACAGCAATCCCGGAATCAACCAGCCGTCGAATTGCAAAATCAGTATGCCGATCATCAACAGCAGAGCGGCAACGCCTGCGGCCGCAAGAGCGGCGACGGCGTGCTCGAGTTGCGGGAACAGGCCGCCGAATTCCATGCGGTAGCCGGCGGGCAGAGGCAGACCGGCAAGAGCCCGCTTGGCCGCGGCGACGTTGCCGCCGAGCGGTCCGGTCGGCGTCGCGGCAATCTCCAGAGCCCGTGCGCCGCTGATGTGCCGGATCTGGTTCGGTGTGACGACCAGATCGAGCGTGGCCAGCTCGCCGAGCGGCGTCCATGCGCTGCCGTGGATCGGCAACGCGGCGAGCGCGGCGAGCGACTTTTGCGGCGCATCCGCCAGGCGTATGTAAAGTTCGAGCGGCACGTTGCCCTCGGGAACCCGCGCTAGAACCTCGCCGTTCAACAGCGGATCGACTTGTGCATACCATTCGGGCAGCGTCAGATGATATGCGGCGAGCGCCTGCGGGCGCGGCGTCATCTGCAACTCGGTCACGGGGTAGGCGTCGTCGTTGAAGATGTCCGTCAGCGCAGGGATCGACCGCAGTCGGCTCGTGATCCGCTGCGAGAGTTGTCGCAAGATGCCGATATTGCCGCCGAAAAGGTCGATCGCGAACGGCTGCGGCAGACCCGAGAGGCTTTCGCCGACGCGCTCCACGGTCGGTGTGTCGAGCGCGAGCTGCACGCCCGGCAACCGCGTTTCCTTTTGCAACCGCCGGCCGATGCGATCGAGGCTGTTGACGTTGACGCCGGATTTCAGCGCAATCTGCATCTCTCCCGCCGTGGCGGGCTCCGTATACATCGTGCTCGCGGCGGAGCCTATGCGGGCAAATACATGCGCCACCACGGGATCGGCGAGCAGCCGGCGCGTCATCGATTGCACCGCGGCCTGCGTTTCGGCGAGCGAGCTGCCCGGAGGCAAGCTGAAGGAGTCGAGCAGCGTGCCTTCGTTCGGCACGGGCAGGAAATCGAGCGGCACCCAGGCGAGCCCGGCCAAACTGAGCAGCAGCAGCAGAAATGTCAACGCGAGACTCAGGCGCGGCCGGCGCACGACCCAGTCGAACAGCCGTTCGTTGATTCGCCGCAGCCGTTCGAGCGCGCGTGCGCCGGCGGTCGCCGTGGCTTTAGGGCGCGCTTGGGCGAAGCCGAGGCCGAGCGGTATCAGAGTCAGCGATACGAGGAGCGATGCCAGCAGTGCGCTCGCCATCGCGAGCGCGAACGGGATGAAGAAGAGGCCGGCGAGGCCGCCGACGAACAGCAAGGGCAGGTAGATCGAGACGTTGGTCAGAGTGCCGGTGATGCCGGGAATCGCAATGGTTCTCACGCCCCGCCAGATCCCGGGCCAGAGCGGGTCGCCCTGTTCCCAGCAGTGATGGATGCTCTCGAGGATCAGGATGGCGTCATCGGCAAGCAAGCCCACGGCCACGGTCAATGCGCCGAGCGTCATCAAATTCAGGGACTCGCCGAGCGCATAGAGTGCGGCGACGGCGAGCAGCAGCGACAGCGGAATGCTGAGCGCCAGAACCGCGATGCCGCGACCGGCGCCGAGCACCCAGACGAGGATGGCTATAGCCAGCACGGCGCCGATCAGCAGGTTGCGCCCGAGGTCCGCCCCCACGAGATGCACGATGTGCCCCTGGCTGTAGATACGCACCCAGCGAACCGCCGCCGGCAGTTGGCCGCGCGTCGCGTTCAGCGTCGTGGCGACCGCCAGCGTCACCGGCCTGGTCGAGGCGTCCGGCTGCTTGAAAACCGTCAGTGCCACGCTCGGTCGGCCGTCGAGGGCGACGGCGTTGCGCGTCGGCATTGCTGCACGCACGATGCGCGCGAGGTCGCGCAGCGGAATCGGTCCGTTCGGTCCCGGGATCGGAACCCTCTGCAGCTGCGCGATGTGCAACGGCAGGCGGCGCGCCTCGATCAGCACGTCCTGGTGACCTTGCCTCGTGTAGCCCGCCGGACTCAACACGACCTGGTCCTTGACCGCTTGGGTGATGGCGGTGACGGCAACGTCGTTGCGGCGCAGGGCGGCGAGATCCGGCTGTATCCACAGCGCTTCGTCACCCGACCCGTAGACGTCGACCCGCTGTACCCCCGGCAATGCGCGCAGCGCCGGGGCGATGTCGGCAAGCACCGTGCGCTGCACGGCCGCGGGCGCGACGCCGGTGGCAATGGCGAGGGTGTAGTCGGCGACCTCGTTGATGCTGTTGCCCATGATCTCGGCGAGCGGTTGCGCGGAGGCGGGAATTTGCCCGCGCGCGCGGTCGATGGCGCCGTTCACGGCTTGCAGGTCGAGCGCCGCGTTGCTGCCTTCGCGAAAACGCACATCGGTCTCGACCGAGCCATTGCCCATGATCGTGCGGACGCTGACCAAGTCCTGCAGCGCCAGAATTTGCCCTTCCAGCGGCCAGACGATCAGCGCCTCCATCTCGCTCGCCGTAGCCCCGGGCGCATGCGTGACGACGCTGATCTGCGGAAAATCGAATCGCGGCAGCACTTCGACCGGGATCCGCCACAGCGCATAAATGCCACAGGCGATCAGGGCTCCGTAGATCATCGCCCAGAGCACCGGATTCATGACGACCCGCCGCACGCCGCGCTCTTCGCTCATCGGGCTCAGTCGGGCGGCTGATAGGATTTGGAGACGCCGCGGTGAAATTGCAGATAGACGTTCTCCACGACGATCTGCGCGCCCGCCGCGAGGCCGCTGTCGATGAATGTTTGCCAGCCGCGCGTCGGTCCGGGCACGACGGCCTGCGGCCGCTCGCCGTGCGGCGTATGCAGCAACACCCACCAGTGGCCCTGATCGAGAATCAACGCTCGCGTCGGCACGGCAATCAAGCGGCGCTCGGGTCCGATCAAGGTCACGGTGCCGAACTCTCCATTCAGCCAGTGAGGCGTCGTGGTTGCGCGCAGGCCGACGGATTCGCCGCCGCCGCGGTCGATCGTCGCGAAGACGCTCGCGACCTGAACCGCAACCGGCGCCGAATCGCCCGTGGGAACGAAGGTGCCGCGCATGCCGACGCGAATCGCGCGGACGTCCGCGGCACGGTAAGTCGCCTTGAGCCACAAGCGGTTGTCGGCCTGCAAGGTGAGGACCGTCTGGCCGGCGCTGAGGCGCTCGCCATCCGCCGCGTTCAATGCGAGCACCGCGCCGCCGGCGGGCGCCCGTAGAATGCACAGGTTCTGCGCCTCGCGCAACAGCGCGCGAGCGCCGTCAAGGCCGGCCGCTGCAGCCGTCGCCGCACTTTGCGCGTCCGCGAGAGACTACTGCGTGCCGAGCCTCAGCGCGAGCTGGGTCCGCTGCACTTGCAGCGCCTTGCTCGCCGCGGTGAAGCGCGCTTGCGCGCCGTGCACGGCCGCCTCCCTCGAGGCGAGCAGCGCACGGATCTCCGGGCCGCCGAGGGTCGCGAGCTCTTGGCCCTTGCGCACCGCCGCGCCCGGCAGCACTCGTACCGCAAGGAGGATGCCCGCTTGCGCCGTGCGCACCGGCAAGCTCGAGATGGGTTCGACCCGAGCGTACGCGTCGAAATGCCTCCCGACCATTTGCGCGTGCACCGTGACCAGGCCGGCGGCGGCCAAAGCCGGCCCGCTTGCGAGCGGCAGGATCGCGAAGAGCCCGTACTGGGCGCACAGGCGCCGAAGCCATGTTGCGGTGGGGTTCAATCTGCGCCCCTGGAAAAACTGCGCAGCCTGCGCCGAGGGCCGCAAGTCTCGCAGATCTCGCCGTCGCGGTCGACCTCGCCGAGTTACGATCGATGCGCCGCTCGCCGGATTCTCCTGCCTGCCCGCCGGCGATCGGCGGATGCCGGTTATGCCGCGACGGTGGCGGCGGCCTTTTCCAGCGAACTCCAGAGTGCGTCGGCACCGGCGGGGTGTGCACGCACGATCGCCGTACAGGCATCGACGACCTGCGCATCGAAGGTGATCGAGCGGCCCCGCGCCAGCTCATCGAGAGCGGCGTCCACCAACAGTGCAGGGCGGTAGGGGCGATGAGTCGACATCGACTCGAAGACGTCGGCGACCGCGATGATTCGCGCCTCGATGCGGATGGCGCCGCCAGCAAGGCCGGCCGGATAACCGGAGCCGTCGAGACGTTCGTGATGTTGAGCGACCATCTGCGCTATCGGCCAGGGGAATGCGACATCGCGTAGCACGTCGACTCCCGCCTGTACGTGCGTTTTCACCAACGCGAACTCCTCCGCGCTGAGCCGGCCCGGCCGCGAGAGGATTTCGGCGGGTATCGCGATCTTGCCTACGTCGTGCACCAGTGCGCCCAAATACACGCCTTCCGCCTGCTCCGTAGTCAGCCCGAGACGTGCGGCGATCGCTCGCGACAATTCGGCGACGCGGCGCTGATGGCCGGCCGTATAGGGATCGCGCTTATCGATGGTCGCCGCAATCGCGCCGATCGTTTGGGTAAGCGATTTGTGCAGCCGGTGTTGCGCGAGGTGCCGCTCGGTGACGTCCGTGATCACGCCTTCCAGATGGATCGCGGTTGCGCCGGCGACATCGCGAACGTAGGTGTGATCCTCCACCCACAGCAGTTGGCCGCGGCCCGTCCATACGCGATAGCGCTGCACGAAATCCCGATGGCCTTGCGCGACCTGGCCGGCCTTTTCGCCGAGCACCCGTTGACGATCGTCCGCGTGCACGATGTCCTCGAACTTCCTGGCGCCCGAGCGGATTTGCTGGATTGAATAATCGTAGTGGGCGACGTCGCCGAAGACGTAATCGATCTGCAGCCCTTCGTGCAGGCGTGCCCGATAAAACACGATGGAACTTTGCTCTAAGATGAACTTGGCGACCGCCAGGTCTTCCTTGGCCTGAGTCGGGGCCGCCGCATCGACGACGATCGCTATCGCGCCGTTGAAATTTCCCGCGGGATCGAACAGCGGGCTCGGCAGGACGCGCGTCGGCACCGCCGCGCCGTCGGCCCGCAACCAGGTGAGCTGATAGGGGTCGGCGCCGCCTCGATGACGATCCTGCCATGCGGCGCCGAACCGCTGCTTGCTGGCGCCATCCAGCAAATCGGCGAGCGCAGATTGATATAGTCCGTCGACGGGTCGATCCAAGAGACGGCCGAAGGCCGCGTTGCAGAACTGCAGGCGACCTTGCGCATCGAGGATCACGATGCCGTCGGTCATGCGTGCCGCGAGATACGCCAGCGGCAAGTGCGCGGTGGGAACAGGAACTGCCAGCGCCTTTGCGCGCGCGAGCGATGTGGCATTCATTGAAGGAAAATAGCGCAACCGCGCCGCGCAAACGTTCAAGGCCGCAACATTCGCGGCGCCGCAAAGCGGAACGGCGTCACAGATTGGCGTGCGCAAGGTAAACGGCCGGACTCATGCCGGCAACGTTCGCCACCACCAGACGCCGCGATCGTCGCGCTCGCGGCTCACCTGCCCGGCTTTCAGCAGGTGGTTCAAATGCGCAACCGCCTCGCCGGTCGCCATGCCGAGAACGGCAGGGCCGATCGCCCGGGAAAAAAGCGTGCCGAAGATATCCACGGCGCGCCGCGGTTCGGCGAGCGCCGCCTGCAGGCGCGTCAGCGCGCCGCGGTGCGAGTCGATGAGGGCGTCGATGCGCGCATGCAGGCCGATGAACGGACTGTTGTGCGCCGGCAATACGAGAACGTCGTCGGCCACGCGCGCCTTGATTGCCGCCAGCGATTCGAGCCAATCGCCGAGCGGGTCCGCATCCGGCTCGGTCGGGTAGACGGAAACGTTGGAAGAGATGCGCGGCAGAATCTGATCGCCGGAGATCAGCAGCTTCAATTCGGGACAATACAGGCAAGCGTGTTCAGGCGAATGGCCTTTGCCGACGACGATGCGCCATCGCTGCGTACCGATCGTCAGCGATTCGCCGTCGACGATGCGCCGGAACGAGGCGGGCAGCGGATGAATCATCTCGCCGAAAGCCCCGAATTTCTCCTGATAGCGTTCAATGGCTCGATCGTCCCAACCCGCGCCGACGTAGAAATCGATGCCGTCGGCAGGCGCGGTGCTGCCGGTATCGGAAGCCATCAGGCGGCACGTGAGGTATTCCAACCGCGTCATCCACAACCTTGTCTTGAAGCGCTGCGCGATCCAGCCGGCCAATCCGCAGTGGTCCGGATGCATGTGGGTGACGAGCACGCGGGACACCGGCGATCGACTCAAGCTGGCGGCAAACGCGGCTTGCCATGCGCCGATCGTCTGCGGCGAGTTGAGTCCGGTATCGACGATCGTCCAGCCGCCGGCATCCTCGAGGGCCCAGACGTTGATCCAGGGGAGCGATGCAAATAGCGGCATACGCAACCACAGAACGCCGCGCGCCACGCTGATCGTCGAGCCGTCGCCGGTCTGCGGCTCTTGCGCCAGCGGGTAGCGCAATTCAGGCGGCGCGGTCGGCTGCATCGAACTGGTCGAATTCATCGTGCTCCTGTGCGTCCGCCGTCGTCAGCGAGGCAGGCGCTGGAAATCGATATCCGGGTGAGGCCCGCCTTTTCCTGATTGCAGATACTGCTGCAAGCCGGCAAGGCGGTAAGCCCAGCCGGTCGTCACTCGGGCGTAGCCTGCGGCGGGGGCCGGCGTTCAGGGCACCAAGTGGGAGCTGCCCAGATCCTTCCACTCGTAGCGCGGCACTTGCACCCAATGGCCGTCCTTGAACTCGGGGACCTTGTGGACTTTCGTCTTGTCGACGCTCATCTTGCCGTTCTTGTCGTTGACCCAGAAATCGATGTCGTAAATCTGATTCTTGGTGCCGACGGCGCGAAAGTCCGTACAGGCGAAGTAATGGCCGTTGCTGTCGAGTTGCCTGACCGGTTGGTGCGTGTCGACGAACTTCAGTTTCAGCGTTTTGCCGGTCTTGTCGTCCTTCATAACGAATATGCCGCCATTTTGTTCGCTCTTTTGCAGCGCATCCTGTTCCACCGCCGACATGACTTCCCAGCCGCGCTTGGTCGCCACCTTGCCCGGATGTTCCGATGCGGGTATCCACCACCACGGGATCGGCTGGCGCTCCATCGTCTTCCATTGACCGTCCTCGAAGTACGGCACTTTGTAGATCCGCGTTTCCTGCACTTCCAGCTGACCATGCGCCGGCGCCACCCAGAAATCGATCAAGTATTTCTTTTTTGGATCGCTCTGGTCGTGAAATTTCACGTCGGGAAAGTAACCGTAGCCGTCGAGGGTGCGGGTGAAATCGATGCCGTCGAAGGCGAGCTTGAGGTGATCGCCGTTGCGCGGATCCATCAGCGGGAACACGCCGCCGTTGGCCTTGAGCTTCGCATCGATCAAGCCGTTGACCACCGTCTCGGCATCCTTGCCGTCGAAATATTGCATGGCATCCGCGGTGGAGGCGACGCTGCTCGCGGCGATGAATCCGCGTGCCCGCTCGAGATTCTGGTTCGGGTGCTTCAAGAACAACGCTTTCGCGGCGTCGTTGCTGAAGCAATAGACCTTGCCGCCCCGATCGGCCCAGCGCACGGTGCAATTCGTCAATAGGTGCCGGCCTTCCGCCAGCGCTTCCGTGCACTGCCCGCCGAACTCGGGTTGTGCCGCCGCCGGCGACGGCGCGTCGGCCGCGCTCGCCCGGTATATCGGCGCAGCGCAGAGGATCATGACCGCGCAAACCCCGAGGCATCGGCTGTTCACCGAACGCCGCGCATGCTGTGCGCGCAGCTTGGACAATCGTCGTGAGGTATTCATCGCCACCCCCGTTCGTGAGATCCGCATATTACGCCGCGCCGCGCCGGCAATGGTCTCACTAAGTCCGTGTCGTTGGGTACTTTGTTTGACCGAGGCGCGGGCGGCGCCCGCCGCCGCAGGCACCGCCTGCCCCGTCGGTAATGCGCTGCAGCAACCTAAATGCTGCGGCCGCCGTCCACCGCGATGATTTGACCGGTGATGAATGGCGCGTCCGTCGCGAGGAACAGAACGGTGCGGGCGATATCCTCGGGCGTGCCGTGACGTTTCAATGCCGTCTTGTCGACGATTTCCTCTTGCAGCGCGCGGCCGATCTCGGCCTCCGGCCAAAGCACGGGTCCGGGCGCAATGCCGTTGACGCGAATCTCGGGTCCCAGCTCGCGAGCGAGCGAACGCGTCAACATCGCGAGCCCGGCCTTCGCTGCGCAATACAGCGGATGCCCTCGCAACGGCCGCAGGCCGTGAATGTCGACGAGATTGACGATCAGGCCGCGGCGCGCACGCAGACTCGGCGCGGCCGCCTGCGAGAGGAACAACGGCGCCTTCAAATTGGTGCCGACGAGATCGTCCCATTGCGCCGCGGTGATGGAGCCGACGGGAGTCGGATAAAAACTGGAGGCGTTGTTGACCAGAATGTCGAGCGCGCCGTACTGCGCGATGGTCTTGGCGACGAGCGGCTGGTAACTGTCGGCGTCCAACAAATTCGCGGCGAGGCAATGCGCCGAATCGGCGCGCTGCCGGTTCAAATCACCGGCGAGCGCTACCGCGGCCGTCGCCGAAGAGCGATAATGAATGACGACATTCGCGCCTGCCGCATGCAGCGTGCGCACGATCGCGGCGCCGACTCGGCGCGCACCGCCGGTGATCAATGCGACCCGGTCCCGTAAGTCCGACTGCTCGGTAGTGCCCGCCATGCGAATCTACGATACCGCAAGTGAAGCGCAGCGTGAACCGGCGCTCTTGGCCGCCGAAGCGCAGCACAGTGAGCGCGTGCGGGCGCACATCGGCGCGGCGGTCGGCGCGGCGGGCGGCTGGTTGAGCTTCGACCGCTATATGGATTTGGCGCTCTACGCGCCCGGGCTCGGATACTACAGCGCCGGCGCGCGCAAGTTCGGCGCCGGCGGGGACTTCGCGACCGCGCCCGAGATCTCGAGCCTGTTCGGTGCCTGCATCGCCCGGCAATGCGCTGAGATGCTGTCCGCGGTGTCCGACGGCTGCATCCTGGAGATCGGCGCCGGCAGCGGCCGCCTGGCCGGCGATATCCTGCAGAGTCTCGACGCTCGGGGTTCGCTGCCGCGCCGCTATCGCATTCTGGAAATCAGCGCCGATCTGCGTGAACGGCAGCGGGACCACTTGCGGCAAAGACTACCGCAGCTGTGCGCACGCATCGATTGGCTCAACGAGCCTCCCGTCGATTCGTTCAACGGAGTCATCATCGCGAATGAAGTGCTGGATGCGTTGCCGGTGACGCGCTTTCGCTGGCGCCGCGACGGCGTCGAGGAGCTCGGCGTGGCTTGCGAGGGCGGACGATTCGGGTGGGCTGCCCGGCCGAGCGGCGCCGCGCTTGCGGCCCATTGCGGCGTGCTTTCGGCGGCCGCCGGCAACGCCTGGGACGACGGCTACGTATCGGAATGCTGCCCGCGCCTCGCACCCTGGACCCGCAGCGTCACGCGCGCGCTCGGCGCGGGCGCGGTGCTGTGGATCGATTACGGCTTGCCGCGCGCGCAATATTATTTGCCGCAGCGCCGCCAGGGCACGCTGCTGTGTCAATTCCGCCAGCGCGTGACGGACGATCCGTTCAGCCTTCCCGGTTTGCAGGACATCAGCGCCTGGGTGGATTTCACGGGGCTCGCTGAGGCGGGCGCCGCGGCGGGATTCAATCTCGCCGGCTATACGACGCAGACCTACTTTTTGGCCGGCACCGGCATCGACCGGCAGATGCAGGATCTAGCCGGGGCGGACCAGAATCGATTCGCGCGCCTTGCCAATCAGGCGCGGCAACTGCTGCTGCCGGGCGAAATGGGCGAACGTTTCAAGGCGATGGCTTGGCTTCGCGGAGTAGATGCCGAATTATGCGGTTTTGCACTGCGCGACATGCGCCACATGCTGTAGGCGCCGGGTTCGCTCAACCCGGCGCGGCCGCGGCACGCACCGCGCCGATGGCGACGCGGCGCCGCCGGCGCATTTCCCCGGCGATTTCCGCACCCTTGTACAGCGCGAGATCCTGCTGCGTCGGTTTGATCGCGGCGGCCGCATCGCGCGCCGCGGTCACATAGGCGCGCTGCGGATAAGGGCGCATCTCGAAGCCCGTGCGGCCGCGCGAGTCGGCCTCGCACGCGATCAAGGCCGCGTCGAAGCGTTGCGGACGGCGAAACGCATCCGCTTGCTCGAACAGTTCCAGCAGCGTCGCCGGCAGCAGCTCGAACGCGCGGTGCACGAGTCCATGGCAGCGGGCGACGATCGACGCCAGCTCGCCAAATTGCGCCGGTATCCGCAGGCGGGACGCCAGGGCGCCGATCAGGGCGACGCCGCGATTTTCATGGCCATGATGCCGCGGCCATTCCTGCGGGGGCGTTTGGCCCTTGCCGAGATCGTGCACCAGCGCGGCGAATCTGACCTTGCAGTCGTCGCTCAAGCGCGCCGCTTGTTCGAGAACCATCAGCGTGTGTATGCCGGTGTCGATTTCCGGATGCCAGGCGGGCGGTTGCGGGACTCCAAAGAGCGCATCGAGTTCCGGGAAAATGACTTGCAAGGCGCCGCATGCGCGCAGCACCCGGAAGTACTCGGCGGGAGCGCCGGCGCGCAGCGCCAGTTCGGTTTCCTGCCAGACGCGTTCGGCGACCAAGGCGCAAACTTCGCCGCGCTCGACGATCGCGCGCATCAGCGCCAGCGTCTCGTCGGCCACCTTGAAACCCAAAGAGGCGAAGCGCGCGGCGAAGCGGGCGACGCGCAGCACGCGTAGCGGATCTTCGATGAACGCGCCGGAGACATGGCGCAGCAGGCGCGCCGCGAGGTCGCGGCGGCCGCCGTAAGGATCGATCAGCGCGCCGTCGGCGGCGCGGGCGATCGCGTTGATCGTCAAGTCGCGGCGGCCGAGATCTTCTTGCAGCGTGACCTCGGCTCCGAACCGAAACTCGAAGCCGCGGTAGCCGGGCGCGGTCTTGCGTTCGACGCGCGCCAGCGCGTATTCCTCGTGCGTCTGCGGATGCAGAAATACCGGAAAGTCGCGTCCGACTTCGCGGTATCCCAAGGCGAGCAGTTCCTCGCGCGTGCCGCCGACGACCACCCAGTCGCGTTCGCGCACCGGCAGCCCGAGTAGGGCGTCGCGGACGGCGCCGCCGACCAGATACACTTGCATGGGTGAATATTAACAGCATCCCGGCGAAGGTCCGCGTCGCGACCTTGATGGCGGTCATCGGCGCCTCGCAGAGCGGCTGCTACGAATTGCAGGCGGCGATCGGCCAGGCGCAGTTGATGCACAGACGCGAGCCGATCGCGCGCGTGATCGCCGACCCGAAAACACCGGCGGCGCTGCGCCGCGAACTCGAGGAAGCGACCTCGATCCGCAATTTCGCCAGCCGGGATCTCGGTCTGCCGGACAACGGCAGCTATCGCAGCTACGCGGCCTTGAACCGCAAGTTCGTCGTCTGGAACGTATTCGCGGCGCCGGAGTTCTCTTTGCAAGCGAAGCGATGGTGTTACCCGTTTGTCGGCTGCGTCGTCTACCGTGGTTATTTCCGGCGCCGCGAGGCGCGCGAATTTGCCGGGCATTTGCGCGCCGCAGGCATGGATGTTTCGGTTCAGGGCGTCGCCGCGTATTCGACGCTGGGGCATTTCGACGACCCGATCTTGAGTACGATGACCGGCTGGAGCGATGTCGAACTGGCATCGATCATATTCCATGAACTGACGCACCAGCTGTTGTACGTACCGAACGATACGCCGTTCGACGAAGGGCTCGCGGTGCTGGTAGAGCGGCAGGGCGTGCGGCGCTGGCTGCAGGCGCAAGGCCGTGCGCGGGACCTCGCCGAATACTCGATCGCGGAGCGGCGCTATCGGCAGGTCATCGCGCTGTTGACGGGCGCCCGCCGGGCGCTTCGCGAGCTGTATGCGGCGCCGCTCGGCGCCGCCGCGATGCGCGCGAAGAAACGCGCCGAATTCGCCGCCTTGCGGGCCGCGTACCGGCGTCTCGCCGCGCATTGGGGCGAAAATGCGCCGTTCGCGGGCTGGTTCGGTCGGAATATCAACAATGCGGATTTGGCTTCGATCGCGACCTACCAGCAATGCGTCCCCGGCTTTGCGCGGCTGCTGGCGCGCGCCGGCGGCGATTTCGCCGAGTTTTTTCGGCGCGTCCGCGAAATCGCCAAGCTGCCCCGCGCACAGCGCGATGCCGTGGTCTGCGGCGGCGATTGACGCCCGGGGCGGCGACCCGAGGCCCCGGCGGCGGCGGCCCGCCTGCAGAAAAATTGCGACGAAACTTTAAGCGGCGCCGCCGCGGCCGATCTGCGCGCGGCAGCGGCTGAGGCGCGCGTTGTCCTCGAGCGGCCCGAGATATTGCAGGGCTGCCCCGTCCAGCGAGCGGGCCCGGATGCCGAGCTGCGCCAGACCGTCCTCGGTGCAGACGCTGTCGACGGTCAGGGATCGATAATTGTCGCTGGAAAACGGCCGGCCCGGCACGAAGTTCATCACCGCGGCTTGCAATCGCGAGGCGAAATTCGGCAGGCCCATGATCAGGCGGCGCCGACCGGTCAGCGTTGCAACGAAGGCGACGATTTCGCGCAGGGTGAGCACTTGCGGTCCGCCGAGTTGATAGCCGCAGAGGCAGGGTGCGCTGCCGTCGACGCCGCGCACCAAGGCTTCGACGACGTCGTCGACGTATACGGGTTGCAGCCGCGCATTCGGCATCGCCAGCGGGAACACCAGCGGTATTGCGTCGAGCAGGGCCGCGAAGCGATTCAAAAACGAATCGCCGGGCCCGAAAATGACCGATGGCCGATAAATCGTCCATTCGATCTCACCGCTCTCCTCGCGAACGATGCGTTCCGCTTCGCCTTTCGAGCGCAAATAATGGCTCGGCGCGGCGGCGGCGGCGCCGAGCGCCGATACCTGCAGGAAGCGGCCTACGTCCGCGGAGCGTGCCGCCCGCAGTGCGCCGCGCGTCAATTCGATGTGCGCGCGCCGGAAGCCGCCGCCGCCGAATCCGCGCTCGTTCAAGATGCCGATCAAATTGACGACGACGCGCTGCTCGCGAAACCGCTCGCCGAGCTGCGCCGTGTCGTAGACGTCGCAATTTTCGAGCGACAGGCCCGGCAGCACGCGCAGTTGCTTGTGGCGCTCGCGGTCGCGCGACAACACCGTGACCCGATGGCCAAGTTTGATGAGGCGTGCGGCTAGCCGGGTTCCCACGAACCCGCTGCCGCCGAGTATGCAGACCGCCGGCGAACGCATGACCTCAGTGTATCGGAATGAGCAGCACCGAAGTCCCGCGGCGCACCTTCAGCATCAGGAAACTGGCGCCCTTGGCGGCCTGCCGCAGGGCCTTGGTGTCCGCGATCGGCGTGCGTCCCACGCCGATGATCAAATCGTTCGCGCGCAGCCCTGACTGCGCCGCCGCGCTGCCGTCCTGCAGCGATTTGATCGTGACGCCGCCGCGTTTGGGTGCGTCGATCAGCTCCGCGCCGTCCAGAGCTCTGTTGATGACCGCGGCGTTGGCGGTTTCCATGTCGCCGCGACCGGCGATCGTCACCGCCAGCCGGCGCGTCTTGCCGTCGCGCAGCAGCCCTAGTTGCACGGTGGTGCCGACGCGCAGCATACCGATCGCGTTGCGCAGTTCTCCCGCGCTCGCCATCGGCACGCCGTTCACGGAAGTGATGATGTCGCCGGTCTTCACGCCGGCGCGTTCCGCGGCAGATCCCGGCAGGACGCCGGCGACCAGCGCGCCGTTGGTGTCGCCGAGGCCGAATTCCTTGGCGATGTCCGGCGTGACGTCGTAGATGTTGACGCCGAGCACGCCGCGCTTGACTTCCCCGTAGCGGATCAACTGTGCCATCACGTTCTTGACCATATCCACCGGAATCGCGAAGCCGATACCGATGTTGCCGCCGCTGCGCGAGAGGATCGCGGAATTGATGCCGACCAGTTCGCCGCGCAAGTTCACGAGCGCGCCGCCGGAATTACCCGGATTGATCGACGCATCCGTTTGAATGAAGTCCTCATAGCCGTCCGGATTGATGCCGGATCGGCCGAGCGCGCTGACGATGCCCGCGGTAACGGTGTGCTGCAGCCCGAACGGGTTGCCGATGGCGACGACATAATCGCCGACCTGCAGCCGGGACGAATCGCCGAGAGCCATCGCCACCAGGTTCGGCTGCTTCGCCTGCAGCAAGGCGAGATCCGATCCCTCGTCGGTGCCGATGATCTTGGCGCCGAAGGTACGGTTGTCGAGCAGGGTGACGGTGATTTCGCTGGCGTTTTCGACGACGTGATAATTGGTGATGATGTAGCCGCTGCGGGCGTCGACGATTACGCCGGAGCCGGCACTCTGAAATTGCCGTTCATGCGGCTGCTCGTTCGGCGGCACGTCGAAGAAGCGGCGAAAAAAGGGGTCATTCAACAGAGGATTATGCTGGCCGGCGTCATCCTTGATCGTGCCGCGGGTGGCTATATTGACTACCGCCGGCGAGACGCGCTTGACCATCGGCGCTAGCGACGGCATCGGCGCCGCATCCAACGCCGCGACTGCCGCCAACGCCGACGCAGGAAGCGCCAAAGAGGCCGCCAACGATGCAGCGGCGAGCGCGGCCGCCGCAACCTTGAAGCGCAGATTCATTCTAAAGTCCACTCCATATCACCCGGCGATTGGCTTATCGTCAAGCCGGCGCCTGGGCAGGTTTTCCGGCCTGCGATCTTACACGGAAGCGCGACCCGGCACGCGCCCCGGGCTTCGCGTCAGGCCGCCTCGACCGCGATCCGCTGCGGCTGCACTTGGGCGAGTTTCGGTATGACGATTTCCAGCACGCCGTGCGCGGCCTTCGCCTTGATGTTTTGCGCATCCGCCGAATCCGGCAGGCTGAACCGCCGCTCGAACTCGCCTTGGAGGCGCTCCACGCGCCGGTATCCCTCGCGCGCGCCGCCGCGCGTCTCTTCGCGGCGGCCGCGAATCGCGAGCACGCCTTGCTCGGAGGTGATCTCGACCGCCTTCGGGTCCACGCCGGGCAAATCGATGCGCAGTACGAATTGGTGGGCTTCCTCGTGAATGTCGACCGGCGGCAGCCAGGCGCCGGAATCGGCGGCGGTCGCAAGCGGCGCGCCGAACAAGCGGTCGATGTCTTTTTGGAGCCGGTTCACGAGTGTCCAGGGCTCATAGCGTACGACGGTCATGGTTGCAAATTCCTCCTGAAGATCCTGTTGAAGAGTGCGTTCGCCGGTCACTCTGGACCTGCGATGCTTGCCGGGGATGTTGGGCCGCAGGCGGATAATTCAACGCTCGCCGGGCGCGCGCGGGCGCAATCGGCGAACACAATATCTAGCGATAACAAATAAAATCTCTTGACCGGGGCGCGGAAAAATGCAATCAGGTTATTTCTCGCGAAAATTTCCTAACTATTTGATTAATAAAGGTAAAAATTTGTCGATTTGATGAGAAATATGTCTTGACGCTGATCGCGGTCGCGACTTAATCTTCAGCGGCCGGCACAAGATGTAGTGTTCCATCGATGCGCCTTCGGGTCCATCGCAATAAACGGATTTCGATCTAGATTGAGTTCGCGGGGACTATTGAGGATCGGTCTTTTTCGAAATCGCCCGATAATTATTAAGGAGCGGTAGTTACACCCATGAATACGGTGGTCAAGGTACAGCCCAAGGACGTCGGCAGTATTCCGTTCCAAGAAGCGTCGCTCGACATTTGGGACAAGAAATACCGCCTCACAGCCAAGGATGGATCGGCGCTCGACGAATCGATGGACGATACTTATAAGCGGGTGGCGCGCGCCCTCGCGGACGTCGAGTCCGAGGAGTCGCGCGCCGAGTGGTACGAGTCCTTTTTGTGGGCGCTGCGTCACGGCGCAATTCCCGCCGGACGCGTCACGTCGAACGCCGGTTCGCACGAACACAAGCCGGCCACCTCGACGATCAATTGTACCGTCTCCGGCACGATCCGTGATTCGATGGACGACATATTGAACAAAGTCCACGAAGCGGGACTGACGCTCAAAGCCGGCTGCGGAATCGGCTATGAATTCTCGACCTTGCGGCCGCGCGGCGCGTACGTCTCCGGCGCCGGCGCGTACACGTCGGGACCGCTGTCGTTCATGGATATATACGACAAGATGTGCTTCACGGTGTCCTCCGCGGGCGGTCGCCGCGGCGCACAGATGGGCACGTTCGACATCGGTCATCCGGATGTCCTCGAGTTCATACGCGCGAAGCGCGAAAACGGCCGCTTGCGGCAGTTCAATTTGTCACTGTTGATTTCGGACGAGTTCATGGCGGCGGTCAAAGGCGACGGCGATTGGCGTCTCGCCTTCCCGGTGAGCGATCGGGAATACGAATCGGAACGCCCGGATCTTCACGACCGAGCTAAATATCTATGGCGCGAGTGGCCGTATACCGACGGCTACGTGTCCAACGAAGAGGGTCTGGTCGCCTGCAAGATCTACAAGACTCTGCCGGCGCGGCGCGTCTGGGATTTGATCATGTCGTCGACCTACGACTTCGCCGAGCCCGGCTTCATCTTGATCGACCGGGTCAACGAGATGAACAACAATTGGTGGAGCGAGAACATCCGCGCCACCAACCCCTGCGGCGAACAGCCCCTGCCGCCGTACGGCTCCTGCCTGCTGGGTTCGGTGAATTTGACGAAGTTCATCGTAGAGCCGTTCACCGACAATGCGCATTTCGACTGGGAGACGTATCGCAAGGTCGTGAAGGTCTTCACGCGCATGCTAGACGATGTCGTCGAAATCAACGGTTTGCCGCTTGCCCCGCAGCGCGGCGAGATCCTGCGAAAACGGCGTCACGGCATGGGTTTCCTGGGATTGGGATCGGCGATCACGATGCTGTGCATGAAATACGGCGAACGCAAATCCGTGGCGTTCACGCAGAACGTGTCGCGCGAAATGGCGGTCGCCGGCTGGGAGGCGGCGCTCGATTTGGCTCGTGAAAAAGGTCCCGCGCCGATCATGTCCGAGGAGTTCGTCGTCACGCCGGAAATGCTGCGCAAGCGGCCGGAAATGGCCAAGGACGGCTGGCGCGTCGGTGCGCGCGTGCCGGGCCGGGTACTGCATGCCCGCTACAGCCGCTATATGCAGAGGATCGCCGAGGCGGCCCCCGAATTGGTCGATGAACTAGCCGAGATCGGCGCACGCTTCACGCACCATACGTCGATCGCGCCGACCGGTACGATTTCCCTGTCGCTCGCCAACAATGCGTCGAACGGCATCGAACCCTCGTTCGCGCATCATTATTTCCGCAACGTGATCCGCCAAGGCAAGAAATCGAAGGAGAAAATCGACGTATTTTCGTTCGAATTGCTCGCCTATCGGGAGTTGGTGAACGCGCGCGCGATGCCGAACTCGCAAGCCTCGGCGGAGCGGCTACCGGAATATTTCGTCTCCGCGGACGACATCGGGCCCAAGGAGCACGTGGACATTCAGGCGGCGGCGCAAATTTGGATCGATTCGTCGATATCCAAGACCGCCAATGTACCGACCGACTACAAATACGAAGATTTCAAGGACATTTACCTGCACGCCTTTGAGCAAGGCCTCAAAGGCTGCACCACGTTCCGATTCAATCCGGAGGCTTTTCAAGGCGTTCTCGTGAAGGAGGCGGATCTGAAGAACACGACCTACGTGTTCACGCTGGAGGACGGCACTCAAGTCGAGGCGCGCGGCGACCAAGAGATCGAGTACGACGGCGAAATGCATACCGCCGCGAATCTCTACGATGCGCTCAAGGAAGGATATTACGGGAAGTTCTGAATCATGCCACAGATAAAAATCGACAAGAAGATAACCAAATACCGCGTACTGAAGCCGGAGGCCGAGGAGGCGCCCAAGAGTTCTCCGAAGGAAGCGCAGAAGCCGCCGGCCAACGTCATTTGGATGCACGAGAAGCTCGAACGCCCGGAAGTGCTGATCGGCTCGACGTACAAGATCAAGACCCCGGTTTCCGATCACGCGATGTACGTGACGATCAACGATATCGTGCTGAACGAAGGCACGCCGCACGAACAGCGCCGCCCGTTCGAGGTATTCATCAATTCGAAGAACCTGGACCACTTTCAGTGGATCGTCGCCCTGACGCGGGTGATTTCGGCGGTCTTCCGCAAAGGCGGAGACACGAAATTTCTGGTCGAGGAACTCAAGGCGGTGTTCGATCCGCGCGGCGGCTACTGGCAGCCGGGCGGCAAATTCATGCCCTCGACGATCGCCGAACTAGGCTACGTCATAGAGCGGCACCTGCAGTCGATCGGCCTGTTGAAGAAGCCGGAACTGGACGAACACCAGCGCAAGCTCATCGACCAGAAGCGCGCCGAGTTCGAGGCGCGCACCAAGCAGACCGACGCCTTTTCAAAATCCGTGTTCCCGGAGGGCGCGCGGCTTTGCGCCAAATGCAGCACCGCGGCGGTGGTCATGATGGACGGCTGCAATACGTGCCTGAACTGCGGCGATTCCAAATGCGGCTAGGCCGGGATTTGGCCGGCCGTTGAGCGCCGGCGGCCTTTCGAGCCGAGACCAAATCGAAAGGCCGTGAGCCACGCCCGATTTCGCCGCGCCGGGTAGCGGCTATAATGGCGCCCATGGGTAGGCTATCGCGAATCCAGCCGGCATTTTGCCTGGGCTTGAGTCTGGCGTTCATATTCTGCGGCGCCGCCGCGAGCGCCGCTCCCGGGGGCGGCCTTGTGCTCGCGGATCACGTCGTCGTACTCAAGGCCCAGCACCGGATGTTTCTTTATCACGGCGAGACTTTGTTGGCCGAGTACCCGATCGAACTCGGACTGAATCCGGTCGGCAGGAAGGAGCGCGAGGACGATTTCCGTACCCCGGAAGGCCACTACATGCTCGAGCGGCGCAATCCGCATAGCGACTACTTTCTCTCGGTCGAGGTGTCCTATCCGAACAAACAGGATGAAAAGCGGGCGATGAAACATCATTGGGCCCCGGGCGGCGAGATCATGGTCCATGGATTGCCGAATTCGCCGCGCTACCCGCTCGCCTATTACGTTTCGAAAAATTGGACCAACGGCTGTATCGCCTTGTCGGACTCCAACATGGTCGATTTCTGGATGCGGACCAGGGATGACATACCGATCGACATCTACCCTTGAGGATCGCGCATGGAAGCTGAAATCCTCTCTTCCGACATGGTCGATGCGCGGGTCGCTCCGAAAGGCAGTCTGGAGCACCTCTCGCAGCAGGAAGTCGCCAAGCTCCTCGACGCGGGTCAAGGCGGTCTGTACAGGCTGTTTCGCCAATGCGCGCTCGCCGTTCTCAATTCCGGCGGCGACATCGACGATGCGCGCGTCATCTTCGAAAAATACCGCGATTTCGGCATCAAGATCGTACCTCAGGCCTGGGGGATCAAGCTCGAGATAAGGAACGCCCCGGCGAGCGCCTTCGTCGATGGAGTCATGATCCGCGGAATCAAGGAGCACTTGTTCGCCGTTCTGCGCGACGTCGTGTTCATCTCCAACGAGATCGTGGAAAGCGGCAGATTCGACCTGCAGGATACGGCCAGCATCACCAATGCGGTGTTCCACATCTTGCGCAACGCCAGAATACTGGACTTGCAGTTGAAGCCGAATTTGGTCGTTTGCTGGGGCGGTCACTCGATCTCCCGCGCCGAGTACGACTACACCAAGCGGGTGGGCTACGAACTCGGACTGCGCGCCATGGACGTTTGCACGGGCTGCGGCCCGGGCGCGATGAAGGGCCCGATGAAGGGCGCGACGATCGGCCATTCGAAGCAACGCATCGCCAACGGCCGCTACCTCGGACTGACCGAACCCGGCATCATCGCCGCCGAGCCGCCGAATCCCATCGTCAACCAGCTGGTCATCATGCCGGACATCGAAAAGCGCCTGGAGGCGTTCGTGCGTCTTGGCCACGGCATCATCGTCTTCCCGGGCGGCGCGGGGACGGCCGAGGAAATCCTGTATCTGCTCGGCATATTGCTGGATCCGGCGAACCGCCAGCAGCCACTTCCGGTCGTCTTTACCGGTCCGGCGGCGAGCGGCGAATATTTCAACCAGATCCACAGGTTCATAGGCGCCACGCTCGGCGCGGCGGCGCAGTCGCGGTATCGGATCATTCTCGACGACCCGGCGGCGGTCGCGCGCAGCTTGGTTCAGGGGCTCGCCCAAGTCCGCGATTACCGCCGACACGCCAGCGATTCCTACGGCTTCAATTGGCTGCTGAAGATACCGCAGGATTTTCAGCGGCCGTTCGAGGTCACGCACGCATCGATGAGCGCGCTGCGCCTGACGCTCGACCTTCCGGTGCACGAGCGGGCGGCCGAGTTGCGCCGCGCGTTCTCAGGGATCGTTGCCGGCAACGTCAAGGAGTACGGCATCGACGCGATCGAGCGTCACGGTCCGTTCGAACTTTCCGGAGAACCCGCGATCATGCAGCCGCTCGATCAATTGCTGCGCTCGTTCGTCGCCCAGCGCCGCATGAAGCTCGCCGGCGCCGAATACAGGCCTTGTTACCGCTTGGTGGCCTGAGCGCGGCGGCGCACCGCCCGAGCCGCGGTTCGCGGTTTGGCGGCAGGCGCGAGGAGCGCCCATTTAACTTACCGCGGTCGGTCGTGAGAGGCGTATCGCAATGCGCCGCGGGGCGGCGGCGGTGAAGGTGCGCTTGTGACACAGTTCCTGTAGGTGGATGCGGCAGCGACTTAGTG
The DNA here is from genome assembly GCA_035531435.1 of Steroidobacteraceae bacterium. GTDB lineage: Bacteria > Pseudomonadota > Gammaproteobacteria > Steroidobacterales > Steroidobacteraceae > Bog-1198. The sequence goes on along the minus strand of DATKSW010000030.1, from coordinate 42,279 downwards.
TGAACCGACCGAAGCAGGCGTATACGATGAGCGACAGCAAAATCAAATCACCTTACCGCGGACTCGATCGCAGAGTTGCGCGCGCCGAGCCCGGCGCGCCCGCGAACGGCGATGCGCTTTACGGGAATTTGCTGAAGCGTACGCGAATCGGCGGGCGCCACGCGGCCATCACCACCGATCTGTACAGTTGGCACAGCTACAAGAGTTGGGCCGATAAGATGCGCGGCAGCTGGGGCGATAAAAAGTAAGCCTCGGTGGGCCCCGCTACGCCGTTTCCGGCAGCGAGCCCAAGCAATCGGCGCCGGCGCCGACCGGACGCTCCCTGTCCCCGAGCCACGCCAATAGCGGTACCCAGTCGAGCAAGTCCTGGGCAACCAGATGGCGCTTCATCTCGTGCACGCTCAAGCCACATTCGGCCGCGCGTACGTAATTCTGCGAGTCGCGCAGCGTCGCGACGACCGGGATGCCGAGCGTCTCCAGAAAGCGCATCAGGGACCGGTAGATGACGGTATTGCGCCTGACGCGGTTGGCGACCACGCCGATCCGGCGCTCATTGCGATTGACTTTCGCGATCAGCAACAAATCCGCGATGCACTTCGAGCAAGCGTGGATGTCGATGTCGGAGGGCAGTACCGGCACCAGGATCGCGTCGGCGCTCTTGGTCAATTCCGGCATATCCTGGGGCGCCAGCGCCGCGGGGGTATCGATGACGACGTGCTGCGCGTCCGGCGGAATGCGCAACTGCCAGGCGCGCGTGACGCGCGCGTTGCGCTCGAACCCCGATACGCCGTGGATGAGCGCCTGTTGCGCCGTGCGCTTCCTCAGCCAGCGCGTGCTCGATCCCTGGGGGTCATTGTCGGTCAACAGCGGATGGTCGCCCTGGCTCGCATAATAGCCGGCGAGGTTGATTGCGACGGTCGTTTTGCCCGATCCGCCTTTCGGATTCAGGATCAAAATTCGCTGCATCCTTCCGAGCCTACGCAGCCGCCGAGCGCATAGCAAGCACGGGGGCTGCGTCGTGTCGATGTTGTGACCGCACTCACGCCGGCCGGCGCTGGCCGCGACTAGACTGCCCGGCCTATGGAATGGATCCTGCAGCTGGCCGACGAGTGCGACGACGCCTTGGGAATCCTAGAGCATTGCTTGCTCGGCGTTTCCCTGGAAATCCAATGGCTGATCGCGGCCGTCGCGGCGGCCGGTGTCTGCACCGCCGTTCTCGCTGCCGGTGGCGCAGCGATCCCTCTTGCGGCGGCGGCCGTCGGGCTTGGCGCGGCGGCGGCCGTCTCGCGGCGTCGGCGATTTTCACGGTACACTGCGCCTTGAGAAAATTCCTGCGGTATTGCCATGCGCCGATCGGCGGTCTTGTTGATTTGCGGGCTGATGGCGGCCTGCCACGGTAAACCTCCCGCCGCGACTGCGGCCGGCGCTGCGGCCGCGCTCGAGATTCACGACCTACGAATCGGCACCGGGGCGACCGTCGCAGTCGGCGAAACCGCCGTGGTCGACTATACCGGCTGGCTCTATGATCCGGGCGCTGCCGACGACAAGGGCAAAGAGTTCGACAGCTCGCGCGGCAACGCGACGCCGCTTCGTTTCAAACTGGGCGCAGGCCGCGTCATCAAAGGCTGGGATGTGGGCCTGCAAGGCATGAAAGTCGGCGGTCGGCGGCGCCTCGTGATCCCGCCGCAATTCGCCTATGGCGAGCGCGGCGCGGGCGGCGTGATACCGCCCGATGCGACCCTGGTTTTCGATATCGACTTGATCGCCATAGAGTGAGCGTGCCGCCATACGCCGAGGAGCGCGTTGCGATCGGCGGTCCCGCGGGCAAGATAGACGCGGTCGCTTGCGGCGCACAGGTCGGCGCGGCTGCCTACGCGGTCGTCTGTCATCCGCATCCGCAGTTCGGCGGAACGATGCACAACAAAGTCGTGACGACGCTGGCCCGGGCGCTTCGGGAATGCGCCATCGCGACGGTGCGCTTCAATTTTCGCGGAGTCGGCGGGAGCGAAGGCCACTTCAACGATGGAATCGGCGAAACGGCGGATGCGTCGGCCGTGGCCGATTGGGGCGAACGGCGCTGGGCGGGCAGGCCATTGGTGATCGCCGGATTCTCGTTCGGCGCATTGGTGGCGCTCAGGCTCGCGCAACGGCGAGATCCGCAGCGAGTCATCCTGATCGCCCCGCCGGTCGCGCACCTCGAGTTCGCCGCGCTAAGCGTTCCCCGCTGCCCGTGGATGGTCGTTCAAGGCGATGCCGACACCGTCGTCGATCCGCTCGCGGTGTCCACCTGGGCGCAGGCCGCCGCGCCTGCGCCTAGATTGCTGATGTTGCCGGGCGTGGGTCACTTCTTCCATGGGCACTTGCCCGAACTGCGGGACGCCGTCGTCAACGAAATCCGGAGCGCCTGAGCCCAATCAGCCGCTCCGGATCGAAGCCGGAGCCCTAGTTCACGAATTCCTTGAGATTCTTGAGGGCCGCGATGCGCACTTTTTTGCTCGCCGGCTTCGCCTTGAACATCATCTTTTGGCCGTTGAACGGATTGATGCCTTCGCGCGCCTTGGTGGCCGGCTTCTTCACGACTTTCATCTTCAATAGACCGGGCATCGTGAACAAGCTGTGACTGCGCAGACTCTTCTTGATCGTGGCTGCAAGTGAGTCAAACACGGCTCCGACCTGCTTCTTGGTGAGATCCGTTTCCTTCGATATGCTAGCAAGAATCTCAGACTTGGTCGGTGCTGCATTCTTTTTCGCCATTGTAAATCTCCTACTGATGTTTGCGAACGCGGGGCTGCGATTGCCCACAAATTCAACTCGGCGCCGAAAATAACATAGAAAAAAGCCGATGTTTAGCGCAAATGAAAAAAAAGATTCTCGATCGGCGCGCGCGCGAGCCGGGATTTTCCAGTACTTCGCCAAATGCGCGCATCGCAGGGTCAGCTGTGCGCGACCAATATCAGCAGCGCGCCGATCGCGATGCAGACCCAGAGAACCGAAAAGTCGACTTGACCGATCGGCGGGATCAGGCGGCGCACCGGTCGCAAAAGCGGTTCGCACAATTGGCCGACGAGCCGCACGCCGGGTCCGTGAGCCCCCGGGGCGACGAACCCCGTGAGCCAATAAAACAACAAGGCGACCAGGTAGATCCGCAACAGCATGTCGGCCAGGCTCTGCGCGGTAAAGCGCAGGAACACGGCCAAATCCACGGCCGCAAGGCCGTGCAGCGCAAACCCCGCTTCGGTGCGCAGCGCGGCGGCCGCCAAGACCGAAACCGCGGTCGCCGTGTCGATCTTACCGAGCGGCGGAAGTATCCGTCGTAACGGTATGATCGACCAATTGGTTACCCGGACGATCGCATCGGCGAGAGGATCGCGGAAATCGGCCCGCACCCACTGGAACAGTAGCCGCAATACGAAGGCGAGCGTCAGCAGCCAAAGCAGTGTATCGACGATGTAGCTGACGGCATCCATTTCAATCCACCGCTGCCCAAGACGGCGCTGCGCCGCCACATGTCACGGCGCGCCGAACTCCGCGGCGAGTTCAGCCGAGCGGCGATCGGCCGCGGCGACCGCGTGTGCGACGATAGCACGAAGCCCGGCCGCGTCGAGCACCGCGAGCGCCGCGGCGGTCGTGCCGCCCTTGGAGGTCACCTGCTCGCGCAGCGCGGCGAGCGAATCGCTCGACTGGCGGGCCATTTGCGCCGCGCCGAACGCCGTTTCCAGTGTCAGACGATGGGCGACGTCCTGCGGCAGGCCGCGATCGTGGGCGGCGGCCTCCAGCGCCTCCATGAAGAGGAAAAAGTAGGCGGGGCCGCTGCCGGAGAGCGCGGTCACCGTATCCATCTGCGATTCGTGCTCCACCCAAACGGTGGCGCTGACGGCGCTCATGATCGATTCGGCGAGTGCGCGGTTGGCGGCGCCGACGCTCGCCGGCGCGAACAGGCCGGTCGCGCCGAAGCCGTTCAGGGCGGGCCGGTTCGGCATCGTCCGCACCAGGGGCACCTGCGGTCCGAACCAACGGGCGAGCGCGGCGTGCGGAATGCCGGCCGCGACCGAGATGACGAGCACAGGCGTTCTTGCGAGGCGCGGCGCGAGCGCCGTGGCGACCTGACGCATGAATTGCGGCTTCACGGCCAGCATGATGACTTCGGCGTCGGCGGCCGCCTCGGCGTTGTCAGCCGCCACCGTGATTGCGAACTGCCGGCGCAGCTCGTGCCGCCGCTGCTCGCTCGGATCAGCGACCGTGATATGCGAACTTGGCACGCCGCGCTTGATCAAGCCGCCGATCAGCGCCGCGGCCATGTTGCCGCCGCCGATGAATGCCAATTTGCGAAAATTGTTCATAAGATCATCCCTCGATTCGTTGGCGGGCTCTAGGGGCGGGCGCCGAACAGCGCCGTGCCTATGCGCACGTGTGTCGCCCCTTCGAGGATCGCCGCCTCGAAATCCGCGCTCATGCCCATCGACAGGCTGTCGAGGGCGAACCCCTCGGCGTTCAAGTCCTCGAGCAGCCCGCGCAGCCCGGCAAACACGCGCCTCTGGGCGGCCGGATCGGCTTGCGGCTGCGGCAGACACATCAAGCCGCGCAATCGCAGGCGCGGCAATGCGGCGACCTTGGCGGCGGTCTCTCTGAGCGCGGCGGGGGCGAGGCCGCCTTTATTCGGTTCGGCGGCGAGCGCCACCTGCAGGCAAATATTCAGGGCCGGGGCGTGGGCGGGCCTTTGTTGCGCGAGGCGACCTGCGATCGCCAAGCGATCGACGCTGTGCACCCAGTCGAAGCTCGCGGCGATGGCGCGGGTTTTGTTCGCTTGAACGCTGCCGATGAAATGCCAGCGCGGCGCCAAATCGGCGAGCAGCTCGATCTTTTCCGCCGACTCCTGCAGGTAGTTTTCGCCGAAATCCGTGACGCCGAGCGTCGCGGCCGCCCGCAAGTGTTTGACATGCTGCGATTTACCGACTGCGACCAGGGTAATGGACGCCGGGTCGCGGCCGGCCGCCCGCGCTGCGCGCTCGATCCGCGAGCGGATCGAGCGCAGGTTCTCCGGTAAATTCTGCGGGCCAGTTAACATATTGGGTGAGGACACCCTCCTATATACTGCAAACGGCCGGATAGGGCCGAATTAGGAGCCGTCAATGGCGGTGGATATCGCGCAGCTTCTCGCCTTTGCGGTGAAGAACCACGCATCGGATTTGCATCTCTCGGCGGGCGTGGCGCCGATGATCCGCGTCGACGGCGACATCAAGCGCATCAACATGCCGCCACTTGCGCACAAGGAAGTGCACAGCATGGTGTACGACATCATGAACGACAAGCAACGCAAGGCGTTCGAGGAATTCTTCGAAACGGATTTCTCCTTCGAGATTCCGAAGCTGGCGCGCTTTCGGGTCAATGCCTTCAACCAAAATCGCGGCGCGGGGGCTGTTTTTCGGACGATCCCGTCGGCGATACTATCGCTCGACGAGTTGAACGCGCCCAAGACTTTCAAAGACTTATGCATGCTTCCCCGGGGCCTCGTACTCGTCACCGGCCCGACCGGCTCCGGCAAGTCGACGACGCTCGCCGCCATGGTCGACCACTGCAACGACAACCGGCCGGACCACATTATAACCATCGAAGACCCGATCGAGTTCGTGCACGAGAGCAAACGTTGTTTGGTCAATCAGCGCGAAGTGCACCGCGATACCTTGGGGTTCAGCGAAGCCCTGCGTTCGGCGTTGCGCGAAGACCCGGATGTCGTGCTGGTCGGCGAAATGCGCGACCTGGAGACGATTCGCCTGGCGCTGACCGCCGCCGAAACCGGTCACCTGGTTTTCGGTACCTTGCACACGAGTTCCGCAGCCAAGACGATCGATCGAATCGTCGACGTGTTCCCGGCGGCCGAAAAGGAAATGGTGCGCGCGATGCTCTCGGAAAGCCTGCGGGCCGTCATATCGCAGACCTTGATGAAGCGCATCGGCGGCGGCCGCATTGCGGCGCACGAAGTCATGATGGGCACGCCGGCGATCCGCAACCTGATTCGCGAGGGAAAAATTGCGCAAATGTACTCGGCGATACAGACCGGGCAGGGACAAGGCATGCAGACGCTCGATCAGTGCCTGCAAGATCTTGTGCAAAAGGGCGTGGTAAGCCGCGACGAAGCGCGGTACAAGGCGCAAAACAAGGACAGTATCTGATATGGAACGCGAACAAGCGATTCGGTTGATGCAAGACCTGCTGCGGCGCATGGTCGAGAAGAAGGGTTCGGATCTGTTTGTCACGGCGGGATTTCCGCCGGCGATCAAAGTGGACGGCGAGATCTGCCCGCAATCCGAGCGCTCCTTGACTCCCGAGCAGAGCGCGGGCCTGGTGCGCGCGATCATGAACGACAGGCAGACCAAGGAATTCGACGCGACCAAGGAATGCAACTTCGCGATCGCGCCGCCGGGCATCGGACGTTTCCGCGTCAGCGCGTTCATACAGCAGGGTTTCACCGGCGCCGTCGTGCGCACCATCAATGCGAAGATCCCATCGCTCGAAGAGCTCGAGCTGCCGCTGGTGCTGAAAGAGGTCGTGCTCTCGAAGCGCGGACTGGTGATTCTGGTCGGCGGCACCGGATCGGGCAAATCGACTTCGCTCGCCGCCATGGTCGGCTACCGCAACGAGAAGACCCGCGGCCATATCGTCACGATCGAGGATCCGGTCGAGTACGTGCATGCGCACAAGGGCTGCGTGGTGACCCACCGCGAGGTCGGCGTCGATTGCGAAAGCTGGCACCTTGCTCTGAAGAACACGCTGCGTCAGGCGCCGGATGTGATCTTGATCGGTGAAATCCGCGATCGCGAAACCATGGAGTACTGCATTCAGTTCGCCGAGACCGGGCATCTGGTGCTCGCGACCTTGCACGCCAACAGCTCGAACCAGGCGCTCGATAGAATCATCAATTTCTTCCCCGAGGAGAGGCGCGAGCAGCTGTTGATGGACTTGTCCTTGAACATCCGCGGCCTCATTTCACAGCGCCTGATCCCGCGAGAGGCGGGCTCCGGGCGAATTGCGGCGATGGAGATCATGCTGGCCTCGCCATTGATCTCCGATTTGATCTTCAAGGGGGATGTGGCCAAGATCAAGGACGTGATGGCGCGCTCGAACCGCCTCGGCATGAAAACTTTCGACCAGGCGCTGTTCGAACTGTACGAAGCGGGTTTGATCTCTTACGAGGATGCGCTGCGCAACGCCGATTCGAAGAACGAGCTGCGCCTGCGCGTCAAATTGGAGAGCAAGCGCGAAATGAAGAACGCCGATGATGCCGCGCAATCCCTGCAAATCGTCGAGGAAGAAGAAGGTCAGGCGTTTTAGCGCATGTCAGCCGCAGCTCCCGCACAGTCGATGAATACCAAGCCATTATTCAAATTAATGGTGGAGAAGAAGGCGTCCGATCTGTTCTTCACCTGCAACGCCCCGGTCAAGATCAAGATCGAGGGGAAGATTTTCCCGGTCAATAAACAGGTGCTGAGCCCGGAGACCGTGCGCCAAGCCGCTCTCGGCTTGATGACTCAGGAGCAAATCGAGCATTTCAACGAGGATTTGGAAATCGATTTCGCAATTTCCGAGACCGGTTTGGGCCGCTTTCGCGTCAACGTATTCTATCAACGCGGCTACCCGGCGATGGTCCTGCGCTACATCACGGCGGAGATGCCGAGGCTCGAGGACCTCGGCATGCCCGGTATTTTCAAAGAGCTCGTCATGCTGCCGCGTGGCTTGATCCTCATGGTCGGCGGCGCAGGGGCGGGCAAGTCGACGACGCTCGCGGCGATGATCAATTATCGCAACGAGACTTCGTCCGACCACATCTTGACGATCGAGGACCCGATCGAATTCCTGCACACCAACAAGAAATCCATCGTCAATCAGCGCGAAGTCGGTCTGGATACGAAGTCCTTCGCCCGTGCATTGCGCGGCGCGGTGCGCGCCGCGCCCGACGTCATCTTGGTCGGCGAGATCCGCGACCGCGAGACGATGGAGGCGGCGATTGCGCTGTCGGGAACCGGGCACCTGTGCATTGCGACGCTGCACGCCAACAATTGCGCGGAAACCCTCGACCGAATCATCAACATGTTTCCGCGAGATCAGCACAACCAGGTGTTCCTCGATTTGTCGCAATATTTGCGCGCAATCCTCTCGCAGCGCCTGGTGCCGACGAAATCGGGCGTGCGGGTCGCGGCCTGCGAGGTCATGGTCAATACCCCGCACATGTCCGATCTGATCAAGAAGGGCGATGTCATCGGCGTCAAAGAGGGCATCCGCACCGGCACGGAACGCGGCATGCTGAGTTTCGATGCCTCGCTCTACAATTTGGTGCGCGAGGGGCGCATAGAACTCGAATCGGCGCTGGCGAGCGCGGATTCGCGGACCAACCTGGAAGCGAAGATCAATTTCGGTTGATGCCGGCGGCGGCGCGCCGCGTCACAGCGGCCGGCGGTGTCGGGTCAGCGTGGCGGCGATCGTCGCGAGTACCGCCATGCGCACCGCAACGCCGTTGTTCACTTGTTCGCGAATCACCGAGCGCGGGCCGTCGGCGACGTCCGATGCGATCTCGACGCCGCGATTCATGGGTCCGGGGTGCATGACGAGCGCGCTCGGCGAGGCGAGCCGCATGCGGGCCGCCGTCAGTCCGAACTCGCGAAAGTAAGCGGCGTCGTCGAGCGAGGCGCTTTGCGCCATGCGTTCCTTCTGAATTCGCAGCATCATGACGACGTCGGCGGCGGCAATGCCGTCCTCTATCCGGGTGAAACGCCGTGCGCCCGGAAATTCGTCCTGCGGCGGCAGCAGCGCTTGCGGAGCGACGAGACGCAGGTCCGTCGTGCCGAGCGTTGCCAGAGCCTGCGCCGCCGAGCGCGCCACGCGCGAGTGCATTATATCGCCGACGATCGCGACCTTCAGGCCCACGAAGCGGCGCTTGTGCGCCCTGATCGTCAGTACGTCGAGCAGGCCCTGCGTCGGATGCGAAAGATTCGCCTCACCGGCGCTGATCACCGAGACGTGCGGCGCCACGTGATCGATCAGGAACTCTGACAATCCCGCCTGCGAATCGCGAATCACGAACACGTCGGTGTTCATCGCCTCGAGAGTGTAGATCGTGTCGAGCATGCTTTCGCCCTTCACGCGCGAACTCGAGTGCAGGTCCATGTTCAGCACGTGCGCGCCCAGGCGGCGAGCGGCCAGGTCGAACGAGGCCCTCGTACGCGTGCTCGGTTCGAAGAACAAATTGGCGACGGTGACACCGGCGAGCTCGCGGCCTTCGTAGGCCGGCTGACCCGCAAATCGCCGGTACGACTCGGCCCGATCGAGAATCGCCGTCAGCGAATCCCTTGCGAGGCCGTCGAGCGTGACCAGGTGGCGCAGTCCGCCGGCGTTATCTTGTTGTGAGCGCATTGCGCCTCATGTTCTCTCTTCGATCCAGCGCTCCAGGATCACGCAGGCCGCCGCTGCATCGACGTCGCTCTTCGCGACCCGGCGCCTGCGCACTCCCGCCGCCCGCGCGTCCCGCAGGCGCGCTGCGGCCTCGAGCGACGAATACCGTTCATCCACCAGCTCCACGGGCATCCGGCAGCGCTTCGCCAGCTGCGCCGCGAAATCGCGGGCCTCGGCCGCGATCGCGCGCTCGGAGCCGTCGGCATTATAGGGCAGACCGACCACCGCGAGCGCCGGTTGCCAGTCGCGAAGCAGCGCGTCGATCGCGGCCCAAGGCGGACCGTCCGGCCCCGCGGCGAGCGTCGCGAGCGGCGATGCCGAACGGCTCAGCGTGTCACCGCAGGCGACGCCGATGCGCCTCTTGCCGAAGTCGAATGCGAGAACGAGCCGCGCCGCCCGTACGGTGGGCGACTCAGGCATTGCCGCTGATCGGGCTGATGCGCGATAGCTCGACGCCGAGCAGGCGGCCGGCCGCGGCCCAGCGGGATTCGAACGGCAGATCGAAAATGATCTTGGCGTCGACCGGCGCGTTCAGCCACGCATTGGCGCGAATTTCATCCTCCAGCTGACCGCCGTCCCAGCCGGCATAGCCGAGCGCCACGATCGCCTCGGCGGGCCCTTCGCCGCGCGCGATCGCCGCCAGAATATCGCGCGAGGTCGTTACATGGATGCTCTCCGATACCTCGAGCGTCGAATCCCATCGACCGCCCGCCCGGTGCACGACGAAGCCACGATCGGTCTGCATCGGGCCGCCGCGCAGCACTTTACGCGCCGTCAACGGCCCGTCCTCGATGGTGATCGCCAATTGCTCGAATATTTCGCCCATGCTCATCGGCAAGGGCTTGTTGAGGATCAGTCCCCAGGCCGCGCGCGGGCCGTGGTCGCAGACCAGCGCCACGGTTTGCGCGAAATTCGCATCGCCCATCGTGGGCATCGCGATCAACAACTGATTCGTCAAATAACCCGAATCGCTCATAGGACTTCCATCATCGCGCAGCGTTGCCTTGCAAGCGAATCTCGAGCTTCAAGGAGTCCCGGCCTGCGTTTGCGGCTCCGAGTAAAGCACACTCGAGGCGCGCGCGGCTCCGGATAGAAATTCCCACTGGTAGGCTATGCGAATCGCGTCGTGGTTCGCGGCCAATTGGCGCGGAAACGGCGCAAATGGCGCCGCCAGGGTCAAAATGCGGATTGCCGCCTCGTCGATCTCCGGGCGGCCGCTGCTGCGGCGAACGACCGCGTGCGCGAGCTTGCCGTCGGCGTCGATTGTCACCTCGACGATCGGCATTCGCGCGTGCTTCTGCAGGCGCGCCGCGCTCGGGAAGTGCAGTGTGCCGATGCGTTCCACTTTGCGCCGCCAGCTGTCCAGATATTCGGCCACTTGGGTCGCGCGCGTATCGGCGGCGATCCACAGTTGCTGCCGGGTTTTGCCGCGCAAGCGCAATTGCACGCCGTCGTCGTTCGACGGCATGCCGTAGTTTGGCCTGTTCTTTAGGCGAAGCGGCAGCAAGGAGGCCTCTTTGGCGGCCTCAGCCGATGAAAAATAGAGAATTCTGGTCGTCGGGCCCCGCGTCGCAATCAGGCTCTCGCCGCCCGATCCGCTTCCCGCTTGTCGAAAGGCGAGCCCGGCGCCGTCGGCGACGCCGGGGCGGTCGGCCGGCGCCACGGAAGATTTCGGTATCAGAGCCGACTTGGCGGCCAGGGTGTTGCCGGACCCGCGTTGGTTGCGCTGCGCCAGATATTTTGCGTTGCGGTTATGGGCGACGGCGGCCCCCCGGTCGCCGACCAGAATAACCTCGAGCCCAGGTGTTTGCCGGCCGTGCGCGCGGCTGAAGGGCGGGCTGAAGGTCACGCCGAGAATCACGATCGCATGCAGCAGCACCGCCAGGAATAGCGTCGTCAACATGCGGTCGTTGGCCGGGGGAAGGCCCGCTTGTAGCCAATCTGAGCTCACGCTGCGCCCAGGATCTTGGCGATCGAGCCCATCAGGTCGCCGCCGATGTCGACACCATGTTTTTTGTTCAGTTCGCGAATCCCGGTTGGGCTGGTCACGTTGATTTCGGTGACGAACTCGCCGATGACGTCGAGGCCCACGAAGATCATGCCAGAATCCCGCAATTTCGGCCCTATCCGGCCGCACAGCCAGCGGTCGCGGTCGTTGAGCGGTCGGCTTTCGGCGCGGGCGCCGGCGGCAAGATTGCCGCGGTTGTCGCCGCTCGCGGGTAGACGCTTCAGCGCGAACGGCGCGGGCTCGCCGTCGATGAGAATGATGCGGCAATCGCCGGCGGTCACGATTTCCGGCAAATAGCGCTGCATGACCGCGATGCGATTGCCATAGTCGGTCAGCGTCTCGAACACGACGTTGCGGTTCTTGTCGCCGTCTTCCAGTACGAAAATCGACCGCCCGCCCATGCCGTGCGGCGGTTTGCAGACGGCTTTGCCATGTTCGCGCAGAAATTCGGCCATATCGCCCATGTCGCGGGTGATCAGGGTCGGCGCGCAGCATTCCGGAAACCAAGCCGTGTAGACCTTTTCGTTCATGTCGCGAAGGCCCTGGGGATCGTTGACGACGACCGCGCCCTGGTCCCTGGCCCGATCGAGGATATAGGTGGTGTAGACGTACTCCATGTCGAACGGTGGATCCTTGCGCATCAGAATCACGTCGCAGTCGCCCAGACGGCAAGGCTGCGCGGCCCCGCGTTCGAACCAGCGCTGCGGATCGTCGAACACCTGCAGCGCCGCGAGACGCCCGAACGCGACGCCGTCGCGCAGCCATAGGTCCGATTGTTCGGCATACAGGAGCTGCCAGCCGCGCCGCTGTGCCGCCAACAGCATCGCCAGCGTACTGTCCTTCGCCGGCTTTATGCTCTCGATCCGGTCCATGATGACGACAAGGCGAACTTGGGAAGACATCGGCATCCTCGAGAGGTGGGGGCGGCAACGGCCTGGCAGTCTAGCGCAAGCGCCCGGGCGCTCCGCTTACTTCAAAAACTGTGAACCAGTCCGCCGTCGTTTACACCTCTTTGCCCCGAAATGTCGACCCCGTGCCGTGGCTTGGACTGCCTAGATATGTTAAAAAGTCACGATATTCCGGCAGCTACGCGCCGGTAATCTTCAGTCATCGATACGGGTTTCCAAGGACAGCATGACCGCCGGCGACAAATCCAAGCTCACGGGCCTCAAGGTGCTGGTCATAGACGACAGCAAGACGATCCGCCGCACCGCGGAAACTCTTCTGAGCAAAGAGGGCTGCGAGGTATTTACGGCGGTCGACGGGTTCGATGCGCTTTCGAAGATCGCCGACCACCAGCCGGACATCGTCTTCGTCGACATCATGATGCCGCGTCTCGACGGTTACCAAACCTGCTCGTTGATCAAGCACAACAAGGTTTTCAAGCAGATCCCGGTCATCATGTTGTCGAGCAAGGATGGCCTTTTCGATCGTGCGCGGGGCCGCATCGTCGGCTCCGAACATTACTTGACGAAGCCGTTCACGAAGGATGAGTTACTAGGCGCCATCGAGGCGCACGTGGGTAAGTGACACACGTGGGTAAGTGGCAGGAGAATCCAGGCATGGCATTGATTCTTATTGTCGATGACTCCCCCACGGAGGTGTTCGTGATGCAAAAGGCCCTGGAGAAGCACGGCTACCGGACCGCCGCCGCCGAAAACGGCGCGGAAGGCATACGCAAGGCCAAAGAAATGAAGCCGGACCTGATTTTCATGGATATCGTCATGCCGGGAGTGAACGGCTACCAGGCCACCCGGACGTTGATCAACGATCCGGAGACCAGCCTGATTCCGATCATCATGGTGACGACCAAGGGGCAGGAGACGGACCGCGTGTGGGGCCTGCGCCAAGGAGCGGTGGATTACATCGTCAAGCCGGTTTCGGCGCAGGCCTTGGTCGAGAAGGCTCAGGCGGCGCTCGCGGTATGAGCGCTGCCGACGGCGGCCCCGCCCAGAACCTGCGCAGTTTGCGGGATCGCCCGTTTGAACTGCTGAAGGAGCTGGAAAAGCGCAGCCGCGCCAGTGGCCCCGGCGCCGCCCCCGAGGCGAGCGCGGGGCGCGAATGGGTGGGAGTGGCTTTTCGCATGGGTGGGGAGGCCTTTCTGGTGGCACGCGAGGAGACCCGCGAAGTGTTGGGCTATCCGGCGGTCGTGACGCGCATCCCGGGGGCCAAGAGCTGGGTCAAGGGACTGGCGAACGTGCGCGGTCAACTGATGCCGATGATCGACTTGCGCCAATTCCTGGGAAGCGGCACCACCGCATCCGGGCGCAACACGCGCATCATCGTCGTCAACCACCGCGAGATTCCCGCCGGTTTGATGATCGACGAGGTACAGGGGTTCCGCCGCTTTGCGGAGCGGGAGTTCAGCGCCGACCCGCCGCCGACGGTGATCCGCTGCGACAGCTACCTGGCCGGCGCTTTCCGCCGTGGCGGCGAGGTCTGGCCGGTTTTGAGCTTGAAGAGTCTCGTCGAGAGCCAAAGCTTCTTGCAGGCGGCGAGTTGATCGCCGGCGGTACCGCAAAATGATGCAAACGGACGATAGGAACCCGTGGTCGAGGCTGTTGCCGGCGCCGGCGGCGCTCGCCGCGTTGTGCATCGGCGCCGCCGCCGCGCTGACGCTGCTCGCGCATGGCTCCCGGCCGCCGGCGGCGAGCGGCGAGCAGCTTGCGCTGGTCCTGCAACGCATGCCTTACGAGGCCGGAAGCGCGCTGCGCGGAGATGCGAGCGCATTCGCTGCGTTCGCCGGCAGTACGGCGCGCGCCAAGGCGCTGCGCGGCGAACTCGCCGGCGCGGCGCATCAGGCGGACTGGCGGGCGATCGACGAGTACGCCAATACGATCTTTGCGGCTCGCGCGTCCGTGGCGGCCATCGGCGCGTCGAGTCTCGAGGCGCGCCGCCTGGCGCCGCAGCTGCTCTCGCAACTCGGCGATCTGGCGAGCGCCGGCGGCGTGCAGAAACTCAACGGCATGAGCCGCAACTTGGGAAGCTTCGAACTGACCGTGCAGCGGATTCAGCAGGATTTAAGCGGTCTCGCCGCCGGCGTCGGCGATGCCGCACCGGCCGCGCAGCGCTTGGCCGACAGCCTGGAGTTCCTCAATCAAGTAGTGCGCGGGCTATCCGGCGAAGAGACCGGCGCAGCCGTGCCGCCCGCAGCCGGCGCTGGCGCCGCGCGGCGCCTGCAGGCTTTCGTACAGCGCGATCAACAATTCGTCGCCGCGGTGCGCGCGGCGATCGGTTCGGCCGAGCCGCTATCGAAGGCGCAGTCCGCGCTGCGCTCGCTCTGGACGTCGGCAGATGCTCTGGCGTCGCAGTACGCGGCCGCGCCGGCGCCGGGCGCCGCCGGCGGCGCGTGGCGGCCGTGGATATTGGCGTGCCTTGCGCTCTCGCTGCTGTCGCTGGCGGCGCTCGCGTGGGTTTACCGCAAGGCGGTGGATCTGCGGCACGCCGTCGAGACGCGGGTGCGCGCCAACGAGCGCAATCAAGAGGCGATCATGCGCTTGCTCGATGAATTGTCGAGCCTGGCGGACGGCGACCTGACCGTGCAGGCGACCGTCAGCGAGGATATCACCGGCGCGATCGCCGATTCGATAAATTATGCGATCGAGGCGCTGCGCGAACTCGTCACGACGATCAACGACGGCGCGATCCAACTGGATGGCGCGACCAAGCAGGCGCAGGCGGCCGCGGCGCACATGGCCAAGGCGAGTTCCGCGCAGTCGCGCCAAATATCCGCGGCGAGCGAATCGATGGCCGAAATGGCCGCTTCGATCGAGGAAGTTTCGGGCAACTCCGAGCGCAGCGCGGACGTCGCCCGCCACTCGGTCGATATTGCGCACAAAGGCGGCGACGCGGTGCGCCGTACGATCGACGGCATGAACGCGATCCGCGAAACCATTCAGGAAACCAGCAAGCGAATCAAGCGGCTCGGCGAGAGTTCGCAGGAAATCGGCAACATCGTCGAGTTGATCAACGACATCGCGGAACAGACGAACATCCTGGCGTTGAACGCATCGATTCAGGCGTCGATGGCCGGCGAAGCCGGACGCGGTTTCGCGGTGGTGGCCGACGAGGTGCAGAGGCTCGCCGAGCGAGCGGCCAACGCGACCAAACAAATCGAAGTTCTGGTGCGCACCATACAGACCGATACCAACGAGGCGGTGGTGTCGATGGAACGCAGTACCACGGACGTCGTCGGCGGCGCCCTGCTGGCCGAGAACGCCGGTGCCGCCCTCGAAGAAATCGAGCAGGTGTCCAACCAGATTGCGAGCTTGGTGCAGAACATCTCCGCGAGCGCCCGGCAGCAGGCGATGGCGTCCGGAAATATTTCAAAGAACATGCAGGTGGTGCGCGAGATTTCCAGCCAGACCGCCGAAGGCTCTTCGGCGACGTCCGCCTCGATCGCCAAGCTCGCGGCGTTGGCCGCGCAGCTGCGCAAATCGGTAGCCGGGTTCAGATTGGCCGATTACGGCGGCGGCACGACGACCATCGCCAGTTCCAGCTCGACGCGGCTGCCGGCGTTGCAGGACCCGGCCGGCGGTGGCGGCGATTCCGGGAAAATGCGCAAGCTTGGCGGCGGCCTCGGCGCGTGACGGGCAGAGCCGCGATCCCATGATGACCGACCTCAGCTCGCAGACTTTGCACGTCGTCGCCAAGGAGCTCGCGACGACTCTTGGCGATGCGCGCGGTTCTCTCGAGGCTTACGCGGAACGGCCCGATCAACGCGAGATGTTGGAGAAATGCGCCGAGCAGCTGCACGTGGCCCACGGCGTGCTGCGGCTCGTGGAAGTCTACGGCGCCGCTCTGCTCGCCGAGGAGATGGAGCACGTCGCCCGCTATTTGCTGGAAAGCGCCGACGACGAGAAGCGCCAAACGGACGGCCTCGATGCGCTGATGCGGGCGATGGTGCAATTGCCGGCGTATCTGGAGCGTGTGCTCTCGGGTGGACGCGACCTCGCTCTCGTGCTGCTGCCGCTGCTCAACGACCTGCGCTCGGTGCGCGGCAGTCCGTTGCTGTCCGAGGGGACGCTGTTACTGCTGAATCTGAAGTCCGACCAACCTGCGCAGCCGCAGGCGTCCGATGAGGCGCCGATCCCGGTGGCATTATGGGCGAGGCGGCTGCGCCCGCGATTTCAAGTCGGATTGCTCGGCGTCATTCGCGGCGAGCGTACCGAACAGAACCTGGAAATTCTGGCGAAAGTCGCCGAAAAGCTCGAACAGGTCGCGACCAAGCAAGCCGTTTTCCAGTTTTGGTGGGTTACCGGCGCGGTACTCGAGGCGCTGCGTGCGAACGGCTTGGAGGCGAACGCGACGATCAAGCGGCTGCTCGGCCAGGCCGATCGGCAGATCAAGGCCTTGTATGATGCCGGCGAAACGCGCTACAGCGAAAATCCCCCCGTCGATCTTTTGAACAATCTGCTGTACTACGTCGCCCGTTCATCGACGGGCGGCGGCCGCATCGGCGCGGTGCGCGCGTCGTTCAAGTTGGCGGAACTGCTGCCGGTCGACGATTCGGTCGAACACGAACGCGAAAGTCTGTCCGCGCCCAGCGTCAAATTGATGCGCACGGTCGCGGCCGCCATCAAGGAAGATCTCGCGAAGGTCAAAGACGTCCTGGATATCTTCGTGCGGCGCGGCGGCGGCCAGAGCGAGGAGCTTGCGCCGCAGCTGGATTTACTGAAGAAGATCAGCGACACGCTCGGGGTGCTCGGCTTGGGCGAGCTGCGTCAGCGTGTGCAGCAGGAAATCACCGACCTCAACGCCTTGCTGTCGTCCGGGAAGCCGCCGCCTGAGGACGCCTTGATCAAGGTGGCGGGCGTCCTATTGTCGGTCGAGGACAATCTGGACGATCAGCTGTTGAGGTTGATCTTGCCGGACGCGGCGGTGGCCGCTACCGACGCGCAGCAGACCGGCGACCTCGATTTCCGTCTGGTCAGCGAAGCTGTGCTCAGGGAGTGCAGCGTGAATTTGGCGCGTATCAAGGAAGCCATTTCGGTTGCCGTTCTGAAGCCGGGAGATTCCTCGCCGCAAGGCCTCGACAATGTCCCGCAACTGTTGCGCGGGATCACCGCCGGCTTGTTGATGCTCGGCAAGGGCCGGGCCGCCGAATTGATGGATGCGATCGGCGTTCACGTGCGCCAGCTCGTCCAGCCGGGCGCGCCGACGGCCGATTTGCTGCGTTTGGAACGAGTCGCGGACGCCATCGTCAGCATCGAATACTACATGGAGACCATCCAAAGCGGCCGCAACGATCCCTGGTACATGCTGGATAATGCCGAGGTTTGCGTCAAGGCGCTGGCGGAGCAGTCCGTGCGGCGCCTGCCGACACTCGATCTGGCCGGCGCTGCCGATGCGGCGGTGACCGTCAAGCTCGATACTCCGGCCACGGTGGCGATCGAACGCACGGCGCCGACCGCGACGCTGCCGCACACCGCACCGAGCGAGGCGCAGGCGCTCGACCCGCAGCTGATGGAACTGTTCATCGAAGAGGCCAAGGAGGAATTGGCGTCGATCGGCAGCGGCTTCCCGCTTTGGGAACAGAACCCGATGGACACCGATGCCCTGGCGACGATGCGCCGCAGCTTTCACACGCTGAAGGGCAGCGGCAGGATGGTCGGCGCGCGGTTGATCGGCGAACTGGCGTGGTCGATCGAGAATTTATTGAACCGCATCATCGACAAGACCCTGACGCGAACACCGTCGGCGGTGGCGGTGATACGCGCGGCGGTCGCTGCCCTGCCGCAGGTCATTGAACAGCTGGAGACCGGGCGCCCTCTGCAGACATCGGTCGAGGATGTCATCGCACGCGCGCATGCTTGCGCCGGCGCGCGTGACAGCGACGCCGCCGTGGCGCCGGAGGACCGCAGCGCCGTGCATCGACCCGCGCCAGAAATCGCGCAAGTGGCGGCCGAGGCGCCGAGCGCGCAAGCGCCTGCGGCGGTTGCCGGCCGGCTGCCGGACAGCACGGCTACGGACCCGATGCTGCACGAGATCTACAGCAAGGAGGCGGCGAGCCACTTGGCCGCGATCCGCGAATATCTGCGCAAGCGCAGCGGCCAGCTCGCTCCGCACGAACTGCCGGAAGGCATATATCGGGCCGTGCACACGCTCTGCGGCAGTTCGAAAATGGCCGAGGCGCGCCACGGCATTCGCGTCACCGAACCCTTGAACGAGTATCTGCGCAAGGTATTCGACAACAACCGCGGATTGTCCGCGGCCGGCCTCGCGCTTCTGGACGATG
This sequence comes from Steroidobacteraceae bacterium, assembly GCA_035531435.1. Taxonomy (GTDB): domain Bacteria; phylum Pseudomonadota; class Gammaproteobacteria; order Steroidobacterales; family Steroidobacteraceae; genus Bog-1198. The sequence goes on along the minus strand of DATKSW010000030.1, from coordinate 23,590 downwards.
CGGTTGCGGCGATCGAAAACGTCGTTGCGCATATAGACGAGTCGACGGGTTTCTTCGCGGAACAGCCGCTGTTGCTGGAACGCATTCGATCGCTTCAGGCCGCGCTGGATGTAGAAATTGCGCACGCCGCCGGCACTGCCGGCGCGGCGGTCCTTGCCCCGGGGCCGGCGCCGGTCGCCGATGCGCAGGCGTTCGATCACGAAATTGCGAACATCTACAGCGAGGAAGCCACCGAACTCTTGGAGAGCGCGCAGGCGTCGCTCGGCGCCTGGAATGGCAACAGGAGCAACAAGGAGCCGGTGGCCGAGCTGCAGCGCCAACTGCATACCTTGAAGGGCGGCGCGCGCATGGCCGGCATCGCCGCGATGGGCGATCTGAGCCATGAGCTCGAGACCCTGGTGACTCAGATCGACGGCGGATCGGTGATCGGCAACGAACGGGCCTACCTGGTGCTGCAAACGAGTCTCGATGAACTGGCGCGCATGCGCGATCTGGTCAGCGCCGGTTCTCTTCCGCCGCCGGCCATTGCACTGATCGCGCAAATCCGCGCGCTCGGCGCCGGCGAAACGCCGGCTGCGCCCCCGGCGGCGGCATCCGCGCCGCCACAGGACGCGCCGCCTACCGCCGCCACGGTGCCTGCCGCCACGGCGCCCGCCGGAACCGACCGCTCGGCGCCGCGCGAGGCCGAAGCCGCATCGGCCGATATTCCCGCATTGGGCCTCAGCGGCGAGCAGAGCCTGTCGAATATCGAGGTAGCGAGCGCACCGGTGCTGCCGGGTCGGGAAAGTGCGCCCGTCGAACGAGCCGAAATGGCGCGCGTCGATGCCGACCTGCTGGACACGATGTTGAACAACGCCGGCGAAGTGAGCATCTTCCGAGCGCGTCTCGATCAGCAGGTCAACTCGATCGACTTCAACTTGGCTGAACTCGCGCGCACGGTGACGCGCCTGAAGGAGCAGCTGCGCGGTCTGGAAATCGAGACCGAGGCGCAGGTGCTGCATCGCCACCAGGACGCGGATCCGCGGCGGGCCGATTTCGATCCGCTGGAACTCGACCGCTACTCCTCGCTGCAGCAATTTTCGCGCGCACTGGCCGAGACCTCCAGCGACGTGGCGAGCATTCAAGGATTGCTCGAGACCTTGACGCGCGAGGCGCAGAGCCTGTTGACGCAACAGTCACGAGTGATTACCGAATTGCAAAACAGCTTGATGCGTACCCGCATGGTGCCGTTTCAGCGCCACGTGCAGCGTTTGACCCGCTTGGTGCGCCAGGCCGCCAATGACACGCTCAAGCGCGCGGAACTTTCCGTGCAGGGCGCGTCGGCGGAGTTGGACCGGCAGGTGCTCGAGCGCATGGTCGCGCCGCTCGAGCACATGCTGCGCAACGCAGTCGTGCATGGAATAGAGACGCCGGATCGGCGCGCCGCTCTCGGCAAGCCCGAGGTCGGCCGCATCTCGATCAGTCTCGAGCGCGACGGCGCCGAAGTCGTGATCGTCGTCGCCGACGACGGCGCCGGCATCGACGTCAAGCTGATCCGCGAAAAGGCGATTGCCCTGGGACTCGCCGACCCGCAGGCCAAGCTCACCGATGAAGAGGCGACGCAGCTGATTCTGGAGCCCGGATTCAGCACCGCCGGACGAGTGACGCAGTCGGCGGGCCGCGGCGTCGGCATGGACGTGGTCGCCACTGAGGTCAAGAAGCTGGGCGGCGGCTTGTACATAGAGTCGACGCACGGCAGGGGCTCGCGCTTCACCATACGGCTGCCGTTCACGCTGGCGATCAGCCAGGCATTGATCGTCCGCGTCGCCGAGGAAATCTATGCGCTGCCGCTCGCGACCGTCGAGGGCGTCGTGCGGCTGCCGAGGAACATCGTCGCCCGCCATTTGGGCCGCGACGCGCCGCCATTCGAATACGGCGGCCAAAAATACCGATTTCAGCAACTGGGAACCTTCGTCGGCATCGGCGCCACGCGGCTGCCGGAGACGGACGTTTCCATGTCGGTGGCGCTGATTCGTGCCGGCGAACACTCGACCGCCCTGGTGACCGACGAGCTGGTCGGCAGCCGCGAGATCGTCGTCAAGTCGTTGGGGCCGCAAATTTCGGCGATCCGCGGCATCGCCGGCGCAACGATATTGGGCGACGGCCGGATCGTCATCATCCTCGACATGGGCTCGCTGGTGCGTTCGGAATGGCGGTCCCGTCCCTCCGAGACCGCCGTCTTGGATCAGCGCGATCGGCGCACGTTCGCGCTGGTCGTCGATGATTCGATCACGGTACGGCGCGTCACGCAGCGGCTGCTCGAGCGCAACGGCATGCGCGTGGTGACGGCGAAAGACGGCGTCGAAGCCGTATCCATCCTTCAGGAACAGTTGCCGGACATCATCTTGCTGGACATAGAAATGCCGCGCATGGACGGGTACGAGGTGGCCGCGCACGTGCGCAACGACGCGCGCCTCAAGGACATCCCGATCGTCATGATCACTTCGCGCGTCAGCGAGAAGCACAGGGCCAGGGCGATCGAGCTCGGCGTCGACGACTATCTCGGCAAGCCTTACCAGGAAAGCCAGCTGCTCGACGCCATCGAACCGCTGGTCAATCGCCGCAGCGCCGCGGCGCGCTAAAGAACAACGCGTGTCCGAGCTGCGCGAAGAGCTTTATAGTTTGCTGGTGCCGCTCGTCGGCGAGCGTCTGATCGTGCCGCGCGCCTGCGTCGCCGAAGTCATCGGCTATCAGGTGCCGACGGAAATGACCAATGCGCCGCCGTGGTATGCGGGACTGGTGACCTGGAACGGCCAGAATATTCCGGTCGTTTCATTCGAGGGCGCACTCGGCCAAGCGTTGCCGAGCGTGTCGGGGCGCACGCGAATCGTCGTCTTTCACGCGGCGGACGGCAAACTGCAATCGGGCTATTTCGGAATGTTCACCCAAGGGTTCCCGCAGCTCGTGCGCATCAACGCCGATGTGATCCGGCCGGATCCCTCGCGCAGTTTCGCGGAGCGCTCGCCGGTCATTTGCCAGGTGCGCATGGTCAACGAGACGCCGCTGATTCCGGATCTGCAGCGCCTCGAGCAGATGATCGCCGAAGAGACCTCGGTTCTCGGCTGACCGGGGTATCCGCGTGGACGCGTGGGGCATAGGCGCGGATCTGGTCGCGCGCACGCGCGCCCTGCTCGACTCGCTGGGGGCAGCGGAACTCGCCGTGTTTCTAAGCGCATGGCCGCGCCCTCAGAGGATGCCGGCAGCGGGCGGGGCGAGCAGCGGCGCCTGGCGCGAGGTCCGCCCCAATTCCCTACCGGTGCTGCACTGGCTGCAGGCCGCGTCCGCCGATGCGCCGCCTTTCAGCGCGGCGCTTGCAGCGGCACTGGTGCAAGCCGCGCCGTTTCTGTGCTGGCGTCAATCCTATACGGCACAGGAGTGCGACGCGGGTTTCCTGGAAAATTACGGCTGGACGGAATTGATCGGGCTACGGGGCGCGCTGGCAAGCGAGCGCCTCGCCTGCGGCTTTCTGCTGCTTGCCCCGGAAACGGCGTATCCACGCCATCGACACGAAGCCGCGGAGCTCTATCTGCCGCTCGCCGGAGCGGCCTGTTGGCAACAGGGCGACGGCGTCTGGCGGCGACGCCAGCCGGGGACGCCGATCGTGCATCGCGGCAACGAGCCCCACGCCATGCGCACGGGCGAGCGTCCCTTGCTCGCGCTGTATCTTTGGCGCGGCGTCGAGCTTGCGCGCCAAGCGCGCTTCGAGCGGCTGCCGCATGGATGAGCCGCCGCGATCGATGCTTGCGGCGCTTCAGGGAGTCGTGGCCGGCGCGAGAGCTGCGCCCGCCATATCGCCGAACTGCGTTTGCAGCCAAGTGAGCGCGGCGATTGCGGCGGTCTCTACGCGTAGGATGCGCGGTCCGAGCCGCACTCCCACGAAGCCGGTGATGCGAAATGCCTCCAGCTCTTCGCGCGTGAAGCCGCCCTCGGGGCCGATCGCAATTTCGATCGCCGCGCCGCCGCGCCAACTCCATGCGCCTCGGGCGCCGTCCGGCTCGAGCAGCAAGCGTGAGCCGCTGGCGAGGGCCGCGCCCAAATAGGCGACGAGCGGCTGCGGCGACTCGACGACGGGCAGGCGATTGCGGCCGCATTGCTCGCAGGCGCCGGCTGCCACCCGGCGCCAGTGCGCCGCCTTCGATTGCGCTTGTTTGCCGTCGAGCCGCACGAGGCTGCGCTCGCTCGCGAGCGGCACGATCCGCGCCACACCGAGCTCGGTCGCTTTTTGCACGATCCAATCCATGCGGTCGCCGCGCGGCACGCACTGCAGTAAGGTGAGCGCGAGCGGCGACTCCCGGTCGACGCTGCGTACGCCGGTGACGGCGACCTCGACGCGCGCGCCGCGCACCGTATCGATGACGGCATCGAATTCCCGGCCGTCGCCGTTGAACAGCACGATGGCATCGCCGCCGCGGCCGCGCAGTACGCGCGCCACATGCGCCGCCGCCTCCGCGGGCAGCGCGAGGAGGGCGCCCGCTGCGAGGCTGAGATCGACGTAAAGGCGCGTCAGCCGCACGTGGCGAGCTCGATGCCCTCGGCCGCGACGTCGACCATCAAATCCATCTCCCCCGCATCGACGACGTACGGCGGCATGAAATACACGACGTTGCCGATCGGCCGCAGCAACACGCCCCGGGCGAGCGCGTGCCGGTAAATCGTCAGGCCGCGCCGCTCCTGCCAAGGGTAGGCCGTGCGCGCACCCTTGTTCTTGACGAGTTCCGCGGCGACGATCATGCCGCACTGGCGCACTTCCATGACGTGCGGATGAAGCTGCAACTGCCGCGCCCGGCGTCCCAAATATTCGGCCTTTGCAAGATTGCGGCGCAAGGTATCGTCGGCCGCGAAAATGTCAAGCGTCGCCAGGGCTGCCCGGCAGGCGAGCGGGTTGCCGGTATAGCTGTGTGAGTGCAGGAAGGCGGTGAGCGCGGTGTATTCGCCGTAGAACGCCGCGTAAACCTCCTCGTTGGTCAGCACCACCGATAACGGCAGGAAGCCGCCCGTCAACCCTTTCGACAAACAGAGGAAATCCGGCGAAATATTCGCCTGTTCGCAGGCGAACATCGTGCCGGTACGGCCGAAGCCGACGGCGATTTCATCGGCGATCAAATGGACGCGATGGCGGCTGCAGGCCTCGCGTAGCCGCGTCAGGTATACGGGGTGGTACATGCGCATGCCGCCCGCGCACTGCACCAGCGGCTCGACGATGACCGCTGCTACTTCATGCGCGTGCATCTCGAGCAGGCGCTCCATCGCCTCGAACTGGCGCAGGGAATATTGCTCCCAGGGCTCGCCGGCCTCACGATGATAGCAATCCGGCGATGGCGCCATGATCACATCCATCAGCAGCGGCTCGTACAGCGACTTGTACAGATCGACATTGCCTACCGCCAACGCACCGAGGGTTTCACCGTGATAGCCGTTCTCCAGGGCGATGAAGCGCTGCTTTTTCGGCTCGCCTCGATTGGCCCAATAGTGGAAGCTCATCTTCAACGCCACTTCGACGGCGGCAGATCCGTTATCGGCAAAAAAACAACGCGTCAGACCCGGCGGCGCCATCGACACCAGGCGCTCGGCGAGGAGCACCGCCGGCTCGTGCGTCAATCCGGCGAAGATCACGTGCTCGAGCGTCGCCAGTTGATCCTGCACTGCGGCGCCGATCGCGGGATTGGCGTGGCCGAACAAATTGACCCACCAGGAACTCACCGCATCCAGATAGCGCTTGCCGTCGAAATCCTCGAGCCAGGGGCCTGCGCCGCGGCGGATGGCGATCGGCGGCAGCGATTCGTGGTCCTTCATTTGCGTACAGGGATGCCAGACGACCCGCAAATCGCGGGCGGCGAGGTCCGCGGTGCGGGTCGGCGGCGCTGGTGCGCCGCGTTTGCTGTCGGGGTTCATTTTCACGGTCATTGTCGCATATGCTAACCGCAGCCGTAGTCGACCGGGAGCGGTGATTGTCCAGGACCGTTTTGCGTTTGCCGAGCTTGGAGGTCGATGCCGTCGGCGGCGTAATGCGCGGCGTCGCGCAGCTCGCCTCGCCGAATTGCGACGCGCGGCCGCCGGCCGCCGGATTGGATCTCATCGTGATTCACGGCATCAGTTTGCCGCCCGGCACGTTCGGTGGACCGTGGATAGATCGGCTGTTCACCAATACGCTGCCGCCCGGCGAGCATGCGCATTTCGCCGGCGCGAGCGCCTTGCGGGTCTCGGCCCATTTGCTGATAAGGCGCGGCGGCGAGATCACGCAATACGTGAAATTCACGGATCGCGCCTGGCATGCCGGAGAGTCCAGCTACCAAGGGCGGCAAGCGTGCAACGATTTTTCGGTCGGCATCGAACTCGAAGGGACCGACGCCACGCCTTACGAAGACGTCCAATACCTGGTGCTGGCGAACGTCGTCGCCGCGCTTTGCACGGCGTATAAAGGGCTCACGCGACAGCGGCTCGTCGGCCACAGCGACATCGCGCCGGGGCGCAAGACGGATCCGGGGCCGGCGTTCGATTGGCCGCGTGCGCGGCGGCTCGTCGCGATGGCGTGCGCGAGAAAGCCGCCTCAGTCCTCGCCTTGAGTCCCACGCCACAAGATCTCGCTGCCGCTCTCGTGGCGCGCGAGCACCCGCGCGACCACGAACAGCAGGTCCGACAAGCGGTTCAAGTAGATCAATGCGTCGGCCGCCACGACCTGATTTCGCGCGAGCGACCAGGCGCGTCGTTCGGCGCGCCGGCAAATCGTCCGCGCCAAATGGCAAGCCGCGGCGGCCGCTCCGCCGCCCGGCAAGATGAACTCTTTCAGCGGCGGCAAGGCTTCGTTGAAAGCGTCGAGCTCGGCTTCCAGCCGCAAGGTATGAGCCGCGCCGATCAGCCGGTGTCCGGGTATGCACAACTCGGCGCCAAGGTCGAACAGGTCGTGCTGTACCCGGGTCAGGCAGCGCCGCACTTCCTCGGGCAGCGCGGCGGTCGCGAGCACGAGGCCGATGGCGCTGTTCGCCTCGTCGACCGTTCCGTAGGCCTCGACGCGCAGGTCTTCCTTGGCGACGCGGGTGCCGTCGCCGAGCGCGGTGCTTCCCTGATCGCCGGTGCGCGTATAGATTTTACTGAGCCGATGACCCATGGATTGCTCGTGTTCGGGGCTGCGACGGTAGGCGGCCGGCGAGGCTCCTGTCAAGGGTCGGTCGATGCAGCCGCAAATCGCCTGCGAGCCTGTTTTGCAAACGGAGTAAAACCATGAATTTCTCGCCGGAAATGCGCGCGGCGCTCGATGCGGCGCTGGAGGCCGCGGCGATCGCCCGCTCGCTCTATCAGCGCAACCTCGAGGTGCGGCGCAAAGCGGACAAGTCGCCGGTCACCGAGGCGGACGTGCGCTGCGAAATCGCGATTCGCAGGATACTCGAGGCGCGTTTCCCGGCGTATGGATTTTTCGGCGAAGAGACGGGCGCGCACGGCACCGACGCCGAATTCCTCTGGCTGGTGGACCCGATCGACGGCACCAAGGCGTTCGTGCGCGAGTACCCGATGTTCTCGACGCAGATTGCGTTGATGCGCCGCGGTGAAATCGTGCTGGGCGTCTCGAGCGCGCCGGTGTATGGAGAAGTGGCCCACGCGGAGCGCGGCTGCGGGGCATATTTGAACGGCAAGCGCGTGCAGGTCAGCGACGTCGCATCGATCGATTCGGCGGCGCTGTCTGCGGGCAATCTGAAGACCTTGGCGAGCGGCGAGCGCTGGGCCGCCTACGGCGCCCTGGTCGCGCGGCTCGATCGCATTCGCGGCTACGGCGATTTCCTGCATTATCATTTGCTGGCCGCGGGAAAAATCGACGTCGTTCTGGAAAGCGACGTGAATATTCTCGACATCGCCGCCGCGGCCGCGATCGTCGCCGAGGCCGGCGGGCGCTGCACGGATTTGCACGGCAAGCCGCTGACGCTATCGACAAATTCGGTGCTGGCGAGCAACGGCCTGCTGCACGATGGGGTGTTGTCCGCGCTCGACGGCGGCGGCGCCGTGCAGCGAGCAGCGGATCCGTCGTGAACAGCGCAAGCGGGTGAGCGCACGGCGCCGCACGGGTGTTTCGGCTCATGCGCCGCGTTAGCGCAGCCAGCGGATTTCGGCGGCGGAGGCGGGGCCGATCACGACCTCGTCGAGATTCACAGGCTGGACCCAGCGGTCGGCCGCGAGCATGCGCCGTCCGGCCATCAATTCAGCCTTCTTCTGCGGAAATAACGGCACCTGGTTCGGGTCGCCGTAGCCGTCCGGAAATCGCGGTCGATCGTCCGCGGGGTCGTATTTATCGGTGGCGCCCAGCGTATGCATCAATTCATGCGCGATGATGACGTCGTTTGCACCGTCCATCATCGGGGTGGCGAAGGCGTAGACGACGCCGATCAACCCCTTCTGCAAACCGAGCGAATGCGGCACCGCCGGCGTCAGCGCCGGATCTCGATACAGCACGAAGATGCGCACGTCCTCCGGCTCGCCGCTATGTCCGCTGACGCGCCACGCCCAAAAACGCAGCCGCAGACTCCATACGATCGTTGTCAGGATGCCCGCGTCCGCCCGCCGCCGGGGGGGAAGCGCCTGGAGCGCCGGCCTTAGCCGGGTTTCCACCGGCGTGCGTTCCGCGACGTGGTAGCGCCGTGCCTGCCGGGCGAAGAACCGGTCGATCGGCTGGAATTGCGCGGCGTCGAGCGAGGCTACGTAGCGTGCGGTGACCGGGCTGCGGTCGGCCGCGATCGGATATATCGCGACGAACAGCGGATCGATCCAGCGGGTGCTTTGATAGCGTTCTTCCCAGGCATTGAGGGCGGCGGCGAGCAGCACGAGCAGCAGGAAGAAAATCCGCAGGTTGCGGAACAAATTGCCCGCCGGCCGCGGGGCGGCATGCCGCGCGTCCCGCGGATTCTCGACGGCGGGGCCGATGCCGGTCACTAAGTCACTAAGTCACTAAGGCTGCAAGCGCTGCGCCGTCCACGCCGCGCCGCCGCCTGCGCCGCTGCGCGTCCAGCGCGCACGGTCATGGATCCGATAATCGCCCTCCACCCATAGCTCGACCGCGTCGACGAGGAGGCGATACCCGCCCCAGTGCGGCGGCCGCGGCACCTGCACGGCGATCTCGGCCGGCTCGGCGCCGCCGGTTCCGTCGTATGCAATGCCGAAGCGCCGAGCGGCGGCGGCCACGGCCGCGACCACGGCGGCGCGCGATTCCACAGGTTCGCTTTGCCGGCTCGCCCATGCGCCGAGGCGGCTCTGCCAAGGCCTGCTGCAAAAATACAGGTCGTTCTCCCGATCCGAGAGCGGCTCCACGCATCCTTCGGCGCGCACTTGGCGGTGCTGGTGATCCCAATAAAACACGACGGCGGCACGCGGATTGGCGTGCAGTTCGCGTCCTTTGCGCGACAGATAGTTCGTGTAGAAGCGGATCAAACCGGCGTCGGCGTCGATGTCCTTGCACAGTACGACGCGTGCCGACGGTTGCCCGAGCGCATCAACGGTCGCGAGGACCATGGCGTGCGGATTCGGCTGCAAAGCGTCCCTTTGCGCCTGCGACAGCCATCCGGCCGCGACCTTCAACGGGTTTTCGGGCAACGGGTCGGTTAGAGTCTCCATCGGCAAATGGTAGCCGCGCGGCCGGCGCGCGTCACCTCGAGGCTAAGCCGCTTGCGGTCCCGGCGCGCGGCCAGTAAAAGAGCAATCGGCATCCACGAGGACATTTCGCCAATGAATTTGCACGAACTACGCGGCGCGCTGAGCGAACTGGACGGGCGCCTGATCGAGTTGGTCGCCCGCCGCCAGGCATTGAGCGAGCAGGTCGCAGCCGTCAAACGCGCCACCGGCCGGCCGACGCGCGATTTTGCACGCGAACGCGAAGTCATCTTACGGGGGCGCAGCGCCGCGGAACGACTCAACGTGTCCGCCGATCTCGCCGAATCGCTGCTGCGCCAATTGATTCAGTCTTCGCTCGCCACTCAGGAGCAGGCGCGGGTCGCGGCGCAGGCGCACGGCAGCGGCAAGCGCGCGCTGGTGATCGGCGGCCGCGGCAAGATGGGCGGTTGGTTCGCGGATTTTCTCGCCTCGCAAGGCTTTCGCGTCGGCATCGCCGACCCGGCGGGCCCGCTGCCGGAATTCGAATACGTTGCCGATTGGCATGGCGATGCGCTCGATCAGGATCTGATCGTGCTGGCAACGCCGCTCGGAGCGACGGCGGAATTGTTGCTGGCGCTCGCCAAACGCGCGCCGCGCGGATTGATCTTCGACTTGGGGTCGCTGAAGACGCCGTTGCGCGCCGGCCTCGCCGCATTGGCGGCCGCCGGCTGCAGGGTGACCTCCTTGCACCCGATGTTCGGGCCGGACACGGAATTGTTGTCCGGCCGGCACGTCATATTCATAGACTTGGGCCATCGCGAGGCCTTGAGCGAGGCGCAAGCGCTGTTCGCGCCGACGATGGCCGAAAGGGTCGTCATGGGCCTCGACGAGCATGATCGCCTGATAGCCTATGTTCTCGGCCTCTCGCACGCGCTGAACATCGCCTTCTTTACCGCGCTCGCCGAGAGCGGCGAGGCGGCGCCGCGCCTCGCACGCCTCTCGAGCACGACATTCGACTCGCAGCTCGACGTGGCGAGCCGGGTTGCCTCGGAGAGCCCGGAACTGTATTACGAGATTCAAAGCTTGAACGAATACGGCGGTGAGTCCCTGCGGGCGTTGCAGCAGGCGGTGGCGCGGCTGGTGTCCGCGGTGGCGAACGACCGTCCCGAGGAATTCACGGCGATGATGAACCGCGGCCGCGCTTACCTCGACGTGCGCGCTGCGTCCCGCCCGCGGTGAACGCGATGTCCGAGGAATCCCCGAGCGACGCGACCGTGGAGCTGAAGAAGCGCCTCGCCGAGTTGACCGCCGAAGCGGCGCAGAATGCCGCCATCTTGAAGCGCACGCAGTCGCGCGAACTGATGCTGCTCTGCGCCGACAGCTTGTCGCAGCTGCTCGGCGTCATGGTCGAGGGATTGCGCGAGTCCTACGGACTCGATGCCGTCAGCGTCGTGCTGCTCGATCCGCAGCATGAGATCCGGCATTTGTTGATTGCGGGCGGCGACCGGCCGGAGGAATTCAGGCAGGTCCAATTCGTCGATTCCCTCGTCGGCTTGGCTCCGCAGTTGAGCAACTTGCAAAGGCCGTGGCTCGGACCCTATGTGGGTGCGGACCAGCACCTGCTGTTTCCCTCGACGGCCGACCTGAAGAGCGTCGCTCTGGTGCCGCTGCCGCGCAAGGATCGAACCATCGGCGCCCTGTGCTTCGGCAGCCGCGATGCGGGACGCTTCACGCGCCACCACGGCAGCGATTTTCTGGCGCATTTGGGCGCCGTCGCCGGTGTCTGCATCGAAAATGCGATCAATCGGGCGCGGTTGCTGCGCGCCGGGATCACCGATTTTCTGACCGGCTGGCATAACCGGCGCTACCTGCAGCAACGCCTGAAAGAGGAGCTGGCGCGCGCACAACGGCACGCCGGCACGGTCGCCTGCCTGATGATCGACATCGACCGCTTCAAAGGCATCAACGACGCCTATGGGCACCTTGCCGGCGACAACGCGCTCAAGGAAATAGCGCATAGGGTGGACTCGCAGATTCGCAGCATGGACACCGCGGCGCGCTTCGGCGGCGACGAACTGGCGATATTGCTGCCGGACGCGGGCGCCGGCGAGGCGGCGACGCTCGCGGAACGCATACGCGAGGCGATTGCCGCCGAGCCGTTCGAGCTGACGATGCAGATCGCGCGCAATTTGACCGTCTCGATCGGCGTCGCGGCGCTGTCGCCCGGCAGGCACGAGACCGACCTGAAGGCCTTGGCGAATCGTTTGCTCGCCGACGCCGATGCCGCGCTGTATCGCGCCAAAGCTCTCGGCCGCAACCGCATACAGGTTGGCACGGGGTAGTGGCGCTGCCGCCGAACCTTGCGAGCACAGGCGGCGGGGGATGTGGAACAATGGCGCCATGTCGGTAGATTCCCGGATTGACTACATCGATAGAGACGGCTTTCGCGCCAATGTCGGCATTGTTCTCACCCGAGAGCCGGGCGCGGTCTTTCTCGGCGGCCGCATCGGCGGCCGCGGTTGGCAATTTCCGCAGGGCGGCGTCAACCGCGGCGAACCGGTCGAAGAGGCGTTGTTCCGGGAATTGCGCGAGGAAATCGGTCTGCAACGCGGTGACGTCGAAGTTCTCGGCTCGACGCGCGGCTGGCTGCGATACCGGCTGCCGCGACAGTACGTGCGCGATCGCTGCATCGGCCAGAAGCAGCGCTGGTACCTGCTGAGGCTGATCGCCGACGAGGCGCGGCTGCGATTCGATACCACCTCGCAGCCGGAGTTCGACCGATGGCGCTGGGCGGAGTATTGGACGCCGGTGCGCGAGGTCGTCTACTTCAAGCGGCGCGTCTATGTGCGCGCGCTGCATGAACTAGGCAAGGTCCTGTTTCCGGGGGGCTTGCCGCCCTATCCGCAGTGGTGGTCGGAAATCGATACGGTTCCCTAAAACGGCTTGACGACCGCCAGCACGACGATTGCAATGAGCAGCAGCGAGGGGATCTCGTTGAACACCCGGTACCACTTGGAACCGTGAACGTTGCGCCGCTGGGCGAGATCGCGCATGAGTTTGTAGCAATAAAAGTGGTACGCGATCAGTAGCGCCACCAGCGCCAATTTGACGTGCAGCCAAGCCATTTGCAGGTACATTGGCGCGGCCGCGATCATGATGATACCGAGCGCGATGGTCGCCGACGCGCCGATGCTCATCAGCACGAACAAGCGGCGCTCCATGGTCTGGAATCGTTCGATGCCCGGCGCATCGCCGGCCTCGGCGTGATAGACGAACAAGCGCGGCAAATAAAACAGTCCGGCGAACCAAGTCACCATCGCGATCACGTGGAAGGCTTTCAACCAGAGCATCGGCTGCACCTCAAGAGCTGTGGGCGTCCCGGGAACCGTGCGCCGGCGACGCGCGCCGTCGCCGATCGGCGCCAGCCGGGCGCGCGGGTAAGATAGTCTGACAGAAGGGCGCCGCCTTCGTGTAATGTCTCCTACCCTTGCTGGGTCTTTCTGCAGGAATCAGCCGTTATGGCGGAATCGTTCCGCAAACTGGTCGTCCGCACGTACGCGCCGAGGCGGCACGCCATGCTGTTCGGCTTCGCAATCGCATCCGGCGTCGCCATTTTGTACGGGGCGTTCGAATTCGGCCGTTACGATGCGGGGTATCGCGTCGTCGCCGCGCTGCGGCGGGAATTCGCCGCGAGCGCCCGCATTCGCGCTTTGCAAACCGAAATTACGCGGCTAGACACGCAGCTCGCGGCCGCGGAGGTCGCGCGCCGCGTCGACCGCGAGGGCTACGGCCAAGTCGAGCACAATCTCGGCGATATGCAGAGCCAGATCGGCCGCCTGACTCAGGATCTCGCCTTTTACCGCGGCCTGGTGCAGCCGGGTTCGATCGTGCGGGTCAAAGTGCAGCAGATGCAGATCGTGCCCGAGCCTAATCCCGGTCAATTCCATTTGAAATTCGCGCTCATGCAGACTGGCAAGCCCGCCGGCACGGTAGCGGGCTACGCGCTCCTCTCGTTCGACGGCCTGCGGCAAGGCAAAGCGCAGACCTTCGGTTTCGCGCAAGTCTCGCCCGCGCGGCAGCCGCGGCTGGCATACTCGTTCCGGTACTTCCAGAATTACGACGAGGCACTGCAGTTCCCGCCGGGATTCGCGCCGACGCGCATCGAAGTCGAACTGCACGCGGGCAAGGGCACGGGTCACGGATATCGGCAGGCGTTCGTCTGGACGGCGCGCGGCATGTCGGTGGAAACGGATGCGACCGGCGGTGCGCCGTCGAAAGGCGTTCCAGGTGTTCAAGCGCAGACAAAATAAGCCGACGAAGATCCATACCTTGATCGGCGCCAAGACCCGCATCAACGGCGACGTCGAATTTCACGGCGGCCTGCATCTCGACGGTCAAATAAACGGTAACGTCAAAGCCGAAGCGGGCTGCGGCGCCGTCGTCATCGTCAGTGAACAGGGCTGCATCGAGGGATCGGTGTGCGTGCCGAATATCGTCCTCAACGGCATCGTCAAGGGCGACATCGACGCCAGCGATCGGGTCGAACTCGGCCCCAAGGCGCGCGTGCTCGGCAATGTGCGCTACGAGATCATCGAGACGGCAATCGGCGCCCAAATCACCGGAAAATTGATCCACAGGCGCAATTCGGCCGAGGAACCGGCCGAACCAGGCCCGACCGAGGGATCGTCGCTTTGATTGCGGGGCCCGTGCCGAGTAGACTGTGGGGATGAACACAACCCCTGAATCGGCGGCGCAAGCGATTCCCGCAGCGCCGGACGTACTGGTGTTTACCGACGCCGCGGCCGGGAAAGTGGGCGAATTGATCCGCGAGGAAGCCAATCCGCAACTGAAGTTGCGGGTATTCGTCTCCGGGGGCGGCTGCTCGGGCTTCCAGTACGGCTTTACCTTCGATGAAAACATCGAGGAGGGCGACTTCTGCGTCGAAAACCGCGGGGTGCAGCTGCTCGTCGACCCGATGAGCGCTCAATATCTGATGGGTGCGGAGATCGACTACAAAGAAGACCTGCAGGGCGCGCAATTCGTCATCCGCAACCCGAACGCCAAGACAACCTGCGGCTGCGGATCCTCCTTCGCCGCCTAGGAATGCCGGTCGCCTAGATGGGCAGCGCCCGCATCGTGCCCGATGTGCTCGCCGCCGTCGATCTCGGTTCCAACAGCTTTCACATGGTCGTGGCGCGCCATTCGCACGGCCAGCTGGTCATTCTCGACCGCTTGCGCGAGATGGTGCGTCTCGCCGCCGGACTTGGCGAGAGCGGGCGGCTGGACGACGACGCCACCGATCGGGCGCTGCGCTGCCTCGAGCGCTTCGGTGAGCGCCTGCGCGCGATGCATGCCGACAGCGTGCGCGTCGTCGGCACCAATGCATTGCGCCGCGCGCGCCGCAAACGCTGGTTCCTGGAACGCGCCAGGGCGGCTCTCGGCCACCCGATAGAGATCATCTCGGGATTGGAGGAAGCCCGCCTGATCTACTCGGGTGTTGCGCACACCAGCCCGATGAGTACGGACAAGCGCCTGGTCATCGACATCGGCGGCGGTTCCACCGAGCTCGTGATCGGCGAGGGCTTCAATCCGCTGTTGCTCGAAAGTCTGTCGGTGGGGTGCGTCGGCTTGAGCGTACTGCATTTCGACGACGGCAGAATTTCCGAGAAACGATTCGAGCGGGCGCGCACGGCGGTGCGTCTCGAGCTCGAGCCGGTACGCAGCGCCTACTGCAAGCTCGGCTGGCTGGACGCTTTCGGCAGCTCCGGCACGGTGCGCGTGATCGCCGACGTACTGCGCCGCCTCTACCCCGATGAGCCGCGAATCACCCTCGCGAATTTGAAGAAATTGGCCGAACGGGTGATCGCCGCCGGGCACGTCGATGAGCTCGATCTGCTCGACGTCGATGCCGAACGTGCTCCGGTATTCCCGAGCGGGCTCGCAATCCTCGTCGAGATCGTCGAGAACCTGGGGCTGGAGCGCATGCGTGTGGCGGAAGGAGCGATGCGCGAGGGCTTGCTTTACGATCTGATGGGCCGATTCACGAACGAGGACGCGCGGCTGCGCACCGTGCGCGCGATGGAGAAGCGCTACCACGTCGACGGCGCGCAGGCGGACCGGGTGGAGGCCACGGCGGTTGCGCTGTTGTCGCAAGTCGAGGCGCTTTGGAGCCTCGAGGACCCGCTCGCGGAGTTGGCGCTGCGCTGGGCCGGACGTCTGCACGAGATCGGTCTCGACATTGCGCACTCGAAGTACCACCGCCACAGCGCCTATCTGCTCGAACACGCCGACATGCCCGGCTTCCCGCGCGAAGAACAATTGCTGCTCGCCGCCCTCGTCGACCGCCACCGGCGGCAACTGTCCTTGGAGCCGCTCGAGGATCTGCTGCCGCCCTGGGACCGGCAGGCGGAGTTTCTGATCGTGCTGTTGCGGCTCGCGGTGCTGCTGCACCGCGGCCGCAGCCCGGAACCGCTGCCGGACGTGGTCCTGCGCGCCAAGGGCCGGAACCTGAACTTGCAATTGCCGTCACGCTGGATGAAGGATCATCCGTTGACCTTGGAAGATCTGGAACAGGAGCGTCAATATCTGAAGGAAGCCGGTTTCCGTTTGATTTATTCGTGACCCGGCGTTCAGGAATCCGCGAGCGCCGCGCGCTCGTCGTACAAATGCAGCAGGCGGTTTTGCGCGGAGATTCCGGCGGCGCCGTTCGACCTGGAGTAGCGGCCGTCGGCGTCGAGGCACCAGCTCTGCATGTCGTCGGCCAAATAACACTGCAACTCGTCGCCGATCCGCCGGCGGTACTCGGGCGATTCGACCGGAAACGCGACCTCGATGCGGCGGAATAAATTGCGGTCCATCCAGTCCGCGCTGGCGCAATAGATCTCGGTCGCGCCGCCGTTCTCAAAATAGTAGACGCGCGTATGCTCGAGGAACCGGCCGACGATCGAGCGCACTTTGATGCGTTCGGAAACGCCGGCGATACCCGGGCGCAAACAACAGATTCCGCGGACGATCAGGTCGATGTCGACGCCGGCACGCGAAGCGCGGTACAGGGCCTGGATCACCGCGGGCTCGGTGAGGCCGTTGATCTTGGCGATGATTCTCGCAGGCTTGCCGGCGCGTGCATGGCGCTCTTCGCGCGCAATTTTCGCGAGCAGCGCCCGATGCAGGCTGAACGGCGATTGCAGCAATTTGCGCAGCTGCGGTGCGCGCGTCAGGCCCGTCAGTTGCATGAAGATTTGATGTATGTCCTCGCCGATCGATTCATCGGCCGTCATCAGTCCGTAGTCGGTATACAGGCGCGCAGTCTTTGCGTGGTAATTGCCTGTGCCAAGGTGGCAATACCGGCGCAATACGCTGCCTTCGCGCCGCACGACCATCACGAGCTTCGCATGCGTCTTGAAGCCGACGACGCCGTACATCACGTGGGCGCCGGATTCCTGCAGCTTGGTCGCGATGTCGATATTCGCCTCTTCGTCGAAGCGCGCGCGCAGCTCGACGATCACGGTGACGTCCTTGCCCGCGAGCGCCGCATCGGATAATGCGCCGACGATGCTCGATTCGCTGCCGGTCCGGTAGAGCGTCTGTTTGATGGCGAGAACCTGCGGATCGGCGGCCGCTTGCTTGATGAAATCGATGACCGGCGCAAACCCGTGAAAGGGATGGTGCAGCAGGATATCGCCAGCGCGGATCGCGGCGAACACGTCGCCGCCGGCTCGCAGCCGTTCGGGGATACCGGGGAGAAACGGCGGATATTTCAATTCCGGGGTATCGACCAAATCGTAGACCGCGGCCAGCCGGCTCAAATTGACCGGTCCCGGCACGCGGTACAGATCGTCGGCGCCGAGCGCGAATTGGCCCAAAAGATACGCGAGGATCTCCTCCGGGCAATCGCGCGCGGTCTCGAGGCGCACGGCGTCGCCGTAGCGGCGCGAGGCGAGTTCGCCCTCGACGGCCCGCAATAAATCGTCGACTTCCTCCTGTTCGACGAACAGGTCGCTGTTGCGCGTGACGCGAAACTGGTAACAGCCGCGCACGCGCATGCCGGCGAAAAGATTCGAAACGAAGGCCTCGACGATCGTGCCCAGAAAGACGAAATTTCGGCCGCCGAAGCC
This sequence comes from Steroidobacteraceae bacterium, assembly GCA_035531435.1. GTDB lineage: Bacteria > Pseudomonadota > Gammaproteobacteria > Steroidobacterales > Steroidobacteraceae > Bog-1198. The sequence continues at coordinate 5,867 of DATKSW010000030.1, read as the reverse complement.
GTCGGGGAGCCGAATGAGCCGCGGCAGGGAACGTGGCGCCTGGACGACCGCGAGACCGCTGTTGCGTCCAAAGCCGTCCTCGCCGTCGACGACGACCGCGAAATTCAGGCTCTTGTTGAGGATTTTCGGGAAGGGCCTCGCCGGATCGAGTGCGAGCGGGCTCAAAACCGGTTCGACTTCGCGGTTGAAATAATCCGCGATCCACGCCGCCTGCTGATCCGACCAATTGTCCGGCGACAGGAAGCGGACGCCGCTGTCATTGAGATCGGGCATCAGCACCTCGTTCAGAAGCTGATATTGTTCGGCGACGAGGCGCGAGGCGCGCGCTCTGATCGCTTTCAGCTGCGCGGCTGCGCCGAGTCCGTCCGCACCGGGCGGGACTGCGCCGGCTTCGACGAACTCCTTGAGGCTGGCGACGCGAATTTCGAAGAATTCGTCGAGATTCGCGCAGGATATGCACAGGAATCGAACTCTTTCGAGGATCGGGATGCGCGGATCCTTCGCCTGTTCCAGCACGCGCTGGTTGAACTCGAGCAGCGACAGTTCGCGATTGATATAAAGATCGGCGGCACTCAGGTCGGTGTCGTTCACGTGGTTTCAGCGTCTCGCCGGCGGATAGATTGCGCCCAGGATGCGCGTGCCGCTTGCGCCGGTCACGGCCGGGGCGTTCGACGGCAGTCCGGCGAGCGTGCGGCGCGCAAAGCAGGCGAAAGCGGCGGCTTCCACGTAATCCGGGTCGAGACCGAGCGCGGCCGTCGTCGCGACTTTCGATGGCGCGAGGCGGCGCGCGAGCGCCGCGATCAGGCCGCCGTTGTGGGCGCCGCCGCCGCAGACATACACCGCCGCTGCGGGTGCAGCGGCGCGTACCGCCTGCGCGATCGTCGCGGCCGTGAATTCGCGCAACGTGGCCTGAATGTCGGCAGCCGCGCGCGGCGCAGGCGCGCCGCCGTAGTGCGCCGCCAAGCGCAGGTCGAGCCAGCGCAAATTGAACAGCTCCCGGCCGGTGCTCTTCGGCGGCGCGAGCCGCAGATACGGCTCATCCAGGAGATGCGCCAATAGCGCTTCGTCGCAGCGTCCCTGCCTCGCGAACTCGCCGTCGCGGTCGTAGTCGAGATGCCGGTGACGTGCAATCCACGCGTCCATCAGCCGATTGCCGGGCCCCGTGTCGAAGCCTTGCAGCGGCGCGCCGCGCCGCAGCACGGTGATGTTGGCGATGCCGCCGATGTTGACGATCAGCCGATCCTCCTCGGCGCAGCGAAAGGCGATTTCGTGGAACACCGGCACCAGCGGCGCGCCCTGGCCGCCCGCGGCGACATCGCGGCGGCGAAAGTCCGCGACGACCGTTATGCCGGTCAGTTCCGCGAGCGTGTTCGGATCGCCTATTTGCCAGGTAAACGGCGTCTGCGAGTCGACTCCATGTCGCAAAGTTTGGCCATGACAGCCGATCGCCTCGACATCGTCGGCGGCAATGCCGGCGCGGCGCATCAACGCAAGCGCGGCGTGCGCGAACGCGCGGCCGAGCTCGACGTCGACCTCGCCGATCAAGTCGAGCGCGGCGTGATCCGGGGTGTCGAGCAAATTCGCCAGGCGGCCCTTCAATGGGGCCTCAAAAGCCGACGCGCCGGCGGCGACGACCTTGAGCGGCAGGACATCGAAATCGACGGCCACCGCATCGATCGCATCCATGCTCGTTCCGGATATCAGGCCGACGTAAAAGCCCATCGAGTTCCCGGGGTTTCCTTTAAATCGACCAGGATCCGCCCGGCAGAGCCGCCGCAACGACCGGTCCATTGAGCAAAATAGCTGGTTAGGCTAGCGGCCAAGCCTTGCCTGGTCAATGGCGCGCGTCGCCACCGCCCGCGGCCGGTTGCGCACCCGGCGGCCACCGCGAACGCGCCCTGATAGCATGTGGGCGGTCGGCGGCGGCTAGCCGTGGCGCGCGCCGCAAAGTAAAGTGCCGCGGCCCGACGGCCGGCCGCTGACGCGCCGCCGCACCGATCGCTGCGAAGAGGAAATGCGCATTGGCGAAACAGGTCGATGAACAGCTGACGGAATTTGCGCGCGGCGCCGCCGAGGTGATCCACGAGGCGGATCTGCGCAAGAAGATCGCGCGCGGCGCGCCGTTGCGCGTCAAGGCCGGGTTCGATCCCACCGCGCCGGACCTGCATCTCGGCCATACCGTGTTGATCAACAAATTACGCCAGTTCCAGCAATACGGGCACGAGGTCATTTTCCTGATCGGCGATTTCACCGGCCTGATCGGCGATCCGACCGGCAAGAACGCGACGCGGCCGCGGCTCAGCGCCGAGGAGATCGCGGACAACGCGCGCACCTACCGGGAGCAGATTTTCAAGATCCTCGACGAAGAACGCACGATCATCGATTTCAATTCGCGCTGGATGGGATCCATGACCGCGGCCGGACTCGTCGAACTCGCCGCCAAACACACGGTGGCGCGGATGCTGGAACGCGACGATTTCCACAAGCGCTACAAGGGCGGTCAGCCGATCGCGATCCACGAATTCCTGTATCCGCTGGTTCAGGGCTATGATTCGGTCGCGCTGCGCGCCGACGTCGAACTCGGCGGTACCGACCAGAAATTCAATCTGCTGGTCGGCCGGCAGCTGCAGGAGGCCTTTGGCCAGGAGCCGCAGGTCGTCCTGACGATGCCTTTGCTGGAGGGATTGGACGGAGCGCAGAAAATGTCCAAATCCCTGGGCAACTACGTCGCGATCGACGCGGCGCCCGAGGACATGTTCGGAAAATTGATGTCGATTTCCGATGCCTTGATGTGGCGTTACTTTGAATTGTTGAGTTTCCGGCCGTCGCGCGATATTGCTGCAATGCAGCAGGCCGTTTCCCAGGGTAAGAACCCGCGCGACGTCAAAATCGAGCTCGCCGATGAACTGGTGGCGCGCTTTCACGGAGCGCCCGCAGCGCGGCGCGCGCAACAAGACTTCGCGGCGCGCTTCCAGCGCGGCGTCGTACCCGAGAATTTGCCGGAGCAAGTCCTGCAGATCGACGGCCCCGCGGTACGGCTGACGTGGCTATTGAAGGAGCTGCAGCTGGTGGCCAGCAGTTCGGAAGCTTCCCGCAAGATCGACGAGGGTGCGGTACGCGTCAATCTCGAGAAAATTGCGAGCCATCGCCATGAATTGAGCGCAGGGAGCGCGTATATCGTCTCGGTCGGCAAGCGCGCGATCGCCAAAATCCGTCTGCAACGGCGACCGTGAAGGGCGCCCTTGAGCCGCTTGCCGCGAGCATCAGAAAACTAAGGGCGACTATCGGTTGACAGCGCCCGAGTGGGGGCTATACTGCGCGCCCTTCCAAGTAAAAGGTTGATTTTCGGGACTTTTCGGCCATTGACGGACCCCGAATGTCGGCTATACTTGAAAGTCTTTCCCCGAGGCCTTCGTCGTCGCGGGTAATTCTTTAAAAATTTGGACAGGTAATTTGTGTGGGGACTCGCGTCAACAAGCGCCTTTGGTGCAATTGATACGAGTACCGAACGACCAGTTGTTCATTCGTGAACAAGTGAGAGTTTGGGATCGTGATTGCTTCAGTCAAGTGTATTTAACTGAAGAGTTTGATCCTGGCTCAGATTGAACGCTGGCGGCGTGCCTAACACATGCAAGTCGAGCGGTAACAGGTGTAGCAATACATGCTGACGAGCGGCGAACGGGTGAGTAATGCTTTGGAATCTTCCCAGTAGTGGGGAATAACCAGTCGAAAGATTGGCTAATACCGCATACGTCTGTAAAGGGAAAGCGGGGGCTCGTAAGACCTCGCGCTATTGGATGAGCCAAAGTCGGATTAGCTAGTTGGTGGGGTAATGGCCTACCAAGGCGACAATCCGTAGCTGGTCTGAGAGGACGACCAGCCACACTGGGACTGAGACACGGCCCAGACTCCTACGGGAGGCAGCAGTAGGGAATCTTGCGCAATGGGCGAAAGCCTGACGCAGCAACGCCGCGTGAGGGACGAAGGCCTTCTGGGTTGTAAACCTCTTTCAGCAGGGACGATGATGACGGTACCTGCAGAAGAAGCCCCGGCCAACTACGTGCCAGCAGCCGCGGTAATACGTAGGGGGCGAGCGTTGTCCGGAATCATTGGGCGTAAAGAGCTCGTAGGCGGCTTTGCAAGTCGGGTGTAAAACCTCCAGGCTCAACCTGGAGCCGCCACTCGATACTGCAATGGCTAGAGTCCGGTAGGGGATCACGGAATTCCTGGTGTAGCGGTGAAATGCGCAGATATCAGGAGGAACACCGGTGGCGAAGGCGGTGGTCTGGGCCGGAACTGACGCTGAGGAGCGAAAGCGTGGGGAGCGAACAGGATAAATATCTTGTCCTCTTCGACAGTAATGTCGATGACTAAACCAGCTGTATCGGTGAAAGTCCGACTGTCACACCCCATTCATACGATTGAGGTGTGGCAAGGATAACGCCGAGGGAAGTTCATTCGACTCCAAAAGTACTAACAAGTCGGCAGCAACAAATACTGGTTGGGACTCTCCTGGGTGATGGGTGCTTGGCGCAACATGGACGATTTCATCGTCTTCATGTCAAGCATCAGTTTGCCCAGAGGAGCCTGGTCGAACTGAAACGAGAGGCGTTTCGTGATTTCGTCACGATGCCGCTCCACGAGTTCGATCAGCGACTCGGGAACCGTCTGTACCCGGCGGTGCAATTTGCGACACGCACCAGCCCGTTGTTCTCTGAGTGGCACAACCGGTTCTACCGAGGGCGACGCAAGGTCGTCCCGATCGAGGTTGCACAATGGCTGACGCCCTTATCCATGGCCATCTGGTTCATGGATGACGGGGGCGCAGACTATGCCGGGTTGAACCTCCAGACTCATAATTTTGAGTTATTAGAGGTGGAGCGTCTGGTAGCGACAATGGCAGAGCGGTTCAGGATTCAACCGAGAACCAGGGCCAACAAGGGAAAGTGGATTATCTATATAGCCGCCTCCGATGTTGGATCGCTTCGGTCGAAGATAGGACCACACATATTGCCAGAGTTGCGTTATAAGCTCGTACCGAGGAGAGAACGAACCCCGTAGAGACTGTACGCTGGGCCCTTGTTCACCAGAGCAAGGGATATGACATAGTCCGACCTCGTTGGTAACAGCGAGAGATCACCAGAAATGGGTGGTCCGCCAAGCCCATATGTGGGCTTGGTCAGTATTCCAGGAACAGCTACGAATGGCTGGAAATGGGAGAAGTAACAGGAGTGTAGATACCCTGGTAGTCCACGCCGTAAACGTTGGGCACTAGGTGTGGGACCCTATCGACGGGTTCCGTGCCGCAGCTAACGCATTAAGTGCCCCGCCTGGGGAGTACGGCCGCAAGGCTAAAACTCAAAGGAATTGACGGGGGCCCGCACAAGCGGCGGAGCATGTTGCTTAATTCGACGCAACGCGAAGAACCTTACCAAGGTTTGACATGCAGGGAAAAGCCGTGGAGACACGGTGTCCGTAAGGGCCCTGCACAGGTGGTGCATGGCTGTCGTCAGCTCGTGTCGTGAGATGTTGGGTTAAGTCCCGCAACGAGCGCAACCCTCGTTCTATGTTGCCAGCGGATAATGCCGGGAACTCATAGGAGACTGCCGGGGTCAACTCGGAGGAAGGTGGGGATGACGTCAAGTCCTCATGCCCCTTATATCTTGGGCTGCAAACATGCTACAATGGCCGGTACAGAGGGCTGCGAGACCGCAAGGTGGAGCGAATCTCAAAAAGCCGGTCTCAGTTCGGATTGGGGTCTGCAACTCGACCCCATGAAGTCGGAGTCGCTAGTAATCGCGAATCAGCAACGTCGCGGTGAATACGTTCCCGGGCCTTGTACACACCGCCCGTCACGTCACGAAAGT